>CAILMI010000055.1 GCA_903835255.1 uncultured Verrucomicrobia subdivision 3 bacterium
ATCGTTGGTCTGCAGCGTCGCCAATCTCACTTTTACCCCCTGAGTGGCATACCGCACCAGGCTGTCGCTGCCCGCCACCGGCGCAGAATTGATGTTCTGATCGGGCGCCAGCGCGTTGGTGGTGCCCAGGAAGTTGCCGTCCCCAGCATATTCCGTCACCACGGTATGGGTGGTGTGGGAGAGGCTGGCGATGCTGTAGCTGGCGATGCCAGCGGTCAGGGTGCCCGAACCGGCCACGCTGCCATCGATGCGGAAGTTGACCGAGCCGGTGGGTGTGCCAGCGCCCGGTGAGACCGCTCCCAGCGTCAACGTAAAGGTCACGCTCGAACCTGCTGCCGCCGGATTGGCCGAGGACGTGAGCGCTTGAGTCAGACTCGCCTTACCCACCATCACGCTCACCGTGTTGGTCGCCACGGTGTAATTCACCGTATCCCCCGGCGTGAAAGTCACCAGCACATTTGTCACGCCCACGTTGGGAACCCGTGTCGGATATACAAAGTTCGTCGACGCCATCACCACCATAGCGCCCGCCAGATTTGTGAACACCCCGCCCGTAACAACCGAACTCGCCAGTGTCTGGCCGTACATAATTCCACTCGCCACCGGTGACGTCGCTGCAATCGGCGTCCCCCGGCTGATCGTGAGGGTGGTGCTGCCGTTGGTTACTCCGTTCAGGTTGGCATCGCCGACGTAAGCGTAGGTGACAGCATAAACTCCGTTGGGAACGGTTGCCGTCGGGAAAGCCACACTGAACGCTCCAGCACCGCCCACCACTGACGCATTGGTCGCCAGCCCGTTGATCGTCACAGTCACCACTTCTCCATTCGTCGGATACAGGGGACCGTCGGCGCTCACCGTGCCGCTCAAGGTCACCGTCGGAGTGCCGTATGCGATGCTCTGACTGGCAGTCACCCCGGAGATCGTCGGTGTGGCCTTGCTAATCTGTTGTACCTGCGTGGCCGAAGTGATCGCGCTCGGCGAAGTGCTCGCCGCCGTGATCGTGGGCGTGCCTGCTTTTGAGTCCTGATAGGTGAAGCTGACGCTGCTGAAACCATTAGTGAGGATCAGCGGACTGGCAGGAGTGAATGTCACCGGCCCCGCTGAACTGCTCGATAAGGTCACCGTGCGATTGGCATCCGCTGTGTTGGTGTTGCCGAACGCGTCCCGTCGCTGAACGGTGAGAGTCGCGGACACCGCCCCCGCCGTATTGGTCACCGGCGCGGTCGTAAACACAAGCTGGCTCGCCGCTGCCGGAGTCACTCCCACATTGCCGCTCAGCCCGGTCTTAGAGTTCCCATCCGTTGCGGTGACCGTGACGGTCTGGGCCACAGTGTCCTTGGTGCTGATGGTAAAAGTGCCTGAAGCGAGCGTCTTGTTGGCGTCGCCAAACATGCCGTTGCCATCGCTGTCAAATTGGGCGCTCCCGCTGCTGGTCATGGCGACCGAGGTGGCGCTATCGTCGGGCACGGTCTGATTTAAAATATCCCTGGCTGTCACCGTCGTGTTGAATGCGACGCCGGCGGTCTGCGGTGAGGTGGCGCTGATGGTGTAGCCGTTGATGATCTGCTCGCCGATGGCAAAATCGCCGAAGGCCGTCAGGTTGGTGGCGCCGGTGCTGGTTGACCCTCGCGCGCCGGTGGAGGTGGCGGCCCAGGCACTGCCGCTGTAGCGACGGGTCACCAATTTGGAGATTGCGGCGGCGCTGTCCACATCGCCTGACTGGAAGCTGAAGGTCGGGTCGCATGCGGAAACCACGAGACCGCTGGCGGTCAATGTCCAGTAGCGGTTCACGCTTTTGGCCGAGTTGAGCCCGTTGGTGGCGGCCGTCGTCCCCGGATGATCGCCTGCCGTGGTCTTGGCCAGTAAGGTGCCCGCGGTGGTCACATTTAACGCCGCGAGGCTGACCGGCGTGTAATTGGTGTCGCCAATGGGGTAGGTAAAGGACTGTCCGCTGCCAGTGCTGAACGCTTTCTGCAAATTGCCGCGAATATAGCTGTTGCTGCTGGCACCGACCGTGACGGCGTTGGTGGAAAGATTAATTTGATTGGTCCCGGTGACGATATCCCCAGAGGTCAGTGTCAGGACGCCGTTGGTGACCGTCACGTTAGTGGCGAGAATTAAATCGCCGCTGTTGTTGAGGGTCAGGTTGGTTAAAACCGTCGGGCTGAAGGGAAGTTCCGGGCCGTTGGTCACGCCTATGATTCCTTGATAGCTCACACCGATCGTGGCGCCGAAGGTGGGAGCCGCGGAAATCCATCCGGTGTAGCGGGTGATAAGGCCGCCGCGGGCCATCGTGAGCAGGGAGGAGACGGCAGTGAACTTGCCGACGCCGAGGGTGAGATTAGTCAGGGTGGTTGCGCGGTTCAGGGTCACTCCGGCTGAATTGGTGATGATTACATTCCCGGTGACCGTCGCGGGCAGGCCGTTGCTGGTGAATTGCGCGGTCGTGCCGTTATAAATGTAATGGGCCGCGGGGTTGAAATTCCGCGTGGTGGTTTGGATGTTTCCAAACGCACCGGTCGATGCAATGCCCGAAGCGGAGCCGATACCCAAGGTGCTGCCCGCCTGATTGGTGAACGTGCCGGTGCCGCTGATGATTTGGTTTCCCATCTGTAAGCTGGAGCCATTTATGAGGGTGCACGTTGCGCCGACGGTGAAGTTGGTACGAGCTATTACCAACCCTGTGGTGTTTGAATTAATCACACTGCTGAAGGCGCAGACTTGAGATCCCGCGATATCCTGGTCATCGCTGCCATTGAACACGACAGTGGTGGCAGAGGGGGAAAAAACAGGACTGCCGTTGTTAGTCAAACTACCGGCGATGGCGATGGTATTGGCCGCGGTGTTAAACCCAGGGTCAACTGCGTTATCAATCAGCATATCGAAGAACCTGTAAGTGCCGGGGCTCGCAAATCCACCTGGGCCGGCACTGGCTGTAAATTGAATCGTGCCACCGGAGCAGGCAAAATTGGCTGGGGTTGTCGGTTTGTAGTCATGGGATATATTCAAAAGCCCGCCAGAGACTGCCATCGTGCCTGTGCCGGTGAGATCCTTTATTGCGTTGGTGCCGCCCGATTGTCGGAGCGACCCATTGACCACGATGGAATCCGATAGCGCGGTGGCCGTATTTGCTGCCATCCAGATCAAGCCGCCGGAATTAGTCAGCACCCCACCCGAGTTGATGGTTAGCGTGTTGTTACAAACAAAAATACCGGCCGATTGCTGGAGCGTGCCGCTCAGTGAAACGGCACCCTGGATGGAGTTTGAGCCTCCAGTTTGAATAAAAAAAGTTCCTGCATTGAACGTCCCAGCCCCAGTAGCAATCGTTCCCCCGGAATTAGTCACAGCAGAAGTGCCGGACATGGTCAAAGTTCCGGACAAATTCAAAGCTCCACCGGATACAGTGAGGGTCGCCGCCGCACCGGTGCCGGTCGCGCCCATACTGATGGAGGTACCCACCGCTGAACCGCTTGAGATGATCGGATAGCGGCTGTTGCCGTTGGTCAGTGTCAACGTGTCTGCGGCCGCGGGCGTGTTAGTGGGCGACCAGTTGCCGCCCGTGTTCCAGCCCGTGTCCGTTGCGCCGGTCCAAGTCCGCGCCGTGCCCGCGGCTGAACAGGTCCAGGCGCTCGCTAGAGCTATCAAAAAAATCCCGTTGAAAAAAACAGATCTCCCGAAGCTGTTTTTTAAAAATTGGATGCGGGGGGAATTCACCGCGTCTCGGCCAGAGATACGGATGGAGATCGCCGCCCTCAAATGGATAAGCCCGCTTTTCAAAATGAAATTTTTTTGGTTCTCACAGCCTGCCTCCCTTTAAAAACTTCCCGGTCTTCCGAGCCGTCCCTTTTCCTGGAAATGCCGAACACGGATGAGTTCCTGATGAACTTTGAGGCTGGAGACTAAGAGGGCGCGCGTGCGGCGCCTATCGGCAAGCTGGGACTCCGCTCAGTGGGGAAAGTCTTATTAGAACTAAAGAATTCACCCGGCATCCGCTTCTGAAAAAAAACGGGAGGTATGGGCACGGAGGGTGTTGCGTCGATTTTTTAAACGGGCCCCACTGGCGTGGGCTGGGTGTATCCACTGGATTTTTTGGCTTTTAAAAGACAGGGGTCCTCGCTTCGGGGACCGGGGGTTGCCGTCCGTTAGAGCCTGTCTGAAAATGTGGGGGGGGGGGCGGGCATCCCTGCCAGCCGTAGAAGCAGTGCGTCCAGCCCGATGAAAAAAACCGCACGCATTGCAATCACGGTCTTGCAGTGTTCTGGCGCACCTTTCATCGGAAAGAATGGGAAATGGCCCCTCCTCTCCCATGAGAATGGGAACGGACGGGAGAAGACAGGGGCGATCTCAAGTGGCGCGAACGCGCACTCAGGCTGGAATCTTCGTGCCGGACACTTCTAAAAGATGGCGAAATTGAACTGGTGTCAGCGGCGTCACCGACAGCCGCGATTGTTTCACCAGCGGCATCTCCCGCAGCACCGCGTCGGCCTTGATGTCTTCTAGCCCCACCGGGCGGACGAGGGCCCGCACGGGAACCAGGTCCACACAGGACCAGTCCCCTTCCGTGGCGGTGGCATCGGCATAAAACTCCCGGGCCACCCGGGCCACTCCCACCACCTGCTTCTCGGTGACGCTGTGATAGAAGCAGACTAAGTCGCCGGATTTCATGGCGCGCAGATTATTCCGCGCCTGGAAGTTCCGCACGCCGGTCCACGCCGTCCGCCCATCCTTGACCAATGCCGCCCACGCATAGGCGGCGGGTTCTGATTTGACGAGCCAGTAATTCATGCCCGGATTTTAACCGCGGTTTAAAAGGGATGCACGCGGATAAAATCGTTTCGCCTCCCCTGCCCGTCTGGCAGACTCCGGCCATGGATTTGGCCGCCAACCTGGAATTGATTCGCCAGCGCATCACCGCCGCCTGCAACCGCAGCGGGCGCACGCCGGATTCCGTCACCCTGATGGCCGTGACTAAAACCCAGCTGCCTGAAACCGTGGGCGCCGCCGCCGATCTTGGGCTGATGTTGTTCGGCGAAAACAAAGTGCAGGAGGCGAAAGCCAAAATCCCCCTGTGCTCCGGCAAGCTTCGCTGGCATTTCATCGGCCATCTGCAATCCAACAAGTGCCGCGACGCCGTCCACTGCTTTGAGATGATCCAGAGCGTGGACAGCCTCTCCCTGGCGCAGGAAATCAGCCGGCGCGCTGGCGAGGCGGGCAGGACGATGCCGGTGCTGCTGGAGGTCAATCTGGCCGGCGAGGCGAGCAAGTTCGGCTATCGGCCGGAGGCGCTGCTGGGCGAATTGGATTCGCTCCGGGCACTGCAGCGGATCGAAATTCAGGGATTGATGACCGTGCCGCCGTGGACGCCTGAGCCCGAGCTTTCACGGCCTTACTTCCGGCAGCTGCGCGAATTAAAAGCGGAATGCGAGCAGAGGCTGGGATATGGGCTGCCTCATTTGAGCATGGGCATGAGCGGCGATTTCGAAGTGGCCATTGAAGAGGGATCCACGCTGGTGCGGGTGGGGACTGCCCTGTTCGGCCCGCGCCGGTCCAAAACCGTCTAGCCCGCCCGCCGCTGGATCCAGCTCGAAATTCATTCCAGACGGGTCGAACCCAAGTCCGTTAAACCGGAATTCCGAAGCGAGCTTTTGTGAAAAATGAATAAGACAGCGCGCTGCGCTGTCCCCGCCCGCGCGGAGCGGGTGGGACAAAGTGTGCCCGGTTTCACGCGCCACCCGCTTGTTTCGGCGCCTGACACTGCGCTCGGCGACCGGGACGGCGCAGCGCGCCTTCCCTACCCCATTTCGGAATTCGGGTTAAAATTTCCGCAACTGAGTCTGGGCCTTATTATTCATGCCAATCGAGGTGAAGGCAGTTTCGCGGGACTTCCACCAACAGGCAATCACCGGTTCCGACGGACCGTTCGGAAGCGATTGATAGGTGGCGGCAATGTTCACGGCGCGTTTCAAGTCTCCAAAAGGACGAAAGGTCAGCGTGGGAACGGGAGCAGCCTCCTCGGCCGGTGGATAGACCTCCATCACCCCCGCCATGGCGTGCATCATGGTGTCTTCCAAGAGATCGTGCACATTCCAAACGGACACAGTTCCAACATTGGCCCCCTGCTCCGGAGTCCCTACAAGATTGGGATAATAGCTAGGAATGTTCGAAGGGGCGAGATAGCCGACTGCCACCCGCAGTCCCTCGGTGCTCTTCGGATCGCCGAGCGTCTGGGTGAAGCACTTCATCGGATCCTCGGCGCCCTCAACAATGTCACGCCCGCTGAGCGCCGTCACAATAGCCTCCCGCCCACGCCCCGCCGAGACGATGATGTCATCATAATTGTCCGCGTCGACATCGCCGATGGCGACATTCACGCCATGCGGGAAAATTCCGGGAAGAACGTTGGTGAACACCCGGATTAAATTCCCGGAAGTATCAAAGAGTTTGACCGTGGCATTGCCGCGCGCACGGGAACCGACCGCCACCCGGACCGAGCCATCCGCACTCACCCCGCCCACCGCCACGCTCACGCCCGCAATGCCGGCCTTGCCCGAAAACGCCTTAAACGACGCCGACGGCACCAGCGATCCGTTGGTGTATATCTTCACCCACGACTTCCCCGCACCCGTCCCGATCGCCATCGTGTCTTTCACCGTCAGGGTCTTATATACCGCATTGGCCTCATCGGCATTCGCCGGAAGAGGGTCCGGCAATTGAATCCCATTTGTGTCCGTGCCGATGCCCGATGCCGCCACAACCGGGAAACCCGGGAAAGGTCGGAGGGTGGCCAGGGAATCCCCCTGGCCATTGAGAACCAGCGTCCCCCGATCGGCAGCGGTGGCCAGCGCCAGACGCTTTCCATCCCTGCCTCCATACTGGAAAACTGGGGACATCATCCCCTCATCTTCGTGCTCCAAGATGTGACAATGCCAGACGTACTTGCCCGGGTAGTTCTGCACCCGGAACCGAACCGTCACGCTGGAGAATGCGGGGACCATGATCACATCCAGCGGCGACACATAGTTGACCGCATTGAAAAAAGGAAGATTATCCAACGAGGGATAGACAGGGAACCCCCCCACTTGTGTGACAATAAAATTTCCCTGATGGATATGAAACGGATGATTCAGGGGACCCGCATTGAGAATGGTCCACTCCTGGACGGTCCCGATTTCGAGTTGCGGCATCACTCCCTCGCCAAACTTTTTGCCATTGATGTAAAAATGATCGATGCCGGAATCCCCATTGATGGCATTCCCGCCCTGCTGGAGACTAAAAAATGTTTTAACATCCGGGATGGCACTCCACAGCGGGTCTTCCACCTGGTTGGTAAACACCGGCAAGGCATTGGTCACGGGATCGCCCTCGACCACGATGGTCGCCAGAACATAGTACAGGGGCGAACCGTTATTGGAATAGTCGCGCGCCGGAGCCTCCTCGCCGCCCCACCCGTCGATCAGATAGAACGTGCCCGTGTTCGTCGGGGCCTGCACCACCAGGCTCATCCGGTTGCCCGTTCCCAGCAATGACTGAGAAGCAATATCGGATATCCGGATCAGGTCGGGTCCGAGGGTGCCGGTGTACGGATGAACAAAGGCGCTATTCCCGTCCCGGGCGATGATGGTTGCCGTCCAGGGATGCGCAAGATTTTCATCGGCAATAATCGGACAAATCGCGCCCCGGGCAGAGAGCATGCCCATGTTCCAGACCTGCGCTTCATTGGGCCGAATCCGGATGATCGGGTTCATCTGGCCATTAATCCGCTTCTGCCACCCGGCGGTGGCATTGGTTCCATAATCACTCGAAGAAAGAGCGGCCATCTTGTTGCTCTGAAGATTCACTTCCGAGAACGCCATGGCGATCTCGCGCAGCTGCCCCTTGTATTGGGGCCAGGCATCCAGCGGATCTCCCACCATAATGAAGCCCGCCAATCCGCCCTGCACCTGCCATTTGCTCACTTCGTGCACGTGCGGGTGATACCAGTTCAGCCCCACGCTGTTCTCATAGCGCTCAACCGGAATCACCACCTCCATCGTGTGCGGATGGTACGGATGCGGATGCAACTGGACGTAGATATTATCCGCCTGGCTCAAACAGGGCGCGTGTGAGCCGTGATAATGGAAGTTTGAGGTGAAAATGGGATTGGACGGATCATTGGTGCCGGCCAGCTCATTATGAAGATGAATCTTCAGGGTGTCACCGGGCTGCAATTGCAGCATCGTTCCAGGAAATCCAGCGTCGTAACCATCCCACCGATACGCCATCGCATAATAAGGACCATTCGTGTCCGGGTTGCTATAAATCGCCTCGCCCCCATAGTAAATGGGGTTAACACCAAAGCCGGCAGTAACCATGTCCACATCCGCTTCCAGAACGCCATTCGTGCTGCGAATCACGTCCATCTCACGCAAATCCTGCTGCGTGTAAGAATAGTTGTCCGGAAAAATAAGATTGGGCGCCGCCGCAAATCCAACGCCCCCCTGACAAGCCATCCAAACCCCCGCCCCGACAAAAATTTTTAAGGCAAAATTTAGCTTTTTCATAATTAAATAAACTTTAAAAAAAAGGGGGGGGGGAATCAAGTATTTTTTAACAATCCGTCCTAAAAATTGCAGCGGTGAAGCAAAGAAGCGGACCTGCTGAGGGCAAACCCGTATATAAAGCCCTAAGAATTACCCCCTGGAACGAGAGCCACCCGCTTTATTGGTCGCGGACTTCATCTCCCACCCGGGCGTCGCCTGAGACAATGTCCGCCACGGTATTGTCTTCATCCTGGGGTCCCGTAACGCGGAGAGCGGCCACCTTCAATCCGGCCCGGTAGAGGAAGAGGGTTTGATCTACCGGAGGGACCGGGGACATGGGAAAATTCAGCACCACAAACCGGCCGGCCTGATTATAAGCCGCCACGCGGCCGGCGAGCGACTCGGCGGACGTGACAATGGCGGCCGCCGGGGCGGACAGCCCCGCGGTCGAGGCGCGATGATGGGCGCAGCCGGAGAGAACCATCAGGGCGGTCAGCAGGATCAGCGATGCGAGCCATTTCATGGCAATAGTAAAACGCGCACCGGCGGCCAGGTCAATTCACGATTCCACTGAGGAGAGGCGCACTTCCGCCGCCCGATCCCCTGCAGGGATATTTCGAGCGATTCGAAAAGCGAAAAAGATAAACATCCTCAGAAGCTTTCCGGGAGCCGGAAGATTTTCGCCCAGTCCACCTGACCGAGGGCCACGCCGGCGACGATCAGCGCCATGGCCATGCAGAACGTCGGGGTGACCGGTTCCCCCAGGGTCAGCCAGACCCACGCCGTGGTGGTGAGGGGGATGAAGTTATTGAACAGCATCACGCGGCTGGTGCGCCAGTGGCGCAGCGCGGAATTCCACAGGGCGTAGGGCACCACCCCGCCGAAAAAGATGCAGAACGACTGAACCCCCAGATGCGGCGCATCCAGCACGAGACCGTGCCGGGCCACCTCCCAGCAACCGAAGGGCAGCAGCCAGATGCCGGACATCCACATGGCATTGGCGGCGATTTGCACGCCCGGAAGATGCGTGGAGAGAATCCGGCTCTGATGATTGTAATTGGCCCAGAGCAGGCTGGACGCCAGACCGCAAAACTCCCCTTCCAGGCTGGTGCTGGAGGTTTTCAGCGAGGGCCAGAACAGCACCACCACGCCGGCCACGGCCAGCAAGGCCGCCCCATAGCGACGAACGGTGGCCCAATTCCGGCCCGGGCGCTCCTCCCAAAGCAGCGCCCAAATCGGAGACGCCCCCAGGTACAGCGCCACATGCGACGCCGCCGTGAGATGCAATGCCCAGCAAAAAGCCGTGACATAGGCAGCCAGGCTCAATCCGCCCCGGCACCACAGGGAACGGCGGAGCGCCGGCGTGAGTGTCCGACTGTTCCCCAGCCAACGGGTGAAGCGGAGAACGCCTAGGAGAACAAAGCCCGCCAGCAGAAACCGCGTGCTGCCCGTCCAGAGTGGGGGCCAGGTTTCCACCAGCCATTTGGTGCCGGCATTGTTGCCGCCCCATAAAACAACGACCACCAGGAGGCTGCCAGCAATCGCCGAGCTGTTTTTCGATTCCAACACGCGGCGACTTTAATCCATTGAGATGAGGATGCGATCCAAATTTGATTGACCCGCACCCCGAGGCCTTTACTTTCAGGACATGGATCATTCCCCTGGCTTTCTCAAAGTGGTGGCCGATGCCCAAACCCGCATCCGCGAAATCTCGATCGACCAGACCCGCGCGTGGTTGTCGCAAAACCCCAAAATCGTCCTGCTGGATGTGCGCGAGGATTCCGAGTGGAGCGCCGGCCACGCCGCCCAGGCCGTCCACCTTGGCCGGGGCGTGCTGGAGAGGGATTTGGAAAAACGCTTCCCGGATATGAATACCGAAATCATCCTGTATTGCGGCGGCGGCTTCCGCTCCGCCTTGGCCTGCGATGCGGCCCAGAAAATGGGCTACCGCAACGTCCACTCGCTCATCGGCGGCTACAAGGGACTGGTCGCTGCGGGATGGCCGATCACCACCTGACGGAGGCAGTGACCCTCCCGCGCTTTAGCTCGACAAGCGACGGGGGCTTCGGCACAGTTTCAGCGTCAGGGCCCATGGAATGTGGACTTACGAACCCCGCCAGGGCCGGAAGGCAGCAACGGTAGTTTGCTCCGTATCTGCCGTGGTCACCCTGACATTTATTTTTGTGTCCTATCAAGTCATCGCCCGCAAATATCGCCCGCAGCGTTTCTCCGACGTGGTCGGCCAAGAGCACGTCACCCAGACGCTCGCCAACGCCATCACCCAGAAGCGCATCGCCCACGCCTACCTCTTCTGCGGCCCGCGCGGCACAGGCAAGACCACCGTCGCCCGCATCTTCGCCAAATGCCTGAACTGCACGGGCGGCCCGAAGGTGGAGTTTGATGACACCGATCCGCGCTGCATTGAAATCACCGAGGGCCGCGCGCTGGACGTGCTGGAAATCGACGGCGCCAGCAACAACGGCGTGGAACAGGTCCGCGAGCTCCGCGAGACCTGCAAGTACTCCCCCGCCCATTCGCCGTACAAGATCTACATCATCGACGAGGTTCACATGCTTTCCACCGCGGCGTTCAATGCGCTGCTAAAAACCCTGGAAGAGCCCCCCGCGCACGTGAAGTTCATGTTCGCCACGACCGATCCCGAAAAGGTCCTGCCGACCATCCTCTCGCGCTGCCAGCGCTTTGATTTGCGCCGGATCCCCGCCGCGCTCATTGTCCAGCATCTCGCGCACATCGCCGGATTGGAGAAGGTCACCATCGACCCTGCGGCGCTGCATGCAATCGCCCGCGGAGCCGACGGGGGCATGCGGGACGCCGAGTCCACCCTGGACCAGCTGATCAGCTTCTGCGGGAACACGATCGAGGAAGCGGATGTGCTCTCGATGTTCGGGCTGGCTGCACAGAGCCAGATTCTCGGATTGAGCCAGGCGATTCTGGCGGGAGAAATTCAGACCGCGCTGACGCTGCTGAATGAACTCGCCCAGAACGGCAAGGACCTCGGGCGGCTGCTCTCAGATCTGCTGAGCCATTTCCGCAACCTGCTCCTGTTCCAGGTGTCGCGGGGGGACCTGAACCTGCTCGATGTTTCCGAGGCGGAAGTGGCGGCGATGAAAGCGCAGGCGCCCCTGGCCGGAACCGAAGCGCTGACGCGGGTGCTGGAGGTGCTGTCGGATGCCGAGCTGCGCCTGCGCGACACCGCCTCCAAAAAAATATTACTCGAAATCACCGCGCTCAAAGCCATCGAAGCGCGCAACGCCATCAGCCTGGAAACCGTTTTGCAGCAGCTCAATCAGTTGCGCGACACGGCAGGAAGCCCCGCTACCGCAGCCCCTACGGCCGCCCCGCGGCCGGCGGCTGTCAGGCCGGAACCGGCACGTGCTCCTGCCCCGCAAAAAACGATCCCAACGACGCCTCCGGCTCCCGCACCCGTGCCCGCCGCCGAGCTGCCGGTGCCGGCATCGCTGGCGGAATTGCCCGCCGGCGAGGTTGACCTTGCCGGCCTATGGACGCAACTGGTGGAGGCCGTCGGCCGCGTTAGCCCGTTCACCCGCAGTTATCTGGTGGACGCCGCTCCGGTCTCGTTTGTGAAAAAAATCCTGGTCATCGGCTATGACCCGGAATTCCAAGATCACCTCGGCCTGGTGGACAATGCACGGAACCACACGCTGCTCCAGACCAAACTGGCCGAACTCGGCCATGCTGGCAGCCAGATCAAATTCATAAAAACCGAGGCCCGGCCTGCTCCGGCAAAGCCCCCGGCTGCAACTGCCGCACCGGCCGCACCAACTGCGTCTCCCGCGGCCGCCCCGCGCAGCGCCTCCGCCGCTGCCCCCAAGCGCGCCGAGAGCGCGCCGGTCGTCGCCGCAAAAAAAGCTGCGCCGGTGCCGTTCAGCCAGGACACTTTCAAGAACGATCCCCTGATACAAAAAGCCCTGGAAATTTTTAAAGGCCGGATTGTGGAAGTCCGTAACTAATCCCCCATCCCCTGGAATATCATGTCCAACATTGGAAAATTAATGAAGCAGGCGGCGCGGATGCAGCAGCAGATGGAAGAGGTGCAGGCCCAGCTCGCCGCGCGCACGGTGGAAGCCACCAGCGGCGGCGGCGCGGTCAAGGTCACCGCCAAATGCGATGGCACCCTCGTTTCCGTCCGGATTGACCCGCAGGCCCTCGCCCCCTCGGATGCCCAGTTTCTGGAAGACTTGATTCTGACCGCTGCCAATCAGGCGCTCGGCCAGGCCAAGGCCATTTCGAATGCGGAGATGGGCCGTATCACGGCGGGCATGAATCTGCCGGGCATGTGACACTTTTGAAATACGGGGTGCACGGGCCGTCTGCGCGCCGCCGCCTTATTCATTAATCAACGCCATGCTCCCCGACGCCATCACGCAGCTCGTCGCCGTCTTCGCCAAACTTCCCGGAGTGGGGCCTCGTTCCGCCGAACGCATCGCCCTCCATCTCGTGCAGACCGATGTCCCCCTCGTGAAACAGCTGGCGGACACAATCCTGCACGCGCGCGACAAGATCCAGCTCTGCACGACCTGCGGCGCGTTGACGGAGAAATCCCCCTGCCGCATCTGCGACGATGCGCGGCGCGACGCCTCGCTGCTCTGCATCGTGGAGCGCGCGGTGGACATTTTAAGCGTCGAAAAGTCCGGCACCTTTCGCGGTAAGTTCCACGTGCTGGGCGGCAAAATCTCGCCGCTCGACGGCGTGGAGCCGGACGATCTGCGCATTGCCGAGCTAGAAAAACGCCTCGCCCACGAGCCCGTCCGGGAAATCGTCATCGCGCTGGGGACAGATGTGGAGGGCGACGCGACGAGTTTTTATCTGGCCAAGCGGCTGGCGCGCAGCGGCCTCATGGTTTCACGCATCGCCTACGGCCTGCCGGCGGGCAGCGGCCTGGAATTTGCCGACGAACTCACCCTCAGCCGCGCGCTGGAGGGACGCAGGGAGATGCTGTGAGCTCACCCATCGTCGCCTTCGATCTCGGCAAGGTCCTGGTGGATTTTGACTATGCGATCGCCGCCCGAGGGATTGCGGCCCGCTGCACACGGCCGCCGGAAAACCTGCACGCGTTTCTCGGCAGCTCGCCGCTGCTCATCGGATATGAAACGGGGAGCCTGACGCGACAGGAGTTTTTCGAGGCCGTCTGTCAGGCCACGGGTTTTCTGGGGGGGCTCGAAGAATTCGGGGGTTTTTTTGCGGACATCTTCACGGCCATCCCCCCGATGCTTGAACTGCATGCGGGCCTGCGCCGGCGCGGCATCGCCACCTACATTTTCTCCAATACTAACGACTTAGCCATTGAGCATATCCGGCGCTGCTTCCCGTTCTTTCAGAAATTCGAAGGCTATATTTTCTCCTACGAGGTCAGGTCCATGAAACCGGACGAGCCCATCTATCTGGCGCTCGAGCAGATGACCGGCAAACGCGGTGGCGATATTATTTATATCGATGACCGCGCCGAAAACATCGCCGCCGGCGCCGCGCGCGGCTGGCGGACGATATGGCATGAATCCCCGAGCCAATCCTGCGAGGCTTTTAAAAAATTAGGGCTGTAGAACGGAGGCAAAAAAAACGGCGCGGACCCCTGTCCGCGCCGTTTATCTCTCCCAGTTAGGAAATGATTACTTTTTGATGGGCACCGTGGCGATGGTCTGCAAGATGCGACCGGCAATCTTGTAGGGGTCGCCCTGGGAATTCGGCCGGCGATCTTCCAGGTAGCCCTTGTACCCGTTGTTCACAAAGCTGTGCGGGATACGGATGGAGGCGCCGCGGTTGGCCACGCCGTAGTTAAACTTGTCGATGGACTGGGTTTCATGCAGGCCGGTCAGGCGCAGATGATTGTCCGGGCCATAAACGGCGATGTGCTCGTTTTTGTATTTGTCGAAGGCGGCCATGAGAGCCTCGAAATATTCCTTGCCGCCGACCTCGCGCATGTGGTCGGTGGAGAAGTTGGAGTGCATGCCCGAGCCGTTCCAGTCCACGTCCTTGCCCAGCGGCTTGCAGTGATAGACCACATCGACGCCGTATTTTTCGCAGAGGCGAGCCAGAAGGTAGCGGGCCACCCAGACCTGGTCAGCGGCGCTTTTGGAGCCCTTGCCGAAAACCTGGAATTCCCACTGACCCTTGGCGACTTCCGCATTGATGCCCTCATGATTGATGCCGGCATCCAAGCAGAGGTCCAAATGCGTGTCCACGATTTCGCGGGCGATATCGCCCACGTTCTTGTAGCCCACGCCGGTGTAATATTCGCCCTGGGGCGGGGGGAAACCGCCGCCCTTGGGGAACCCCAGCGGCACGCCGTCCTTGTAGAGAAAATATTCCTGCTCGAAGCCGAACCAGGCGCCGGCGTCATCAAGGATGGTGGCGCGGGCATTGGTGGGATGCGGCGTCTTGCAATCGGGCATCATGACTTCGCACATCACGATGACGCCGTTTTTCTTGGAGGTGTCCGGATAGACGGCCACGGGCTTGAGCATGCAGTCGGAGCTGCGGCCCTCGGCCTGGCGCGTTGAGCTGCCGTCAAAGCCCCACATCGGAAGTTCCTCGAGCTTGGGAAAGGTTTTGAATTCCTTGATTTGTGTTTTGCCCCGGAGGTTGGCGACGGGTTCATAGCCGTCGAGCCAGATGTATTCTAATTTGTATTTTGCCATGTGCGTGATGGTTTTGGTTGTCGGTTTGCGCCCGGAAAACGCCCGCCTGAAGTGCACTAGCGGGTTTCAGTCGTCCTGCGACCCCGTTTTTTTATCAGGGGCGATGCCTTGCAGCAAGAACATTGCTGCCCCCACCTGAGATTCCGGCAGGGAGTGGGAATTTCAGGTTTGGGGATTTCCCCGGTGTTTTGAGAGGGTATTTTGCTGCTAGGAAATGCCGGGCGCGCGCTTTGGAGCCCGAAATACTTCGACCGTAAGCCTCCCCCCGCTGGGAGAATTCAACTTTTCAACCTTCCTCCGGCCGCATACTCTGACCGCTGAAATCATGCCCAGTGTTTTCATCAAGACCTACGGTTGCCAGATGAACGAGCGCGACAGCGAAGCCGTCGCCGCCCAGCTCGTGGCTAAGGGCTATTCCCTGGCCCCGACGGAGGCCGCCGCGGACGTGGTGCTCCTGAACACCTGCAGCGTCCGCGACCTCGCCGAGCAGAAGGCGATCAACAAGATGCGGAATCTCGTCGGCACGGCCCGGAAAGATCGGCCCGGACAGATTCTCGGATACCTCGGCTGCATGGCGCAAAGCCGCGGGAAAGAGCTGATTGAGACATTGCCCGATGTGGACCTCGTTCTCGGCACGCAAAAGTTCCATCGCGCCGCGGAATACCTCGACGAACTCCTCGCCGGGAAGCGCGAGCACATTGTGGACATTGGCGTCGAGGCGAAAAGCGAAGCGACCATCCGCGAGCATCTGCTCAACGGCAGCGCCAAGACCTCCGTGTCCGCCTTCGTCAGCATCATGCAGGGCTGCAATCAATACTGCACCTTCTGCATCGTGCCCTACACCCGCGGGGAGGAGCGCAGCCGCACCATCCCCGATCTCCTCGCCGAATGCCGCGAACTGGTGGCGCGGGGGGTGCGGGAAATCACCCTGCTCGGCCAAATTGTTACCAGCTACGGGAAGCGCGATGTGCCCGCGCTCGACGGGAAATCCGCGTTTGTCCAACTGCTGGATGCCGTCCACGGGATTGACGGCCTGGAGCGCATCCGCTTCACCTCGCCCCATCCCAAAGGCTACGGCGACGATCTGGTGGAGGCCTATGCGCGCCTGCCCAAGCTGTGCGAGAGCGCCCATATACCGCTGCAAAGCGGAAGCGACCGGCTGCTCAAGCTCATGCATCGCGGCTACACGCGCGCCCGCTTTCTCGACATCGTGGAAAAACTCCGCCGGTCCAAGCCGGGCATCGGCATCACCACCGATATCATCGTCGGCTTTCCGGGCGAGACCGAGGAGGATTTTGAACAGACGCTCGCGCTCTGCCGGGAGGTGCAGTTTGATAATGCCTACATCTTCAAATATTCGCCGCGCCGGGACACCCCCGCCGCCGCCATGCCCGACCAAGTGCCCCAGTCCATCCGCGAGGAACGCAACCATCGCCTGCTCGACCTGGTGAATGAAATCGCCGCGCGCAAATACGACGGGTTCATCGGGCGGCGGGTGCAGATTCTGGTGGAAGGGCCGAGCAAGAAAAATGCCGCGCGCTACACCGGCCGCACGCGCTGCAACCGCATCGTGCTGTTTGACGGCAGCGCCCGCCACCAGGGGCAGCTCATGGACGTTAACATCGAGCGCACCGGCTCCTTCACCCTCTACGGCGATCCGGCGGTGGTGGGCTTGTAGTCGCCCAGCGGCTGGAAACCGGGGATGGGGCGGGAATAAACGGATTGATTTTCTTCGTGCCCACCGGGGTGAATTCATGGTTTAATTTTCAAGATGACATTGTCCCTTCTTTCCATCCTGCTCGGGGCAGGCCTGGCCGTGCCGCAGGTCTATGCGCTGACCCATCCCGCCCGATTCAACGCCGCCGCGCGCCGGCTGCCACGCCACCTGCCGACGGGCATCGCGCTTATGCTGGTCGGCACCGCGTGCTTTCTGTGGATTGTCCATCAGGAGCCGATCGCAGATTTCTCGGCCTACAAACCGGTCATGCTGGCTGCCTTTGCCGCCGTGGGCGTGTTGACCTGCGTCTTCGTCCAGGACTTTCTGGCCGTGCGCGGGCTAGCCATCCTCCTGCTGCTCCTGGGCAAGGTGATGGTGGACACCGGGCGCCCGCATCTGAGCGCCTCTCCGTGGGTGCTGGTCATCCAGGCTTGGGCTTATATCCTCATTCTCGCCGGCATCGGGTTCACCATCACCCCGTGGAAATTCCGCGACTGTCTGGACTGGGCGACGGCCACCGAAGCGCGCACCCGGCGGTTGAGCGCCCTGCGTCTGGGATTTGCAGGGACGCTGGTGATTCTGGGGCTGACCGTCTTCCGGGGGATGTGAGATGAACCTATCCGATTTCCGCGAAGACTACCGGCAGGGCGCACTCGATAGCGCCGGACTGGACGCCAATCCCCTCGCGCAGTTCGAGTCGTGGTTCCGGCAGGCAACAGGCGAGACCGCGCAGAGCCGCTGGCGGAAAATCGGCATTGCCCTCTACAAGCTCTGGAGCGCTCTGGGGAACCACCGGCCGGCCGACATCAACGCGATGACACTGGCCACGGTCGACGCCTCCGGCAAGCCGTCCACGCGGACGGTGCTGCTGAAGGGGGTGGACGCCCGCGGCTTCCTTTTTTTCACGAACTACGACAGCCGCAAGGGTCGCGAACTGGCTGCCAATCCCAACGCCGCCCTCACGTTTTTCTGGCCGGACTTGGAGCGGCAGGTGTGTGTGGCTGGGACGGTCGCCAAACTGCCGGCGGCCGAATCCGAGACGTATTTCCGGAGCCGGCCGCGCGGAAGCCGCCTTGCGGCCTGGGCCTCCGAGCAAAGCCAGCCCGTTCCCGACCGCGCCGCTCTGGAAGCCCGATGGCGCGAACTGGAAACGACCTTCGCCGCGGATATTCCCCTGCCCCCCAACTGGGGTGGATTTGTCTTGAAGCCCGAGCGGATCGAATTCTGGCAGGGACGCCCGAGCCGGCTGCATGACCGGTTCAGCTACACCCTCGAGGCGGATGGATTCTGGAAAAGGGAACGTCTCTCGCCGTGACATCCCGCCCCGCTTCTGAAAGCCGGCTAGAATTTATAGGTGATGCCGCTGACGAGTTTGACGTCGTTTTTCTGGCGGCCGGCGGCGGGCATGTTGTTGAAGTTGTCGACCAGAAATGTTTTAAGGCTGAACGATTTTGAAATGGCGGATTCGACACCCACTTCGACGTTCATGATGTAATTTTGGAACTGATTGACCTGCGGCAGGATTTCGACGCTTTCCCAGAGGCGGGCATTGATGCCGCCAAACTTTTGTTCCATGCGTTCGGCCAGACGCAGGGATGCGTAGTTCTCATCCACCTCCCCCAGGCGCTGGTTCACAAAGCTGGAACCCAATTCTCCCGCCAGCGTGGTATTGGTGTTCTTGAAGAAATAATAACCGGCACCGGGACCCATGGTCACCCGGTATTGCAGATCCGCCACCCCGTCGTGCAATGCCTCAATGCGGGCGTAGGCGTAGAACTTGTCGTCGAAGAGATGGTTGTACTGGCCGAAACCGTGGAGGCTGTCCACGTCCTTCACGGAATTGTTCACGCCATAGGCGCCGTCCGCCCCGAGCCCGATTTCATTTTCGGTTTTTTTCCGATGCGTCTGAGCCCCGCCGGTGACCAACAGCGTGGAACTGTTGCCGCCGGTCAGGGTGAGCCCTGCGGTCACACTGCTTTCCCACGGGTTCGGTTCGGAAGCGAGCAGCCCGCCCGCGGCCGAATTTGTCGCAGATCCAATGGAGGAAACCAGGTTCGTCACCGTCACCGTGTTGGTCACAGTGACCGTCACAATGTTGGTCAGAGTGACGACGGTCTGCCCGAATGCATCCGGGGATAAACCTAGCCCCAGACTCAGGGCGGCCCATAAAACCAAGGCGTTTCCCCTCATAAAAACAGCCCGAAACATCGCGTTAAGCGGAAAAATCAAACCGCCGGATCGCCTTCCACCGGGGCTTCCCCGGCATCCTCGCCAATGACTTGGGCAATGGCCTGCAGCTTGTCGCCCGCATCAAGGTTCACCAGTTTCACGCCCATCGTGTTGCGGCCGGCTTCCCGGATGCCCTGGACCGGAATGCGCACCATCTGCCCGCCGGTGGTGATGAGCATGATCTCGTCCGAGTCGCGCACGGTAAGCGCCCCTACGACACCGCCGGTCTTATCCCCGGTTTTCATGGTGATGATTCCCTTGCCCCCGCGCGACTGGACGCGGTACTCGTCAAAACCGGTGCGCTTGCCAATGCCGTTGATGCCCGCCACGAGCAGCGCGGCATCGGGAACAACGACGGTTGCGGCGACGAGGGCGTCCCCGGGCTCCAGATTGATGCCGCGCACGCCGCCGGCGGAACGTCCCATCGACCGCACATCCGCCTCGCTGAAGCGGATGCTCATCCCGTCCTTGGTGATCAGCACCACGTCGTCGCCGGGATCCTTCACCTCGCTGTTTTCGACGATGCTGCCGCGCGTCAGCTTCACCTCGATCAGGGCGTCGCCGGGCTCGATGCCGATGGCGATGATGCCGCCCTTTCGCACATTGGAGAATTCGTTGAGGGAGGTTTTCTTCACCGTGCCCTGCTGGGTGGCAAAGAATAGTTCGCCCGACTGCGACCACGTCGCGTCCTCCTTGTTGGCGTCGGTCTTGGAAAGAATGCGGATCAGGGCGGCCACCTTTTCGTCGGCTTTCAATTCCAGAAGATTGGCAATGCTCCGGCCCTTGGCCGCCCGGCCCATGTCGGGAATCTCATGCACGCGCTCCACATAAACGCGGCCCGTGTTGGTGAAGAACATCAGATAATCATGCGTGCTCGCGGTGAACAAATGTTCGACAAAATCATTGTCATCGGGCGTCTCCCCCTCCTTGGTCGTCATGCCAATGACCCCCTTGCCGCCGCGCCGCTGGGCGCGATACTGGCTGACATTGGTGCGCTTGAGCAGTCCGTTGTGGGTGAGCGTGATGATGACGCCCTCATTGGCGATGAGATCTTCGATGGCGATTTCGCCCTCGTCGGGGACGATTTCCGTCTTGCGCGGGGTGGCGTGTTTTTCCTTGATGGCCTGGAGCTCGGCTTTGATGATGGCCATCACCCGGGATTCCTTGGCCAGGATGTCGAGCAGGTCCTTGATGATCTCTATCAGCGCCTTGTATTCCTTGTCCACCTTGTCCATTTCCAAGCCCGTCAGCTGATACAGGCGCAGTTCCAGGACCGCATCCACCTGCCGCTCGGTCAGCGCGTAACGCCCCGCCTCCAGGCGCGCTTCGCTGCGGATCAAAATGCCCCATTGCTCCACCTGCGCGCGCGACCATTCGAACGCGAGCAGCTTGACGCGCGCCTCCTCGCGATTCTTGCTGGAGCGGATGATGTGGATGAACTCGTCGAGGTTCGAGAGGGCCACGATGTAGCCTTCCAGCAACTCGGCCCGCTCTTCGGCCTTGCGCAGCTCAAACCGCGTGCGCCGCAAGACCACCTCGCGCCGATGCTCGATGTAGCACTGGATGATTTCCTTCAGGTTGAGCGTCTTCGGGCGCCCATGATCAATTGCCAGCGCGTTGACACTGAAGGAGACCTCCAGCTGCGTGTGCTGAAATAATTTGGCGATGACGACCTTGGGGTTGGCATCGCGCTTGAGCTCGATGACCAGCCGGCAATGCTCGTCGGACTCATTGCGCATCGCGGAGATTTCCGTGATGATTTTTTCATTCACGAGGTTCGCGATCTGCTCCTCGAGCCCCGCGCGATTAACGTTGTAGGGGATCTCCGTGATGACGAGCTGCTCGCGGTTACCCTTCATCTCCTCCAACCCGATCCGTCCGCGCAGCTTGAGGCTGCCCTTGCCGGTGGTAAAATAATTCTTGATGCCCTCAATGCCGCAGAGGAATCCGCCGGTCGGAAAATCCGCGCCCTTGATGAACTTCATCAGCTCGGGAATGGTGATCTCCGGACTGTCAATCTGCGCGCAGATGCCATCCACGACCTCCCCCAGGTTGTGAGGCGCCATATTGGTGGCCATGCCGACGGCGATGCCGGTGCCGCCATTGACGAGCAGGTTCGGAAACGCGGCGGGGAACACTTTCGGCTCAGTGAGGCGCTCGTCGTAATTCGGAACGAAGTCCACCGTGTCCTTCTCCATGTCCTGCATCAGGGCCGCGCCCAGATGCGTCAGGCGCGCCTCGGTATAACGCATCGCCGCCGGCGGATCATTTTCGACGGAACCGAAGTTGCCCTTGCCGTCCACGAGCTTCTCGCGCATCGCCCACGGCTGCGCCATGTGCACCAGCGTTGGGTAGATTACCGCCTCGCCGTGCGGATGATAGTTGCCGGAGGTGTCGCCGCAGATCTTCGCACACTTGTAGGGCTTGCGTCCGGGAAACAGCGACAGCTCGTGCATCGCGTAAAGGATCCGGCGCTGCGAGGGCTTCAAGCCGTCCCGCACGTCGGGCAGCGCGCGCGATATAATCACCGACATCGAATAGTCGAGGAACGAGTTCTTGATCTCGTCGGCGACGTTGATCTTGGAAATCTTCTCGCCCTGCGTGTAGGCGCCGCCGCTGGGCTGCGGTTCCGGCGGAAGGGGAGAGGCTGTGGGTTCAGTTTCGTCTGGCATGATGCGGATTCTTGAAAAAAATTAGGTGCGATTAAATGTCGAGATTGCGGACGTTCAGGGCGTTGTCCACGATGAAATTACGGCGCGGCTCCACCTCTTCGCCCATCAAAGTGACGAACATCTCCTCCGCCTCAACGGCGTCGGAAAGATCGATGCGGAGCAGCTTGCGCTTCACCGGATTCATGGTGGTCTCGAAAAGTTCCTTGGCGTCCATTTCGCCCAGACCTTTGAATCGCGTCATCTGGATGCCTTTTTTACCCACGGTTTTCACGCCCTCAAGAATTTCGGGGATTGAAAAGAGCGGCGTCACGGCCGCCCGCTCCCCTTCCCCTTCCATCAATTCAAACAGGGGCTTGTCCTGCGCGGCGTAGTGGTCCACGGCCAGACCCTTTTTCAAAAGCTTCCCGAGCAAATCCGCGATCGCCTTGCTTTCCAGGTGCAGATTGGATTCCTTGGCGCGCCGGGTCGGGCCGTCCTTCTTGCGCTCCATTTCCGTATCGCTGCCGAACAGGTCATTGTTCGCCGCCTTGAACTCATCCACTTCGGCCTTGCTGAGAAAATAGTGAACCCGCTCGTCGTTGCCGGACCGGACCTTGATCATCGTCTGCGGCAGCAGGCCGTCCTTGGCCCGCTTCTCCACGTAATCCGCAAAGTCCCCGCCCAGCCGCTTGATGTAAGTGGCGTGCTTGTCCAGCGATTCGAGCAGCGTGAGAATTTCCTCAAGCTGCTTGGGGTTGAATTCTTTTCCGTCGGCCAGATTCTTCAGCCGCACCTCCTCGACGCCGTTCTGCAACAGAATGCGGTTGAGCTGCACATCGTCGTCGATGTAATCGGTCTTCTTCTTGCGGGTGATGGAGTAGAGCGGCGGTTGAGCGATGTAAACGAAGCCCTGCTTCACCAGCTGGGGCATCTGGCGGTAGAAGAAGGTCAGCAGCAGCGTGCGGATGTGCGATCCATCCACGTCGGCGTCCGTCATGATGATAATCTTGTGATAGCGCAGCTTCTCCAGATTGAACGCGCCCTCGCCCTCGCCGTCCCCGATGCCCGTGCCGATGGCCGTGATCATCGTGCGGATTTCGGTGTTCTGCAGAACCTTGTCGAGACGCGCTTTTTCCACGTTGATGAGCTTTCCGCGAATGGGGAGGATCGCCTGAAACTTCCGGTCGCGCCCCTGCTTGGCCGAGCCGCCGGCGGAGTCGCCCTCGACGATATACAGCTCCGTGTTCGCCGGATCGCGGTCGGAACAATCCGCCAGTTTGCCCGGCAGCCCGCCGCCGGTCAGCGCCGATTTGCGCACAGCCTCGCGCGCCTTGCGCGCGGCCTCCCGCGCGCGCGCCGCCGTGAGGCTCTTATCAATGATCCGCTTGGCAATGGGCGGGTTGGCATCAAAATAGGCCATCAACCCCTCGTAGGAAATCGAGCCGACGATCCGCTCCACTTCCGGCGACAGCAGTTTCACCTTGGTCTGCGATTCAAATTTCGGATCGCTGTGCTTTACCGAGATCACTGCCGTGAGCCCCTCCCGCACATCGTCCCCCGTGATCTGCGGATCCTTGTCCTTCAGGATCTCGTTGGACTTCGCGTATTGATTGATCGCGCGCGTCACGGCGCTGCGGAAGCCGGACAAATGGGTGCCGCCGTCGGGGTTGTGAATCGTGTTGGTGTAGCACAGCACCTGGTCGTTGTAGCTGTCGTTGTATTGCAGCACCACCTCCACGTGAACCTCGATCTCCTTGTCGTCCAGCTTCTCCTTCATCTCCTTGCGGAAAGAAATGGGCTTGGGGTGCAGCGGCTCCTTGCTCTTGTTGAGCTGCTTGACGAACTCCTCCACGCCGTTCTTGTAGTAAAACTTCTCCGGCTCGCTGGTCGTCTGGCGCTCGTCCGTGAAAAGAATTTCCAGGCCCGAATTCAAAAATGCCAGCTCGCGGAGCCGCTGGGAAATGGTGCCCGCCTTGAACTCGGTCGTTTCCCGGAAGATCTCCTTGTCCGGCAGGAACGTGATCAGCGTCCCAGTGCTTTTAGCCTTGCCGATGACATGAAGCTTCTGGACCGTCTTGCCGCGCTCAAACTCCATGTGATGCACCTCGCCGTCGCGGGAGACCTCCACCTCAAACCACTCGCTCACCGCGTTCACGCACTTGGCGCCGACGCCGTGCGTGCCCCCGGAAAACTTGTAGCCGCCCTGGCCGTATTTGCCCCCGGAATGCAGCGTGGTCAGCACCAGCTCCACGCCGGGCAGGCCGGAATCTTTATTGATGTCCACCGGAATGCCGCGCCCGTCGTCACGGATTGAAATGGACCCGTCCACATGGATGGTCACCTCCAGATGATGGCAGTGACCCGCCAGATGTTCGTCCACGGAATTGTCGAGCACCTCGCTCACGCAATGGTGCAGGGCGCGCTCGTCGGTGCCGCCGATATACATGCCGGGCTTCTTGCGAACGGCCTCCAGCCCTTTGAGCTGGCTCAACTTGGAGGCGTCATAATTGCCATCGGCAATCCTCTCGGGCGACCCGTTTTTTTCTTCAGAAGATTCAGCAGTGCTCGACATAATGATGGTGCAATTTCAGGTAAAATTGAGTGCGGTAACGACTGCTGAAAAGATATGAAAAATGCCCGGATCCCACAATGCGAAACTGCGGTTTTTTTGAGCGGGAAACAGTATAGATCAGGGCGTTTTTAACTTGCCAATCCCACCGGTTGTGTTGTGTTTTGCTGCATTCGCAGCCTCCAGTTGTTCCATCCGGCTTTTGGCTTTTTCCAACCCAACGGCTCCCGCCAGCGCAGCGGCGAGGTTCCACCTCCTTTCCGTCCAGAAGTTTCTCCGTCACTTTTGATTGGACAAACCACCGGGATTTCACTTCTAGTATGGGTCTATTTTAGCTGGCAAACCGAATCGACCCGTTTTTAAAAATGAGTAAAGACAAAATCAAGCCGCAGGCCCCCAAAACGCCGGCGGCCCGGACCCCGGACCTCAAACCAGCCCCTGCCAAAGTCCCCCCGCTGTTCCGCAAAATGGACTGGCTGGGGATGGCGGTTACTTTCGGCCTGGTATGGACGGCCTATCTGCTGACGCTGGCGCCGGAAGTGACATTGGAAGATTCCGGCGAACTGTGCACGGCCTCATTTTACGCGGGGATCCCGCATCCCCCGGGCTATCCGTTCTGGGCGATTTATTCGTGGCTGTGGACGGTGATTGTCCCCTTCGGCAACGTGGCCTGGCGCGTGGAGGTGGGCCAGTCTTTCGCCAGCGCGATGGCGTGCGGCTTGGTTTCCTTCATGGTCTCGCGCGGCAGCAGCATGCTCATCGAAGGGATCGAGGAGCTGAAAGGCATGAACCGCAAATGGGAGAACCTCATCTGCATCGTCACAGGCATCGTCGCAGGGCTGTTGCTGGGATTTGATGGTTTCATGTGGAAAGAGTCCGTGGTGGTAAACCGCATTTCCATTTTTGACGTTCCGTGGATTATGGTGGTGGCGCTCTGCCTCATGCGCTGGATCTATGCGCCGCACCAGCGGCGCTACCTTTACATCGGGATGTTTTTCTTTGGCGTGTGCGCCACCATTCACCAGACGATGCTGGTGGCGGCAATGGGCATTGAAGTTTGCATCGCCTTTGCCCTGCCCCGGCTGGGCCGCGATCTGCTTTTGGGCAACAGCATCGTTTATGTGACAGGGCTTCTGGCGTTGAGCTCCAAAAGCGTTCCCGCGCTGAGCGCCTTGAGCCCGATGTTTATCACCATTTTCCACATGGTGGGTCTGGGCTCGCTGGCGGGCTGCTTTTGGTTGAGCCTTAAGACCAAAAGTGTGGGCACCGAATGGAAATCGGTTTTATTCATGGGGCTGCTCTGGCTGCTCGGCGCTTCATTTTATTTTTTCGAGCCCCTCTCCGGCATGACCTGCCCACCGATGCAGTGGGGTTATCCGCGCACGGTGGAGGGATTTTTTCACGCCCTTTCCCGCGGCCAGTACGAAAAATCGAACCCCACGGATATTTTTAACGACCCGATGCGCTTCATCATGCAGCTGGGCCTGCTCGTGGATGGACTCGCGCAATCCTTCAGCTGGGTCTGCCTCTTCATCGCGCTGCTGCCGCTCTTCTTCCTGTTCAAAATGAAAAACCGGGAGCGTTCCTGGATTATCGGACTCGTTTCCATCTATCTCTGCATCGGCGTGCTGTTGACGATCATCATGAACACCTCGCCCGACCGGCAACAGGCGGAGTTGTGCCGGGTGTTTTTCACCGCTTCCCACGCGATAGTCGCCATCCTTCTGGGTTACGGACTGGCTTTGTTATCGGCCTACATGGCCACCCATTACCAGAGTTTTCGACGCTGGGGGTTCCTGGGGGGCGGCATCGCTCTGATACTGGCCATGGATGGCCTCGTGGATGCGGCAGGCAAGCTGTACTTCGGCCCCGCCGGAAAAATCCACCTCAGCGAACTGCCCCACTGGGTGGCGCAAGCCTTTGCCAAGGACCAATACGGCCTGCCCATTTTCGCCAACCTCATTCTGGTGGCGATCTCCGTTATCTTCCTTCTGTCGCTTCTGATCTACCGACGGCGCGGTCCGGTCCTGATCCT
This sequence comes from uncultured Verrucomicrobia subdivision 3 bacterium, assembly GCA_903835255.1. GTDB lineage: Bacteria > Verrucomicrobiota > Verrucomicrobiia > Limisphaerales > UBA11358 > UBA11358. Next base: position 26,398 of record CAILMI010000055.1, read on the forward strand.
GCTCCTGATTTTTCTGGCCATGCCGGTCTGGTCAGGTCTCTCCCACTGGTACAAAAGCGAGCAGCGCAACCACTGGTTCGGCTACTGGTTCGGCCACGACATGTTCACGCCCCCCTTCGAGGGACCGGACGGCCAGTTCAGCTACGACCCCAAGCTGCGGGCCGAAGCCCTGAAAGGCCCCAAAGGCAACCTCGTTTATCCCGAAATGACGCGCGACGCGATCGTCTTCGGCGGCACCGATCCGGGCCGTTTCTGTCCGACTTACATGATTTTCTGCGAAAGCTTCATCCCGCACAGCTGCCAGCCTAAGCAGGACCAGAATTTCGACCGCCGCGATTGTTATCTGATCACCCAGAACGCCCTCGCGGACGGCACCTATCTGGATTATCTGCGTTCCCAATACTTCCGCAGCCAGCAGCAGGACCCGCCCTTCTTCCGGGAATTCGTGAAACTGCTGGGTGAAAAAAATCCCCTGGTCCGCAGCCTATCCAGCCTCGCCTACACGGTGCTGGATGTGCCGTTCACCAAGCTGGGCGCCAAGGTGGAAGCCCGGCGCCGGGCAGAGGGGGTCTATCCGCCCAAGGAAATCTACATCCCGTCCCCTCAGGATTCGCAGGAATGCTTCCAGCAGTACACAGAGGATGTCGCCCGCCGCCAGGCCCAGGGCCAGCTGCGTCCGGGTGAAAACGTCAACGTGGAGGGAGGCCGCGTGCAGGTATCCGGACAGGTGGCGGTGATGATGATCAACGGCCTGCTGTGCAAGGTCATTTTTGACCGCAACCCGACCAACGAATTTTTTATCGAGGAAAGCTTCCCGCTCGAATGGATGTATCCGTACCAGACCCCGTTTGGCGTCATCATGAAAATCAACCGCGAGCCGCTGACATCGCTGCCCCCGGAAGTTTTCAAGCGCGATCACGAGTTCTGGAGCAAGTATTCCGAGCGGCTCATCGGCAACTGGATCACCTACGATACCAAGCCGCAGGAAATCGCCGACTTCTCCCAGAAGCTGTATGTCGGGAACAACTACGCCGGGTTCAAGGGCGACCGAAAATTCATCCGGGATGATGGCGGCCAAAAGGCCTTTTCCAAACTGCGCAGCTCCATTGCCGGCATCTACGCGTGGCGTCTCGGCCAGTATTGCCCTCCGGAATACCGCCCTAAAAACGAGGCGGAAACGCAGGCCCTAATCCGGGAGGCAGACTTCGCCTTTAAGCAGGCCTTTGCCTTCTGCCCTTACAGCCCGGAGGCGGTCTATCGCTACGTCAACTTCCTCCTCCAGTTCAATCGATTGGAAGACGCGCTCATTGTTGCTCAGACGTGCATCCAGCTGGATCCCTACAATGACCAGATTAAAAACCTCATCAACCAGCTCCAGGAGTTCAAAAAACAATCCGCCTCGCGCAGCCAACTCCAGGAACAACTCCAAAAGATGCAGGGGGAAGCCGCCGCCCACCCCGCCAATTTCCAGAACATCCTGGCCCTGGGCAGCCTTTATACCCAGATGCAGGAGACCAACCGCAGCGCCGAGCTGTTCCTTCAGGCCGCCCAGCAGATCGACACGGCGCTCGCCGATCCCAAGGTGGCAACGGCCTCGGTCACCGCCATGGCTCAGATCTGCGCCACGATCGGCGATTATCCCAAACTTGAAACCGTGCTGCAAAAACTGGTCGCCCTCGAGCCCGGCCAGCCTGAACCCCGCTACGATCTGGCCGCGCTCCAGGCTATTACCGGCAAAAATGACCTCGCCCTGCAAAACCTCCGGGGTGCCATCACCATGAGTTCCCAGCGGCTTGTGACCAATGCCGCCGCGCGCAACCTGATCAGCGAAGCCCGCAGCGACCCGCGCTTCAACCCCATCCGCGCTCTTCCAGAATTCTTATCACTCATCCCCGCTTCCTGAAACCGACGCGAACGCGCCGCCTCATCCCAGTTGCCAATCCTGACGGATGGTTTAGACTGCCGTCTCAATGGGTGCTTTGACCCTCTGAAACATTTCCATGAAGAACAAGAACGAACCTATTTCCAACACGACGGACGGCGCCCCCGCAGAACTGACGCCGGAGCAGCAGACCGAGATCCAAGCCAAGGCGGCCAAGGCCGACGAGCATTGGGACCGGTTGCTGCGGGTGACGGCGGACTTTGAGAATTTCAAGAAACGCGCTGCCCGTGAACGGACGGAAGCCATTCAGTTTGCCAACGCCTCCCTGTTTCAAAAACTACTGCCCATTCTGGATAGTTTTGAGATGGCGCAGGTTGCCACCCAGACCGCTCAGGCGCCACAGGGCGGCATCGCCTCCCTGCAGGCAGGCATCACCATGATCCAGCAGCAGATCAAGGGCATTTTGGCCGAATCCGGCCTGGAAGAAGTGGATGCCAGCGGAAAACCTTTTGACCCCAACTTTCACGAGGCCATCTCGCAACAGGAAAGCGACAGCGTGCCGGAAGGCAACGTGCTGCAGCAGGTCCGGAAGGGTTACAAGCTGCGCGAGCGGCTACTCCGCCCGGCCGGCGTGATTGTGGCAAAAAAGCCGGCCGCGGAATCTGCTGCGGCCTGACCGCCCCAGCCGGAACACACCCAAGGCTCCTGATCCTGGCCGCCCGTCAAACGGTTCTCCACGGGGCCCGGTATTCCCGCGTCATCAGCCGACTCGCCTCCGTATCATCCAAAATCATTTCACTGGCAGTGTCCCAGCGGATTTTCCTGCCCGTCAGCAGGGAGATCAGCCCCAGATGACCGGGGATGGCCGAGTGATGTGCCGTCTCCACCGGCGCCAGGGTGGGCTGCCGGGATTTGACACAATCCAGAAAATTTCGCCAGTGACCGGGGGATTTGTATAATTTGGTCGTGCGCAGCGCTTCGGGCAGGGACTTGCCTTTTTTCCAAGCGGGATTAGAAGCGTCAAATCCGCCGGGGTTGGCTTTATCAACCTCGCTACGGTTCACCAATACCCATCCATCAGTCCCAATCCATTTGGTGCCGCCCTGGATGTCGTCGTGTCCGCCCGCGATGATCATGGTGATGTCCTGCGGGTACTTCAGTTCAATCCGGTATCGGGTGCAGGTATTCCAGAGGGCGTTGGGCGCGGGGAATTCCCCATGGCCCTCGATCTCTGAAGGTCCGGAATGGTCAAAGCCCAGCCCCCAATGGGCGATGTCCACATGATGGCCAACCCAATCGAGCAGCTGTCCGCCGCCCGTGTTGTAATTCCAGCGCCAGTTCATGAACACGCGCTGCCGGATGTAGGGCTCCATCTGGGACGGCCCAATCCAGGTGTTGTAATCCAGCTCGGCGGGCGGCGCGGTGACGGCGAGGTCCCATTCGGGCGTGCCCGGCACCACCTTGGAAAGATCGTCAATTTTTCCAGGCAACTCAGCCAGCTTCGCAATTAACTCCGGCGCGGTGTGAGCAAAATCCTTATGCCCCGAAGGCAGACCCACTTCGACGCGGGTGACCTTCCCGATGAGGCCGCTGCGGACAATCTCCGCCGCTTTGCGGAACTGAGCCTGCGACCGCTGCCAGGAGCCGGTCTGCCAAATAATCTTGTTTTTCTGGACGGCACGGACAATGGATTGCTGTTCCGCAATGGTTTTAGCGAGCGGCTTTTCACCGTAAATATCCAGCCCTCTCCGGGCCGCCTCCGTGGCCACCAGCTCATGCCAGTGATCCGGCACCGCTAGCATCACCGCATCCAAATCCTCGCGCGCCATCATTTCCCGATAATCGTGATAGGCCGCGCAGTCCTTGTTATCGTAATGCTGATTGATGGTGTCCACCGCCTTCTGCAGATTGACCTGGTTCAAGTCGCAGGCAGCAATAACCTGGCAGTCCTTCTCCGCAAGAAACGAACGGGTGTTATGAGGCCCCTGCATCCCCCAGCCGACGATGCCCAGATTAATGCGATTGGAGGGACGAGGCCTCCGGCCGGTTCCGGTGGCGCAGCCCGGCAAAATCAGCGGCAAAACAAGAGCAGCCCCGGTGGTGGTCAGAAAATGACGGCGATTCATTTGACTTGAGTGTTTTTTAAAGATGCGGTGCGCGCACTGTTATAGACGGTGCCGAAGAATTATTCACCAAAAGATTTAAAATTTCCGCTGAAGCATCCCCGCCGGCTTACACGGTCATCGGCCGAACACGGCCTCCGCGCCATCCCCCGCCCTGGTTCAAGAAAACCAACCAGTCCGACCGATCCCCGACAATCTCCAGGAGCTCTGCCTCGCCCCCGACCATGCAGGCCGTCGAGAGGGCGTCCGATTCAGCGCCGGTTCCTGTGAGGGCCCACGCGCGATGCTGTCGATGCGCGGGCTGGGCCGTGCGCGGATCCAAAATATGCGCACCTTTCACTGCCAGCCCCGAACCGCTCAGGGAACAATCCGTCAGCCAGTACCGCTGGGCGGAGTTATTCTCACCCAGGCCGCAAGACCACCCGGGCGTTCCCGCCGGCCCCGCGCCCGCGAGAATGCTGCTGCCGCCCGCCACCAGCAGAAAAGAGGGGCAATCCCATTCCCTCAAGACCTCCGCCATCCGGTCCAGCGCAAAGCCCTTGCCAATCGCCCCCAAATCGAACTCCAGCCGCCCGCCGTCGCAGCGAATGGAAGATGACTCCTGCCGCAGGCTCCAGCGCGGCCGCTGCGGCTGATTCTGCAGCGCGGCCGCCGTCACAGAAAATGCCCCGCGCGTGGCCGACTCCATTTTTTCCGCAATCTCCAGACAGGCAAACACGGGCTCACTCAGGCGCAGCTCCTCGCCGGGCGCCAGCTGCGCAATCCGGGCAATGTCGCTGTTCTCCCGGAAACGGCTCAATCTGGATTCCAAGTCATCCGTCATCGCAAACGCCGCCTGAGCCGCTTGCGCCGCATAGGGTTTCTCCGCGCCGGCAATGCGCACCTGAAATTGCGTCGCCATCGCAGAATGATGGAAGACATGAATATCACTCATGGCACATGAAAGAGAATCCGCTGGGAAAATCGTGGGCGGCAACGACGCCGATGGACGCCCGACAGCGGGCGCCCCAATGCAAGATCAGGGTTCAGGGGCGACCTCCTTCATCCGGGGCACCCATAAAATCAGCACCACTTCCGGGCGGACGCCGAAAAACTCCGGCCGGAATTCCTTCAGCCGCTCCGTCAACCCGGCGGGAACCTCCGCCGCGGTGATGAAAAAATCCGCCCGGCCGGGATCCTGCCCCGGCTGCCAGAAACCCGTCTGCGAAAACGTGCGCAGATACCACGGCAGCGGCCACGCATCCGTGGCGACCACGGCAATGCGGGGGGATGCCACATTCTTTTGGCGGGCCAACTCTTGCAGCCGCGGCGCCAGCCGCAACAAATCCCCGCCGGTATGCGCATAGGCGTAGGGATTTTTTTCATCGGACGGACCCAGGAACACCCGCTGCCGCAGGTCAGAGGCCAAGAAGAAACCCCAAACCCCCAGTCCCGCCACCACCCCTGCTCGGGCAAAGCCTCTCGGACGGGCAACCCAAAGCCATTGGACGGCCAGGCCCGCAAGGATCGACAGCGGGAGCCAGAGGTTTAAAGCCAGCCAAGGTGTTTTATAGGGAATGGCACTGTAAATTCCAGCGACGAGCACGGTGTAGACGAGCAGCCCGAATCGGCGACCGGATTTGAGCGCGCTAAAAAAACCCAGAGCGGCCAGGCCGAGCAGTGCCGCCCCTGCTCCGCTGCCTCCGAGGAGGGCCAGATAATACCCGCAGGATTTCTCGTGCCCCTGCCCACCGGCGCGCGCGGCAGCATGGGACACGGCGCGCAGTAAATCAGAAAAGGCGGATCCGTTTTGACCGAACCAGGTGAACAACAGAATCAGGGCGACCCCGAAAACGGCGGACGCCGTGAGGATTTTTTTTATCGCTGCCCTAGGCTCTTGCCCGGCGTTTTCCAGGAATCCTTTTGACCGAGCCGCAGCCCTGCCCGCAGGCCCAAAACGGACGAATAGCAGCGCCGCCGCCAGCGCGCCCAAGTGAATGACCGCGGTTTCCTTACACGCGAGCAGCAGCGCGGCACAGAAACCTGTCAGCGCGGCGGACCCAACCCCTTTGGCCTTGAGCGCGCGCCCTCCTGACAAAATCAAAGCGAGTGTGACCGCAATAAACAGGGTTTCATGAATAAAATAGCGGCTGTAATAAACCGGCAGCGGAGCGAAGGCGAACAGCAGGGCAGCCACCAGGCAGGCGGTGAACCCGAACATCTCCACGCCCGCCCCGAATAATAAAACCATGACTGCCCCGGTCACCGCGGGAACCCGGCGCACCTGCGATTCGGTGAGGTCCGCGAATTGCTTCACACCCAGAAACCGCACCGCCGGCAGAGTTTCGGCAGCGAGCGCCGGGCCATGCCGGTCCTGCGGATCATATTGAAACGGTTTCCCGGCAAGCAACTGACCCAGCACGAAGGCGTTGACCGCTTCATCCGTGTGCATCGGTCGCTCGCCGAGCTGAGGAAGACGCACTGCTAGGGCGAGTGCGGCCAGAGCGATAAAACAGGCCCATCGGATTTTAAGGGAGGGCAAGGGCGTCAAGGGATTGGCGGAAGACGACAATGATTTTCACTCCCTCCCCGCTCGCGGCAAAGAACGAGGAAAGAGCCATTCAGGCAGCGGGCCGCCCGAACACTTCCACCTCGATATAGTGGTTCATTTTATTGGTGGTATTACCTTGGGAATACAGCCGGACGTAGCGACCCTTGGCACCCTTGGCCTCCACCCATTTGCCCTTGTAACTTTCAATGTAGGCCAGATCCTTGCCCGTCCCGACGGTATCATCAAATAGGGTGGCCACGTCTTTTTGAAAGGTCGGATCGCTGGAAACCTGCACCACGACATCCAAGTAAACCCGCTCCTGCGAATGGAAATGCCAAAGGACGACGGCGGAGAGGACCGCCTCTTTTTCCAGGTCGATCTGCACCCATTGCCGGCCCGGCCCGAGTTCGACCCAGGAGCCCTCGTCGCCTTCCTTGTCCCCGTCGGTGATCAGGTCGAGCGAGCCCATCACGGGGTCATTGTCACTGGCGGTGACCTTCTTACCATTGGCCAGATTCACCGTCCCGGCGGGAACCAGAAAATCCGCATGGACCGCCTTGGTTTTCGGCTCCAAGTTGGACACATCTTTAATCGGGACCGGCGTGCCCACAAACAGCGGCTTGGGCAGCTCGGTTTTCAAAACCATCTGATCCTCCGCAGCCACGCAGGTCACCGCGCCCGCCGCAATCAAAACAGACATTTTAATCAGGAATGAATTCATAGAAAACGGATGTTATGCTTGGGTTTCTTCAGGGGTGATGGCAATGGTTTTCCGCTCCGCAATGGCTTCATTCGCCTTGTGGATCACATACTCACTGGCAAAGGCCTCGTCGGCTGGACAATTCAAGCGAACCCCGCCCCGGATAGCCTTGAAAAAGTTTTCCAGGTGCGGCTGATGGATTTTTTTATTAAACGTGACCGGAATCTCATACTGAAGAAGCGGCGCCGTTTCCCGGACATCCACTTTTTCGGCTTCCCCGGACGCCGCCGCCGTTGCGCTGGCGCGCAGATAGCTCTTGGCGACCAAATCGTCCCAGGCCGGCGCCCGGTCTTCCCGGTACAGCTTGGTGATCAGCGGGCTCTCGGACATTTTAATGGTCCCCTCGTCGCCCATGAACATCTCAAAATAACCCCCGCCCGCGCTGGTCGTGGTTAGCACTTCATAAAACGCGCGCGCCGTCCCGGTCGGCAGCGGGTATTCATAGATCACCATCGCGTTGTCATACCACTCGTGGTTCTTGTAGTAATCCACGCCGCCGCTGGCCATCACCGACGAGGGCATGACGCCAAACCACCAGTTAAAGATGTCAATCTGATGCGCCCCCAAGTCCGACAGCGGGCCGCCTCCCAGCCCCTTGAACCAGCGCCAGTTCCGAAACTGGTGCATGTCCTTGTAGCCATAGCGGGCCAGCGCCTCAGGCGTCATCGTAAACTTTTTCGGCCAGCCCAAATCCTCCGTCACCGCCCGGTTCCACTGTCCATTGGCGGCGGTCAGCCGGCCGCACAGCTTGGAATCGCGCAACAGACGGTTGAGCGCAAACTGATAGCGCGGGTTACTGCGACGCTGATGCCCGATCTGCAGCAGCCGCCCCGTTTCCCGCATGGTCCGGACCATCGAGCGCGCCCCCTCGATGGTGTTGCTCATCATCTTCTCGCAGTACACGTCCAAGCCCGCCTTCAGACAGGCATTGGTGACCGGCGCGTGCCAGAAATCCGGGGTGGCCACGATAACCGCCTGCAAATCCTTTTCATGCGCGAGCAAGTCTTCGTAACTCTCGTACCCCCGCACCTCCACGCCCTGACTCTTGAGCCGGCGCACGTTGCTGTCGCGATTGTAACTCCAGATGTCCACGAGGGCTACCAGCCGGATCCCCTCAATCACCAACAGCGAATCCAGCAGCACCTGACCCTGGGCGCCGCAGCCGATGAGCGCCACGTTGATCTTGTTCAGCACCGATTCCTGAGGCGCCGCCGCCGGCGACGAGGCGGACTCTGGACGACAGGAAGTCAGCAGCAAGCCCGCCCCCGCCGCGACGGTGGTGCCCAGAAATTCCCGGCGGGTGACGGGTTGGTTCACCATTTTCGGATCAGCACGTGCCGGTTGTGTTGGGCCAGCATCAGGGCCATTGCCACGAGGGCGACATGGATCCCCAGCCAGGCGATGCCGTCATTCTGGCCGATCAAACTCAACCCCACGGTCAGCGCGATGTAAATCAGCCCCTGCAGAAAAAGCGAAATCCGCGTGCCCAGCCCTAGCAAGAGCATCACCCCGGTCAGAATCAGCGCCGGGCCCAGCAAATTGTTGAAAGCCGTCAGGGCGAAATGCGGCAGCAGGGGTTCATTGGCAAACTTGACTTTCAAGGAGGCCGGGATCCCGTTGTAATTGGCCAGCGCATAGTATTTCACCTTGACGTCCACCACCGCGTTGGGATCGGCCAAGCCCGTGGCCGGATCGATCAGGGGCTGCTGGACCGTGACATAGGCTCCAAATTTCTCGAGGCCCGCCAGTATCGCGCGCACCGCCAGCCAGCCGCGCAGCAGCAGGAAGGCAAGCACCGCATCCCTGCTGGAAGTTCCACTCGGAAGGGCATCCTTCAGTTCGTTGGATTTATTCATATGTTCACAGTGACACTTCAATGTTCTAACCAACCCCCCCTCGGTTTCAAGTTTTTTCAAGACTATTTTTAGGGGGTCAGAAGGGCTTCCCAAAAAATACAATTACCCAAAAAAAATTAACCGGCGCGGGATTATTGCTCGCCTGATTTTTGTCTCCACTCAAGACTTTCCCGACAAATATCTACCATCACCATTCCTCCCGTTTGCCCGCGACACTTGTGGCGCCGGCACAAAGGAAACGGCATGAGCTGCAGCGCGAAAGCCGCGCGCAGGGAGACCCATTCACTCCGCCAGGAATGAGCGCGTTTTTGAAGGGGGGCGCCACAGCTAATTGCGTGCGATGACCTGCGTGGGCGTGCGCAGAGGATAGAGTCCAGGACAGCAACCATAGGTGTCATGGAAGGCCTGGCTGAAATGGCTCAAGCTCGAGTACCCCACCTCGAGCGCGGCCTCGGTGACATTAAATTTTCCCGATCTCAATAGCTCCGCCGCGCGCTCCATCCGCAGCTGTCGGGTGTATTGCGGGATGGTCATGCCGTTGGCGGCGGAGAAGGTGCGGCTCAGATGAAACGGGCTGCATCCAACCAGCCGGCCGAGTTCCTCCAGCGTGGGCGGTTCCGCGAGCTTTTCCCGCAGCAGAGCGATCACCTTCTCCGCACGCACCGCCGAGATTTGCTGCTGCCGCTGACAGAACAGCTCCTGACCGCCGGGCGCCACGAAGAAGAATTCCGCCGCCACCTCCAGCGCCTTGGCCTGGTACCAGATGGACTGGGCCAGCGCCAGCACCGGCGCGTCGCGCAGGCTCGCCAGCAACTGCTGCTGCCGGCTGGTCAGGCGCGTGGGCGGAGCGACATCCGATTTCGACGCATGCCCGTCCACGACCTCCCGCACCAGCGGATGCAGCGAGGCGCCCACCCCGCCCAGATGCCGCTGGAGAAAATCGAAGGACATCTCGACGGTGAGAAACTGGTGCCGCTGCCGGGCCGAGCGCGTGGCGGGCAGCGTCTGCTCGCCGCGACGATAAAAACCCGCCGTGAGCGGCGCGAACAAAACCGGCTCCTTGCCGGAACCCACCCGACCTTCGCCGGCCAGGTTCAGGCAGACTTCGATGCTGCCGGGATGGAAACTTTTCCCCCAGTCAAATTCCGCACCTGCCTTGAAATCATGCCATTCGAAGCTCACGCCTGCGCCCTGCACGCTGCCGTGCAAATGCTGCCATCCAGCGCCGACCCCGTGCCACGCCGGGCGCTCGGTGAAGGACGGCGCGCCAGGAATCTTCCCGGCGCGGGGGGCGGGATCAGGACGTTTGGAGGACTTCGGCACGCCGACACTCTGCCAATGTTCCCCGCGCCGGGCAAATACCTTATACCGCAAGTCGCCGACAAATTTAAGCAAACGAACGAAAGCAAACAAAAATTCACCTGCTATTATTAGCGTCGTGAAATTTAAAATAAAGACTGTCTCTTGTGTTTTCGGGGTATTGACCGCCGCAGCTGTCGCCGAAACAACGGGACTCGCGGATGAGGAGGAGGCGGTGACGCACGCCGCCAGATTGACCGCCGCGCCAAATACGCGGTATGGATTTTTCGACGGCCTCGACCATCGCAGTTCGTATGGGCAGGGAATTTTTCCCGAGCCACTGCTCGTGGGCGAAACCGACGTTGAAAATGAAGTTCGCCTCGACTGGCTCCACACGGAAGCAAACGCCCAACAGAGTGACACCGTTAATCTGGAGCTGGAACAAAGTTTCGGCCTGATGACGCTGGAATTGGAAGTGCCTTACGAATGCACCGCCGCCGCCGGACAGAGCGCCCAGCAGGGCATTGGGAACATTGACCTAGGCGCGCGGCATCCGTTTTATCAGTTGGTCGCGGCAAATAATTTCTGGGACACCACGGTCGGCGCTGCCGTGGAAGTCGGCATCCCAGTCAACTCCGACGTCAGCAAGAACACCGAGTTCGTCCCCAAGCTTTTCAACAACCTGCGGGTCGGCCACCATTTCACGTTCCAGACTTTGCTCGGTTACGCCACGATGTTCGGTGGCGGCGACGAAGGCGGACTGCAGACGTTTGAATCCGGTTTTGTTTTCGGCTACACGCTCCCACAGGAGGAACTGCCCCTGCCCGGGGTTCAGCAGTTAATTCCGATATTGGAAGTTATTAGTGACACGCAGATGAACCACGGCGATTCCGGTCACACGAGCCTCGTCGGCGATGCGGGCTTTCGCGCCAACCTCAAAACTATCGGCGGATTGCAGCCGCGGCTTGGGCTTGGATTTGTCTTCCCCATGAACAATAATGCCCGTGCCGATACGCATTGGGGTATCATCTCGAGCCTCGTGTTTGAATATTGAAACGATGAGCATCAACCGCCGACAATTTCTGCTGCTGACTGCGGGGCTGGCCGCCGGTTGCAAGAACATGGGGGATGGCGGCGGCGTAACGCCGGCAACACCCGGACGCATGGTCAATGCCGGACCGGCCAGCCACTACGCCACTGATGGGGTTTACAGTCATTTTCGCGACCAGGGATTCTTTGTGATCCGCCACGGCGAAAAATTATTCGCTCTCTCGTCCTTCTGCACGCATCGCAAATGCAAGCTTAACGCGGAGCCGGACCATTCCTTCTACTGCAAATGTCATGGCTCAACCTTCGACCCGGCCGGGCATGTCACGCTTGGGCCGGCACGGCGGGATTTGCCGGTGCTAAATACGGTCACGGATGAGTCGGGTCAAATGCTGGTGCAAGTTCCTGCACTTTAAAACCTGTTGCCAACAACACGATATTTGCAATCATTGAGCGCGGCACGTTCAGTGAAAAGTGTAAAACAAATAATTGTTCCATCAGGCAAAGCGGCTTTGTCCACTTTACTGGCAGCCTTGGTGCTGGCGCTGAACGGACTGGCTGCCTCGCCGGTTTTGCACGAACTCCTCCACGCGGACGCGGATCACGTCAGCCATGCGTGCTCGGTAACGCTTTTTTCTCATGGCCAGATTGACTCGTCCAGCGGCGAGGTTGCAGCGGCCGTGCCGACCGCTCTCATCAAGGCAATTCCATGCCGCTTTTTTTCATACTTCCCCAGCGGGATTGCACACCTGCCGCCGGGTCGCGCCCCCCCTCCAGCCTCTTCTTTACCCGCTTAATGGTCCGGTCAGCCTCGGCTGATTGGCTTTCCCGTTGGTTAATCCGTTATTGAACAAGCGGCTACAATCTTGTGGCCGTTTGGATTGGAGAAGGAATATGAAACTAAAATTGATTCTAGGGTTGTCCTCTGCTCTCAGCTTGATCGGTACCCCCATTCAAGCCGAGGAGACAAATGAAGTGGCGCAGTTGAAGCAGATGCTATTGCAGATGCAGGAAAAGTTTGAGCAAAATCAAAGTGAACAACGCCAGCAACTGGAAAGCCTGCGTCGCGAGCTGGCGGCCTTGCAATCAAACCAAGTCACGAACGACAATCCGGTGACCGGGGCGTCCTCCAACACCGCCGCGCAATTGGAACCATCGCCGCCTTCCTCCAGAACCCTGCTGCCAGCGACCAATTCACTGTCAGCTCCGCTCACCCTCGTCCGTTCCGACTCAGCCTATATGAACATCAGCTTCGATGTGTTGATAGCTGCTGGGGGATCCACGGCGGCCGATCCGGCGGGACAATTGGAACTAGGCGACCATGATCCCAGCAACAACGGATTCTCCTTACGCAACGCGGAAATCGCCATCGACGGCGCAGTGGACCCCTATTTCAAGGGCTACGGGAATATCGTCTATAAGCTGGATCAGAATAACGAAACCGGGGCCGAACTGGAAGAGGCCTACCTGGTGTCCACCGCACTGCCAGACAATTTGCAGCTCAAAGCCGGCCAGTTCTTTGCCGCGTTTGGGCGACAAAATTCGCAGCACCCACACCAATGGTCGTTTGTAGACCAGCCCATCATCCTGAATCGCACCCTAGGGCCGGACGGGCTGCGCAATGTCGGCGCGCAACTGTCCTGGCTAGCGCCGACGCCATTTTACACGGAAGCATATCTTGGCGTCTTCAATGGCCAAGGCGGAACGGCCTTCAGTTTCCGAAATGAAGGCGAGGACGTGGACGGCGTACCGCGCGTCCATGGTCGCGAGACCTTGGACCGCACTTTACGCGGACCGGGGGATTTGCTTATGGCGCCACGTATCACCTCCTCCTTTGAATTGACGGACGAACAAACATTGGTTGCCGGAGCGTCGGCGGCATTTGGACCGAACGATACGGGCACCGGCAAACGCACCGAGATTTACGGGGTGGATTTGTATTGGAAATGGAAGCCCGCCAACGCAAATGCGGGGTTCCCCTTTGTGTCATGGCAGACCGAGGCGAACTATCAACGCTTCCAAGCCGCCGCTAACCTGACGAACGCGCCCGCGGGATATGCAAGCCTACCGGCAGAGACGCTGGAAGATTGGGGGATTTATTCGCAGGTGCTATGGGGCTTCCGGGAACGCTGGACCGCCGGTTTGCGGGGTGAATATGCCAACGGCAACAAGGGCAGCTATGATCCATCCGATATTTACCGCAATGAACGCACCCGGCTTTCACCCATGCTCGCCTTCTTCCCGAGCGAATTTTCCAAGGTCCGCCTGCAGTGCAACTACGACCACGGCACCCTGTTCGGCAACCAGTTTTCGGTATGGCTCCAGCTGGAATTTCTGCTGGGCGCGCACGGTGCGCACAAATTCTAAAACTACAAGCGGACCTACAATCATGAAACATATTGCCCCTGTCCTATTGACACTGCAGCTGCTTTCGTCCGCCGCAAACGCAAGACTTAACGTCGTGGCCACAACGCCCGATATCGCTTCCATCGCCAGAGTCATTGGGGATGATAAAATCGAGCTGACAACCCTGGCGAAACCTACTGAAGACCCCCACTTCGTGGACGCCAAGCCCAGCTTCATCGTGAAGCTGAACCATGCCGATGTGCTCATTGAGGGCGGAGCCGGTCTGGAAGCCGGCTGGCTGCCTGCCTTGCTGGATCAATCACGCAACGAGAAACTCGCATCCGGCGCCCCCGGCCGCATCGCCTGCTCCCAAGGGGTTCGACTGCTCGAAGTGCCAGCCTCGCTCGACCGCGCTAAAGGCGACATCCACTCGGCGGGCAATCCTCATTATCTGGCCGACCCCGTCAATGCGAAGGTCGTGGCACAGCATATCGCGGAATCCCTCTGTCTGCTCGACCCGAAATCAGCGGCTACTTTTCAAGGCAATTTGAGCCAATTCAACACTGAAATTGACAACAAATTAGCAGGCTGGAAAAAAACACTCGCCCCATTTCAAGGCCGGGAGCTGGCCGCTTATCATAATTCATGGCTATATTTTGGCGAATGTTTCGAGTTAAAAATCGACTTATTTCTGGAACCCAAGCCGGGAATCCCGCCCACGCCGGCGCACCTCGGCCAGATTATCAAAAAAATGAAAGCCATGCATGTCAACACCGTCATCGTGGATCCCTACTTAAACCGGAAAACTGCCGAAACCGTCGCCCGGAACACCGGCGCCACCGTCGTGGATGTGACACAATTCCCCGGTGGCGTCAAAGGGACCGAAGGAGGCTACATCCAAATGATGAATCAGACGGTAAACTTGCTGGCCGAGTCACTGATCAAAAAAAATTAAAGGTCAAAGGAGGACGACATTATGAGCGAAATGTTTATGTTGATGAAGTGGCCGCTGGTCGCGTGCCTCTTGCTACCTGGGATTCTGGTCTATCTCGGACTCCACATCGTGCGGCGCGAGGTTATCTTTGTGGACCTTGCACTGGCTCAGGCGGCAGCCCTGGGAACGTGCCTCGCCCTATTGCTTGGCCATGAATCGGGCGATTGGCAGACTTACCTCTGGTCGTTTGGCTTCACACTCGTCGGCGCAGCGGTTTTCGCGATGACACGAACACAGGGGCGTCACCGCGTGCCTCAGGAGGCGCTGATAGGGACTGTCTATGTTGTAGCCGCCGCTCTGGGAATCCTACTCTTGAGCCGCAACGCGAAAGGCAATGAAGAATTGCGCCACACCCTGATCGGCGACGTCTTATTGGTCAGCCCTGATCAAGTTCTTACAACCTCCCTCATTTACCTAATCATCGGGACGGTGCATTTCGCGTTTAGGAAACAATTTCTGCTGATTTCCTTCGAACCGGAACGCGCCGCATCCGAAGGCCTTGCGATACGCTGGTGGGATTTTTTGTTCTACGCCCTTTTCGGTTTAGTTGTCACCAGCTTTGTGCAAATTGGAGGCGTCCTGATGGTCTTTTCCTACCTTGTGATACCTGCGGTTTGCGCCAGCTTGCTTGCCCAAAAGCTGAGGTCCTTGATTATCATCGGCTGGACGGTAGCGACCCTGAGCAGTGTGATCGGCTTAACAATCGCCTACCAATTTGATTTTCCGACTGGCGCCACCATCGTCTGCTCATTGGGGTCTCTACTGGTTCTGACCTTGGTTGGATCCTGCTTTAAAAAACCACTGATCGTTTCCAGCTTGCGGTAAAAGTTTGACGGCGCGGGCACGGCAGAGAATCCTATGCACGTTTCGCTGTGATCCGAACACTTTTCAAAAATTGTTTACGGCTATATCTCCTTGCACTGCTGGGCGGGATTCTCGGGTCCGCACACGCCAAACCCTACGGCCTCGCTCACCGCCCGGACGCCGGCGCCTTTCTAGACGGAGCTATGCCTGAGGTCGCCCCCGCCATTTCGGGCAACTGGTCGGCGGTGGTCGCCTTCACCAACCTCCTCTTCACCAACTGCACCGGCCTGACCTCAGTGCCCGGCACCGACACTCTCTGCGTCTGGGAACGCGAGGGCCGCATCTGGACCTTTGCCAACTCGCCGGAGGCGACGGAAAAAAAACTGGTCCTCGACTTGAGCAACCAATGCCAGGGCTGGGATGATTCCGGCCTGCTGGGCATCGCCTTTCATCCGGGCTTTGCGACCAATCATTTCCTATTTGTCTATTACACCTGGGTCAAGCCGGGCACGGTTACCGGCTCGCCCACCTCCCGTCCGGTACCCAACCTGCCCGACACCTATCACGACCGGCTCGAACGCTACACCCTGGATGCGAGCGGCGTCGCCCTGCCCGGCTCGGCGACAATTTTCTTAGACCTCACCAACCAGACCGTCTGGCATCACGGCGGCGGCCTGTTCTTTCATCCCACCAACGGCTTCCTTTATTGGACGGATGGCGACAACTCCGTCGGCGACAATAACCAAATCCTCACCAAAAGCCTCTACTCTGGGGTCTTCCGGGTGGACACGGAATGCCGCGGCGGCAGCGTCAGCCACGCCCCGCCCCGGCAGCCCACCGCCGGATTCACGGCCCATTATTTTATTCCCAACGACAATCCGTTCGTCGGTCAGCCGGGCGTCTTGGAGGAGTTCTTCTGCCTCGGGCTGCGCAGCCCGCATCGGATGACCCTGGATCCGCCCACCGGGAGGATTTTCATCGGCGACGTCGGCGAAAGCGCGCGGGAAGAGATCGACGTGATTGAACCCGGCGAGTCCGGCCTGAATTTTCAGTGGAACCGCTGCGAGGGCACGCTCGGGAAAATGACGGACCCCTTCCCCGGCACCAGCCGCCCTCCGGTGCTGGATTATTCGCACAGCGAAGGCCGCGCCGTGATCGGCGGCTACGTGTACCGGGGCCGGGAATTCGCCCACGATCTCGGCGGCAAATATATTTTCGGCGACAACGTGGTGCGCACCATCTGGGCGCTCGACGAGACGACCACGCCTTTCACGAAGACCCTGCTCTGCACCCTGCCCAAGGGCACCGGGCCGAATGCGGGGACGGATTATACGGGACTCTCGTCCTTTGGCACGGATGCGGCGGGCGAACTCTACCTCTGCCAGATGAGCAGCATCGGCGGGCGCATTTACCGGCTCCAACGCGGCGGTCCCCCGCCCCCGAAAAAAAGCCTCCCCAAACTGCTCTCCCAAACTGGCGCCTTCGCCTCGCTCGAAGCGCTGACGCCCGCCAACGCGCTCATCCCTTACGCGGTCAACTCCCCCCTGTGGTCCGATGGCGCGGTAAAAACCCGCTGGTTCACGGTGCCGACGAATAGCACCATCGGCTTCGCAGCCACCGGGGAATGGGATTTCCCGGCCGGCTCCGTGTTCGTGAAGCACTTCGACCTGCCAGTGGACGACACCAACCCGAAAATGCTGCAGCGCCTCGAAACGCGCCTGCTCGTCTGCGACACCAACGGGAGCGTCTATGGCGCCAGCTATCGATGGCGGGCTGACCACCGCGATGCGGACCTGGTATCCGTGGGCGTCACGGAGGATATCGCCATCCGGACGGCAACCGGCTCGCGGGTGCAGCAGTGGTTTTATCCTGGCCGGCAGGATTGCCTCACCTGTCACACGCCTGTCTCCGGCGGCGTGCTCGGCGCGAACACGCGACAGTTCAACCGCGATTTCCAATATCCCGGGGGAATCACCGACAATCAGCTGCGCGCCCTGAATCATCTCGGGCTTTTCAATCCGGCACTTGATGAAAAAAAGATTCCCCGGCTCTCCAAACTGGCTGCCATCACGGACCCGCATGCGTCGCTCAACCTGCGCATCCGCTCCTATCTGGACGCGAACTGCGCCATGTGCCACCGGCCCGGCGGCGCCGGGGCGTTTTTCGACGCGCGCTTCGACACGCCGCTGGCCCGGCAGAACCTCATCAACGGCCCAGTGCAGAACCCCCTCGGGATCGCCGGCGCCCGGGTCATCGCGCCCGGCGCCCCCGGCAAATCCATCCTGCTCCAGCGGATCCGCGTTGCGGGTGAAAATCAGATGCCGCCGCTCGGCCGGAATGTTGTGGATGAAAAAGCCGTGGCCGTGTTTGAACAATGGATCCGGGAGCTCTCCGCCGCAGCCCCCACCTTGCCGCGGGGCTGGTCGGAGGGGGACATCGGCGACGTGGGACTGACTGGTGAAACGACGTATCTGAACGGCAGCTTTCATCTCCTGTCCTCCGGCAGCGACCTGTGGGAGAGCGCCGACTCATTCCGTTTTGTTTACCAATCGCTTTCGGGGAATGGACAGATCCTCGCGCGGATCGAGTCGTTCCAATTCACCGATCCGTGGGCAAAGGCAGGCGTGATGCTGCGCGACACAACCGCGGCCGGGTCGAAATACGCCTTTGTGGGATTCACCGGCCAAGGCGGCTCCGTGTTCCAGTCCCGAGCGGCGGCGGACTCCGCCACGGCCAGTGCTGACGGCCCGGACGCCCGATTGCCGCACTGGCTGAAGCTGGTCCGGAACGGGGATGTGTTCACCGGATACACCTCTGCCGATGGGCAAGCGTGGACCCCTGTCGGCAGCGCCACCGTGGCGATGGGTAAAAAAATCCTATTTGGACTGGCTGTCACCGCGCACAACAACTCCGTCCTCAACTCCACGCTGTTCACCCACGTGGCCGTCTCCCCGGACAAATAGGGACAACGCGCCCGGAGTGACACGCCCTACCGCCACCACGCCAAGCCAGCGGGTCGATGGACCCCCACTACAAAGATAAAGACTGAGACACGAATTACACGAAGGAACACGAAATGGGGACGGGGAAATTTTTACCGCAAAGAACGCAAAGAACGGCAGGGGCTGAAGACACGAATCCAAACTAGACACGCATTGACGCGAATTAGAGAAATATGTCAAAAACATGCTATGACCTGTTTACGTGGGTAGGGCGGGCAGTCCCCTGCCCGCCGCGATTGCCAACCCACGCGTACGCGTACGGATTGACCGCGACGGCGCGCACAGAGTGACGCGCCCTACCACCACGCCAAGCCAGCGGGTCGCTGGACCCACTGAAGAAGACCAGACACGCATTGCACGAATTGACGCGAATTCATTGGAGCGTCACCTCTCCCCGCTCATGCTTTCGCGGGGCGAGGGGGAGAACCTGAGCTTGGCCTGCGTCGTTCGGCGGGTGACCGTTTTAATTAAAATCTCCATTCTGAAATTAAGAGGGGGATTCAGCAGCAAGGTGCCGCTGCCTTCTCTCCCTCTCTTCCATGAAAGGGAGGAGAGGGCGGGGACAGGAGGCGCTTAGAGACGGCCGAAGGACTCCGAGAGCATGGCCCAGTTCGGAATTCGGGTTAAGAGCGAGAGCGTTCCAACGCTGCAACGCTTTCAGCGCCATCTCCACCACCGTCCGGCCCCGAGCCCAATAAAGCCGCACAACGCAGTACAAGAAAGACATCAAGCGGGCCGGCAAGCGCGGCAAAGATTTGGAATAAATTAAAGCCGTGCTTGACCTGTTGATTGCCGGCAAAGAACTGCCAACACAATTAAAGGATCATCCCTTACACAGCAACTTTGCCGGCAGCTGTTAGCAATCCACGCGGGCTGATTTGCAATGACGGCGCGCACGGAGTGAGGCGCCCTACCTGTCCCACAGTTGCCTAGGACTGCTATAGACTTCCCTTATCCACCTCAAACGTCTGACACAAAAACTAAAAGGGATTGAACAGAATCCTGGTCGCACACCAAAATCATCAGCTGGCATTGACCGGGGGGATCGTAAAAATGCCTTGCCCCGCCGCGCTTCCAACGGGTAATCATTCCTATGCCGCTGACGCCTCACTCGCCCCCCGACCCGCTTATCCCGCTCGTTGCGGATCTGGACGGCACGCTGATCCGGACCGACTTATTGTGGGAACACCTGGCCCGGCTGCTGCGGCGGAATCCGTTCTGGCTCTTGCCTGTCGTGCTCTGGTGGATGCGCGGACGCGCCCGCCTGAAACAGCAGCTTGCGCGCCGCGTTGAAATCGATCCTGCCACGCTGCCCTATCACGAGGAATTCCTCGCGTGGCTCCGCGCCGAAAAAGCCGCCGGGCGGACCCTGATCCTTGCCACCGCATCCGATCTAAAGATGGCTCTGCCGGTGGCCCGGCATGTGGGGCTGTTTGACGAAGTGATGGCCAGCGATGGAAAAACCAATCTGCGCAGCGGTAACAAACTCCAGGCGCTGACGGCAAAGTTCGGGCCGCGCGGCTTTGATTACGCCGGCAATTCCTCCGCCGATTTCACCGTGTGGCGCGGCGCCCGCACCGCCATCGTCGTCAATGCCAGCCGGTCCGTCCTCAGGAAAGCCGCAGACGGCACAGCCCTGGGGCCGACGTTCAATGCGGGCTATTCGCGGTTTTTGATTCTGGGCCGTTTCCTGAATGAACTGTTTCTCCGGAGCGGCTATCTCGGCGCCGCCGGTGCCGGCCTGCTCTTGGCGGGGGCATTCCCCAATCACAGCGTCGCCGGCTTGGCGTGGATCGCGCCCGCCCTGATATTGGCCTGCGCCCAGGGCAAGGCCCCGGGCGATGCCTTTCGCGTCGGGTATGTGGCGGGTCTTTTCTTCTGGCTGGCCTCCCTCACCTGGCTCCTGCGGATTCCCGTGGCGGGCTACCCGGTGCTGGCCTGGGGAGCCCTGAGCGCGTTTGTGGCGCTTTATTTTGCCGTCTGGGTCTGGCTGCTGGCCGGAAAAATTGGGGTCGGCACCTGGAGCCAGCGCACGCTCTGGTCACTGGCTGGCGCGGCGGCCTGGGTGGGACTGGAGATGGTCCGCGCACGATTCCTCGGCGGATTTCCATGGAACCTTCTGGGGACTTCCCAATACGAGCTCACCCCGCTCATTCAGATCGCGTCCGTCACTGGAGTCTATGGCATCTCATTCCTGATCGTGTGGACGTCGCTGTCGCTGCTGTCGGCGGCGCGCGCCATCCTCTCCCAACCGGCCTCCCGCTTTAACTGGCAGCCGGAAGTGTTTCTGCCTCTCACCGTCGTCGCGCTCCTGTTCGCCGCCGGCACCCTTCAACTCCGTCCGCCGCCGGCGTCCGATTCCGACCCCGCCCCGTGGCGCATCACCCTGATTCAACCCAGCGTCCCGCAAACATTAATCTGGGACTCCGGCGCCAACGCCAGCCGCTTCCAGCAACTGATGACGCTCACCGAGCAGGCCCTGGCGGCTTCCCGCTCCGCACTGCCTCGCAGTCCGGGCAATGGACTGAAGGGGGGCACTGACCTGCTAATCTGGCCGGAATCCGCGCTCCCAGAATTGAATCAGGCCAGCTACGCCGCCATCACCAACCTCGTGGTACGGAACGGCGTCTGGATGATTTTTAACGCGGATGATGTCGTCTGGAAATCAAACTCCCAAGACCGGAACGATTACGACGTGTTCAACGCCGCGTTCCTATTCAATCCGGAGGGGAAACTGGCCGGCGTGTACCACAAACAAAAACTCGTCATCTTCGGCGAATACATCCCGCTCGTGCGCTGGCTCCCGTTTATAAAGTGGTTCACGCCCATCGAAGGCGGCTATCAGGCGGGCGACCGGCCCGGCGGATTCGAACTGAACGCTCCCGGCGACCCGGGGCAGCCGGGCGTCGCGCCGCGCCGGTCGGTCCGCGCCGCGCCGCTGATTTGCTTTGAGGACATGTTTCCGCAGACCGCGCGTGCCGCCGCCGGCGGCACGGACTTTCTCGTGAACCTGACCAATGACGGCTGGTTTGGGGAAGGCGCCGAGCAATGGCAGCAGGCCGCCTCCGCCGTGTTCCGCGCCGTTGAAAATGGACTGCCTCTCGTGCGCGCCTGCAACGATGGGGTGACCTGCTGGATTGATGGCCGGGGACGGATGCGCCAGGTTTTCAGGGATGCCCGCGGCGGCATTTACGGATCCGGCTGGATGACCCTCGATCTTCCGGGGACGGCTCCTGCCCCCACATTTTACAACCGGCAGGGCGACCTCTTCGGATGGGTGTGCGGGATGATTACGGCAGGAGTTTTAATCCACCGCATCCGCGCCGCACGGGCATTACGCCGAGGCTAGACCGCCATTCAGCCTGAGTTTAAAATCAACAAACTCTTTTTGCACAAACTCTTTTTGAAGTTGAATCCGCCTGAAGCGCCCATTAATTTTAAACTATGCAACCGACGACGCCCTCTCGCCCGCTTCACTGGAACCGGCGCCATTTTCTCAAGACGACCACGCTCGCCGCCGGCATGGTGGCATTCGGTGTTCCGACGCTGCTGCGCGGAAAAAACCTGAACAGCAAGCTGAACATCGCCACCATCGGAGCGGGGGGCAAGGGCGAGAGCGACACGGACCATTGCAGCAGTGAAAACATCATCGCCTTATGTGATGTGGACAGCGAGCACTGCGCGAAACAGTTGAAGAAATATCCGGCGGCGAAGTTCTACCGGGATTTCCGCGTCCTGTTCGACCAGCTCGGCAACGAAATCGATGCGGTAATTGTCTCCACCCCGGACCATCTCCACGCCATAGCCGAATCACACGCGATGAAGCTCGGCAAACATGTCTACGGCCAGAAGCCGCTCACCCAGACGATTCATGAAGCGCGCCACCTGAGCCAACTGGCTCACCAGACCGGCGTCGTCACCCAGATGGGCAATCAAGGGAGCGCGGCGGACGGCCTGCGCCGGGCAGTGGAATGCCTTCAGGCGGGCCTCATCGGCCAAGTGCATGAAGTTCATATCTGGACGAACCGCCCGGTATGGCCTCAGGGAATTGACCGTCCGCCGGGAGCCGATCCCGTGCCGCCCACGCTGGACTGGGATCTCTGGCTGGGACCTGCTCCGGTCCGACCTTATAAAAGGAGGGTGTATCATCCCTTCAACTGGCGCAGCTGGCTGGATTTTGGCACGGGCGCCTTGGGCGACATGGCCTGCCACACCGTGAACATGACGTTCCGGGCGCTGAACCTCGGATATCCTTCTGAGGTAGAGGCAACGCCATTGGGCGGGATGAACGGGGAGACGTATCCGATCGGCTCAAAAATCCGCTTCCAATTTCCAGCGCGCAAAACAGAAGTGCCCGCCGTCCACCGGTCGTTTTTTCACCGCCGGGACACCTTACATCAGGACCCCGTCACGCTCTGGTGGTATGACGGCGGCCGGCCGAATTCCAACCCCAATACCCGGGGCCGCCATGACGGCAGCAGCAAGCCGCCAGCCGATCTGACGGCGGACATCGCCGAGATGCTCGGCGAAATCCCCGGCAGCGGCTGCCTGCTCATCGGCGACCAGGGCGCCGTGTTTTCGCCGGACGATTACGGCAATGATTTTTTTGTGAAGCGGACGGGTGAAAAAAAATTCATCCATTACAAAAAGCATCCTGCCGTGACGGAAATTCCGCAATCCCTGCCGCGCAACCCGTTCACCGGCGACACCGATTACCGGCATCATCAGGAATGGATCGCCGCGATTAAGGCGGGCAAACCGGAGATGTGCTACTCGCGCTTTGCCATCGGCGCGCAGCTCACTGAGATCATGCTGCTCGGCTGCGTGGCCCTGCGCGTCGGACGGAAAATCCAGTGGGATGGCCCGGCCATGCGCGCCCGCAACTGCCCAGAAGCCGACGCGTTCATCCGTCGGGACAACCGCGCGGGCTGGATACTGTCCTAAACCCGATCCCCGAATCGGGCTGGGCTGGAATTGTTTAATAATTTAACTGGGCACACCCGCGGAGCGAAGCGACCTTGATTAAACCCGAATTCCGAAACGAGGTCTTGCCCTCTAGGGATAGAGCCATAGCGCGGAGCAGGCAAAAAAAAATGTGCAGGGTTTCACGCGCGACCCCGCTCATTTCGTCGCCTGGCGCTGCGCTCGGCGACCAGGACGGCGCAGCGCGCCATTCCTACCCATTTCGGATTTCGAATTAAAACAATGATCTCCCCCTCTGTGTCCACAGGATGGGAGCTAACTTAACTTTGGCCCATCGACGGGCAGGAGCCGATTCCAAGGTGCGGCTGAGCACTGCTGGAAAAGCAATCGATCGGTTTCTTTTATAGACACGGAACCTTTCCGGCCCCTCTTCCCTAAAAAATTTCTCGTCTTAGGATCCGACTACTTCAGCACCTTCTCGAGCAACTCGTTTAAGCGGCTCAACATGGCGCGGGGATCTTCGAGCAATCCGGCGGCCACACGGGCGTTGTCGAGAATCTGCTCGGCGACACTTGCGGCGAGGGCGTTATCCGTCCGCCGCACGGCATCAAGCCGCGCGAGGATGGGGTGAGCGGGGTTGATTTCAAAATCCGGCTTGGGAGCGACCGGTTCCGGGCCGTCCTGCTTCATGGCTTTCATGATACGCCGCATGCTGGCGGTCATGAATTTATCCGAGTCCACGACCACGGCCGGGCTTTCGACCAGGCGCCGGGAGGCGCGGACTTCGCTGACCTTGTCCCCGAGCGTTTCCTTGAGCCACCGGGCCAGTTCCCCGGAGGCCTCCTCGGACAGACCTCCCGGCTTGGGAGCGCTCAGGTTGAGCTCGGCTTTTTCCGCGAGCTTGAGCGATTTGCCGTCGAAGGCGCGGAGATGTTCCATCACGAATTCGTCCCAGGCGTCGTAGAGGAACAGCACCTCCCAGCCGCGCTCCTTGAACACCTCAAAATAGGGGCTGGCCTCGGCGGCGGCGCGATTGGCGGCGAGCAGGCAATAGATCTCGGTCTGATCGGAAGGCAGGCGCTTCACGTAATCCGCCAGAGAGGTGGACTGGCCCGGCGCGAGGGCGGAGGATTCATAGCGCAGCAGTTTGCCGAGCGCCTCCTTATGGGTGAAATCGGTGACAACGCCTTCCTTGAGGAAACGCTGATACTCGGCGTAAAACTTCGCGTAGCTCTCGGGCGCCTTCTCGGATTGCTCCTCGAGGAATTTCAGGAAACGGCCCGTCAACACCCGGTTCAACTTCTGGAGGAGAGAGGTGTCCTGCATCGTCTCGCGGGAGATGTTCAGCGGCAAATCTTCGCTGTCCACCACGCCCTTCAGGAAGCGGAGCCATTCGGGAAACAGGCCTTTGGCCTTGGACTGGATCAGGACCTTGCGGCAGTACAGGTTCACCTCGGAATCCATCCGGCCCATGCCGAGCGTTTCAAAGTTGCGAGACGGCACGAACAGCAGCGACTGGATGGACAGCGGAGCGTCCGCAGAAAACGAGAGGCGGAACAGCGGTTTCTCGTGATCGTGCCCGACGAAGGTGTAAAACTCGTTGTATTCCTCCTCGGTGATTTCATTTTTATTACGCGCCCAGATGGCTTGGACCGTGTTGAGGCGCTTGGCATTGAGCTCGATCGGGAACGGCACAAAGCTGGAATACCGCTGGATGACTCCTTCGATCGTGCCTGTCTGGGAAAACGATTTGGCATCGTCTTTCAGTTCAAGCGTGATCCGGGTGCCGCGCGCCAGATCGGCGGCGGGCGCGAGGTCATAGCCGCCCATGCCTTCGCTGGTCCACTGCCACCCCTGCTCTTCCGGCGCAAAGGAGCGGCTCCAGACCGTCACCCGCTTGGCCACCATGAACGCCGAGTAGAACCCCACGCCGAACTGCCCGATCAGGCCCGCATCCGGCTTCTTATCCTCGGCGAGCTGCTTGAGAAAGGCCTTGGTGCCCGAATGCGCGATGGTGCCGAGATTCTCCACCAGTTCGCCATGGGTCATGCCCAGGCCGGTGTCGGTGATGGTGATGGTGCCTGCCGATTCGTCCGTGGTCACGAGGATGGCCGGGGCGATCTCCGCCTGATAAACGGGCTGGCCGGAGGATTGGTGGAACCGCAGTTTCTCGCAGGCGTCCGCGGCATTGGAAACCAACTCGCGCACGAAGATTTCTTTGTCGGTGTAGAGGGAATGAATGACGATGTTCAGCAGCTGCTGAATCTCCGCCTGAAAATGGTGGGTCTCGTGTTGACTCATAAGGCCTGTTTACTTAAACAACGGCGACCTTCAGGTCAAGCGGACAGGCGGTATTTTGGACGCTGAAATCCAGCCGGCCTGGCACCGGGGACTTCAGGCCCCAAGTTTCCGGAGGTGCTGCTGGATCTGCTGATGATGGACTTCCAGCAGCCCTTCGGTCCAGACGACGAAATCCGCGCGGGCGATTTTCTGTTCGATGGGCCACTGGGCGGCGATGCGCTGGCGACTGTGGTCGGGGGCCCAGCCGCGGGCGGCCAGGCGTTCCCATTGAGCTTCGGACGAGCAGGCAACGCAGAGAATTTTCTCAAAAGACGATTCCGCCTCAGTTTCAAACAGGAGGGGGATCACCACCACCGCCAGCGGGTGGGCGGCCCCGCGCCAGACCTCAAGCTGATCAAGCCAGGCCTGGCGGATGCGCGGGTGCAGGATGCCCTCCAGCTTCCGGCGGGCGATGGCATCTGAGAAAATAATTCGGGCAAGCTCCTCGCGACGGAGGGCGCCATCGGAGCCCACGATGGAACTGCCGAACTGGAGGCGGATTTCGTCGAGGGCGGGTTCGCCGGGCTGGACCAGCTGCGCTGCCAGGTGATCGGTGTCCACCACGGGAATGCCCTGACCGCGCAGGAAATCGGCCGCGGTGGATTTGCCCATGCCCACGCCGCCGGTGAGGCCCCAGACTTTCATCGGTCAGGCCAATTAAAGTCCGGTCGATTCCGGATCCACCCGCACTCGGTAGTAACGAGGGGAAGAAGGATTAATCGCCTCATTCAGGGTGGTGGTGATGGGCGCGTGAGGCGGAGGTGTTGCCGTGACGAAGTTGGTCAGGACCATCCAAGGCGATCCCAGGCTGGTGGTGTAGTAAACGGTGTTGGTGGCCAGAGGGATAGTTTGCCACGAGATCTGCACAAAGGAGGAAGACGGCGCCAGGGTCAGCGTCAGGTTCACATTGGTGGATTCAAAGTAGGGGGTGGAATCCTGACTGTTCGGAGTCCCATCGCGATCTGAATCGGGGATCGAGGTGGTCGAGAGCTGGAGCTGCGGCACTTTAACGGCGCTGCCCAAGGGAAGATTATTGGGATCGTAATATCCGGCATAATTGGTGACCCAGCGGAGGTGGTCCCCGTTCTTATGGTTGATAGAGTCCGAAACATCACTGCCATCGATGTAGGCTTTGGCGTAATAAATCACCAGATTTGTGTTGAAGGAAAGCGACTTCAGGTTTCCGTTGGTATCGCGGGCGGTGGCCTGGTCCAGAAATTCCAAATAATCCACGTACAGCGCATTGCTCACGCCGGTGCCGGTAAAATAGAACAGCGTGGAAGGAGCTGCTCCCAACGCATCCAAAATTAACGCACCCACGGCGGCATTGTTGGTGTATCCGGCGGGGTCTGCGCCGCGATCCTGACCCGCCCACACGTTGACCACTTTTTTACTCACCGGAGCCTCGCTCCAGATGGTGGTGCGGCGCAAATCTCCGGTGGCGGGTTTGATGGGCAATTTGATGCCATTGTTCCCCGCGGCGGAGCCCAGATACCAGATGTTATCATTGGTCGAATCCCCGTCCGTGAGCCGGTTGGTCACCTGCAAGGTCATCGACCGCCCGGCGTCGATGATGGTGCCACTGACATCCAGAGTGTCGGAGGTAATCCCGACATCAAGAGTTGCATCGATGGAGCCGTTGGTCAGCACAGCCGTCTGAGAAGAGAGGTTAAAACTGCCGGCGCCGTTGGAGAACGTGCCGCTGTTGGCAAAGTAGGTGGAATAGATGGTTGAACCCACGTCCGAGAACAGGCCGTTATTGACAATGGCCGTGTAAGGCGCAAAGACGGAAGAGGTGTTGGTTGCTCCTGGAAAGAAGTTCGATCCACCGATCAATGTGCCCGCCCCGCTCCAAGCCAGGTGCGACGAGGTGGTGGATGCGATAACGGCATTGCCTGCCGCCCCAGAAACAATGGCGGTCACCGTGAAGGCGTGATTGGTCAGTTTGCTCGCCGTGACGCTGGTGCTGGGCTTGGTTCCGCTGCTGTAGACCGTTCCGGAGCCGGTCCCGTAATTGATGGCAGCGATCAGATTGCTGAGGGAGCCGTCAAAGAGAGTGCCAATTTTGACCTGATTGGTCGCCCCTGATTTCAGCGTGCTTACAAAGGTATAAACCGCCGACCCGATGGTGACCGTCTCATTGGTCGCCACATTGCCACCGCCGGAGAGGTAATTGGTCCCCCCTAAAAACGACAGCCGGTTGGTTGCCGCCGCCAAAGGCGTGCCGGGCAGCACCGTCACCACGGGGTCCGTGCCGCTGAAAACAGTGAGACCTGGCAGGCGGATGGCCCCATTGTTGGTGAGGTAGCGGAGATTGGGTGTGGCAGTGGCCCACGGCGTGGTTCCATAAAGCAGATTCAATTCACCCACCTGTGACCCGGCGCCGATGCCAACGCCATTGGTGGTCAGCGTCAGGCTGCGAGCATCCGTGCTGAACGTGCGCAGGACGTTTAGCACATCGCTGATGACGAGGTCATTGGTGGCGTGCAATTTCAAATCCTGCACCTGAGGCTGGGTGAAGGGAACCAGCTGACTGCTGCTAACAATCATGACTCGAAAATCATTAGTGACACCATCGATGACCTGCAGCCAGCGGGTGCTCCACGCCTGGATATTCCCGCTCCAGTTCGGCAGGGTGGATTGCAGAAGGTTGGAGACCGCCAAGGATCCGTTGGTCACCCCTAGATTCAGGTCGGAATAGGGGGAAGCGATCTCGGCACCGGCCGAGCCATCAAACTGATTGGTAGCTGTCAGGGATAGATAGTTATGCCCGCTGATCTGAGCCAGATCCATGTTCAGGCTCTTGCTGGCCGCAATTTGGATACGTCCAGGGAGATTGGTCAGGGCGCCGCTGGGATTCGACGCGGAGGCATTGGTGGGCGTGGAAGTCGCAATCAGCTGTGCGTTCATGTATGAAAATCGATTCGTAATGGCCCCCAGAGGAAACACATCCAAAAAGCCCTCGGCTGCGGGGGTGTCAAAGATCAAAGGAAAATCCGATGTCTCCAACGTGAAGTTCTCCGGCACCCCACCCACCACCGTCACATTGGTGGCTGCACCGAGCATGTAATTATTATCGAGATAGAGGTAATTTTCGATCACATCGCCCGTAGCAGTATCCGTATAGGAAGCAGACCATTCAATATTAACCCCCCCGTTGCTCAAGTCAGGCGGTCTGAAGTAAACCGAGTAAGGGATGTCAGGGTTATCATTCTGAATGAAGACCGCCCGGTAGATGATGTTGCTGGTGGTCAGAGAATCGTCTTTGACATCAAAATAAGCTATAGAATCAAACAAAGAGACCACCTTGTTGGCGGTGGGCGAATAGGAGGAAGTGGCATTAAATTCACCCAAATCTGTTCCCGGATTCCAGTCGGCATTGGTGTCCACCCCCACCGTCCCCGTACTGCTGACACTGGGAGAATTATAGAACGTGAAATCCTGGGCACTGCCCATGCTCAAGGTCGCGCGGGTCAGATCCACATTTTGGCCGGTCAGCTGGATGAAGCCGTCATTGCCGGTCTGAATCACCCCGGGGCTGATCAGGTTCGTCGCCGACACGATGCATTGTCCTTGGGAGCCGGAGGTAACGGTGCCTGGGTTATAAAAGGTGTCTGCAGGGAGATGGGAAGCAAGGGAGTTGGTGGTCTGCTGATCAAAACGGATACCGGATCCGAAGGTTCCAAAAGTGCCGTAATACGAAACAAAATTCCCAAAATACGGCGACCCCACCGTCATGGTCCCGTTGTTGGTGTAGAACAGCGTGTTCATCGGCTCATAAAACACCGCATTGGCAGAGAAACCACTGAAGGTCACATTAAAATCTCCTTCATTGTCAAAAGCCCTTGCATCAATGATCGGAGGGGGATTGCCCGGAACGGAGTAGTCCACAGCTCCTAGATTTTGGTACAGGGCATCCGTTGCCGTTGCAACCCGGACGGGCGCCACGCCGAAGATCAGGCAGGCTAGGAGCCCTGACAGGTAACCGCACCGGTGCAGGATGGAATGACTCAAATGGGCGAAACTGTTCATTGGATAATTAGGGTATAATTCCACTGCACGGTTTGCGACAGGGAATCGGTCAACTCCACGATAAAATCAAACGTGCCGGACTGGGTGGGCGTTCCAGACAGAATCCCCCCCGACGACAAGAAGAGACCGTCAGGCAGGCTGCCGGAACGCGCCGCCAGCGACCAAGCGAACGGCGGGGCAAATGATCCCCCGCTGGCCGTGAAAAACGCCCCCGGATAGACTTCCCCTTGGACCCCGGACGGGAGATCTGCAGGCGACGGACTGACACTGACGAGAATTTGATTTTCAAGATTGCCAATGCTCGTGCCATTGGGATACAGCACGGGTTCATTGGTGGAACTGTCAAATGAAGCCCAGGTGAGCCTTGACACCTGGGTAAATTCGCTTAGAAACTCATTGGTTGAGAGGAAATTGAACGCCAGGCTGCCATTCTCAAAAACACTACCGACTTTGTTATAAGTAATGATGGTCGGCGTCTCAATGGTTCCCGGCCCGGCCAGACCTGTGAGGACATTTCCCTGATTAAAACTAATGCTCCTGGAAAGCGACGGGACAACCGGATAATTGTTATTCACTGTCGCTAAGTCCTGGGCGGTCAGCAGAAAATCGGGGGCGGTGACGACGCGAGTGAACTTCCGGGAGGCGACCTTGCTATTCGCCACATATCCCATGGTGTAGGTGTTGGTGATGGGCTGGAAGAACTGGCCGATCAGCGAATCATAGTTCGCCCGAACGAACTTGACGTTTTCGATGCCCTGGTAGAGGCCCGCTGCATTGCTGGCAGTAAGGGTGCATTCCACCGGATAAACCACATAGATGTAGTTGGTGAAATAGCTGACCGAGTACTGCGAATAGGCGTAGGCGGTGGTGTTGGTGGTGGCCGTCACATTGGTGCTGACCCCGGTGATCACATTGGTTGTCGCCAAGATATTTGTTTGAAGGGTCCGGACAAAGTTGACGGGACACTGGTCGGGCGGAAGGACATAGTAATCCCCGGACGGCACATTGGTGTAGGTGACGGTCTTGGAGGTGACATTGGTCTTGGAGGGGCTTCCCAGAGGCGCCCCATTCACCGGAGCCACGGTGGCGGTGTACAGATTGATTACGGTGTTGGAACTGTAATGATTGGTGACGACGTTGGCGAACGTGGTCACATAAATGGACTGGGGATAGTAAGTATAATTCGTGTAAGTCTTGAGGTGAGGGGCGGTGCCGAGCGGTTCGCCGTTGTAATTCGTGTAATAGGAGGAGACCACCGTGTTGGTGGCGAGGATGAAATAATTGGAAGAGGAAGCCACAATCACCCCCGGGAACAGGGTCTGCAGGGTGGCCGGATCGTTGGTGCGCGAGGAACTCACCAGCTGCCCAAGATCGTAGGTGCCATAGCCCAAAGGCAGATTGGCATTGGTCGGATACAATTGCTGAAAGCTGGTATTGGTGGTGATGAGTGTCATCAGGGCGCCATTGGCTGGGCTTTCTAGATTAATGTTATTGGTCCGGAGCAGGTAGCGCAATCCGCCCACATCGTCCCGGGTCAATCCTTGATAAAACCCGCCAGCACCCAATCCCCCTCCGAGCGAGGCGATGGCGGTGTAGGTTTGAGCGTAGGGATCCACCGGAAACTCCACCGCTTCCGCCAGAGGATTCGCGCCGGTGCAGAACTCATAAATACTATAGCTATAGAGCGTCCCGTTCACGTAGGACGAGTACTGGATCTGACCCGTCGGACTGGGCACGGGGTCCAGATTTCGCTGCACCACCAAATACAATTCATCCAGGGGGCACGTGCCGTTTGCGGGCAAGGACCGCTCATGAAGGGTCCACGTGTAACGGTCGGGCTCGGCCAGGCCCATCTGCTCCATCATCAGAGAGAGGGTCGTAGACTTTAAATCCGTCAGCCCGAGTGCGGAAGCGGTGTAGTTGATGCCCTGGGCCGACAGGGGAAATTCGGACAGGGTGCTGGAATAGCTCGACACGTTGGTCAGTGCGTTCAGGATGGAAAAAGAGCCATCCACGGCCGCCACCCCGTTGGAACCAAAGTATTCCAGAAAATTGGCATCGCAGGTGTAATACAGCACCGGCGTATTCCGGCGATATTCCTCGCCGATGTTTTTCGGGGCCACCAGGTCGCCCGCCAATCCGTAGCCGATGACCGGCACCTGCCACGCATCGCCGCCATTCCCAATGGGGCCGGCCGGCGCAAAGGCCCAGACGGTTTGGAGTCCCGCCGCCAGCAGCGCCGCCCACAAAAACTGTTTAATCAATTGCCGCATACAATAGTCATTAGCGCAGAAGCACAACCCGGTAATAGCCCACCGTGCCGCCCCCGACATAGATTGAATCATAGCTTCCCGCGGCAAACCGGGTGGACCCCAGATTGCTCCATGATTTAAAATCGGTGCTCATCTGCACCTGATACTTCTGGCCCGACACCGTCGGCCAGTTCAGGTACAGGCCCTGAGCCGTGTTGGACAAGCGCACCTTCAGGGCGCTGGCGCCGTTCGTGGGCACCGTGCCGGAAAGAAATTCCTGAGCCGTGCTCACCCCATCGCCGTCACTGTCCGCCCCCGCCACAGGCCACAGACTGATGTCGGCCCCATAATACTGGCTCATCCATTCAAAGGGGATTCCGCCCCAGTTCAGACCGCTCCAGGTAGTTCCACTGGCGGAAGGGGATAGCGCCGCGGTGCGTCCGTCGATGGTGACATAATCCACCCGAAAGGAATGGGTGCTGCTGGCGGTCAGACCATTGGCTGCTGTCATCGTCCACGTATTGCTTGAGGTGATGGCGACCGGGGTTGCAGCGCCATCCACGTAGACTTCGTAACTGGAAACAGGAATACCCGAGAGCAACGGCCAGGAAACCTGCAACAGCGGCTGGTAAAGCCCGTTGGTCCCTAGCGTGAACGGGGCGAAAACAAACGGGGCGGCCATCGGCTGCAATGCCGACGTGACATTCAGGAAGCGTTGGGCCATCAGATCAAAATTGTTCGGCGAGCCAGCAAAGCTTGTCCAGGCCACCACAAACTGGCTCACCCCGTCCGAGGCCACGACCGGCTGCAGCTGCTGGCTGATGGTGGTATCGTTCACGCAAAACTCGTCCCCCACCCGCACGCTGCCCTGATGCACAAACTGTCCGAAAACCCCCTCGCGGGAGCCGTCCTGGCCGAGGCTGGTCCAGACCACCTGGCAGTCGCCGCCGATGGCGCTGAGGCGCGGCGCGTATTGATCCCCAGTCACATGGGTATTGACGCGGGCGACTGCGCCCCCGAGGCCGGCGCTCGAAAAGGTCCGGGTAAAGATATCCATTCCGTTGTTGGGCTCCGCCATGTCCTTAGCGCTCCAGACCACCATGAAACTGCCATCGGCCAGCGCCGCCACGGCGGGATTGGCGCAGGGATTGGAGCCGGTATTGACGAGGAATTCATTCCCCACAGCCACGCCGTTGCTGGCGAACAAGCGGGCATAGATATCCACGCTGGGCGTCACCACGGCGCCGGCGGCGGCGTAGGTGGTATTGGAGCCCAGCGAAGGCGACCCCACGCGTTGCTGTTCAGAAACCCAAACCGCCACGAACTGACCATTTTTCAGGGCCGCCAGAACCGGCGTCCGCTGGTTGTAATTCGTGAACTGGTTGATGCGGAATTCATTAACGACGCTGGCGCCGGCGGGGGAAAGGATTCGGGCATAGACATCCTGCAGGCTGTTGGAGCTGGCTTGGTTGTAGCTGGACCAGGCCACCACCACATTGCTGTTATTGAGGGTGGCGACCACGGGGTTGATCTGGAAATCATTGCTGGACAGGCTGACCACGAGGTCGGTGGTAGTGAGAAACGTGTTGGTCGGGGTCAGAAACCGGGCAAAGATATGCTGGTAACCCTTGAGTCCGCCCTGCCACACAAACACCGCTCCGCCGTTCTTGAGGAGAGACACTTGGGGATTTTCCTGGTCATTAGTGCCCTGCCGGTTCACTCGGAAGGGACTGAGCGTTCCGGAAAGCGTGCTATCCAACCGCCGGGCACTCACGCCCCAGCCGCTGCCGTCCGTGAGGTTATCCTGCCAGACGAGAAAGCCGCCAGAGGGCGTCACTGCCGCCGCCGGAAAAACCTGATCGCCAGGCAGAGAGCCGATGACAGAATATTCGCTGCCGTTGGCGGTGTAATAGTTGGTCTGCGCCGAAACAAGTGCTGGCGCCCCGAGGAACGCGGCCAACCCCAGCCCGGCAACCATCCGGCGGATGAAAAACAAAGACATAAAAGATTTGGCCTCTGATCGGCGCGCCGCGCCGGACCCGACAAACACCGGGGCAGAGCCATCGCGACACGCGCGCTGGCCCGTCAACCCATCCCGCATCCGGCTTGGAAACTTCATCGTCTAAAAAATCCAAAAACTAAATTAAAGCCACCTGACGCAGCCGGGGCTGCTCTTTCAACGCTTCCAGCATTCCCCGGAAGCCCCAGCGCGCGAACAACTCGCCCAACCGCTCCGCATCACCCGGTTTTTCCGCCAGATTTTCAGGCGAAAAATCGCACGGCAAATCGTCCTGCAACCGAACCAGCTTCACATTCCGCTCCAGCACCGCCGCCGACGCGCGCAGGGAGGCCTGCAGCTTTTCCTGCTTCACTTCCGGCAACCGCCCCAGCAGCCCGGTCACCGAGCCGAACCGTTTGAGCAAGTCGGTGGCGGTTTTGGGCCCGACCCCGGGCACGCCCGGAATATTATCCACGCTGTCCCCCATGAGGGCCAGCCAGTCCACAATTTGCGACGGCTCCACGCCGGTCTTGGCCCGGACCTGTTCATCCGTCCACACCATTTCGCTCTTGTCATTGGGGTTCAACAACCCCACCTGCGGCGAAACCAACTGCATAAAATCCTTATCCGAACTGGCGATGACCACCGCCATGCCCCGGTCCGATGCCTGCTTTGCAAGGCACGCAATGTAATCGTCCGCTTCCACGCCGTCGCGCCGGAACGATTCGATGCCCGCCGCATTCAGATAACTCACAATCTCGTCCAGCTGCGGCCTCAACTCGGCCGGCATCTCCGGGCGCTGCTGCTTGTACCCCGGCAGCGCGGCCATCCGTACTTCACTCAGGCCCCCGTCCCACACCACCATTCCGTGCGTCGGCTTGAGCAACGCCCGCATCTTGCCCAGCATCTTGACGAATCCGTAAATGGCATTCGTCGGCTCTCCCGACGGCGACCGCAATTCGCGAATCGCATGGAACGCCCGATACGCATAGGCGTGTCCGTCAACAATCAGCAATCGGTTCAAAACGTTATCCAAGCGCCCTGCCATCCCCCCAATGACCGCATCCCCTTTAAGGCTTTGCCAGCGCGGCCGGCGGCCCCGGCTGAAAGGTCTGCCCTGGCACCACGGGCTGCGACGGAATGGCGGTCTGGCTGAACGGCAATTCGTCATCGGAATGCACCCGGTTTCCCGCCGGATCCACGATGGTGGCGGTCACGAAAATCATCAGATTCTTTTTGGCCACCACTTTGGAGGAGCTCTGAAACAGTCGGCCCAGCACC
This sequence comes from uncultured Verrucomicrobia subdivision 3 bacterium, assembly GCA_903835255.1. Classification (GTDB taxonomy): domain Bacteria; phylum Verrucomicrobiota; class Verrucomicrobiia; order Limisphaerales; family UBA11358; genus UBA11358. Next base: position 61,868 of record CAILMI010000055.1, read on the forward strand.
GGCAAGTTGCCCAGCATGGGCACCATGTCCTTGGTGCTGAGCGTGGCGGAAGAAATCAGGCCGCCGATCACAATCGTCTGGTTGTCCCAGATGTTCACGGTGGTGACGACCTGACGGACGGAAAAGATCGGCAAACTGGTGGGCAATTGGACCACATTCAATCCGCCCGTGACATCGGGGACCGGCGGGGGATCCTGATAGCCCGCAAACTCCGTCAGCGACGGGATAAGCGTCAGATTGATGGTGTAACCGTCGGACAAGACATAGGGGACGACATCCAGCACCGGACCGGTCTCCACCTGCTGGGTAATGGGCGTGATGGCCGAGACGCCGGGGTTATTGTTCACCACCTGAGCCTGCGCGCGCTGAACCCCGTCATTCGTGGCCCACAATAACAACGCCGAAAAGGTCAGTCGGAAGACCGTATTTGCCTTGAGTGCTTTCATTTTTAACTGGTAATTAAAATTATTGGGTGGTGCCGGTGGTGGTGGAAGCCGTGCCCTGCTGGAAGTCATAGCCGGTGACAACGAAAATCAGGCGGGTCGCGCGCATCTGAGTCTGGCGCCCGCTGGTGGTCACCACTTCCGGTTCCGCAAGTGTCTCGGACCCCGAGCGCTGCTCGATCGCCTTGATCACCACCCGGAAGTTGGGATCGGTCATGATTCCCGTGACCGTCGCCAGCGCGGGGGCGCCGAGCGGATTGCGGAGGCCTCCCGTCACGAGCTGATCCCCCGAACTCCCGGCAATCTGACTCGCCGTCGTATTTCCGGGAAAGGTGCCCAGAGGATTGGCGGAGGAGACGGGCGTGTTCAGCGACGGCGCACTGCCGCCGTTGGCGACCACGTTGCCATTCACAAAATTACCCAGATACCAGTCAAAGCCCAAAGCCGAATTATCATCCTGCATGATTTCAATAAAGCGGGATTTAATGTGGACCTGTGGGGCCACGCGGTTCAGCACCTCAATGGCATTTTCAATCGTGTCGAGATCCTGGGCGGTGCCGCGGACAAACAATTCCCCGAGGCGATCGTTGAAAAAGAGACTTTTACCCAGGCCGCCCGGCGTGGACGAATCCAGGTTCACCCCCAGCGTGGAAAAGAACAGGCGGGCCTGAGTGCTGATGTCCACCGTGTCACCCACTGTCGTCACATAATTGAGCCCACCATTGCCGCTGCTGTTGCCGCCGCTGCTCCCATTACCGCCGCTGCTACCGGTGCTGCCGCGGCTGCCGCCGCTGCTGTTACCACCGCTGCCACCGCTGCCATTGTTGTTGCCGCCGGCTACATTGACGATGGGGACTGTGGCGCCATAGTTTCCGCTTCCGCCGCTGTTACCGCCGCCGCTATTGCCACCGCCGCTGCTGCCGCCACCGCTGCCGCCTCCGCTGCTGCCGCCGCTGCTCCCGCCACTGCTGCCCCCGCCGCTGCCGCCACTGGAATTACCCGTGGAGCCAAAGCTCTGGGAGGAAACGGCCTGCAACCCCTGCATGAAAGTATTGGGATCCACCCTGAAATGGCGACTGTAAAGGGTCGGGGTTTCCGCGCCCTTGGATGAAAAAATGATCGCATAATCGACCACGCTGTACTTGATGGGATGATCTGCCACTTGGCAAATAGCTTCGAGGACATCCGCAAGACGGATATCGGTCAGGGCCGGATTGATTTTAATGACCACCGCGTTCAGGTCCACCGATTCTGCGGCCGCGGGAGCGGCAGGAGCCGCGGGCAGCCCCGTGGTGGGATCGACGGCGGAAGCTCCGAGCAAACCGCCTCCAGCTGGGGTGGAAAGGGTGGCCACCGAATTATCAGGATTGGGATTGATGAGGAAATTAATACCCCGCTTATCCGGATCGCGGATTTTGGATTGTTCGCTCAAATTGCGAACCACTTCACTCAAGGGCAGCCCGTCGTAAAAGGCGTCCAGGCGGATGCGATTGAGCTTGTTCATGATGACCTGGCGGCCAGCGCCGGTGTAGATCAAGTTGGTCGTCGCAAAGGCATTGGGGACGGGCAGCCCCGTGTTGGGACCGACATGTTCCCAGGTCTTTTCCACCTGCACCAGGCGTTCGCTGCTGGCCGACTGATGGAGCCTCTCATCACGGGCAAACCGGGCCTGCTTGGTCAAATTCAAATAGTAATAGGCCCCGACATTGTTGGGATCCAGTTTAACAGCCTCTTTAAATTTGGCGTCCGCCTCCTCCAGCTTTCCCATTTCATAGAGCAGCTTGCCATCCTGCAACAAGGTGCCGGCTTGGGTTTTCTGCTCAAGGATAGCGGGGACTTTTTCCAGCGTCTGCGCATCCGGGATTTTACCGCGCTGGGCGGCGAGCTGCTGGGCGTTTTGTTTTTGGAAGGCAAGGGCGGCGGCGTTTTTCGGATCCACCTTCAACACGCGGCTGACTTCGGTGCCGGCCGTGGTCCAGTCCCCATTAGCCTGCGCGCGGCGGGCGAGCTGCAGCCGGGTGGAGGCCAGGCCCGAAATGGTCTGTGCCTTCTCGCTGTCGATGCCGGATCCGATTTGCTGGACCAGCGTGTAGGCGTCCTCGTAATATTTTGCAGCCGCCGGAAGGTCGCCGGCCGTGACCGCGCCCCGGGCCTCCCCCAGCTTCTGGCGCAGAACGATCGTATTAGCCTGCCGCACCACCCCTTGGTTGACGGCCATATCGACAGCGCTGTCTTGCGCCGAAAGGCTGGCACCGGAGGCCAGCAAGAACATCAGGCCGACCGAGGAAAAAACTACTTTTGTCATGGTTCGTTAAAGGTTGGTCTTAAATTAAATAATTAGTGCGCCGCCGCATCCACTCTGTCAGGGCGCGTACCGCAGTGTCGTGTGTTTTTGATTTGATTGCGCGGACAGTATCACTTCGTCCGAATCAATGGCAACGATAATGTAATCCTCGCCCCCAAATGAAAGGAGTGAGCCGGCCCGGCGTCCGAGGAAATTTTTTCGTTCCAGATCGTACTTCAAATCCGCCGCGTAGGCGTCCACGCGCCGGTACGGCTTTGCCTTGGACACCGCCACGATCTGTCCGCTGTCCGCCAGCTTCAAGGTCAGCTCCTCGGCATTTTCCGGGCTGCCCTTGACCCCCATCAGCGTCAGGACATCCTTCTTGGCATCATCCACCGACACGTAGCGCTGCTGCTTGCGACGCAGCGCCGGGGTTGCGGCCGACTGGCGTTCCAGGCCGAGGACATAGCGGGCGCCGCTGGCGTTGGTCGCCACCTGATCGAGCGTCACCACCAGATAGAGCGGGGTGATTTTGGCGACCACGGCGGCGCCGACCCCGACTTCATTTCCTGATTTGACCTTGATCAAATTGGCATTGGCATCTTTTTTCCACTCCACCGGATTGAACACCTTGTTGGTCGTGTGAAAATCGAAGGCCGCTCCGGTCCGCAGCCGGTCCGCAACGCCGTTTTGCCGGGCCAAGTCCAGGGGCGGGAGCGGCGCGGCTTTGGGGGTGGTGACCTCATCGGCCACGCGCTTCTGCTCGGCCTGGTCATGAGAAATCACAAAGGGCAGGAACACTAGGAAGGCCAGCACGCCCGCGAGCACGGTGCTGAGGATGATTTTCTCGTAATGCTTTTTGACAAATTCCATGACCTTATTTTTTTGCCAAGGGTTTCACAATCACCACTTCCAGCGTGACGCGCAACAACTGCTCCTTCAGGAAGGTCGTCGGCCCGCCTCTTCCCGCACCCGGCGCCGCCCCCGGCGGCAGCGACCCGGAAGCAGACGGGAAACCGGGCACATCGCCGCGAGCCATGAACATGGCCTCCGGCCCGCCGGCAGGCACCATGGCACCCGCGGTTGCGCCGGCCGGTGACACATTGATTCCCTTGACGATGAATCCATCGGGGGACGCCGCAAAGCCAGCCAGCACCGCCGCCAACTCCGGCGTAAACGACCGGAACGTCACGCGGTACGGGGTGAGAATCGCCAGCTCATTGGTGACGGCTATATCGGCGATGTAATCGGCCGCAGATCCGGCGGCATCATCCTCGGAAACCCGGACGCGCTGGATGGCTTCCAGGGCGTTGACGCGCGCGGCATAAATGATTTCGGCGATAGCCTTGACCTCTCCCAACTGCACTGCCAGCGGGGCGAGGCTGCCGGGCGCAAAACGGACGATCGAACGCTGGGCATCAAACCCAAAACCGTATTTCAGAGCGGAGCCGGATTGGGGTGGCAGCTGGACGCTGGCGGCTTCCGCTTCGCGCTGGAGCTGGTCGACGGTCCGGCGCAGGGCGGCGGCATAGGCCTCGCTGGTGACCTCTGGCGAGTTCGGGATGGCCTCAATCGGCTTGAAGTAGCCTCGGGCTTTCTGCACCCAGGCCACCACCGCCGCCTCCTGATCCTTGGCCGTCTGGGTGTTATTGATCCGGGCATCGCCGGGGGAAGGTTTCTGGCTATTTAACTGCTGGAGATTGCCATAGATCTCGTTGAGCTGGGTGAAGGCAGAATTATTATGATTCCAGCCCTGATAGTTATAAAATGACGCGCCCCCCAGCAGCAGCAGGGCCAGGGTCCCGCCAATGACAAAAAACAGGTTTTGCTTGATCCAGGGCATATTACAGTTTCAACGAATTAGTCAGCGTGACCGTGAGCCCGAACGTGAAGGTGCCGTTCGCATTGTCCAAGGTGATCTGACCGGTCAACTGGGTTGTCTTCGAATCAAAAATCGGACAGGCCTTCAGCTGGTTTTCCACGGCATAAGCCACCTGGCTGTTGGCCGAGGGATCAATGCTCGACAAATCCACAGCACGGCATAGCAGGGTCATGGACGTGCCCTGCGGGGCCGCCTCACCATCGGGAGCCGGGGCGGCCTCAGGGTTCGGAAACCGTCCCCCTTCCATAAATCCACCCCCGGGCATCCCCCTCATAGCCCCAGGCATCCCTCCGCCGTACCCGGGCATCCCTCCGCCCGCCTGCAGATCCGACAGCGAGGTCATCTGCTCGATCCAGATGCCTGCTTCCACACCGGGCTTCTTTTCGGAGAGTTTCTTGCTGACCTCCGCCTCGGAGCGGATGAGCACCTCGCGCAATTGAGCCAGGGCGTCCCCCCAGTAATACCGCTGCTCCAGCCAGGAGGCCACCTGGTCGGCATCTTTTTGCGCCGCCTGCAGCCGCGAATAAACGCGCCGGAACGAATCGTTCTTGGACTGGATCTGCTGGACCTTGGGCTCCAGGGCGGCGATTTCCGACTTCTTGAGCTGCGCCAGTTTTTCAAATAAAAACCCGACGGCGAAGGCCACCAGCACCAGACTGAAGACCGTGGCGATGAAGTAGGGCTTGCGCTGGTTGAACGCCTGCCAGCGGAGGGTGCTCTCCGGCATCAGATTCAGCTCCACCGGACAGTGCGCCAGATTCCGCAGCCCCAGCCCGACGACTTCGCCCAGCGAATGGGCCACCCGCGCGAGTTCTTCCAAGTTCACCGCCGGATCAATGCGGATGTTGCGGAGGGGGTTGAAATATTCGACCGGGATGTTCAGTTTCTCCGCAAAAAACTGCGCCGTATACGGCATGATGGAAGCCCCGCCGGACAGGAATAACCGCTGCGGCGCCGCTCCGCCCTGCTGCCCTCGATAAAACTGCAGGGTGGAGTTGACCTGAATGTGCAGCTTGGTCATGAACTGCCGCGCAATTTTTGAAATAGCCGCCTGATGGGGGTTCTCCGGCTCCTCATACGCGCCCCCCAGACTCACAAAGCCTTCGGCGATTTTAATCTTTTCCGCCTCGTCAAACTTCAGCTTGGCCTCGGCTGCAAAATCCTGGGTGATGGCGTTCGCCCCCAAATTGATGCTGCGGGAAAAAACCTTACCCTTCTCGAAGAACAGCAGGCTGCTGCTCTTTGCCCCGATGTCCAGCAGCATCGCGCACTCCTCCAGATCGCCATAATTATAACGAAAGGCGTTGCACAGGGCGGCCGGCGAGGCGTCGCACAAATTCAGCTGCAGCTTGGCCTGGGCCGCCACGCGGAACAATCCCTCCACCACGTCGGATTTGATTGCAATCAGCAGCACCTCCAGCTCGCCGCTCGGGGCGGACCCTAGGATCTGGTAATCCCAGACCACCTCCGCCAGCGGGAACGGCACATTCTGCTGCGCCTCGTACTGAATGATCTGCGTCACCTTGGTCGCGTCTACCGGCGGCAGCTTGACGAACTTGGAAAAAACATGGAAGCCGGGCGCGCAGACGTTGACGTTCTTCCCTTTGATGCCCTTTTCAGCCAGCGTCTCCTGCAGGGCCTTGAGGATGACCGCCTCGCGCGTGGCGTCGGCCGACCCCTCCAACCCGAGCGGCTTGATGGCAAACGTCTTCAACGAAAGCCCCCCCGCCTCGTTCGTCTCAAACTCCGCGAGCTTGAGGCTGCCCGCCCCAAAATCCACCGTCAAAAATGACTTGATATTCAGCATTGCTGTGACTGGTTTGCACGACCGCGCCGCGCGGCGCGCCCCGTCCCTCATTTTTTGAAGAACGGGTTCGTCTTAACTATGGGAAATCCTCCGCAGGGTCAAACAGAATTCGAAAAAAAGAGCCCTCTTTGATAGGGACGCGACAAAAAACATTGCGCCGCGATATCAACTTTGGCTTCATCCGCCCGTGATAAACTCCACGCCTCCCGCCGCACCGCTTCCCCGCCGCCGGCTCCAGATTTTCTATTCTGGCCGCGTCCAGGGCGTTGGATTCCGCTACACCGCCAAAACGGTCGCCACCGGCTTCGAGATCACCGGCACCATCCGCAATTTGCCCGACGGCCGGGTGGAACTCCAGGCGGAGGGCCCGCCGCCCGAACTGGAGGCCTTCCGGGCAGCCCTCCGCGATGAAGGTCTTGCTGGCTTTATCCGGGACGAGCAAGTAAGCTGGTCGGACGCGAAAAATGAATTTCGCGGTTTTGATATTTCCCGTTAAATAAATGAGATACGCCATCATCGCGGACATCCACGGCAACCTGGAGGCTTTTCAGACCGTTTTGGCCGACATCAAAACCCAAAACGTCCAGCAGGTCGCCTGCCTCGGCGATGTGGTGGGCTATAACGCCAATCCCAAGGAATGCCTCGATATCGTACGCGCCATGAATATCCCCGTGGTCAAAGGCAACCATGACGAGTACTGCTCCAGCGAGGATCATCTCGAGGGGTTCAATCCCCACGCCGCCGAGGCCGTGATCTGGACCCGCAACCAGCTCACCACCGAGGACCGGCAGTGGCTGCGGGATTTGAAATATTCCCGCATGGTCGGCAATTTCACCATCGTCCATTCCACGCTGGACGCCCCGGAACGCTGGGGCTACGTCTTTGACAAGCTCGCGGCGGCCGCCAGTTTCCCCTATCAGAATACCCAGCTCTGTTTCTTCGGCCACACCCACGTGCCCGTCGCCTTCATGCGCGACACCACCGTGCGCGGCGGCACCTATTCCAAGTTCAAGATGGACCCGGCCCGGAAATACTTCGTCAACGTCGGCGCCGTCGGCCAGCCCCGCGACAACAACCCCAAGTCCGGCTATGTCGTTTATGACACGGACGCCGGCACGGTGGAACTCCGCCGCCTGGACTACGACATCGCCACCACCCAGGCCAAAATCCGCGCCGCCGGCCTGCCCGAACGCCTCGCCGAGCGCCTGGAGTTCGGTCGTTAAAAACATGAAGGCGGAAGCCGGTTTTGGGGGAGGCGGGGCTTCGCTCACGTTTGCAAACCGCCTCATTTTTCTGCCCGCCGCCTCCGGAGTTGACCTGCCTTGAAAATTCTCGTCCTCAAACCCAGCTCGCTCGGCGACGTCCTGCAGGCGATCCCCGTGCTGCGCCTGCTCAAGCAGCACGATCCCGCCGCTGAGATTTTCTGGTGGGTGGATTCCGCGCTCGCCCCGCTGCTCGAGGGCGATCCGGATCTGGCCGGCGTCCTCCACTTCGAGCGCCAGCGCTGGGGCAAACCCCGGCACTGGCCGGAAATGATCCGCAGCATCCGCGACCTCCGCGCCCGAAAATTCGACCTCGTCATCGACCTCCAGAGCCTTGCCCGCAGCGCCGCCTTTGCCTGGCTGGCCCGGGGACACTTCCTCGTCGGCCTCGACGAGGTGCGCGAAGGCGCCCGGGGATTCTATGATCTCGCGGCGCGGCGCCCCACCTTTCACACCCATGCCGTGGACTGGTATTTGTCCGTGCTGCCCTTGATCGGCGTGCCCGTTCACAGCCGGTTTGTCTGGCTCCCCGAACGCCCCGGCCTGGCTGCCGCCGTGAAATCCAAATGGCCGGTGGCGACTGGGGCCCGCTGGGTGGCGCTCCAACCCGGGGCCCGCTGGGACAATAAACGCTGGCCGGCCGAGTCGTTTGCCGAACTCGTCCGCCAGGTCTCACTCCGGTTTCCCGACACCCGCTTCGCCATTCTCGGCAGCGGCGGGGACAAACCCCTGGGCGAAATCATTGCCCGCGCCGCGCCGGCCCGATGCCTGAATCTGTGCGGCCAGACGTCGCTCCCGGAAATGATCGAGTGGGTGCGACTCAGCGACCTCATGATCACGAACGACACCGGCCCGATGCACGCTGCCGCGGCGCTGGGCAAACCGGTGATTGCCCTTTTCGGACCGACCGATCCGCGCCGCACCGGGCCCTATGGCCAGCTCGAAAACGTGTTGCGGATCGACCTCCCCTGCTCTCCCTGCCTGTCTGCAAACTGCACCCAGCCCGCAAAACGGAACGACTGTTTGATGGGCCTTCCGGTCGCGCTGGTGGTGAATCGCGTTGCGCGACTGCTGCCGCCGGACGCTTGACTTGCGGACCGGGACGGACAATTCTCGCCGCCATGAAACTCCTCGCGTCCTTTGTTTTTCTCGCAGCCACCTTGGGGCGGGCTCAGGACTACGACTTGACCAACTCCCCTCCGCGCGCCCGCGAAATGTCCGTGGCCCTCTTTAATCAGCGGGATTTTTCCGGCTGGACTTTTTACATGAAGGACGGCGCCGACCCTAAGCAAACCTGGATCGTGACCAATGGGGTCATCCGTTGCACCGGCAAAGCCCTCGGCTACCTCCGGACAACACAGGTCTACAGCAATTACTTTCTCACCGTCCAATGGCGCTTTGTAAAAGTCGCCCCCAAGGCCGACAACACCGGCCTGCTCGTCCACATTCAGCCGCCCGACCAGATCTGGCCGCAGTGCGTCCAGATCCAGGGCCGCCACGGGCGCCAGGGCGATCTGTTCTTGATGGCCGGCGCGGAATCCAAGGAGCACCGGGGCAAGGCGGCCAACATGCCGATCCCCTTGAGCGGCGACTCGGTGGAAAAACCGGTCGGCGAATGGAACACGGCGGAAACTATCTGCCTCCACCACAAGGTCGCTTCCTCCATCAACAATAAATTCGTGAACCAGACCACCGAATGCACCGTGGACTCCGGGTTCATCGGGATCCAGAGCGAAGGGGCCGAATTCGAGATCCGCACCATTGCCTATTGCCCTCTGAAATACTAGCCCGGCAGGTTTTTTTTTACCCAGGCCCGCGCCTGGTCCGGCGTCTTTAATTCATCCTCCAGCTGCCGCTCCCGGAGAATACGCAGCCACTCGCCCAGCCCCCGGCCGGGCTCCACCCCCAGCGCCATCAAATCATGTCCGGTCAGGAGCGGCGGGCGGACGGACGGCTGCGCCGCCAGTTCCGCCGCCCGCTCCACCAGAAAATGGTAGTGGCCCAGATCCCCGTTGGATCCGAGGCAGTCCAGCCGGTGCAGTTCCAGTTCCAGCGGAAATGTCTCGCGCAGCAGCAGCCGGCGCAGCGTGGCCAGGCGCATCTGCCGGACGTCCTTGAACTGCATATGATGCCGCACACACGCCACGATGGTGTCGGCCAGCTTGTTGGGAAACCGCAGCCGCCGCAATATCTCTTCCGCCATCTCCGCGCCCACTGTTTCGTGCCCGTAAAAATGGATCCGGCCCGTCACCGTATCGCGCTCCGCCGTCACCGGCTTGGCAATGTCGTGCAGCAGCACCGCCCAGGGCAGCGCCTCCTCCGCTCCGGCCGGAAGCTTTTCCAGCATCCCGCAGATGTGATTAAACACGCTGCCTTCCGGATGGAAATCCGGCGACTGCTCGCACTCCACCGTGGCCGCCAGCTCCGGCAGGAGGTGCTCCATGAGCCCGCTCGCGCGCAGCAGCAGCAGTCCCCGCGCGGCGCTTGAAACAAAGGCTGCGGGGACGCCCCCTGCCTGCGAGGCGGGCGGGACGCTGCCGGGCGGGGGCGGCGCGAACAGCTTGACCAATTCCTCCCGCACGCGCTCGGCGCTGACGAGCCGGATCTTCGGGGCCAGCGCCCGGAGGGCGGCAAAGGTCTGCGGCTCGATTTGGAAATTCAAACGGGCGGCAAAACGCACGGCGCGCAGCAGCCGCAGATGGTCCTCGCCAAAACGCTCCTCCGGCGCGCCGATGGTCCGGACGAGACCCGCCTGAAGATCCTTTTCCCCGCCCACCCAGTCGCGGATTTCCCGGGTGAGCGGATCATAGAACAGTCCGTTCACGGTGAAATCGCGCCGCGCCGCGTCGGCCTCGGCGCTCGCAAAGCGGACGCTGCCGGGACGCCGGCCATCCCGGTAGTCCGCCTCGGCGCGGAAGGTGGCCACCTGAAACGGGTGCCCGGCCTCGACGACAAGGACCACGCCGAACTGTTTGCCGACGGGGATGGTTTTGAGGAACAGTTTTTCCACCTGCTCCGGCGTGGCGTCCGTGGCGATGTCGAAATCCTGGGGTTCGCGGCCGAGCAGAAAATCGCGCACGCAGCCGCCAACCCAGAACGCGGCGAACCCTGCCGATTGGAGTCGGGCCACCACTTCAATCGCGGTTTCACGGGGCGACGGATTCACGGAACCCATTCTCACGGAAAGGCGCCCGGGCGCAAAGTTAATTTGAAATGCCCCCTTTCCCCGGCCCTCTTCCCCGGCCCTCTTCCCCGCTCAAGCTTTCGCGGGGGAGGATCTGCGCGAGAGCTAGGCCCGCCTCATTCGGCGGGTGAACGTTTTAATTATAATCTCCATCCTGAAATTAAGATGGGGATCCAACGGCGAGGCGTCGCTGTCGTCACTCCCTCTCTTCCATCAAATGGAGGAGAGGGCGGGCAGAGGAGGCGCTGGGAGGAGGTCGAAGGGCTCCGAGAGCATGGCCTGCTTCGGAATTCGGGTTTATTCCCCGCCCCAAAGGGCTTTGACATGGGCAATGCCGGCCCGGGCGGCCTCCACAGGCAACTTGTTACTGAACTCAAAAACCTTGATGTGCTCCGGCTTCACAAACGGCTGGAGCGCGGCAAAGTCAACCGTCCCCGTGCCAGGCGCGCAGTGGTCGCGCACGGGGAACTGCACATCGTGGATGTGAAATCCGGCCAGGCGGCCAGCCAGCGCCTCCAGATGCGCGGCGTGCCGGATAAACCCGAGGTTTTCCTTGATCTGCGCGTGGCCGGTGTCGTGCCAGTAAACGAGGGGCGCGGTGCCAAATTCGAAGAAAAACTCGGAAAAATCCGTCTCCAACGGCAGCTCCTCGACCGCCTCTCGATTTTCACAGCCGAGCTTGAGTCCGCGCTTTTGAGCCTCGGGCAGGATCAGCCGGAGCGTTTCCTTGGTGTGCTCGAAGAACTTGCGCTTGGCCGCCTCGCGCCCCGCAACGGCTTCGGCAAGGAACTTTTCATATTTGGGCGTCCCCTTCTGGCCCCGCTCCAGCATCTCCCCCAGCCGCCCCGTGTAATCCTTCAAATCCATGCTGCCAAGGTGGAGCACCACGACGGGGGCCTTGACGCGTTCGGCGAACTCGAAGGTCCGGAGCGTGTGCCGGATGGCGAGCTCGCGGTCCCGCGGGCGGGCGGCGGAAAACTCATAGAGGTTCGGCGCCGAATGGGTGACGCCCACGGGCAGCGGACAGAAATTATGGAGCGTGGAAATCTTCATCTCGCCCGCGTCCACAGCCTCCAGGATGCCGGGCATAAGGCTGATGCGGATGCCGTGACTTAACTCGGCATGATCAAACCCCAGCTCGCGGATTTCGCGCAGCATCGCGCGGCCATCCGTGTGGCGGCCGGAATTCCAACAGGTTGAAAAGGAATACATGATCGGGATCGTGGGCCTCGAGTTTTTAGCCGATAAAAAAAGCCGGCCACATCCTAAGGGGACATGACCGGCTTTGGAAAATGCAAAATACCGGTTACAGGTCGGCGTAACGGGCGGTCAGCATGGCGGAAAACCGCGCCACTTTTTCTTTGCGGCGGCGCTTTTCACTGGGCTTTTCAAACGTCCGACGGCTGCGCACGATTTTCAAGGTGCCTTCGCGGTCGACTTTTTTCTTGAGCCGGCGCAACGCGCGTTCCACGGGCTCGCCTTTTTTTAATTTAATTTCTGTCATAGGAACTCACTTCCTTTCTGGGTGCGAGACAGATCCGCCCCCGCGGCTGCTCGCTGAATCTACGAGCGTCCAGTCTAGTTTTTCCCGCACCCATGTCAATCCGCAAAAAAGGAAAACAGGCGGCGGCGCAGCGCGGAGGCACGAAAAAGCGCGAACAGTTTGCACTGTTCGCGCTGTGAGAAGTCAAAACGGAATCACGCCTTGGGAGCCATCTCCTGATCGCGCTCTTCCATGGCGGCCCGGCGCGAGAGCTTCACGCGGCCTTTTTCATCCACGCCGAGACACTTGACGGAAATCTCGTCGCCGATCTTGACGACGTCCTCGGTGTTTTTGACCCGGAAGTTAGCCAGCTCGCTGATGTGGACCAGTCCGTCCTTGCCCGGGAGGAATTCGACGAAGGCGCCAAACTCCTTCACGGTGACGACCCGGCCCCGGTAGATTTTCCCGATCTCGGCTTCCGCCGTCATGCCATTGATGGCGTCGCGGGCAATCTTCATGCCTTCGGGTGAAACGGAGAAGATGTTGACCGTGCCGTCATCCTCGATGTTGATTTCGCAACCGGATTCTTCGACCAGGCGCTTGATGTTCTTGCCGCCCGGCCCGATCAGGGCGCCGATTTTTTCGGGGTTGATGCGGATCACCTCGATGCGCGGGGCGTACTTGCTCAGCTCCGTGCGGGGACCGGCGAGGGTCTTGGCCATTTCCGCGAGGATGTGCAGGCGGGCCACCCGCGCTTTTTCGACCGTCTCCACCATGAGCGCAAAGGGGATGCCCTTGAGCTTGAGATCCAGCTGGAATCCGGTGATGCCTTTTTCCGTGCCGGCGATTTTGCAATCCATGTCGCAGTAGGCGTCCTCCCAGCCGATGATGTCGGTGAGGAGCTTGTAGTTGGAAATCTTCTTGTCCGCGCCGTATTCGGTGCAGATGCCGACGCTGATGCCCGCCACCGGGCGGATCATCGGAACCCCGGCATCCAGCAGGGCCAGCGTGCCGCCGCAGACGGACGCCATGGAGGTGGACCCGTTGGATTCCATGATCTCGCTGGTGACCCGCACGGCGTAGGGATAGTCCGTGGGCAGCATCGATTCAATGCTGCGCTCAGCCAGCGCGCCGTGGCCGATTTCGCGACGGCCCGGGCCGCTGATGCGGCCGGTTTCGCCGACGGAGAAGTTCGGGAAGTTGTAGTGCAGGATGAACTTCTTTTCCGTCCGGCCGCCGGTGTAGGAATCAAAGTCCTGGGTGTCATCCCCGGTGCCCAGCGTGACCAAGGTAACGGCCTGGGTCTCGCCGCGGGCAAAGAGCGCCGAGCCATGGGCGCGGGGCAGGATGCTGGTTTCGCTCGAGATCGCACGCACCGCGTCAAATCCGCGTCCGTCGAGGCGCTTGCCTTCCTTCAATATGAGGCCGCGCACGGCTTCCTTCTGGATGTAGTAGAAGGCGTCCTTGATGACAAAGTCATTCACCCGGTCCGCGCCGAATTTCTCGATCAGTTTCACGCCCACCTCGTCCTGGATGGCTTTGCAGGCGTTTTCGCGATTGAGTTTGCCGGGCGTGAGCAGGGCGGGAACGAAACGGTTGCCGGCGAGCTTCTTGGCTTCCTCAAGAATTTCGTCGGGCACAATGTTCAGAGTAATTTCGCGCTTCTTCTTGCCGGCTTTGGCGGCGAGCTCTTTCTGCGCGGCGATGACCGGCTGAATGACTCCCTGGGCATAGACCAGGGCGGCATTGAAGTCGGCTTCCGTGATTTCCTTGGCCGCTCCCTCATACATCACGATGTCCTTATCGTTGCCGACATAGACGAGGTCGAGATCGCTCTCAGCCTGCTCGGAGTGGGTGGGGTTGGCAATGAACTTGCCGGCGACGCGTCCGACGCGGACCGCGCCCAGCGGGCCGTCCCAGGGAATATCGCTGACCATCAGGGCGGCGCTGGCGCCGATGATGCTCAGGATATCGGGGTCGTTCTGTCCGTCCGCGCTGAGCAGCACGGTCTGGACCTGGACCTCGTTATACCAGCCCTTGGGGAACAGGGGGCGGATCGGGCGATCGGTGAGCCGGCAGGTGAGAATTTCTTTTTCAGTCGGGCGGCCTTCGCGCTTGAAATAGCCCCCGGGGAATTTTCCGGCAGCGGCGGCTTTTTCACGGTAGTCCACGGTCAGCGGGAAAAAGTCCTGCCCGGGCTTGGCCTTGGTGGCGGCCACGGCGGCCACGATGACGATGGTTTCGCCCAACTGGACGGTGACGGCGCCGTCGGCCTGTTTGGCCAGCTTGCCGGTTTCGATGGTGATCTGCTTGTCGCCTAATGCGGCGGTTATTTTTTCTGACATATGAGGACTGCTACCGCATGAGGAACTTCATTGAACCCCGGATTGATTCGGGGCTGAATGAAATTTCCCTGCAGCAGCGGATTTTTATCGCGAAGTTTGGTTGAAGAATCGGGCCGTTCGCGTTTCCGGCTCAAATCCGAACGCGGCGCGCGGCTGCTTGAAATAACAAGAGCCGCGCCTCCGCAAAATATCAATGGCGCAGCTTCAGCTTCTTGGCGACCGCCTGGTAGCGACCCAGGTCCGTGCCCTGAAGGTATTCCAAAAGACGACGGCGCTGGCTGACCATGATCAGCAACCCGCGCCGCGAGCTATGGTCCTTTTTATTGGTCTGCAAATGCCCCGTCAGGTGGTTGATGCGGTGGGTCAGCAGGGCGATTTGCACATCGGCCGAGCCGGTGTCTTTCGCGTGCACTTTGAACTGTTCAATTGTTTTCGTCTTCGCTTCCATAGAATTTCAAATCAATAATAGAGCGGCGGACTGTAGCCCCCCACCGCCATCGTGTAAAGAACTTTAACCATTCTTTAGCCATGAAACTTCGCGGTGGATTCGCGGTGGAATTGGCGCTGGGGCCCCGCCCCTTTCTGAAAGCCGCTGCTCCGCCGGCCCATTGGTCCGCTCACCCCTTGCCCGAGCACCGCCAGGACCCCCACCGGCGGACTGCATCGAGACACTCCGACGATTGCAGGGAGTAAATGAAATTGTCAATCCCGCGGCGCGACGGTAGGGTTGTCGCCGCCCGCATGATGCCCACACAACAACTGGCCGCCCTGAGCGCCGCCGACTGCGATGTTGCCTTTGATAATCTCACCCGCCAGCTGTACGCCACGGACGCCTCTCCATATCAGGTCGTGCCGCTGGCAGTGGCGTTCCCCCGCAGCCCAAGGCAGGCCGGCGCCATCATTGCCGCAGCGGCGCATGCGGGCGTCCCGGTAATCCCGCGCGGGGCCGGCACGGGGCTTTCCGGCGGAGCGATCGGCGAGGGTCTTGTCGTGGATTTTGCGCGCCACAACCGGCGCATTCAGGATTTTAACCGAGATGCCCGCACCGTCCGGGTGGGGCCGGGCGTGGTCCTTGACCAGCTGAATCAATTTCTGCATCCGCACGGATTCCGATTCGGGCCGGACGTGGCAACCAGCTCGCGCGCCACGCTGGGCGGGATGATTGCGAACGACTCGTCGGGCTCGCACACGCCGGTGTACGGCACCACGGGAATGCACGTCAACGAGCTGGAGGTGGTCCTGGCCGACGGGCAGATCGTGCGGGTCGGGGCCGGGCACGACACCCTGCAGCGCCAGCGGGATCTGGTGGAGGATCTGGTATCGCTCAACTCGCTGCAGATTGCGGAGCGGTTTCCCCCCGGCCTCTTAAAACGCTGGCCGGGGTATGCGCTGGCCCGCGCGGCGCAGGCGCCAGCTAACCTGCTTTCCCTCCTGTCCGGCAGCGAAGGCACGCTGGCGGCCATTCTCGAAGCCGAACTCAAGATCGTTCCCCTGCCCCAGGAGCGGGGCGTGGGCCTGCTGTTCTTCGCCTCCGTGGCCGAGGCCATGCAGGCCACGGAAGCCTTGCTCGCGCTCCACCCCGCGGCCATTGAGCACATGGACCGCCCGCTGTTTGACCAGACGCGGGGCCAGCGCGAATTCCAGGCCGCGCGCGACCTGATGCAGCTGGACCGCCATCCCTGCCAATCTATTTTGATCGTCGAATTCTTTGAGGACGTCCGCGAACGGCTGGCCCTGCTGGAGAAAATGAGGCTGGGGCTGCGCTCCCTGATATTAACCACCCCGGCCGAGGCGAATTTGGTGTGGTCGGTCCGCAAAGCGGGATTGTCCCTGCTCACGGGCTGCAAGGGCAGCGCCAAGCCCGCCTGTTTCATCGAGGACGCAGCGGTGCGACCGCGGGACCTGCCGGAGTACGTCGGCAGCCTGGAGGCATTGATGCAGCGCGTGGGCGTGTCCGCCTCCTATTACGGCCATGCGGCAGCGGGCCTGCTGCATGTCCGGCCGGTGCTGGATTTGCAGCAGGCCGGCGACCTACGGAAATTCCGGCAGATTGCCGACGAGGTTTCCGCCTTGGTGCTGCAATTCAAGGGGTCGCTGGCGGGCGAGCATGGGGTGGGCATGGCGCGCACAGAATTCCTCCGGGAACAGGTGGGCCCGGAACTTTACCGGCTCATGAAGGAGATCAAGCTCTCCTTTGATCCGGGCAATATTTTCAATCCGGGAAAAATCATCGGCGATGGGCGGTATTACATCGACCGCCACCTGCGCACCGGCACCAGTCGGCCCGTGGACCTGACCTTTGAGCCGCAGCTCGCGTTTGCCGACCGGGACGGCTCCTTCGCCGGCAATCTAGAACAGTGCAATGGCTGCGGCGGCTGCCTCAAACAGACGCCGACGATGTGCCCGACCTATCTGGCCACCGGCGAGGAAATCATGTCCACCCGCGGACGCGCCAACACCATCCGCGCCGTGCTGGAGCAGCGCGGGACCGGCGGCGACCCGCTCTGCTCACCGGAGCTGGAGGCAGCCTTGGGCGGATGCCTGTCCTGCAAGGCCTGCACCAGCGAGTGTCCCTCCAACGTCAACCTGGCCCTGCTCAAGGCGGAACTGCTCCACGCCCGCATCCGCCGTCACGGACTGAGGTTGCGCGAACGGCTGCTGAGCGATGTGGACCGGCTCGGCCGGCTCGGCTGCAGCCTGCCGGGTGTGGCTAATTTCCTCCTGAAATCAGGGGCCCTGCGGAAGCTGTTGGCAAAACTTTTGGGCTTCACTCCGGAACGGCCGCTGCCACCCTTTGCGCGCCTCCGGTTCGACCGCTGGTTTGCCCGCCGCCCGCTGTTCCGCAAATCCTTTCGCGGCCGCGTCCTCCTCTGGGACGACACCTTTGCCCGCTATCACGAACCGGAAATTGGCAGGGCCGCCGTCACCGTGCTGGAAGCCGCCGGATTTGAGGTCCAGCTGGTCACCGGGCGGCAATGCTGCGGCCGGCCGGCCTTCAGCATGGGCAATCTGGACAAGGCCTCCCTGCTGGGACGGCACAATCTCGCCCTGCTGGAGGCGGGCGACGATTCGACCCCGATTCTTTTTCTGGAACCTTCCTGCTACTCAATGTTTGCCGAGGATTACCGGGAATTGAAGCTGCCGGGTGCGGAGCGGGTTTCGAGCCGCTGTTTTTTGTTTGAGGAATTCATGGACACACTGCTGGAGAAAGAGCCGGGCGCCCTCCTGTTCAAGCCCGAGGCGCAGAAGATTGTGATTCACGCCCATTGCCACGCCAAATCCCTGACCGGCACCCATCCCATGCGCCGGCTGGCCGAACGCCTCCCTGACCGGACCGTGACGCTGCTCGATACCGGCTGCTGCGGCATGGCGGGAGCGTTCGGGATGATGGAGTCGAAATATGAATTGTCCTTGAAAGTGGCCGAGCCCCTCATCCAAAAAATCAAGAGCCAGCCCTATGGCAGCGTCGTGGTGGCCTCCGGCACCAGCTGCCGCCATCAGATCCAACACCTTGCACCCCACCGGACGCAGCACATGGCCTGCATCCTGGCCGAGGCGCTCCAGTAATCCTCATCTCCGGCAAAGATCTTCCAGGGCCGGGCGCAGTTGGGGAAACTGAAACGCAAACTCCGCCCGCAACAATCGTTCCGGCACACAACGCTGCCCCGCCAGCACCAATGCCGGCTCACTGCCCATTAGCCGAGCCCCCAGTCGCACCGCGAATGCCGGGGCTGGCGGACTCCAGGGACGGCGCAGCGTCCGCCGCAATGCGCCCATGAAAACGGCATTGGTCACCGGATCGGGCGCAACCGCGTTGAAGACGCCGGCAAAGCGGTCGTGGACGATGACCGCCACCATCATCTGCACGAGATCAGCGAGATGGATCCAGCTAATATATTGCCGGCCATTGCCAGCCGCCCCACCCAAAAACCACTTAGTCAGCCCGCTCAGCACTGGCAGCGCGCCGCCCTCCCGGCCCAGCACAAACCCGATGCGCAGCACGACCCGGCGCGTGGCCGGCAAAGGCGTGGCGGCGAATGCAGCCTCCCAATCGCGGCAGATGCCGGCGAGCGCCCCAGTGCCGGCGGGTGCCGCTTCCGCGCAGACACGGTCTTGCGCGTCCCCGTAAAAACCCGTCGCGCTCGCCTGCACCCACGTGCGCGGCGGCGTTTGCACCCGGCCGACGGCCGCGGCTAGAGCCTTCACCGAATCCACGCGCGAGGACGCAATCTCCCCCACGTTTTCCGCCGTGTGCGGACAGTTGATGTTTTTGCCCGTGAGATTAACTACCGCCAATGCCCCATCCAAAAGCCCAGCCCATTCCCCGGCACTTTTCCCATCCCATGCCACCTCCCGAACGCCGTCTGTGCGCGGCCGGGGGGAACGCGTCAGCACAATGACTTCATAATTCTGCCGGATGAGTTCACGCGCCAGGGCCGTGCCGATAAAGCCGCTGCCGCCCGCAAGAAGGATTCGCTGACGGTTCATATTATCGTAGGGTAGAAGATTCAATACCGGAACACATTGGGCCGTGAGGGGATTCATCCCGAACCCGCCCTGCTCCAATCGCTGAAGCCAGTCGGCGATCAACCCCAGCACGACCGCCCGATCCAGCTGGTGGTGGACCCGGGGATATTTCGATAGATTCGCCTGCGCCAGCTTAAACAGCGCGGCGGAGGGCCGCAGGCGGTTTTTTTGAAGATGTACAAAGGCGCCCGCCAGCTGAATAAGCCCCTTGTAAAAATTTCCATCGATGCCTTGCCGGTCGGGCAACCACAGGTCTTCAAGAACATCGTGTGCCTCGTAAAAAAGCTGGCGGTTGAAGCAGTCGAAAAAACCGAGGTAATGCGCATCGAGTTCCTGTCCCCGGAAGGATTCGATCATCGCGGCAATGCGGGCGCTTTTGTGGCTCACAGGTTCAGGATAGGGGGCGGGCGGGGCGGTGACGAGGCGGATTCATAAAAGTTTAACCCGGGGGGCGGGCTGGCTCCGGCGAAAATAAAACGATTACCCGGACGCCAAAGGCCCGAAATAAATCCGCAAACCGGGTCTCGATCATTTGCTTGGCATCGCCGATGGCCAGCGTGGAATCCGCGCTCCTGAGGGCCTGCCGCTTGAGTTCCATCAGGATTTGCCGGTGATCTTCCGCGGTGATTTTATTAAACATCCCGTCCTCGGCCAAATAATAGATGGGTGCCGGGTGGGAGGATTCCAGCGACAATATCCTCGGCTCCGGCAACCGCAGGGTCACCACCCGATGGGAGGCATCGTAGGCGGCGGAAAATTTTGCCGTAAGATCAAACCCGACCTTGGCGACAAACGTCTGCTCGGCGAGGAGGCGCTTGCGGCTGCCCAAATCGGTTTTGGAATAATCCACGAGCTCCCGGATGTTCCGCTGCAGAATAGCCAGTTCCGCGACCGGAGTGGCATCGCACACGGTGGCCGAAGCGACCACTGTCACTTGCGATTGGAATACGGCCATAAAGGCCTCCGCCACCTTGTCCATGCCCTGCTTTCCCAACGCAACCGTTTGCGCCACCCCCTGACTTAAAAAGGAGCCGGCCGCCTCCACTCCTTTTTGCGCCGGACGGATCACAGTCAAATAGATGACCAGTCCGACGGCCAGCGCCAGCAGCGAAAGTCCGACAAAAAAGGAGAGAATTTTATTCATGCGCCGACTTCCCGTCTGCCGGGATGAAGGATTAATACAACCATTGCAGGATCTTCCCCTCCGCATCCAGCGTCACCCCCTGGCGCCGGAAGGCCCAGCACATATAACTCACCGTCACAAAGAACGAGGCCGGCACGCGGTTGGCCGCGCAGGCCTTCACGCCCAGCAGCGTGGTCCGGCCGCCGAACCCCATGGGGCCAATGCCAAGCTCATTGGCCGTCTTCAAGATGTCCTGCTCCAGCCCGTCCAGTTCCTCGTTCGGATTCCGGTCCTCAAGCCGGCGCAGAAACTGTGTCTTGGAAAGCTCATAGCCGGTCGCCCGATCGCCGCCGATGCATACCCCAAGGATGCCCGGCCCGCAGCCCTTGCCCTGCGCCTGCAATACCGCATCCAGGATCACCTTGCGGCAGCCGTCCAGATCGCGGTTGGCGTGCAACTTCTCCAGCGGGAGCGAATATTGCGCCCCCACGTTTTCGCAGCCGCCGCCCTTGAGCACCAGCCGCACCCCGGCGTCCGGCTCGCGGACCTGATGAAAATGGAACGCGGGCGCGCCAGGACCGCAGTTGGTGCCGTCGTTCTTGCCCGTGAGCGAATCCACGGAATTCTGGCGCAGATACCCTTTTTTTGTGGCGAAGGTCACCGCCTCGCGCGCGGTCTGAGCAAAGCGGATCTGGTCGTAGCCGATGGGGCAGTCCACATAAAACAGGACGCTGCCGGTGTCCTGGCACAGGGGCTGGGACTTGGCTTTCGCCAGCGCGATGTTCTGGTCAATGATCTTGATGGCATTGGCCGCCAGCGAATTCTTCTTCTCGTTCTCGAGCGACGCCAGCAGAGCCCGATGCACGTCGTCCGGAATTTCGGCGGACGTGCGGCGGATCAGTTCAACCAGGGAATCATGCAATGAACTCATAAAGGTCCCCAGCGTAAGACCTCCCGGCGCAAGCGTCAATTGCGCGCAGTTGCATTTAACGGCGCCGCTCTGTTTAATCCTTCCGCGATGCAACACCCCGTCCGCGACCATTCCGCCGACCGCCTTTTCACGCCGGTGCGGTTTGGAGCCCTGCTCGCCCTGCTCATTTTCGCCGCGTTTCCCACGGTGCTGCTCGGGCTTCAGACCTTCGTCCTGCGCGATTTTGGTTTTTTCGCGTATCCGCTCGCCCATTTCCAGCGCGACTGTTTCTGGCACGGCGAATGGCCCCTCTGGAACCCTTACAACCAGTGCGGCGTGCCGTTCCTCGCCCAATGGAACACCCTGCCGCTCTACCCGCCCTCGCTGATCTATCTGGTCCCGCCCCTGACCTGGGGATTGGGGACCTTCTGCCTGCTGCACTTGTGGTTTGCCGGATTGGGCATGTTTTTTCTCGCGCGGCGCTGGACGGGAAACCCCTTTGCCGCGGCCTTCGCAGGCGTGGGGTTCGCTTTTAACGGATTCACCCTGAACCTGCTCATGTGGCCGAGCCATCTGGCCACCTTCGCCTGGATGCCGTGGGTGATCCTGGCGGTGGAGCTCGCGTGGCGCAGCGGTGGACGTCACATCCTTCTCGCCGCACTGGCCGGCATGCTTCAGATACTGGCCGGCGGACCGGAAATCATCGCGCTGACCTGGGCCCTGTTGCTGGCGCTGTGGTTCCAGCAATGCCTCAGGCCAGCGGCCGGCGCGCACGCGCCCGAAGATCCGGCGCCGGGCAAGGCCCTGCTCTGGCGTTTCCCCCTAATCGCGGGACTGGCCGTCGCTCTTTCGGCGGCACAACTCCTGCCGTTCCTCGATCTGGTGGCGCACTCGCAACGCGATGCCGGCTATGCGGACTTCCGCTGGTCCATACCCGGCTGGGGCTGGGTGAATTTCCTCGTGCCGCAGGCGTTCGGGGGCACTTGGAATGCGGGGGTGTTCTTCCAGCACGGCCAGGCGTGGACCTCATCTTATTATCTCGGCCTCGGCACGGTGTGGCTGGCGGTTCTGGCGCTCTGGAAAAACCCTGACCGGCGTGTCCGACTGCTGGGGATGGCGGCCGTGGCGGGACTGGTGCTCGCGCTGGGCGACAACACGCCCGTGCTGCCCGCCCTGCGACAGCTCATTCCCCAGCTGGGTTTTATCACCTATCCGGTCAAATATATTTTGCTCACGGTCTTTATCGCCCCGCTCCTGGCGGCAGCCGCACTGGCACGGTTTTTTCCGGGCTCCCGCGCCCCCGATGATGCGGCCGGGAGCGAGCCGACCGCTGGTTCAGATAAAAAAAATTCCGGTCCGCTTCTTACCCCCATCCGATGGCTGCCGATGGGCGCTCTCCTGCTGGCGCTGATGGCGGGGATTGTGGGCTGGGCCTGGTGGTTTCCCTTTCCGGGGGACGACCCGCGCGCAACCCTGCTGAATGGGGCTTCCCGCGCCGGGTTCCTGATGGTGACAGGCGGAGCGCTGTGGCTGCTGGCGCGCCCCACCCCTTCCGGCCTGATCCGCCTGGCCCCTCTGCTCCTGATCTTGACAGCCTGGCTCGACGTGTTCACCCACGTGCCCACGCAGAATCCCACGGTGTCGCCCTGGATTTACCAACCCGGCCTGGCGCGCACCACGCTGGCGCTGCAGCCCCAGCCCGAGTTGGGGGGATCGCGCCTCATGGTCTCACCCGCAGCCGCCCACGAGTTCATCCACTTCGCCGCGGGCAATCCGCAGGATAATTTCCTGGCCAAACGGATCGGCTATTGCGCCAATGTCAACACGCTCGATGCCGTGCCAAAAGTCGACGGTTTCTTTTCACTGACCCCGCGCGCGAGCGATCAGGTCCTGGGTCTCTTTTACCGGACCACCAACGCCGACTATCCCCGCCTGGAGGATTTCATGGGGGTCTCGCAGATCACCGCCTCAAGCGAGCGGCTACAATGGCAGCCGCGAAAGACGTTTCTGCCCCTGCTGACCGCCGGACAAACGCCGGTGTTCCTGAGCGATGCCGCCACGCTGGAGGCCCTGACGCAAAAAGATTTTGACGGCGGTAAAAAGGTGATCCTCCCCGAAAGCGCCCGCTCCCTTGTCAGCGTCACCCACCCCACCCGCGCACACATCCTCAGCTCCACCTTCGGCCGGCAGTCCGTGGACGCGCAGGTCGAGGCCGCAGAACCGTCTCTCGTGGTGGTGGCACAGACGTATTATCACCATTGGCGGGCGTTCGTGGACGGGCAGCCAGTTCCTTTGCTCAGGGCCAACGGCGCATTTCAGGCCGTGCCAATGCCAGCAGGACGACATCATCTCCACCTCGCCTATCAGGATCGCACTTTCCAGATCGGGCTGATCATCAGCGCGGCAACCGGTTTGGGCTGCCTGATGGGGGGATGGGTCCTCAGGGCGAGACCCCCTTCGTCGAGGAAAAACGCGCCGCGCGCGGCCGCCCTCCCCTGATCTGGCAGAGAGATCTGCCCCCCGTTTTCAAACTTGCCTCCCCATGAAGAGCGGGAAAAAGATCCCGTTCAAATCTCCCCATCCCCGCCCGTTTGAGCGGGGATGCCAAATAAAAAAGGGAGAGTCGCAACATTTGGGCCCGTCATGTGATAGGGTGAATTGCTGGGGAGTGAAGCGGACTGCAGCAACCGGAGGCGCCGGCGAAAGGAGTCGCAATGATTATGTCAAACTTGGGGGAGGAAGTATCGGGGAAAGCCTTTAAAACGGGGTTGATTGTGGAGGGCGGAGCGATGCGGGGGGCGTGGGCTGCCGGTGTGCTGGGGGTTCTCTATGAGCGCGGGCGGCGTCAGTATGATTTCGTCTATGCCGCTTCCTCCGGAGCCTGTTCGGCCGCTTACTTCGTGGCCGACATGTGGCAGCCGGGGCTGCATATCTGGCGCGAGCTGGCCTGCCATGTGATTCGGAAAGCCAATCTGCTGCGCCACACCCCCATCATCGATTTGGCGTACCTCGTGGATTATGTCATGCGCCAGCATGTGCCGCTGTCCATCGAAGCGTTGCAAAAGGCGCCCACGCGGTTTTTCATCGTGCTGACCGACTGTCTGACCGGGGAACCATTTTATTTTCATGTGTGTGATGACCGGGTGTTTGCGGCCCTCCGCGCCACGGCCTCTCTGGCTTTGGCGACCCGCGGCTATGATTACGTGGACGGCAAGCCTTATGCGGACGGCGGTCTGGCAGACCCCATTCCCATCCGCCGGGCAATCGAAGATGGGGCCACGGACATCACGGTGGTACTGACTCATAATCCCGACATCCCTTTCAAGCCCGTCCCGTCCTGGATGGGAAAACTCGCTTACCCAGAATTTCCGATAGTGGCTGAGGTGTGGACGGCGCGCCAGAACATCAAATACAACGACGCCCTGGACCTGATGAAAAAGCCGCCGGCGGGGGTGCGGATCCGGGTGTTCCGTCCGATGCGTCCCATGCCGGTGGGCTCCTTCACCGCCCAAAAGAAACTCATCAGCGCTGCCCTGACTTTGGGCCATGATGAGGCCGTGCTGCAGATGGAGAACATGGACTCAGGCCTGGCGCTGGCTTCGCTTCCGGGATGATGCTGCGACGGACGAATCCGGCGGGCTCTGGGAGGCATGGATTCCAATCGTGGAAATTCAATCCTGAAAATGAAGACACGAAGGGTCTCGAACGGGACGAAATAAAATCATGAGACGCGCGACGAGGTCAAATCAAGGCGGGCCGTCTTTGCAGTGCCATCATTTGGATGCCCTGGAGGTAGTCCGCCTGCTGGAAGTCGATCTGAAGGCAGGGCTGTCGGCCACCGAAGCCAAACGGCGACAGGCCCGATTTGGCCTGAATCGCATCACCCCCCACCGGGACACCCCCGCCTGGAGAAAGCTTATCCGGCAATGTCATCAGCCGCTTCTGTACATCCTCTTGTTCGCCAGCGCCATCACCGCATTCCTGAGTCATTGGGTGGATGCCTCAGTCATTTTTGGCGTTGTGTTTATCAATGTTATCGTCAGCTATCTCCAGGAATCCAAAGCCGAGAAAGCCGTCGCATGCCTCACGCAATGGGTGATGACCCCGACCACGGTGCGCCGCGATGGACGGCAGGAGCGGATTGATTCCGAGGAGCTGGTGCCGGGGGATGTGGTCCTGCTTCAACCGGGGGGCAAGGTGCCGGCCGATTTGCGGCTGTTCCATGTCCGCAGCCTGCAGGTGGACGAGTCGGCGCTGACCGGCGAATCGCTGCCTGTTCATAAACACACGGATGCGCTCGCGCTGGACACGGTGTTGGCGGACCGGAATAACCTGGCCTTTGCCGGCACCCTGGTCACTGCCGGGCAAGCGGAGGGGGTTGTTTGGGCCGTTGGCGACCAGACTGAGACGGGCCGTCTGGCTTGGCTGATTGCCGAGGCGGTGGATCTTTCCACGCCATTGACCCAGAAAATCGCCCATTTCAGCGGGTGGTTGCTGCGGGTGATTCTGGCGCTGGCGGGCGCCACATTTGCCATCGGTGTGGCGCGCGGCGAGCCGGCGGTCGAGATGTTCATGGCCGCCGTGGCGTTGGCGGTGGGAGCCATTCCCGAAGGATTGCCCGCGGCAGTCACCATTGTCCTAGCCATCGGCGTGGCGCGCATGGCCAAACGCCGCGTCATCATCCGGAAATTCCCCGTCGTGGAGACTCTCGGCAGCACCACGGTCATCTGTTCGGATAAAACAGGCACGCTGACGAAAAATCAAATGACGGTGCGGGAGATTTTCGCCGGGGGAACTCTCTACGAGGTGACCGGTGAGGGGTATGAGCCGAAGGGCATAATTCAACTGGACGGGGCCGGCATTGAGGTGGCCGCGCATCCGGCGCTGGCGGAGTGCCTGCTGTCCGGCGCACTTTGCAACGATTCCCTGCTCGTGCGCCTGGAGAGCGGGCGTCTTCAGATGCATGGCGATCCCACCGAGGCCGCGCTGCTGGTGGCCGCCGAGAAGGGGGGGCTCTTCCACGCCGCTGTCCATCAGGCCTCCCCCCGTCTGGACATGATCCCCTTCGAGCCCGAGCACATGTTCCGGGCCACATTGCATGACGCCTTTGAGGCCCGGGTCATTTACAAGGTTGGGGCGGTCGAGCGGCTCCTCGATCGCTGCGTGGATGCGCTGGACGATCAGGGCGGATTGGGGCCGCTGGACCGGGCGGCCGTGCACCGGGCCGTGGAGCAGATGGCCCAGCGCGGACTGCGCGTGCTCGCCTTCGCCCGCCGCCGGATGGAGGTCGATCATGCCCGGTTGGAACACAGCCATGTGGCGGCCGGCCTCACCTTCCTCGGCCTGCAGGGCATGATGGACCCGCCGCGACCCGAGGCGATCGCCGCCGTGCATCGGTGCCAACAGGCCGGCATCGCAGTGAAGATGATTACGGGGGACCATCTGGCCACCGCCCGAGCCATCGCCCGTCAAATCGGGCTGGACGGCGGTGATTCCGACACGCCTGCCGCGCTTTCCGGCCGCGAACTGGAAAAGATTTCCGACGCGCAACTGCCCGAACTGGCCGCCCGGACCGCCGTCTTCGCCCGCATGGCGCCGGAACAGAAGCTGCGCCTCGTGCGCGCCCTGCAATCCCGGGGCGACATCGTGGCGATGACCGGGGATGGGGTGAACGATGCGCCCGCGCTCAAGCAGGCGGATATCGGTGTGGCAATGGGCATCAGCGGCACCGACGTGGCGAAGGGGGCGGCGGACATGATTCTGACGGACGATAATTTTGCCAGCATTGTGGCAGCCGTGGAGGAGGGGCGGGGAGTGTTTAGCAACCTCACCAAGTTCATCGCCTGGACGCTTCCCACCAATAGCGGCGAGGCTCTGGTGCTGCTCACCGCCATCGTGTTCGGCACCGTGTTGCCAGCCCTGCCGGTGCAGCTGCTCTGGGTGAACCTGACCACCTCGCTGCTGCTGGGACTGATGCTGGTCTTCGAGCCAAAGGAGCGCGAGCTCATGCTGCGCCCGCCGCGCGATCCCCGGCGCCCACTGCTCACCCTCGCGCTGTGCCTGCGCACCGTGATTGTTTCCTTATTGATGCTGGCGGGGTCTTTCTGGCTCTTCTTCTGGGAACTGAAGGTCGAAGGCGCGGAACTTGCCACCGCCCGAACCGCCGTCGTGAACGTCATCGTCCTGGTGCAGCTGGCGTACCTCTTCAACTGCCGCTCCCTGAACCACTCGCTTCTTAGGATTGGACTTTTCTCAAATCCCTGGACCCTTGTGGGAGCGCTCGCCATGGTGGCCGCCCAGCTGCTCTTCACTTACGCGCCTCCCATGAATCTCCTCTTCCAATCCGCCCCCCTCGGGATTGAATCCTGGATCCGCATCACCGCAGTGGCAGCGGTTGTTTTTGTGGCGATCGAATTTGAAAAGTGGATCCGCTTTGGTCGCGGCCGGGGCGCCCACGCACTCCCGGAGTAAGTGCACCCCTTGCAGCGGAACCGACCCGGCTGAGCCCGAATTTCTCAATCACTGTGTTCGCTGACTGACGATCCTTGCGGACGGCAACTCAGGAGAGCGCCGCATGCCATTCCCGCCCGCTTCAGAAATAGGGCTTAAGGCAGATCGGTCGAGCCCATCAGGTAGCGGTCGCATTCGCGGGCTGCGCCCCGGCCCTCATTGAAGGCCCAGACGACCAGACTCTGGCCGCGGCGGCAATCGCCAGCGGCAAAGACGCCCGGGAGATTGGTGGTGTATTTTTCGAACTCCGCCTTGGCGTTGGTGCGAGCGTCGCGTTCGATGCTGAGCGCATTGAGCAATGCCTGGTCGGGTCCGAGGAAGCCCATCGCCAGCAGCACGAGTTGCGCCGGGAGGACTTTTTCCGTTCCGGGCACATTCTTCGGGATGAACTGCCCCTTGTCGTTCTTAGTCCATTCCACCTGAACCGTGTGAACGGCTTTGACCTGGCCGTGGGCGTCGCCCTCAAACTGGGTGGCCGTTGTCAGATAGACGCGGGGGTCGGCGCCGAATTTCGCGGCGGCCTCTTCCTGGCCGTAATCCATCTTATAGGTCTTGGGCCATTCGGGCCAGGGATTGTCCTTGGCGCGCTCGAGCGGGGGCTGGGGCAGGATCTCCAACTGCACCAGGGAGCGGCACCCGTGCCGCAGCGCAGTCCCCACGCAATCCGTGCCGGTGTCGCCGCCGCCGATGACGACCACGTCCTTGCCAGCGGCATCGATGAAGTCGCCGCCCTGGTGCTGGTCGAGCAGGCTTTTCGTGTTGGCGGTCAGATAATCCATCGCGAAGTGAATGCCCTTGAGGGGGCGGCCGGGAATGGGCAAGTCGCGCGGCTGGGTGGCGCCGGTGGCGAGCACGACGGCGTGGAATTCCTTCAGAAGTTTTTCTGCGGGATAATTTTTACCGACCTCGGTGTTGCAGAGGAACTGAACCCCCTCGGCCTCGAGCAGTTTCAGGCGGCGCAGCACGACCTCATTTTTGTCGAGCTTCATGTTGGGAATGCCGTACATGAGGAGGCCTCCGGGGCGGTCAGCGCGCTCGAAGACGGTGACCGTGTGGCCGGCCTTGTTGAGCTGCGCGGCGGCGCTCAATCCGGCCGGGCCGCTGCCGATGATGGCGACGCGTTTGCCGGTGCGCTGGCGGGGCGGTTCTGCGGTGACCCAGCCGTTCTCCCAGCCGCGGTCAATGATGGTCACCTCGATGTTCTTGATGGTGACGGCGGGATTGCTTATGCCAAGCACGCACGACCCCTCGCACGGGGCGGGGCAGATACGGCCGGTGAATTCGGGGAAATTATTGGTCTTGTGCAGGCGAACGAGCGCCTCTTTCCACAGGCCGCGGTAAACCAGGTCGTTCCATTCCGGGATGAGATTATGGATGGGACAGCCGCTGGCCATGCCGCTGACCAGCTGGCCGGTGTGGCAGAAGGGAATGCCGCAATCCATGCAGCGCGACCCCTGTTTTTTCAGGTCGGCTTCGGGCAGGTGCAGGTGAAATTCCCGCCAGTCCGCAATCCGCGCCAGCGGCGAGCGGTCCTGAGGCAGTTCCCGTTGGAACTCTAAAAATCCGGTTGGTTTTCCCATGGTTATTTAAAAACTTTTTTTAAACTGAAGCGGTCCGAGCGTAAAAGGACAGCGGAATCCCAGCGCAACCGACCAGGCTGTCGGCTTCCGGTGCATCCGTGGAAGCGGTCCCGGGGGTTCTCAATGGCCCCCCTTCACGTTTTCCTCGAACGCGGCCATGATGGCCTCGTCTCCGCTCAAGCCCAGCCCTTCCATCTTCTTGAGAGACTTGAGCACGCGGGCATAATCCTGGGGCAGCACCTTGACAAACTGGGGCACGAACTGCGGCCAGCCGTCTAGAATTCGCGCAGCGCGCTGACTTCCGGTGGACGCGAGGTGCTGCTCCACCATCTGGCGGACCCCTTGGATCTCTTCGGCATCCTCCAGTTTTTCCAAGGCCACCATCTCCCGATTGCAGCGGGAAGCGAAATCGCCCAGCTCATCGAGGATGTAGGCAATACCGCCGCTCATGCCGGCGGCAAAATTGCGACCAGTGGTGCCGAGAACCACGACGCGGCCGCCGGTCATGTATTCGCAGCCGTGATCGCCGATGGCTTCCACCACAACATTCACCCCGGAATTGCGCACGCAAAACCGTTCGCCGGCCATGCCGCAGAGGAACGCTTCTCCCGACGTGGCGCCGTAAAACGCGACGTTGCCGATGATCATGTTTTCGCCGGCCTGGAAGGTGGACGACTTCGGGGGATACACGATGAGCTTGCCGCCGCTCAGGCCCTTGCCGAAATAATCATTGGCATCGCCCTCGAGTTCAAGGGTCATCCCCTTGGGCATGAAGGCGCCAAAGCTCTGGCCCGCGCTGCCGTTGAACTTGAGCCGGATGGTGTCCTCCGGCAGCCCAGCGGGCCCGTGGCGCCGGGTGAGCTCGCTGCCGGTGATGGTGCCGACAACGCGATGCACGTTGCGAATCGGCAGTTCGGCGCGGACGGATTCGCCGCGCTCGAGGGCCGGTTTGCAGAGCTCCAGCAGGTGTGTCACATCCAGGGATTTTTCCAGTCCGTGATCCTGATCCTGCTGGCGGAAACGCCCCACTTCCGAATCCATGTCCGGGCGGTGCAGCATGGGCGTGAGGTCCAGACCTTTGGCTTTCCAATGCCCGATGGCCTTCCAGGGGACGAGCTTATCCGTTCGGCCCACCATTTCCTCCAGCTTGCGGAAGCCGAGCCGGGCCATGATCTCGCGGAGTTCCATGGCGATAAAGCGCATGAAATGAATGACGTGCTGGGGGTCGCCGGTGAACCGGCCTCGCAGTTTGGGATCCTGGCTGGCTACGCCCACGGGGCAGGTGTTGAGATGACAAACGCGCATCATGATGCAGCCCAGAGTCACGAGCGGAGCGGTGGCAAAACCAAACTCCTCAGCGCCCAGCAGCGCGGCAATGGCCACGTCGCGCCCGGTCTTCAGCTGGCCATCGGCCTCGAGATAGACGCGGCTGCGCAGGTTGTTCAGCACGAGAGTCTGGTGCGTTTCGGCCAGGCCCAGCTCCCACGGCCCTCCGGCGTGCTTGATAGAGGAGAGGGGCGACGCGCCCGTGCCGCCGTCATGGCCGGAAATCAAAACGACATCCGCGTGCGCCTTGGCCACTCCGGCGGCGACGGTGCCGACGCCGACTTCGGCGACGAGCTTGACGCTCACGCGGGCTTCGCGGTTGGCGTTCTTGAGGTCGTGGATCAGTTCGGCCAGGTCCTCGATGGAATAAATATCATGGTGCGGCGGGGGGGAAATCAGGCCGACCCCGGCCGTGGTGCCGCGCGTTTTGGCGATGGAGGGGTAAACTTTTTTACCAGGCAGTTCGCCGCCCTCGCCGGGCTTAGCGCCCTGCGCCAGCTTGATCTGAAGTTCCTTGGCGTTGACGAGGTAATGGCTGGTCACGCCGAAGCGTCCGCTGGCAACTTGTTTGATGGCGGAATTCTTCGAGTCGCCGTTCGCCTCGAGAAAATAGCGCAAGGGGTCTTCGCCGCCTTCGCCGGTGTTGCTGCGGCCGCCGATCCGGTTCATCGCCACGGCCAGCGCCTCATGCGCTTCCTTGGAGATGGATCCGTAGCTCATGGCGCCGGTCTTGAAGCGCTTCATGAGACTCTCCACGCTCTCGACCTCCTCGAGGGGGACGGGGGATTCCGCCGGCTGAAAGTCCAGCAGGCCGCGCAGCGTGCACAGCGTCTTGCTCCGGTCGTTGAGCAGGTCGGCGTACTCGCGGTACACCTTCTCATTGTTCGTCCGGCAAGCCACCTGCAACTTATGAATCGTCTGGGGATTGAATAGATGCTGCTCGCCGCCGTCGCGGACCTGATACTGGCCGCCCGGATCGAGTTCGCCGTTGAGCGCCCGGCTGGGATAGGCATGGTGATGGCGCGCCAGAGCCTCGGCGGCAATGACGTCCAGGCCGATGCCCTGGATGCGCGAAGGAGTCCACGTGAAATACCTGTCCACGACCTCGCTGTTCAGGCCGACGGCCTCGAAGATCTGAGCTCCGCGATAGCTCTGCACGGTGGAGATGCCCATCTTGGCCATGGTCTTCACGACTCCCTTGATGGCGGCCTTGATGAATTTCTGGATGGATTTCTGAAGGTCGGCGGACGGGAGCAGGCCCTGATGGATGAGGTCGGCGATGGTCTCGTAGGCGAGATAGGGGTTGATAGCGCTGCAGCCGTAGCCGATGAGCAGGGCGAAATGATGAACCTCGCGCGGCTCGCCGGATTCCAGGACCAGTCCGACGCGGCTGCGCGTGCCAGCGCGGATGAGATGATGATGCAGGCCGGCGGTGGCCAGCAGGGCTGGGAGGGGCGCGAGTTCCGGCGAGACGCCCCGGTCGGATAGGATCAGGATATTTACGCCGTTTTTGATCGCCAAGTCGGCTGCGGCAAACAGACTGTCCAGCGCGGTCTGCAGCCCCTGCTGGCCGGCGGCGGCCGGGAATAATATCGGCAGGGTCTGGCATTTGAAGCCGGGCTGCGTGATGTGCCGGAGTTTTTCCAATTCGGCATTGGTGAGAATGGGCTGCGCCAGTTTAATCAGGGCACAGCTTTCAGGCACTGGATTCAGCAGGCCGCCGCGCGAGCCGACCATGGTCTCAGTCGAGGTAACGATCTCCTCGCGGATGGGATCGATGGGCGGGTTGGTGACCTGGGCGAAAAGCTGTTTGAAATAGTTATAGAGCAGCTGGGGCTTCTGCGAGAGAACGGCCAGCGGCGTGTCCGTGCCCATGGAGCCCAGCGGCTGGATGCCGTCTTTGGCCATCGGGCCCACGATGAAACGCAAATCCTCGAAGGTGTAGCCGAAGGCCTGCTGTTCCTGAAGGATTTTGCGGTGGGCCAGTTCCGGAGGCAGCACCGGTTCGGGCAGGTTTTCTAGCAGGATATGGTGTTCGTCCAGCCATTGGCGATACGGTTTGGCGCCGGAATATTTCCGCTTGAGCTCCTCGTCGGCAATGATCCGACCCTGTTCGGTGTCGATCAAAAACATGCGTCCCGGCTGCAGCCGGCCCTTGATGGCCACCCGATCCGGAGCGATGGGCAGCACGCCCGCCTCCGAGGCCATGATGACCATGTCGTCCTTGGTGACGTAATAGCGGGACGGGCGCAGGCCGTTGCGATCGAGGCATGCCCCGATGAATTTGCCATCCGTGAAGGCCATCGAGGCCGGGCCATCCCACGGCTCGGTCAGGCAGGAGTGGTATTCGTAAAAGGCGCGCCGTTCCGGGTCCATGCTCTCATGGTTCTCCCAGGGCTCAGGGATCATCATCATCATCGCATGCGGCAGCTCGCGCCCGGCCAGCGTGAGCAGCTCGACCACGTTGTCGAACTGGGCCGAGTCGCTGTTGTCGGTGTTGATGACGGGAATAACTTTCTGGATGTCGTCGCCGAATAGTTCGGAGACGAAGTTAGCCTGGGCCGCCTTCATCCAATTGACGTTCCCGCGCAGGGTATTGATTTCGCCATTGTGCGCGATGTAACGGTTGGGGTGCGCGCGGTCCCAGCTGGGAAAGGTGTTGGTGCTGAACCGCGAATGCACCAGCGCCAGCGCCGTGGTGAACGCCGGGTCGCACAGGTCGGGATAATACCCCGCCACCTGCTCCGGCATCAGCATGCCCTTATAGGTGATGGTCCGCGCCGACAGGCTGGAAACATAAAACCATTTGCCGCCGGGAATCCGGTCGCCGTAGCGGATGGTCTGCTCCGCGATCTTACGGATGACATACAGCTTGCGCTCAAAAGCGGCCTCGTCTTTGAGGGCCGCGCTGCGGGCGATGAACATCTGCGCCATGAACGGCTCCGCAGCCACGGCCGATTTGCCCAGGGCGGTATTGTCCACTGGCACCGCGCGCCAGCCCAGCAGGGTCTGACCTTCGGCGGCGATGATGGCGGCGATGGCGGACTGGACGGCTTCGCGCTGGCTGGGATTTTTGGGCAGGAACATCATGCCGACGCCGTAATGGCCGGGCACGGGCAGGCTGAACCCGAGGGAGACCGCCTGCGCCGCCAGAAAATCGTGGGGGATCTGAAGGAGGATGCCCGCGCCGTCGCCGGTGTTCGCCTCGCAGCCCACGGCACCGCGGTGGTCGAGGTTGACCAGAATCTGCAAGGCGTCACTCACCGTCTGGTGGGATTTTTTGCCCTTGATGTTGACAACAAAGCCCAGACCGCAGGCGTCGTGTTCAAACTGCGGGTCGTAAAGACCTTGTTTCAAGGGTGCGCCCGGGGGCCGCTGGTCGATTTCGTTGACGGTCTGCATTGTTTTTTCGTGGCTGGCACGGCGGATAAGCCGACAGCCACTTATTTTTTACTGAATTTCGATTTGTGCGCAATAATTGTTTTCAAAAAACTGGTCAGCGCCGGCTTCAATGGAAGAGGGGCGCGGGAGTTTTTATAAGCCCCTAATTTCCCAGTCTTTATTTCAAAGTTGCTTTGGTGGCCGGGGTCTTCTAAGATAACCAGACCGTCCAGTGCATGAAGCATGGGGCGGTAAAATATTTATGGCAGAAGGATATTGTGTAAAGTGCAAAGCCAAAAAAGAAATCGTGGATGGCCTTGAGGAAACCATGAAAAACGGCCGCAAGGCCATCAAGGGCAAATGCCCCACCTGTGGCACGGTGATGTTCAAGATTCTTGGCAAATCAGCCACCGCACCGGCTCCCGTCCCCCCTCCCGAAGCTGCTTAAGGTTCATTATTAATTATGTCTCAACAGCTTGCCTACGTCATTGTCACACCCTATTCCCTGTATAAATCCCGCACCGGCGGCATCCTAAGCCGCCTCATCACCCGGACTGGCCTGGATTTAGCAGGCCTCCGGATGTTCTCCCCCAGCGCTGAGCTGGTGAAGGAGTATGCGGACACCATCGTTTCCGCCCAAGACACCCAGGACCGCAAGGTTCAGGAATTGCTCAAGCAATATGTCTTGGAAAACCTCTCGCCCGACCCCAAGACCGGCCGCCGCCGCCGGGTGATGATGCTGTTGTTCCGGGGCGATGAAGCCGTGCGCAAGGTCCGTTCCGTGGTCGGCAATCTGACATCGGGCCGCCGCAGCGGGGAGACCATCCGCGACACCTACAGCGACCTGATTCAGGATGACAACGGCAACGTCCGCTATTTCGAGCCCGCCGTGCTGGCGGCGCCCAACGCTGAGGAAGCTGAGCACAAATTGAAATTGTGGGCCCGCTACTCCGATCTCGATGGCGGCATCCTGGAAAACGTCAACAGCTACGCCGCCGGCGAAAAACCCGAACGTACGCTGGTCCTCATCAAGCCCGACAATTTTCGCTTCCCCACGGGTCGACCCGGCAATGTCATTGACTTCTTCTCGCGCACCGGACTCTACATCGTGGGAGCCAAGGTCCTGCCCATGAGCACGGCCCAGGCGATGGAATTCTACGGGCCCGTCCGCGAATTTCTCCGCGCCAAACTCAAGGACGGCGTCAGCGCCAAGGCCAAGGAGCTGCTGGAGAAAGAATTTGGCTTCAAGATTTCCGAGGCCGACCAAAAGGTGCTGGGAGACGTCCTCGGACCACTTCAGGGGGATGCCCAGTTCGACAACATCGTGCGATTCATGTCCGGCCACGCGCCCGGGGAGATTCCCAAGGGCGACTGGGCCAAGCCCGGGACGGAGAAGTGCATCGCCCTCGTCTATGAGGGCGTGGGCGCGGTGAACAAGATCCGCGATGTGCTCGGACCCACCGACCCGTCCAAGGCGCCGCCCGGCAGCATCCGCCGCGAATTCGGCTCCACCATCATGGTCAATGCCGCCCATGCCAGCGATTCCGCCGAAAACGCCCAGCGCGAATTCGGCATCGTTCAGCCGGGCGAAAACAACTTCAAACAGGTCGTCGAGCAGGCCTACGGAAAGGTCTGACCCCTGCCGCCTTTTTCACCGGCGAAGCGCCCAAACCGCGCTTCGCCGTTTTTTTGCCCGTGCGGGGCGAACGGGGTGGCGGCGACAACCTGTCACCGAAACCGCTGCGGGAGTTCGGAGTTCAGGGGAAAAAACTTTGCATTTGGGAAGCGCGGCTGATTTTCATCAGCAGGCCCGCATCGGCGGCGGGGAATTGGAAATCAGCCAGTTGCTTTTTATGGATCCACTGGAGTGCGGCGCAGCCCAGCGGTTGCGGCACTCCGGAAATCAGTTGGCAGAGGAAGAATTTCAGCTGCACGGAATGTTCCGGGTAGGTGTGGAGAACCTCCTCAAATAACTCGCCGACAGCGATGGTCACCCCGAGCTCCTCCTGGATTTCGCGGACGATGCATTGCTCAAAGGTTTCCCCCGCCTCCCGTTTTCCTCCGGGAAACTCTCAGAGACCGCCCAGATGGACATCCGCGCGCCGCTGCGCGATGAGCAGTTTTCCGCCGTGAAAAATGAGCGCGGCCGAAACCTCCATCCGCGGCAGGGAACTCGATAACAGGGGAGCTGGGGTTGTATCCGCCATCCGGAACGGGTCGTCCCGGGGTTATCGGCCGACGCTCTTGTAAATCCAGCCCAGCCGCACCATTTCCGCAGGATCGAAAAGATTGCGCCCGTCGAACAGGATCGGATGCGTCATCCCTTTTTTGGCGCGCGCTAGGTCGAGCTGTTTGAACTCTTCCCATTCCGTCGCCACCACCAGGGCATCACAGCCTTCCGCCACGGCGTTCATATCCTCCACATACGTCGCGGTCGGCAGCAGGGCCCGGGCCTTGTCCATGCCCTTGGGATCGTGCACCCGCAGGGTGGCCCCCTCCTGGATCAGCCGCTGGCACAGAGCAATCGCCGGCGAGGAGCGGACGTCATCCGTGTTCTGCTTGAAAGCCAGCCCGAGCACGCCAATGGTCTTGTCCTTGAGCACCCAGAGCGTGTCGGTGATTTTCTTGAGGAAGCGCTCCATCTGGTCGGCATTGATATGCTGCACCTCTTTGAGCAGCTTGAAATCATAGCCGATCTGCTCGGCGATTTTAATGAACGCGCTCAAATCCTTGGGGAAACAGCTGCCGCCGAAGCCGATGCCGGCATTGAGAAAACGCCGTCCAATGCGCTCGTCCAGCCCGATGCCCTGCGCCACCTCCTGCACGTTGGCGCCCGCCGCCTCGCAGACCGTGGCGATGGCGTTGATATAGGAAATCTTCAGCGCTAGAAAGGAGTTCGCCGCGTGCTTGATAAGTTCCGCGGAGTTGATGTCGGTGACGATGATGGGCGCCTGGAACGGGGTGTAAATTTCGCGCATGGCCGCGACGGGCCGGGGCGAGCGGGTGCCGATCACCACGCGATCGGGCTTCATCAGGTCGCCGACGGCAAACCCTTCGCGCAAAAATTCGGGGTTGCTGACCACGTCGAATTCCACCTTGGCGGGGCAGTAGCGCTGGATGGTCTCGGCAACTTTCTCGCCGGTTTTGACGGGCACCGTGCTTTTGTCCACCACGATCTTGTAGCTGGTCATGGCGCCGGCGATGTCGCGGGCCACGCGCTCGATGTAGCTCAAGTCCACCGAGCCGTCCGGCTGGGGCGGGGTGGGGACAGCAATGAAGATGACGTCGGATTTCTCAACGCCTTCCGCCGTGCTGTGCGTGAAGCTGAGCCGCCCGGCGGCGACGTTTTTCCGGACCAGCTCTTCCAGTCCAGGTTCATAGATGGGAATGCCGCCCGCCTGCAACAGTTTGACCTTGGCGGCGTCGCTATCCACGCAGATGACCTGGTGACCGACCTCAGCAAAGCAGGTTCCTGAGACCAAGCCGACGTAGCCGGTGCCGATGATGGTCAGCTTCATTCCAATCAATGAGTCAGAGTAAAGGGCGCCGCGGCCGCGGCGGGGGCCGACTGAGCGGGGGCGGCGGACGATTGGGTCTTGAGTTCCATCGCGCGCAGTCCGGCGTCATTGCCCAGAGTGCTGTTCGGATACGTGCGGGCCACTTCTTCGTACAGCTTCAAGGATTCGGCGGTTTTGCCCTGGGCGGCATAGACACGGGCCATTGCAAATTTGGCGTTGGCGCCCACGGTCGGGCCGGCCGACAGGCTGGCGGCTTTTTGATAAGCGGGAATGGCAAGATCGTTTTTACCCTGGGCTTCCAAGCTGGCCGCCACGCCTAGCAGGGCGGTTGGAGTGAAGGCACCATCCGGATTGGCATTGATAAAAGCCTGAAACTGAGCTTGCGCCTCAGGAAACTTGCCAGAGTGGAACAGCGCGGCGGCCCCTTCCAGCTGGGCGCGCTGGGCGGCAACGGTTCCGGGATAGGCGCCGGCGATTTTCAGGTAGGTTTCTGCGGACGGGTTCGCGCTGTTGGAAACCATCGCCTGGGTCAGCGCCAGGCCGGCGGCGGCCTCTTTTTGTTTCTGGCTGTAGGAATGATAGAGGAATAAAAAGACCAGCACGGCGGCGGCCCCGACGGCATAGGCGATGCGCTTGAGGTTGGCTTCAATCCACGGCCAGAGTTTGAAGAGGTAGTCGGAGGCGGTTAGTTCTCGGGTGTCCATAAAGAAACTAAATCATCCGCGCCAAACGGCAAAACGCAAGCCTGAAATTACCCCGGAAAGCTTCCGTCAGTGAGAAAACGGGGGGGGCGACCGCTGCTATCCAGCGCCGGCGGTTTTGCTCCCCATCGGTCCCGGACTGCGGTAATCTCGGCTTCAGCATGACCGATGACCCTTCCAGCGAGCCAGGCCTGGCCGAGCCGTGGACGCACCAGTTTTTGGCGCATCTGGCAACGGACCGCGGCGCCTCGGTTTACACGCAGCGCAATTATCGGCAGGCGCTGACGGAGTTTTTGCGCTGGCACCACAACGAGCGCGCGGCGATGCCCGCCTGGGAAAAGCTCGAGCGCGATGATTTCCGCGGCTTTGTCCGCTTTCTGGGCCGAAACCGCCTGAGCCGCGCGGCGATGCAGCTCCGTTTTTCCGCGCTCCGCACCTTCTATCAATTCCTGATCCGGCGCGGCGCTGCCCAGGCCTCGCCCATAAAAAACCTGTCCCTGCCGAAACTGGAGCGGCGGCTGCCGAAATTTCTGACGCGCGACCAGATGGAAGCCCTGCTCATCGCCCCGTTCGAGCTGCTAAAAAATTCCAAAGTCAAAAAAGCCGGCCGGCCAGTTTCTCAGGTCGCCGCCCTCCGCGACGTCGCCGTTCTCGAAACCATTTATTCCTGCGGCCTGCGCGTGAGCGAGGTGTGCGGCCTGCGGGCCGACGACATCGACTGGGGCGGGCAGACCGTCCGGGTTCGCGGCAAGGGTAAAAAGGAGCGGCACGTCCCGGTGGGAAAACCCGCGCTGATGGCCATTCAGGATTATTGGAACACGTTCAAACAGCCGCCGGTCGGAGCTTCGCCCGTTTTTCTTGCCGAGACCCGCAAGCCCGCACCGCTCCGGCCGCTGCAGCTATCCCGTCGATTAAAGAAATATCTCGCCCTGGCCGGATTGGATCCCGGCCTGACGCCGCACAAGCTGCGGCACAGCTATGCCACGCACCTGCTGGACGCCGGGGCGGACCTGCGCAGCGTGCAGGAACTGCTCGGCCATGCGCACCTGGTCACCACACAGGTTTACACGCACGTCACCACGGAGCGCCTGAAGAAAGCCTACGACGCAGCCCATCCGCGCGCCTGAAAGCCCATCTAAAAATGTGGCCGCGGGCGTCGCCGCCTCACTCTGCCTTCAGAAAATCAAGGACCATCCGGAGGAAAGCCTCCGGCGCATCGGCGTGAACCCAGTGCCCGGCCTCGGGAACGGTACGGATTTCTGAATTGGAAAAAAGAGCGCGAATCAGCGGCTCGTCATCGGGGCCGAGATAATCGGATTTACCGCCGCGGACGAACAGCCCCGGTTTTGAAAAGGGGCCGGCGCCGGAAGGCGTCGGGGAAACGGGGCGGTACAGCGATTCGTTTTGGTCCAGGAGGCCGCGCAGGTTTAGCTTCCAGAAAAAACCGGCGCCGGGGGTGGTCCCAATGTTTTTTAGCAGAAAACGCCGCACGCTCACATCGGGAATCTCCGGAGCGAGCGCATCCTCAATCGCCTGCCGCGTCGAAAATAATTTCAAATCCAGGGCCAGCAGCGCGGCCATCACCCCCCTGTGCACGGGGGCATAGGCCCGGGGCGCCATGTCCACAACGATGAGCCGCTCCACCCGGTCCGGAAACTGCAGGGCAAACTGCATGGCTGTTTTGCCCCCCATCGAATGGCCCAGCACCGCCGCGCTCCCGATCCCCCGGGAATCCATGAGCGCCGCCACATCGGCGGCCATCAGCTCATAACTCATCCGATCGCTGTGCGGCGACTGGCCGTGATTGCGCTGATCCGGGACGAGGACGTGAAACGAGGGAGACAGGCGCAGGGCCAAGGAATGCCAGTTATCTGACGACCCGAACAGGCCGTGCAGCAGGATGACCGCCCTGCCCCGTCCGTATTCTTTGAAGTGGAGCTGCACGTGCTGTGTTTGAGGTGGAAGCGCAGCGGCCTGAAGCCCCATTAATTCCGGCATCGGAACAGTGAGGACCCTCGCGCGCAATGCTAGTTACTCGTCGCGCGGCGGGAACTCAAAGGTCACCTTGCCCTTGGGATCCATCACCAGGAAGGCCGGGAACGGCTTGCCCGCCTTGGAGATGAATTTGTCGAGCAGTTCGCTCCGGCCCTCGGCAAGGATTTTCTGCGCCTGCGGCAGCTCAATCGGCTGCTCCAAAATCATCTTCCCAATCTTGAATTTGCAGGCCTTAGCCTCCAGCTGCGATTTCTCGCAGAGATAGCCCTGCTCGGTGTCGAACACGCTGCCGCCGCACTTGGGGCATTTGCCGATGGGCTCCTTGCCGGTGAAATCGATCTTGGGCAGGGGCTCGCTCGGCGCACCGCCCTTGGCCTTGCCCTTCTTCTCGCGCGGCGCAAACTCAAAGGCGGTCTTGCCATCCTTCACCACTAGGAATGCCTCGAACTTGCGGTTGTTCTTCTTGGAGACGAAGCCCTTGAGCAAATCGGTCCGGCCCGTCGCCAGCAGCTTCTGGACCTGCGCCGGCTCGATGGTCTGCTGCAAGATGATCTTGCCGCTGCGGAACGTGCAGGTCTTTTCCGGACCGGCCTGCTTCTCGCAGACGTAGTTCATGCCGGCGTCAAACACTCTGGCCCCGCAAGCCGGACAGATGCCGAGAGGCTCCTTGCCGGTGAAATCCACCGGCGCACTCGCCTCGCCGTCCTTGTTCTGATCGTTGCCGAAGTCAAACTCAGGCTTGAATTCCGCACCCATCTTGATGATGGCCGCGAATGGAAAGCCCTGCTTGCTGCGGAAGCCCTGCAGCGGCCCCACCACGCCCTTGCTAAGAAGTTCCTCGACCTCGGAAATCTCCAGCTGACGGCTCGCCACAATCTTCCAAAGGGCGAAATCGCATTTCTGGCACTGGAACTTTTTGTAATTCTCGTGGATCTCGCCGCCGCATTTGGGGCACGGCACGCTGAGCTTGCCGTAGTCGCCCGGCACCGTGTCGCTCTCGTGCCGCTTGGCCTTCGCTACCATGTCGCGCGTGGCCTCGGCAATCTGCGCCATGAAGTCGTCGCGCTTCATTTTGCCGCGCGCCATGAGGTTCAATTTAAATTCCCATTCGCCGGTGAGCTCCGGGGAGCACAGCTGGGGGATCTCCAGCCCGCGCAGCAGCGTGATAATAGAAAACGCCTTGGCCGTCGGCTGCAATTCCCGCCCGTTGCGGTGGATGTATTTCTCCCAGATCAACCCCTCGATGATCGTCGCGCGCGTCGCCGGCGTGCCGAGCCCCTTGTCCGACATCGCCTCGCGCAACTCCTCATCGTCAATCAGCTTGCCCGCGCCCTCCATCGCCCCCAGCAGGGTGGCTTCCGAATAGCGCGCCGGCGGCTTGGTCACGTTTGCCTCCACCTCGATTTTTTCAGCCTTGACCGTTTCGCCCGGCTTCACCGGCACCAGGCTGGGCGTGTCGTCGGACTCCGCCGCCTCCTTGCCGTAAACCGCCAGCCAACCCGCGTTGACCATCACCTTGCCCTCGCTCTTGAACGGCTCCCCCACCACGCGCGTGATCCGCGTGGTCACCAGAAATTCCGCCGCCGGATAGAAAATCGCCAGGAACCGCTTGGTGACCAGGTCGTAAAGCTTTTGTTCCGGCTCGCTCAGCACCTTCGGCGCCACCAGGGTGGGAATGATGGCAAAGTGATCGGAGACCTTGGCGTTGTTGAAGATGCGCTTGTTGGGGCGCACCCAGCCGTTCTTCAAAATCGTCTCCGCCGGCCCGCGGTAATTCGTGTCCGCCAGCATGCCCATCGTCGCCTTGACCGTCTCCAGATAATCCTCCGGCAGCGCGCGCGAATCCGTCCTCGGATACGTCAGCACCTTATGCTTCTCATAGAGCGCCTGCGCCAGCCCCAGCGTGTTCTTGGCGGAAAAACCGAACCGCCCGTTCGCCTCGCGCTGCAAGGTGGTCAAATCATACAGCTGCGGCGACATCGAGGTGGTCGGCTTGCTCTCTTCGGTGACAACCCCTGGCTTTCCAAGACACTTGGCCCGGATCGCCTCAGCAAAGCCAACCTCCCAGACCCGCTCCTGCTTGAGCTGCTCGTCGCCCTCCTTCTTGGAAAATTTCTCGTCGAACCAGCGCCCCGGATAGTCGCCCGCCGCCGCCGCAAATGTCCCGTGGATTTCCCAGTAGTGGCGCGGGATGAATTTTTTGATCTTCTCCTCCCGCTCGACCAGGATCGCCAGCGTTGGCGTCTGCACCCGGCCCACGGTGGTGAGATGGAACCCGCCGGTCTTGGAATTAAACGCCGTCATCGCCCGCGTGCCGTTGATGCCAATCAGCCAGTCGCTCTCGCTGCGGCAGGTCGCCGCATCCGCCAGAGGCAGCATGTCCGTATCCGTCCGCAGATGGGCGAAGCCGTCCCGGATCGCCGCGGGCGTCATGGATTGCAGCCAGAGGCGCTGGATGGGCTGCTTGGCCTTGGCGTACTGAACAATGTAGCGGAAGATCAGCTCGCCCTCGCGCCCGGCGTCGCAGGCGTTGACCAGGCCGGTGACGTCCTTGCGCTTGATCAGCCGGGTGAGGACCTTAAGCCGCGCCTCATTTTTCTCGATGGGCAGCAGATCAAAGTGCGGTGGAATGACGGGGAGATTCGCGAAGGTCCACTTGCCGCGCTTGACCTCGAACTGTTCGGGGACGGCGATGGTCAGCAGAT
The DNA here is from genome assembly GCA_903835255.1 of uncultured Verrucomicrobia subdivision 3 bacterium. Classification (GTDB taxonomy): domain Bacteria; phylum Verrucomicrobiota; class Verrucomicrobiia; order Limisphaerales; family UBA11358; genus UBA11358. The sequence goes on from CAILMI010000055.1 coordinate 104,834, forward strand.
GGCCGACCGCCGAGGAGATGACGTACTGGTCATTTTCGTAGTGGTCCGCGTGCTTTTCAAACTTGCCGAGCGCCTTGGAGATGTCTCCGGCGACGGACGGCTTTTCCGCGATGATCAAGGTTTTGCCCATGTAACAGTGAGAGTCTTATGCTGCGCGACGGCGGTTGCGCAACTTAATTTTTTTTCCAAACACACCCATTCCAACTGCGGCGCGAGACGGACCAACACGAAAGCGTGACGCGAATCCCGCTCATTTCTGGGAATATCCCAACCGGAATTCAATTGCCGGCAATCCCTCCCATCCCCGTCATTGCGTTGAGTTTTTTACTGTTCCAATCTCTCCTCGTTGGCCGTGACCTCTCACCGTCGAAAATATCTCCGCGCGCCAGGCAATCGCCCTCCGGCATTGATTAACGGCGGGACTTGCCTAAAATGGGCTTGTGAAATCAACCGTTTATCTGGTCGGCGCCGGGCCGGGCGATGCCCGCCTGCTCACCCTGCGCGGCGCGGAACTGCTCCGGCGCGCCGACGTGGTCATCTATGATGCGCTCGCCAACCCGGAACTGCTCCGGCTCGCGCCGCCCACCGCGGAATTTGTTTCGCGCGGCAAAAATATGTCCATGCCGCAGGCGGAAATCACCGCGCTCATCATTCAGCGGGCCCGGGCGGGCAAAACCGTGGTGCGGCTCAAGGGCGGGGACCCCTTTGTCTTTGGCCGGGGCGGCGAGGAAGCCGAGGCGCTCGCAGCCGAAAAAATCCCCTTTGAGATCGTGCCCGGGGTTTCCTCCATCACTGCGGTGCCCAACTATGCCGGCATTCCCCTGACCCACCGCGAGCACTGCTCCAGCTTCACGGTGTTCACCGGGCACAGCGACTCCACCGAGCAAGCCACGGCGCTGCGCTATGATCAAATCGCCAAAATCCCAGGGACCAAGGTGGTGCTGATGGGCACGGAACGGCTCGAGGAGTGGTCCCAATCGCTGATCGCGAACGGCATGTCGGCGCAAACGCCCATCGCGGTCATCCATCGCGGCACGACCGGCCGGCAGAAAGCCGTGACCGGCACGCTCGCCACCATCGCCGCGCTGGCGGCCAAGGAAAAAATTGCCCCCCCGGCCCTGACCATACTCGGCGACGTGGTGAAGTTGCGCGGCAAATTGAACTGGTTCGAAAACCGCCCGCTCTTCGGCCGCCGCATTGTGGTGACCCGGCGCACCGAACAGGCGGGGTCCTTTGCACACCGGCTCGCGGAACTGGGCGCAGACGTCCTCGAAGTGCCCACCATCAAGATCACCACGCCGCTTGAGAAGGATGCCATCGTGGATTGCTTGCTGGAGCTCAACTCCTACGACTGGCTGGTGTTCACCAGCGCCAATGGCGTGACCATGTTCTTCGATATCTTCTTCCGCCGCTTCCAGGATCTGCGCGATCTCGGCGGAGCGCGCATTGCTGCGGTCGGCCCCGCCACGGCGGCCAAGCTGCGCGAACTGCACCTGCAGGTGGACCTGACCCCGGAGGAATTCACCGGTCGAAAGATTGCCGAGGCGTTCAAGAAATATCAGGACATCGAGAACGTGAAGATGTGCCTGCTACGCGCGGAAGTGGCGAACCGGGATTTGCCGGACGCGCTCGCCGAACTGGGGGCCATCGTGGACGACATCGCCATCTACAAGACGGTGCCTGAAACGGAAGATCACGGCGGCGCCTGCGAGCGCCTGCTGGAGGAGGGCGCAGACTGGGTGACCTTCACAAGCAGCTCGACGGTGGAGCATTTCCACGCGCGCTTCGACCTGCCCAAGCTGATAAAAAAATTCCCCGCACTTAAAATCGCATCCATCGGTCCGGAGACGAGCAAGGCGATTGCGGCTCTCAAGCTCAAGCCGGCGCTCGAAGCAAAAGAGCACACGACGGACGGACTGATCGCGGCACTGCTCAAGGCGGCGAAATGAAATGTGCCAGAGGTTATCGGGACACCAGCCACCCGGGCTTTCTTGGCAGGAGGTCAGGCCGTTTGGGATGACCAAACGGCGGCTGTCATTCCGGTTTTGAAATCACACCCTCGCCAGGTTTTGATTATCGACCGGAACCCGTTCCAGTCTGGACTGCGACTCAAATCATGCGCGCCATCCGCCCCCTTCTCTTGGGGTTTGGTAGTTTTATGCTCACCGGCACCCAAAGCCATTTTCGCCGCCGAAACCCTTCCGCGCGCCGGTAAATGGTGCTTCGTGCCCGACTCCTGAGTTCAGAAAAAACTTCGCCCGGGGCGATGGGGATTTTCAGGCTGCATGATTCCGGGCGTCCCCTCCTCAGCGGGGAGGTATTGCAAGATGCCAGGCCAGCCGTTTTGAATCCATGCTTCGGTCATTTTACCCAACGTGTCGCCGGATGACCCGAGATGCTCTCGGGCGGCCTGTCCGGCAGCCTGGGGATCTTTCTCCGCCCAGCATTGGAACAGGAGCTGATACGTCCGCTCGTCGGGCGCGGGTTGCAACTCATTCAACCGGGCCAGCGTGTTTTGAGGATTGTCTGCCGCCAATGCCGGGATGATTTCTCCCAAGGCGCGCGCCCGGGAACCGGCATCCGGCATCTGACAGACCCAGTTGAAGGCTCCGGGCAAATCCCTCTTCATCCAATCCTCCAGCACGGCGAGTTGAAAATAGGTTGCGGAATCACTCGCCCCCTGCTCGTTCACAATCGTTCCCTCAATGCCGCTGGCGCTGGCCATGGCAGTTAGGGGATTCTCCCACCCCAGCCGGACCAGTAGCCACTTCTGAAAATGGCTGCGTTGTGAATCATTCAAAATGACCGAGGACATCTTGAGGGCTTCGGGTATCTGCTCCCGCGGAATCGCCGCCGCCAACTGATCGAGGCTGCGTCGCCGGCTGCCATCGCGCTCCGCCCCCCCGATATCCCCCAGCACCTGCCGAATCCGTGCCGAATCCAACGCTCCGGTTGCCAGATCGTAATCGCCGGCCGCTTCCGCAGCTGCCCGGTCGAGCGTCTGACGGGCAACCTGGCGTTGCCGCATGGCTTGGCTGGCGGCCAGCAGGGACAGCACCGCCAAGAGCGCCAGAGCCCCGGTGAGCCGCCGCGCATTCCGGGTTCTTTTTTGGGCCTCCTGAATCTGGCTTTGAACTTCCTGACCCACATTCCGGGACTGACTTTGGATTTCAAGAAGCCGGCTCTGCGCGTCGCTGGCTTGAGCCTGCGCTTCCAGAATCCTATTTTGCGCCTCACGCGCTTGAATGCGGGCCGCCTCCAGCTCGCGCTGCACCTCTATGAATTTGCCGTCATCGCCCGCACCTTGATTGTTTTTTTCTTCAAGCTGACGCTGGAGGCTCTGCGCCTCCCGGACCTGGTTTCGAGCCGCCTCCAGTTGATTCTGCACTTCCAGGACCTTGCTTTCGGCAGCAAGCGCCCGGTTATGGGCCTCCTCCCATTGAGCGTGCGCGGACCGGGCCTGATTCTGAAATTCCTGAATCTGACTTTTGGCCTCCAGCAATGGGTCCTGGCCGTCCCCAGCGGGGCTGCGAGCCCCCTCGGGTTGGCTCGAGGAATGCGGCACCTCACGGGCCTGATGGCGGGTCTGCTCCAGTTGGCCCTGCACTTCACGGGAGAAAGCTTGTGCTTCCAATACTTTATTTTCTGCTGCGCGAGCCCGTTCGCGGGCCTCCTCCAGCTGGGCCTGGGTGTCCCGGACCTTATTTTGTAATTCCAGAAGCTGTTGCTGGGCGGCATGGGTCTGGTTCAGGGCTTCTTGAGCCTGATGGTGCGCCTCCTGAATCTGGCCTTGAACATCGCGCGGGAGATTTTGCGTTTCCAAAACCTGATTCTGCGCCTCGCGAATTTGACGCTGCGCTTCCTGCAACTGACGCCGTGCCTCCTCCACCTGGTTGACCGCTGTGCGGACTTGCTCCTGGGCGTCAGCAAAATCATGGAAGTGGCGTTTTTGCTCACGCCACCACAGCCCGTTAAATCCGACCCCGATCAGCAGGGCGATCAGATGAATCTTGGCCCTCTCTAAATCAGCTTGGGCGGGCCGATGATCGTTTGCCAGAATTTCCCGTTTTTCATCGCCGTACCGGGCATCCACAAAAAGGCATCGGCCCGCGCGCCGGGTGAGATCGATCGCTCCATCCGACCCCACCGGGTGACGCAATGCGGGAACAAAACACTCGTCTTCAGGGGAGGCGCCCGCCTTGCTTCCATCGCTGGCATGCGGTTCGCCCGACACCACAATCGGCAGAATATTTCGACTGCGACCGAGCTGCTTGAAATAGCGAACGGCTTCATTCACCCGAACGTTTTGAGCCGAGCGGGGCGAACAGATCACCACCAGGCAGAGGGACTGCTCCAACGCCCTGCGATCCTCCGCGGTCAGGGCGGCCTCGTCGGACAGTCCCGACTCTTCCCCGAAAAAAGGGTGAATTCGATCCGGAATGATCTCGCCCCGACCATTGACCTGGCCGACGAAATCCGCCGGGATAGAAAAAGTCTTTAGCGCCTCGTGCAACCAATTGCCCCAACACAGGCGGCTCACCTCCTGAGGGCTGGGGCTGGGGCGCTGATCGCGATTGTCCTGGCTACTAAAACTAAGGAACGCTAAATATTTATTATCGGCACCGGTCATAATGACGCGTGAGGTTTCAATGGAACAAGGCTGGGGGTTTTTGTGCGGGAAGAGGTCCTGCGCAACTGGTCCGAAACAGAGGCGGATCCGGAGAACCCCTTCTGCGGGGACGAGCAGATGCGTCCTCTCATGAGGGGATTCCTCGCGAGAGGAAAACCTCTATCACACTTTTATCTAAGGGATGAATAGAAACCATTGCCCGGGTACGATGATGGCGGTTCAATGACACCATGGATTGAGAGCGGTTCTGGCAGAAGCTCGGTTAATGTGTCGGGTTAGGTTCGGACGAGGCCGGCGGCAATGCATCCACCGGTTCATCCATTTTCACCAGCGGCGTGCCGGCGGTGGCGGTCTGCGTCTCGTTCGCCTTGTGGAATTTGACGCTGACAATCTTGCTGACGCCGTGCTCCTCCATGGTGACGCCGTAGAGCACATCGGCCATGCCGATGGTGCGCTTATTGTGCGTGATGATAATGAACTGGGACTGCAGGATGAAGCGCTGCAGCACCCGCACGAAGCGGTTGATGTTGGACTCATCGAGCGGCGCATCCAATTCATCCAGCACGCAGAACGGACTGGGCTTGACCTGATAGATCGAAAACAGCAGCGACACGGCCACCATCGTCTGCTCGCCGCCGGACAGCAGGGAAATGCCCTGCAATTGCTTGCCCGGAGGGCGCGCGACGATATCAATGCCGCTTTCCAGCACGTCGTTTTCATCGGCCAGAACCAGGTCCGCCTTGCCGCCGCCGAACACGTCGGTGAACATCGCCCGGAAATTGTCCCGGATGCGTTCAAACGTGGCCAGGAACATCTCGCGCGTCTGAGTGTTGATGCGGTTGATAACCTCCAGCAGCTGCGTCTTGGCATTGACCAGGTCGTCATGCTGCTGCGTCAGGAAAGTGTGGCGCTGCTCGGTCTCCTCGTATTCCTCGATCGCCACGAGGTTCACCGGCCCGATCTCATCGAGCCGTTTCTGCAGGGTCTCGATCTGCTGGCCCACGGCGCTCCAATCGGTCGCCGCCCCGGCCGCCGCCATCTGTTCGGGCGAGAGCGTCTCCACCTGAGCAGGGCCTTCGTCGGCGTAGGTGATGGTGATGCACTCGCTGCGGATGTCTTCGAGATTGAGATGATATTTCTGCTGCATCTTCTCGCGCAGGTTCTGCACCGTCATACTTTTCTGCGCCAGCCCCACATCCACGGCGCCGCGTTGATTCTGCAGGTCCGACAGGCGGCTACGCTGCAAACGCAGGTTTTCCTCGCGCGCGCCGATATCGGAATCCTGCGCGTTTTTCTGGCTGATTAACTCCGCCGCCAGGGCGTTGACCTGATCGCGGTCGTGCTGCAAACGCCCAATTTGCGAGCGGGATTCCTCCATCTCGGACCCCGCCTGCTCCTGACGCGCCACGAACGAGGAGCACTCCCCCCGCCGCTGCTCGACGATCTGGGTCAGCTCGCGGATGCGCTGTGCCAGCGCCGACTGCTGCTGCTGGAATGAGGCGCTCAACTGCTCGTCTGCCGCCAGCGCGACTTTGCTTTCCGTGAGCGTGGCGTTGGCCGCGTCGCGCTGCAGCCGGAGGCTTTCCAGTTCCGCCGTCAGCGCGATCACCTGCTCCTGGCTGGACTGCTCCCGCGCCTCCAATTCACCCAGCCGCAGGGTGAGAGCTTCCCGTTTCTGGAGCCCCTCCTGCTCTTGCGCGGCGAGGCTCTGCACCTCAAAAACCACCGTCTCAATTTTCTGATGCAGCAAGCGGTTGGAATTATTCAGCGCATTGAACTCGCCTTCGCGCGTGGCGATGGCGACTTCCTGTTCGCGCAATTCCGTCTGAGCCTGCTGCAGGCTCGCCTGCAATTCCGTCTGCTCGCTCAAAAGCGCTCCCCGCTTGCGGCTGACTTCCTCCACCTGCAGCTGCAGCCCGGCGAGTTCCGCCTGTAATTCGAGGATTTGGTTCTTGCGGCCGAGAATAGAGGAAGGCGCCTTGCCGTTGCCGCTGCCATTAAAATAACCGCCGGTGTAAATGCCATGGCGATTCAACAGGTCCCCCGCGAGCGTCACAAAATCGCAGCCCGCATGGCCATTTTGGATTTGCGTCGTCGCCGTGGGCAGATCGGCGGCAATGAACGTGCGGCCCAAAAGCGATCTCAGCAGCGGCTCCACCGAGGGCTCGGCGTGGATCACGCTCATCGCGTGCACAATCTGGCCGGCAGGCAAACCCGATTGCGCAGCGTCAAACTTTTCGCTGGGAGCCATTTCCCCGGCGAAGGCGAGCTGCTTCTCGTCCTGATACTGCTGAATGGCCAGCGCAGCCACGCTCGCGCGCCCGGATTTGTTCGCGCTCAAGTCCGCGAGGATTTCCTGGGCGGATTCCGGACGGTCGGTCAGGACCAGCTGCAGATTGTGGCCCAGCGCATTTTCCACAGCGGTCACAAATTGGTCCGGCACGCGAATGCGGTCCGCCAGCGAGCCGAGAACCGAGCGCGACTGCCGCAGGGCCGCCACCGCGCCGGCGCCGAATCCTTCGTGCGCCCCCTCGAGCTGCTCCAGCACGGTAAGGCGCGAATGCTTTTCCGCCTGCTGCTTGAGCGAGCGATCCTGCTCCACCGACGACGCCTGTAATTCCGACTGCAATTGGCCCAGTCGGTTCTGCCGCTGCTCGACCGAGCCGCGCGTGGTCGCGACGTTCAATTTTTCGACCTCGACGCTCGCGGTAAATTCCTGCATCCGCACTTCCAAACCGGCGCGCTCGACTTCCAGCTGGATTTTTTCGGCGGAAAGCTTTTCCAGGCGGATGACATTGCCCTGCTTCTGCAGGTCCATCGCGGCGATTTCATTGCGGAGACGGGACAGGTCCTGGGCCGCAGCGAACGCCTCCGACTGCGCGCGGCGCAGTTCTTCCTGGCGCTGGCGCAAGCCTTCCTCGACCGCGCGCAGGGCTTCGTGCTTGGCCGATAAATTCTCCTGGTGCTGCGCCAAGGCAGCCTCGGCCACGGCCAGGCGTTCGGTGACGGTGATCAGCTCGCTCGAAGCCGCGTGGCAGCGTTCCTCGGCCTGGGCGATCTCCGCGAGCGCCCGGGCGTTTTGGGATTCGATCTCGCGCAGACGCTCCTCGTTGAAGTGGATGCGGCTCTCGTGCCGGTCCATTTCGCCCTTCAACTCCAGCCCGCGCTGCTGCTGCGCAGCCACCTCGCGCTCCAGATCCGATAGCCGGTCGCGCAGCTCTTTGATCTCATCTTCAAAACGCAGCACGTCGGCGGAACCGGTTTCAATTTCGCCGCGCAAGGTTTCAGCAGCAGCCTGCTTTTCAGCAATCTCCGATTGCAACACGTCGAACTGATGCCGCGCCATCTGCGTGTCGAGGTGCTGCAGCTCCAGGGTGATCTGCTTGTACCGCTTGGCCTTCCCGGCCTGCCGCTGCAGCGACCCAATCTGCCGCTTCACCTCCCGGATGAGATCGGCGATGCGCAGCAAGTTCTGCTCGGTGTATTCCAGCTTGCGCAGCGATTCCTTTTTCTGCGCCTTGAATTTGGTGATGCCCGCCGCCTCCTCGAAAATCATCCGGCGATCCTCCGGCTTGCTGGACAGAATCTGCGTGATGTGCCCCTGCGCCAGAATGCTGTAGCTCGTGCGGCCGATGCCGGTGCCCATGAAAAACTGCTGGATATCCTTGAGCCGGCACGGAACTTTATTGATGAAATACTCGCTGCCGCCATCGCGGAAAATCCGGCGCGTGATCGTCACCTCGCTGTAATTCACCTCCACACCCGCCGCCCGCAAATGCTCCTCATCCACATCCCCCAGCGTCAGCGAGACTTCGCACATCCCCATCGGTTTGCGTCCGTCCGTGCCGTTGAAAATGACGTCCGCCATCTCACCGCCCCGCAACGCCTTGGCCGACTGCTCCCCCAGCACCCAGCGGATGGCGTCCGAGACGTTGGACTTGCCGCAGCCGTTGGGCCCCACAATCGCCGTGACTCCCGGTTGAAAATTCAACGCCGTCTTATCCGCAAACGATTTGAAGCCGAAAACGGTTAAATTTTTGAGGTACATAGTGACTCAAATCAGACAACCAAAGCTCTTCCTTCAAGTAAAGCCCAAACCACAACATAAAGGGCACAACTCCACTTGCGACACAACTAATTGATTTGAAGAGTAAGTTATGGATACTGGTTTTTAGCTAATTTTTATCGTTAACCCTAACTCGGAAAAGCAAAACAAACGTTCCTGAATCGTTTTTCATGTTCGATCTCCTTGAATTGTTTTGCCAGCCCATTAGGGGATCATCCGGGTTGAAAGAGAGAGGGTAAAACCGGAGAAAAATCCGGAGGGTTTACTTTCCACGGCGCGCTCATTAACTTCCCTCCATGGACTCACTCCACGCACCCTGGCGGATCGAATACATTCTCGCCAAAAAACCCGAATTAAAGGAGGGCGTCTTTGCGCGCATCGCGCAATCCTCCGACGACGAGGCGAACCTTGTCGTGGTGCGCGACCGGACCTGTTTTGCGCTGCTCAACCGTTATCCCTACAACGGCGGGCACCTGATGATTGTGCCTTACAAGGAGGTGCCCGACTTGAACGGGCTGACCGACGAGGAAGTGGCCGATCTCTGGAAACTGGTTCGACGCTGCATCAATGCGCTGACCGCGGTGATGAAGCCGGACGGGTTCAACGTGGGCATCAACCTAGGCAAGGTTGCCGGCGCGGGCATCCTCGAACATCTCCATATCCACATCGTGCCGCGCTGGAATGGCGACACCAATTTCATGCCGGTCATCGCCGACACGGGAGTCGTGCCGGAGGCGCTGCAGGAGGTGGCCGCCCGACTCCGCGCGGCACTGGCTGCATCCTGAGCGGGGACGGGCCGCCTGACACAGAAGCGCGAACGACCCTGTCTTTCCCGACCCCTTCGCCCTTTTGGAGAGACGGTCTAAAAGCCGCGCAAGTCGGTGCTGCTGCGTTTGGGCAGACCGGGCGCGGGAGTGCGCCGGAGGACGACGTATTCGATGCCGATCTCCTGGCAATACTCGCGCTTGCCGCCCTTGTCGCCATCTTCATTCACGGCATAGGCATCGGGCTTGAGCCGCCTGATTTCAGGATCGGCATCCAGCCACCCGCTGCCGCTGGAGATCAATGCCTGCTTCACAAACTTGATCGACCCCACCACGTAGCGGCGCTCCTCCTGGGACAGCAGCGGATGACCTTCGCCCTTGAGCAACCGAATATTGGCGTCGTGCCCCACGATGACGTAGGCATCCCCGAGCGCGTTGAGCTCCTCGGTGAAACGGACATGACCGGAGTGGAACCAGTCGTAACAGCCGGTGGCAATGATCTTTTTTCGGCCGGGCGCGGACGGCATCGGCGGCGGCTCAGGGAACCCCGCCAGCTCGGCCGCAGTGAAGATGCGGCGGGCAATCCGGTTTTCACGGGCGAATTGGTCCCGGGCGGAATGGGTTGCCGTCGCGGCATCCGCCCAGACGTCCATCTTCAAATGATTCGGCAGCGCGTTAATATCTACCGCGTCAGCGCCGGCCACCACCTTGTTCACGTAGCGCACGGCGTTCAAGAAATATGCCCGTTCCGCCAGCGGAAATTTGGGCGGCTTGCCGGCGAACTGCTGAAGCACGCTGTCCGGCCATAATAAAACCGTCAGTTCGCCCAGCTTTGAAGCCTCCTCCAGCAGACGCAGGTCGCGCGACGTGATGTCGTCGAACCCGCCGCTGACCACCACCTGTGTTTTTATCGACATGATCTTAGGATTGAATTCTAAGCGCGCGCGCGATCGGGCTCGGCAACTTTTCAGTTAGGGCGCGCTGCAGCACGCGCCGGTATTTTAAAATACTCCCAATCGCCCGCCTCGTGTCCGGCTTCATTTCCATGCCGCCTAACACACCCATCATGGCAATCCGGATGCCGTCCGCACGTTCACGCGGAAGGCGCCGGGGACCGGCTTTTCGGAAACCACCACCAGATAGCCGCCGCCGCAGCCGGAATACATCGCGCCGGGATATTGCCGCTGATACGCCTTTAAAATCGGCATCAAGTCCACGCGCAGCCGCGGATGCCGCACCACGTGCGGAAGCAGGGTCCCCCAGCACTTCATAGTCAGATTCAGCGACGCGCCGAGGGCCTGGGCATCCCTCCTCACGATGGCGTCGAAGCACTCCCTGCCCGACTGGCCGAGCCGGGCGACCCACTTGGGCGAAAGATTTTTGACGCCGAGCGGACTGTAGCCATCCGGCCGCGGCTCCACGGGAATCAGGTGCAGCACCCGGCTCAACCAGCGCGCGACCTTTAGGCGATTGCACGATTCAATATGCGAGGGGAAGACTCCGCCTTGGATTTTGAAGTCATAATCCAGCCGATTCACGCCGGGATAGATCAGCCCGATCATATCCTGCGATCCGCTCGGGTCGGCCTTGCCTTTATTTTCGGCGGCGTAGAGCTCGCGGACCAGCTCTTCGGGCGGACGGCTGGGCAGCCGGCCTTTCCACAATTTCATTGCCACGGCGCGCGTGCCGCTGGCGACGCCGGAGCGGTCCATCGGCCGGAAATCCGGTTCAATCTGCACAACCACCATTGATCCGGGCGGCCGAGGATTGTGACGGGAGACAAACGGCTGGTCAATCCAACCGCCGGCCAGCTGCAGGCGATTGGGGATAGCGCCGAGCAGTGTGGCGACGGGTGACGCGGCGGGCTGTTTCATCAGCCGATGCCGATGCGCTTGCCCGCCTTGCGTTTGCCGTACTGCTGCCGGATCCACGTATAGGTTTCCGCAAGCCCCTTGTTCAAGGTCGTGCCCGGCTCCCACTTCAGGACTTTTTGGATGAAAGTATTATCCGAATTGCGGCCCGCCACACCCTGGGGCGCAGTCAGATCGTATTTGCGGTTCATCTTCACCCCGGCAATTTTCTCAATCTTGCTCAAGAGCTCGTTGATGGAGACCAGCTCGCTGGAGCCGAGATTGATGGGCGTGGCGATCAATTCGTCGCAGTGCATGATTTTATCAATGCCCTGAACGCAGTCGTCGATGTACATGAAGCTGCGGGTCTGCTCGCCGTTGCCCCAGATCAGGATGTCCTTTTTGCCGCTGTCCACGGCCTCGATGACCTTGCGGCTCAGGGCGGCGGGCGCCTTTTCGCGGCCGCCATCCCAGGTGCCGTGCGGGCCATAAACATTGTGGAAACGGGCGATGGCCGTCTTCATGCCGCGTTCGTGCCAGTATTCCTCGCAGAACTGCTCGGAGATTAGTTTTTCCCAGCCGTAACCGCGCTCCGCCATCGCGGGGTACGCATCGGACTCCTTCAGCGCGCGAACCTTTGGATCCTTCTGCAGGAGCGTGTTGTAGGCGCAGGCCGAACTGGAGAAAAAATAACGGCGGGCACCCGCCCGATAAGCGGCCTCCAGCATATGAGTGTTGACGAGGATCGAACGCAGGCATTCCACCCGAAACCGTTCGATGAATCCCATGCCGCCCATGTCAGCGGCCAGATTGTAAACTTCCACGGCGCCCTCGCACACGCGATGGCAGTTCGCCTCCTCGCTCACATCCAGGCAAAGGTTGTGGACGCCCGGCACCTGGAGATACCACTCGTAGAGCGGCTTCTTATCCACGGCACGGATGTTGGTGAACCCCTTCTTCCGGAAATACCGGGCGAGGTTGCCGGCGATGAACCCGCCCGCGCCGGTGATGACGATTAAATCATCCTTCTTCAGCGGGGCGTCCTTTTCCACGATTCGTTTCTTTTCTTGCATAAATAGGTTGCCGGCGGGCCCCGGCACCGGACACAACGCCCGGGAGCGACCCCGCCAACCCGGACATAATAGCTTCGACAGGGCGGCGGTGGAATAGCTATCGTTGACCTGTGCATGGATATTATTGACCCTATTTTATGAAAACCGGATGCGCCCCCATCCGCCGCACCCCTGCCCCGCCGGAATTCTTCTCGACCGACGTGGCGCGCGCGCGCCGATTCTATCTCGACCTCAATCCGCTGAAAAAACGGCCGCTGACAGTGGTCTGCGGCGGGGTGGAGCACTGCACCCCCGATTACCAGGTCCGCCGAAAAACCTTTCCATTCTATTCCATCGAATATGTGCTCCAGGGCCGAGGCACGCTGCAGATTCAGGGCCGTGCCCTGCCCCTGCGCCGCGGCCGTCTTTTTTCCTATGGACCAGGCATTCCGCACCACATCACAGGGGACGCGGCCGATCCGCTGGTCAAATACTTTGTGGATTTTTCCGGGACCCATGCCCTGGGACTGTTGCGTTCCTGCGGCATCCTGCCCGGCGGGGTGACGGAGGTTTTTCCAGCGAACGCGCTGCAGCCTCTAATGGATGAAATTGTCCAAGCTGGGCTGCGGGGAGGGCGTCCGAACGCCGCCCTGTGCGCCAAACTGCTGGAATGTGTGGCGCTGCGGGCGGCGGCGGCGCGCTCCCCGCTCGCCGGCACGGAGACGGCCGCTTTCACCACCTATCAACACTGCCGCCGCTACATCGAACAGCATTGTCTGCGCCTGCGAACCCTGGCTCAGGCCGCCAGCGAATGCCATGTCACCAACGCCTACCTCTGTCGCCTGTTTCAGCGCTATGACAGCCAAAGCCCCTACCAATACCTGCTCCGGCTCAAAATGAATCAAGCCGCCGAGCAACTGCGACAGCCCGGCGCCCTGGTTAAACAGGTGGCGGCGGATTCCGGCTACCCGGATCCGTTTCACTTCTGCCGCGTATTTACCTCCGTTTTCGGACGATCCCCTGCCATCTTCCGCGGGCTGCGATAGATCGTCCTCGAGCCGGGGCGCTTTCGCCTTTGCCAAGCCAGCAGCCATCGTTTAATTTTCTGCCATGACTCCCGTCACGACACTGCGGATGGCCGTTCACTCTGGCGGAGTCCGAGGGGGTTTTAGAAATCAATCCGGATTCGCCCCCGCCAAAAAATAAAAAATTGTGGCCACCGAGACCCTTCATTACGAAAACGCGCGATTTGCGCAGCAACTGTTCAACCACGAACCGCGCAATCTGCAGGCGCTGGAAACCGAGTTAGGCGTCAAGGCCACCGCGCGGGATGGCTGGATCAAACTGGAGGGCTCCGCCGGAGCGGTGGAACGCGCCAAACAGCTGTTCGAATCCCTCCAGCATCTGCTGCAGTCCGGAGCGCCGGTGAAGAACCGCGAATTCTCGCACGCGCTGAACGTCGTCAGGCATGAGGGCGCCTCCACGTTGAAAGATCTCGTGAGCGACCGGGTGGAAACCCACGAGCGCAAGCCGGGGGTGACGGCCAAAACCGTCGGCCAGAAGAAATATCTCGATGCCATCCGCCAGCACGACATCACGTTCGGCATCGGCCCGGCGGGAACGGGTAAAACCTATCTGGCAGTCGCCATGGCGCTGTCGGCAATGCGCGCCGGCAAGACATCCCGGATCATCCTGACCCGGCCCGCCGTGGAGGCCGGCGAGGCGCTCGGGTTTCTGCCGGGGGACCTTTACGAAAAAATCACGCCCTATCTGCGCCCGCTGCACGACGCGCTGCAGGACATGCTGCCCGCCGAGGAGATTGTCCGGCACACCGAGCGCGGAACCATTGAGATCGCCCCCCTGGCCTACATGCGCGGCCGCACGCTGAACAACGCGTTCATCATCCTGGACGAGGCGCAGAATTCCACGACGGAACAGATGCTGATGTTTCTGACGCGGCTCGGTCACGGATCCAAGGCGGTCATCACCGGCGACGAGACCCAGGTGGATCTGCCGCCGCACAAGCATTCCGGCTTGGCCGAGGCGCACCGGGCGCTGCAACGGACGGAGGGCATTGCCATCGTGGAGTTTTCACGTCGCGACGTGGTGCGGCACCCCCTGGTGCAGCGCATCATCGCGGCCTATGAGGAGCATCGCGGCAAAGCCAAAACCGAATGAGCCCGGCCGTTAAAAATACCCAGAGCCGGCGCGTTACGGCCAAAGGAATCCGACCGGCTCACCCCCAGCCCTCTCCCGCCATGGACCTCGCCATTGCCAACCGTCAGCGGACACGGAAAATCGACCGGCGACGGCTCCGGCAAATCGTGTCCAGCCTGTGCGCTGAACTGGGGATCCCGGAGATCACGCTAGGCATCCATCTGGTGGGGGCGTCGGAGATGACGCGAGTCAATGAGACCTTTCTGCGCCACGCGGGCTCGACCGATGTGATCACCTTTGACCATTCCGATCCGGTCACCGGCCTCCGGCCCGCGGCATCGCCACTGCACGGCGAACTGTTCGTCTGCGTGGACGAGGCGGTGCTGCAGGCCAGACAATTCAGAACGCGCTGGCAATCAGAAGTGGTGCGCTACATCGTCCACGGCGTGTTGCATCTTCAGGGCCACGACGACCGACGGGCGGCCGACCGGCGACGGATGAAGGGCGAGGAGGATCGGCTGGTGCGGGGGCTGACCCAGCGATTTTCGCTCGCGCAACTTTCCGGCACGGTTAGAATCGGCGAGTGAACAAGACCTTTTTTGCGCGCTGGCGGGCGAGTTTCTTTACCGGCCTGGCGGTCACCCTTCCCGGGCTGCTGACGCTGGCGGTGGTCAAATGGCTCTTCGGCACCGTCTCCAGCTTCACCGATGCCCTGCTGTTCTTCCTGAAATACCTGGTCAACCCCAAGGCAATTTATGAGAACGGGCAGTCCGGACCCATGTTCTGGTACTGGAGCCTGGTGGCGCTGGCTTTGGCGGTGGTTTTAATCTCCGGCGCCGGAGTGCTGACGCGCTACTACATCGGCAAGCGATTGATCCTGTGGATCGACACGGTCATGATGACCGTGCCGCTGCTGAACAAATTTTATGGGGCCATCAAGCAGGTCAACGAGGCGTTTGGAGGCAAAAAAAGCTCATTCAAAACGGTCGTGCTGGTGGAGTTCCCCCGGGCAGGCATGTATTCAATCGGCTTTCTCACCAGCGAAAACCACGCCGAAGTGCGGCAAAAAATCCTCCAGCCGGTCGTCGCCGTCTTCATTCCCACCACACCCAACCCGACCTCCGGTTTCATGGTGCTGGTGCCGGAGGACAGGGTGACCAAGCTGGATATGAGCGTGGCCGACGGCATCAAATACATCGTCAGCCTGGGCGCGATTTCACCGGAATTCTTGCCGGTTAAAAAATGACTGGATCCGCCACCGGCTTGGTATTGCGGGCGCGGCCGCTCACCGAAACCAGCCTGGTGCTTCACTGGCTGACGCCGGAGTTCGGCCGGATGGCGACGGTGGCCAAGGGGGCGCGCCGCCCCCAATCCCCCTTCTTCGGCAAGGTCGATCTGTTTTATCTGGCGGATTTATCCTTCCACCGCAGCCGCCGTTCAGATTTGCACACGCTCCGTGAAGTGGGTCTGCGCGAGACGCATCCGGCCCTCCGGCAAAACATGGACCGGCTGCGGCTGGCGGCCTACGCCACGGCGTTCATCGAACAGGCCACGGAAACCGAGACCCCGCTGCCGGACGTGTATGAATTGCTCCGCGACTTTCTGGCCTGTCTTTGCCGGCAACCAGCGTCGCCGCAACTGCTGTTTGCCTTTGAACTCAAGCTGCTGCGCGAACTCGGGCTGGACCCCGGCCAGGCTGAAACCGGCCTGGCGGCCGGGACAAAAAAAATCGCCGGCATCCTCGCAGAAAAAGAGTGGGAGACGGGTTTGCGTTTGAAATTGACGGGGGCCCAAACGACCGAGCTGGGGCGGTTCCTCCAGGGTTTTTTGGGGATCCATCTGAACCGGGTGCCCAAGGGCCGCGCCGCCGCCCTGGCCGGGGCCATGGATGCGGACAGCCCCGCCCGCTGAACCCGGGGCGCGGGCAGATGCCTAGCCGCGCCCCTTCCATTCACGGCCCTGAATTATTTCACGGCGCCAGCCGACATCAAGTTCATCAGCGCTTCCACCGCGCCATCGATGGGCACGGACAACATCGCACCGGAGCGGGGCTTGATTTCCACCTCGCCCTTGGCCAGGGATTTTTCGCCGAGCGCGATGCGAAACGGGAAGCCAACCAGGTCGGCATCCTTGAACTTCACGCCGGGACGCTCATCCCGATCGTCCAGGATCACGTCCACGCCGCGGGCGGTGAGCTCCGCATAGAATTTTTCCGCGACCTGCATTGCCTGGCTATCGGGCGCGACCGCCAGAGGCGTAAGGCACACCTGATAGGGCGCGACGCTCAAGGGCCAGACGACGCCGTCCTTGTCGTTCCCCTGCTCAATGATTGCCTGCAGCGTGCGTGTGACACCGATGCCATAGCAGCCCATGACCAACGGCTGGCGCGACCCGTCTGCCGCCAGGAAGGTGGCATTCAAGGCCTCGCTGTATTTGGTGCCAAGCTTGAAGACGTGCCCGACTTCAATGGCGCGGCGAATTTTCAGCGGCTTGGCGCATTTCACACAGGGCTCACCGGCGCTGACCGTGCGCAAGTCGAACCAGGCCGTCACCTGGATATCCCGCTCGATGGAGACGTTCTTCAAATGGAATCCGTCCTCGTTCGCGCCAGTGGTCATATCGTTGGCGCCCTGCAGCCGGTCGTCCGCGAACACTTTCAGGTTCGCGGGTATCTTCGCCACCGCGCCGAGCGAGCCCGGTCTGGCGGCCAGCAGCGCCACGATTTCCTCCACCGTGGCGGGCCGGACGGCTGCCGCCCCGGTCCTCGCAGCCAATTTCGTCTCGTTCAACTGATCATCGCCGCGGATTAAAACAAGCACTGTATGGCTGTCGGCGATATAGACCAGCGTCTTGATCTGGCGGTTCGCCGGAACGCTGTAGGGGGCCTTGCTTAATGCTTCGATGGTCACCACGCCGGGTGTGGGGAACTTCTCCGCCGCCGGACCGGTCTCGCGCGCCGCTGTCCGGGGAATGCCGCTGGTGGCTTTCTCGAGGTTCGCCGCGTAATGGCACGCCTCGCAGAACGCCACCTCATTCTCCCCGGTATCGGCGGGCACCATGAACTCGTGGGAATAATTGCCGCCGATCACGCCGGTGTCCGCCTCGACCGGAAACGCCTGAAGACCGCAGCGCGCAAAGATGCGCGTGTAGGCGTCATACATTTTTTGATAGCTCGCCATCGCCCCCTCGTCCGAGGCGTCAAAGGAATAGGCGTCCTTCATGATGAACTCCTTGGCGCGCATCAGCCCGAAGCGCGGCCGGATCTCATCGCGGAACTTCACGCTGACCTGGTAAAAATTCTTGGGCAGCTGGCGGTAGGAATTGATCTCGTTGGCGGCCAGGGTGGTGATGACCTCCTCGGCGGTGGGGCTCAGCAGCCATTCGCGGCCGCCGCTGTCCTTGAGCTTGAACAGCACGTTGCTCGCAGTGGTATACCGGCCGCTCTGCTGCCAGATCTCCGGCGGCTGGAGCGCCGGCATCAGCACCTCCACCGCCCCGGCCCGGTCCATCTCCTCGCGGACAATGGCCTCCACCTTGCGCAGCGCGCGCAACCCGAGGGGCAGAAAAGTGTACACGCCGCCCGCCAACTTGCGGATGAGGCCGGCGCGCAGCAGCAGCTTGTGCGAGAGGATTTCCGCGTCAGCCGGAGCTTCACGGAGGGTCGGAATCAGCGTTTGTGTCCACTTCATAGGGCGGCAAATTTAACAGCAAAGGCGGGAAGGAATGAAGAATTATATTTTAAAACCCGCCGAGCTCCCGCTACCGCCGCCCCCCCCCGAGTCACGCGCCACTTTCCCGCGCGGAACCCGCCGGGGACCCGGGTCACTTCACGGCATTGACCAGCGGCGCCAGACCCTGAATCCGCACCTCCAGCCGGTCGCCGCTCTGAATGGGGCCGATGCCGCTGGGCGTGCCGGTGAGAATCACATCGCCGGGCAGCAGCGTCAGATGGGCGGAGATGAAGCTGACCAGCTCGTGCGGCTTGAAGAGGAGGTGCTGGGTGTTGGAATTCTGGCGTAGCTCCCCGTTCTGGAAGAGCTGAATGTTCAGCTCGCTTGGATCCAGTTTTGTTTCCACGTAGGGGCCGAGCGGCGTGAAGGTGTCGAAGGATTTGGCCCGGGCCCACTGCGACTCCGCCTTCTGGATGGTGCGATCGCTGATGTCCTGGGCCGAGGTGTAGCCGAAGATATAGCGCGAGGCCTGGGTGGGAGAGACGTTCCGGATTTTCCGCCCGATCACGATGGCCAATTCCGCCTCATAGTCCGTGCGGTGCTTGGGAAAGGGAATCTCAATCTTGCCGCCGTCCGGCAGGAGCGAGGTCGGGGCCTTGAACCAGAACAGCGGCTGTTTCGGCAGCTCCTTGCCCGTCTCGCGGGCATGATCCGCGTAATTCAGCCCCACGGCGATGACCTTGGTCGGGAGGACCGGAACCAAGGTGCGAACCCCCTTGCGCGGAGTCGCCGCGCGGTCAAAGGAAGGCGAGCCGAAGACATCGCCGCGCAGCCGGAACAGTTCGCCGTCCACAACCTTGGCGTGGAAAACTTCCGCGCCCTTCTGAAATCGACCAATGGCTGCCATAGAGATGCGCCAGCCTAACCACGGCGCCACCAGGGCCGCAAGATTCAATTGCATTCCCGGAGACGGGGCGCGAGCGGACCCATAAATAAAGATAACGAGAAGATAAAACCAAGAAAGGCGGGGCCTTATGGCAGCAATTGAGAATTGGCAAGCCGCCACCCGACTGTTAGTCTGGAGCCCATGTCCGCCGCCTCCATTCCAGCGCCCTCCCGGGCAAAAACTTTCCTCCGCCGCCTGGGTTCCACGTTGGTGCTATGGACGGTGATTTTGACGGCCCTGTTCTCCCACAACCAGCTCATCTCCAACGGGGTCTTCGTGTTGCTCATGGGGCTGCTGGCGTTTGCGGGTCTGGCAGAATTCTACGGTCTGGCGGAGAAACGGGGGCTGGTCTGCTTCAAAGGTTGCGGTCTGGCCGGCGGCGTGCTGCTCATGATCGGGACGTTTCTGAACCTGACGGGCATGCTCGGAACCAATGATTCGCCCGCGCGCGTGAATGACTTTGAAACCGGATTTCTGATCCTGTTCGTCCTCGGCCTGTGCGTGCGGCAATTTGTTTCCAAGGCCAGCACCACCGGCATCCTCACCATCGCCACCACCCTCTTCGGCCTCATGTACGTCCCCTGGCTCCTGAATTTCATCCAGAAGATCCATTTCTTCCACGGCGTCGAAGGCAAATATTTCCTGCTCTACTTCATCATCGTCACCAAGTTCAGCGACATGGGCGCCTACGTGGTCGGCTCGCTCATCGGGCGGCACAAGATGATCCCCCGCATCAGCCCCGGCAAAACCTGGGAGGGATTCGCCGGCGCCATCGTGGTTTCCACCGCGGCCAGCCTGACTCTAACCCATTACTTCGGCGCACACCTGTTCGGGATGAACACGCTCCACGCCATCCTCCTCGGCGTGGTGCTCAGCTCCACCGCCGCGATCGGCGACCTGATTGAATCCCTGTTCAAGCGGGAAGCCGGCGTGAAGGATTCCGGAGGCTTTTTTCCTGGCATCGGCGGCATCCTCGACTTGCTGGACAGCCTGCTATTCAACGCGCCTATCATGTACCTTTATCTGCGCCACATCCTGACCCACGGTTTGAATTGAAATGAAAAACGTTGTTCTCCTCGGCAGCACCGGCTCCATCGGCACCAGCACGGTTAAGGTCGCCCAAGATCTGCCGGACCAAATCCGTCTGCTGGGACTGGCGGCCGGTGGCAATGCCGCCCTGCTGCTGGAGCAGACCCGAAAACACCGGCCCGCCGTCATCTCCCTCAGCGACCCGGCGAAGGCGCGGGAACTGCAAAACGCCCTCGGAACGGCCTGCGAGGTCTGTTCCGGAAATGAAGGACTGCTCAAACTCGCCACGCTGCCGGAAGCCGACATCGTCCTGATCGCCATCGTCGGCACCGCCGGACTGGCCCCCGCCCTGGCCGCCATCCGCGCCGGCAAAGACATCGCCGTCGCGTCAAAGGAAATCCTCGTAATGGCGGGCGAGATTGTGATGAGCGAGGCGCGCAAACACGGGGTGCGCGTGCTGGCGGTGGACAGCGAACATTCCGCGATTTTCCAGTGCCTCGACGGCAAGCCCACCGCCTCCGTCCGCAAACTGCTACTCACCGCCAGCGGCGGGCCCTTTCGCGACAAGAGCGCGTGGCCGAAGGAAAAATTCTCTGAGATCACCGTCGAACGCGCGCTCAAACATCCCTCCTGGGTCATGGGCCGCAAGATCACCATCGATTCCGCCACGCTTTTCAACAAGGGGCTGGAGATGATCGAGGCCCGCTGGCTGTTCGATATCGAGATGGCCCGCGTGGGCGTCGTGGTGCATCCGCAGAGCATCGTGCATTCGATGGTTGAGTTCGTGGACGGCTCCCTGCTCGCCCAGCTTTCCACCCCGGACATGTGCCTGCCGATTCAATATGCGCTGACCTATCCCGAACGGGCGGCCAGCGACCGCGTGCAGACCAACTTTCCCCGGCTGGGCACCCTGACGTTTGAGGAGCCGGATGAGGAACGCTTTCCCGCCCTCGCCCTCGCCCGCCAGGCGGGCGAGATCGGCGGCACCCTGCCGGCGGTCTTGAACGCCGCCAATGAAATCGCGGTGGAAGCCTTCGTGAACCGGACCATCAATTTCCCCCAGATCACCGAAACCGTCCGGCGCACGATGGCAGCGCACACGGTCATCCCGCGTCCAACGCTGGAACAGATTCTGGAGGCCGATGGGTGGGCGCGGCGGGAGGCGGCCCGGACTCAGCCCTGACCGGACAGACGGGAGACGGCAATACGAGGCAATACGATTGCGGTTCATTTTTCCGCTGCTATAATTCCCACGCTTTATTTAACATGACCCTTTTACATTACATCTTCATTGCGCTGGAAGTGGTGCTGCTCTTCAACCTGCTCATCGGCGTCCACGAACTCGGCCACTTTCTCGCGGCCAAATGGCGCGGCCTGAGGGTGGACCGCTTCGCCATCTGGTTCGGCAAGCCGATCTGGAAAAAGAAAATCAATGGCGTTGAATACGCGCTCGGCTGGATTCCCGCCGGCGGCTACGTGGCCCTGCCGCAAATGGCCACCATGGAAGCCATCGAGGGCAAGCCGGAAGACGCCGCCACAGCCCCGCTGCCTAATGTGTCGCCCCTCGACAAAATCATTGTGGCGTTCGCCGGGCCGCTGTTCAGCTTTGCCCTCGCCCTGTTTTTTGCCGTCATCGTCTGGGGCGTCGGAAAACCCACCAACGGCGCGGACACCTCCACCACCGTCGGCTGGGTGGACCCGTCCGGACCGGCTTGGAAGGCCGGCCTGCGCCCCGGCGACACCCTTTTGGAAATCGACGGGCAGCCGGTGCACCATTTTTCGCCGCCCGCACAGGACAGCGTCACTTGGCGGGTCATCACCAGCACCGGCACCAACATCGCTATCAAATACCGCCGCGATGGCCGCGAAGCCCTGGCGACGGCTGTGCCCTATCACCGGACAACCCAATGGTATGAACGCAAGGCGCTGCGGCAGATCCTGGTCTCGCCGGAGATGAAAGCGGTCGTCTACGGCATCGCCAGCAACAGCCCGGCCGCGCGGGCAGGCCTGACCAACGGCGACGAAATCGTCGCCTTGAACGGCCAGAAAATCTTCAGCCCCCTGGCGCTGCTGACCTTGGAGGAGTCCTGGAGCAATACGGTGCCGCAGCCGGTCACGCTGACGGTGAGGCGGGATGCCAAAGAATTCGACCGCACCCTGCTCGCGGTAAAACCGGCGCAGCCCACCAACAGCAACCCGTTGCTGGGGATTCTGGGCTGGCAGGGGGACACCAACTCCACGCTGGTACACCCCAGCCCGCTGGAGCAGATCCGTGAGAGCGTCACCCAGATTACCGGCACCATCGGGGCGCTGTTTGCCCACAAGGGCGACATCGGCGTGCAGCAGCTCGGGGGCGCGGTCATGATCGGCCGCGTTTATTACAGCCTATTTCAAAGCGAGGACGGCTACCGCCGCGTGCTCTGGTTTAGCGTCATCCTCAACGTGAACCTCGCGCTGCTCAACCTGCTGCCGCTGCCGGTGCTCGATGGCGGACATATCACCCTGGCCCTCATTGAAGCCGTCCGCCGGCGCCCGGTCAGCGCCCGCATCCTGAACTCCCTCCAGACCGGCTTCGCCGTGCTGCTCATCGGGTTCATGATTTATATCGCCTTCTTCGACACCGGCGACTGGCTCCGCAGCGCGCGGAATAACCGCGAGCAAGCCATTATTTTTGCGCCGCAAAATTAATACCACCATGCGCTACTGCCCATCCCCCTTCGTGTATCAACGACGCCTGTCCCGCGAAATCGTCATCGGCGACCCCGCCCGCGGCGGCTTCATCATGGGCGGAGCGCACCCCGTGGTGAAGCAATCCATGCTCACCTGCGACACCATGGACACCGCGTTGAGTGTCAAGCAGACGCTGGAACTCGTCGCCGTCGGCTGCCAGCTCGTGCGCATCACCGCGCCCACTGTCAAGGACGCGGCGAACCTGCAGCACATCGTCGCCGAACTCCGCCGCCAGGGCTGCCACGTGCCCCTGGTCGCCGACATCCACTTCAAGCCCGATGCCGCAATGGAAGCGATCAAATGGGTCGAAGTCGTCCGGGTGAATCCCGGCAACTACGCCGACTCAAAGAAATTCGCCACCAAGGAATACACGGACGAGCAGTACGCCTCGGAGCTGCGCCGCATCGAGGAGAAATTCACGCCCTTGGTTCTAGAAGCGAAGAGATTGAAGCGCTGCCTGCGCATCGGCACCAACCACGGCTCGCTGAGCGACCGGATCATGAACCGGTTCGGCGACTCGCCGCTCGGCATGGTGGAAAGCGCGCTGGAATTCGCCCATATCTGCCGCCGGCACGACTTTCATAACTTCAAGTTCTCCATGAAATCATCTAACCCGAAGGTGATGATTGAGTGCTATCGACTGCTGGCCGCGCGCCTGGAGCAATTGGACGAGCAGGAATTGAAAAGTGCGACAGCCACCGGCGCCCCGCCGCAATCTTGGGCTTACCCGCTTCACCTGGGCGTCACCGAGGCGGGCGAAGGCGAGGACGGCCGCATCAAGAGCGCCATCGGCATCGGCTCCCTGCTCTGCGATGGCCTGGGCGACACCCTCCGCGTGTCGCTCACGGAGGACAGCCCCCGCGAAATCGAAGTCTGCACCGACCTGCTGGCGCAGATCCCCCTCCTGACCCAGACGCGCGTGTCGCTTCCCGAAGCCGGATTCCCTTTCGACCCGTTTCACTACGAGAAACGCCCGACGCCGGAGATCGAGCTCAGCACGACCGCGAAGTGCGGTGGCGAACAGCTGATCCGCGTCGTGGTCACACGGGCGACCTTTGACATCGTGGCTCCAAAAATCCGCCCGAAAGACGATGTGAAGCCCGAGGCGGTGTATGAGGACGTAAACCTTTTTGAAATCGATCCGACGCAGGAGTTTGAGATCACCTGCGAAACCCAGCTGGTCACCGTGAAGGACGGCGTGGGCTTGCCGGTCATCACGGCTTTTCGTCTGCTGGCCTCAAAATTAAAGCGGCTTGGCCGCAATAATCCCATCCTTCTCAAAGACTGCCTCCACTTGGAACCCGTGCCGCTGGAGCCCAAGATCGCGCTGCTCCGCGCTTCGGTGGTCATCGGCTCGCTGCTGGCGGATGGAATCGGCGATGCGATCCTGGTGCGCGGCGAGTCCGGCGGCGGGCAAAGCCTCCGGCTGGCCTACAACATCCTGCAGGCGGCCGGCTGCCGCAGTTTTAAGACCGATTACGTCGCCTGTCCGAGCTGCGGCCGGACGCTGTTCAATTTGCAGACCGTGACCGCGCGGATCAAGGCGCGGACGGAGCATCTCAAGGGTGTGAAGATCGCCATCATGGGCTGCATTGTGAATGGCCCGGGCGAAATGGCCGACGCGGACTTCGGCTACGTGGGCGGAGCGCCCAACAAGATCAATCTCTACGTGGGCAAGACCCCCATCAAATTCAATATTCCGGAGTCCGAAGCAGTCGAGCGCCTGGTGGACCTCATTAAGGAACACCACAAGTGGGTGGAGCCGGAGCCGGCAGTTCAACCCCAACGGGCCTGACCGCACCTCTTTCCGCGCCCCAAGCTCCCGTGTGCAGCTGATGCTTGTTCATAAAATTGAAGCCTACGGCGCTGCGGCGCCGTGGATTTTTCTGGCGCTGTTCATCACCGCCTCGATTCTGATGGTCTGGCGTCTGGAAGCGATGAGCGGGCGCGGCTTCGAAGGCACGGTGCTCGGCACCTTGGTGATGCCCTACTGCTCCGGCCTGGGCAACCTGATTTTCGCCTTCCTCCTCGGCCGCAGCGGCGGCAATGGTGCGGAAGTCATGACCAATGCGCTCGTCAACAACGTCACTAATATGACGCTGCTGCTGGGCCTGCCCGCCATCGTCTGGGGCATCCGCATTTTGCCCGGATCCAAAAGCAGCGACTCCCCAAAATCTCCGAATAAAAATAAAGCCCCCGGAAAAGCGCACGAGCTCAACCGCCTTTCGCTACTGCTCACTCTCACGGCGGTTTTGTTTTTCACCGGAGCGGTCTGGGCACTGGGGCGCGACGGTAAAATCACCTTCGACGAGGGATTGGTTTTGGTGGGGATGTTTCTGTTCTGGCAGTGTTTCCACGTGTTTGACGTCCTCAAGCACAATGTCCGCCAGGGACAGGCGCTGGGCTGGAAATTCCCGCTGGACCTGGCGCTGCTCGGCGTGGGCGCCTGCGGAATCTATCTCAGCACGGACTGGCTGGTGCACTGGGTTTCCCACATCCACACCGGATTCATCAGCGCCAAAAACATGGGCTGGCTGAGCGGCTGGCTGATGGTGCTACCCAATGCCTTGCTGGCGGTTTATTACAGCTGGCGCGGGCAGCCGGAAACGGTGTACGCCTCGCAGGTGGGCGATTCGCATGTTTCCATCCCGCTCTGCATCGGCATCTATGCCCTGTACCACACCCTGCCCCTCACCCCATTCTTCCACCTGGCCATGCTCCTCCTGCTCGGCGCCACCCTGGTGCACTTCCTCTGCGTCGCCCTGCTCGGCCGGCTGCCGCGCTTCGCCGGCGGACTGCTCCTAGCCGCCTACGCAGTGTTTTTATGGAAGGGGTTGAAAGGCTGAAAAACGGTTCGGTTAGAACGATTTCTGAAAAAAACCCGAATCCAGGGTGGCCTGCAATGGATCCTCCCGCAGATGGTCTCCCAACTCCGCAAACGGCACCTGGGCAGCCAGCCAGTTCGGGTTCCGGGCGATGGTGTCCATGGATTCCCTCGTGTTGTTGCAGATCAGATAAACCCCCGCGCCCAGGACTAGGAACGCCTCAAACCGGGTGCCGGCGGCCTGCCGCGCAAAGGCGAAATCGCCGACGCCATAATCCGATCCGAGCAGTTCCACGCGCAGGGAGCCGAGGTCGTTGGCGAAATTTTTCAGGAATTCATCATTCCGCGGCCCGACGTATGCCAACACGCGCGCCTTGTTCTGGGCCAGCGAAACGACCGCCAGCTCGTCGAAAACCGTTTTTCCATAGCGGGCGTCCATTTGTTCGGCGCACGCCTTGATCCGTTTTTTTACGTCGTCCAATGTCATGATGCGTTTTGAGGAAAACAAGTTTACCCCCCTGAAACAAGGGAAATTCCCGACAATAAAATTAAGCTTTTCCAGCGCCGGAAAATCCCTACCCTGCGCCAAAAACATGGCCCAACCTGTCCCACTCACGCCGCCCGCCGCCCCCGCCCGCGCCGGAAAATCCCCGAACCGTTTCTGGTGGGTTTCCACAGTCCTGACGGCCGCTATTTTTTTACTCGCACTCGCCCACGAGGTCACAGCGGGCAGAATGCGCCTGCCGCTGGCCGGATGGCTGCTGCCGCTCCTGCTGCTGGCGGCCACCCTCAGCACCCTCTCCGCGCTCTCGCGGCAGCTGCCGTTACAGAATGTCCTGCTCGCCGCCTTCGTCACCGCCCTCATTGGCAGCGGGGCACACCTGGTCAGCGCCCTTAGCGGGATCCCCCTGGGGCCGCTGATGTTCGGCCCGGAAGCCGGATGGAAACTATTCGGACGCCTGCCCTGGATCCTGCCCCTGCTCTGGATCGTCGCCGTTTTAAACTCCCGCGGCGTGGCCCGTCTGGTTTTGCGGCCGTGGCGCAAAATCCGCGCCTACGGATTCTGGCTGATGGGATTGACGGCTCTGTTCACCCTGATTTTCGACTCGGCGCTGGAACCGTTTGCGACGCGCCTGAAACATTATTGGATCTGGACGCCCGGGGGCTTTTCCCTGAATCCGCAGGTCGGGCCGGTTTCAAACTCCGCCGGCTGGTTTCTTGTGACCCTGCTGATTCTGGCCTTTGTGACCCCGGCCTTGATCAACAAACAATTGAGCAAGCGCAGCGGGCCGGATTTCCATCCGCTGGCCGTCTGGCTGGGGGCGGTTTTCCTTTTCGGCGTGACCGCAGCCGCCCACGGATGCTGGCAGGCGGCCGCCTGGGACGGAGTGTTCTGCGCCCTCATCGCCACCTTCGCCCTCCGCGGCGCCAAATGGTGACTCCGGAGGAATCCCCGGCCCCCATCACCCCGGGCCCGATCCCGAAGCAGTGATCCTCAGTCGCGCCACGCGGCGCCCGTCCATCTCCTCCACGCGCAACAGGCACCCCCCCACCATCAGGGTGTCGCCCCCCTTTGGAAATCCCCCCAGCCGCTGGGTCAGCCAGCCGCTCACGGTGGCCACCCCCTCGCCATCAGCCACGCCGCCGATGATTTTTTCCAGCTCATGCAACGGCAGCGCGCCCGCGGCTTCCCAGACATTATCGCCGATGCGGAACAACTCGGTTTTCTCCGAATCAAACTCGTCCTGAATCTGTCCAACCAGCGCCTCCAGCACGTTTTCCAGAGTTACAATGCCAGTCGTGCCGCCGTATTCGTCCACAACCAGGGCGATGTGCAATTTTCGTTCCAAAAATAATTGCAGCAGCCGTTCCAGCCGGGCCGTTTCAGGGATGTAGATCAGCTTGCGGGCCACCGGCAGCAGCTCCGCCGCCGTTCGCGCCTGGTCGCGCACCGCATACAGATCCTTGATGTGGACCACGCCCAGGGTGCGGTCCAGATCGCCGTCCGTGCAGAGGGGGAAACGGGAGTAACGCGTCCGCTCCGCGACCGCGAGACAGTCCGCCAGCGGCGCGGAGGTGTTGAACACCGCGATCTCATTGCGCGGACGCATGACTTCGCGGGCGGTGCGGTGGCGCAGGTCCAGCGCGTTGAGGACCAAGTCGCGCTGACCGGGCGAACCCCGCGCCGAGCCCAGCATCAGCCGCAATTCTTCGTCGGAATGCTCCTCGCCCAACTCCGCTCCGGTGAACCCCAGTCGGGCGAGGACGAACTGCGACGACCGGTGCAGGATCCAGATGAACGGAAAGGACACCCGATAAAACCAGTTAAGGGGCGGGGCCGTCCATAGCGCCGTGGACAGGGTGCGCCGAATGGCGATGGCTTTGGGCACCAGCTCGCCGACGACAATCAGCAGATAACAGTTCACGAAAAAACCGACGCCGATGGCGATGCTGCGCTGGTGCGGCTCGGCGGTGATGTGGAACAGTTCAAAAAAAGGTTGCAGCAAATCCCGGAACACCGGCTCCACCGCCACGCCCAGCCCCATGCTGGCTAGGGTGATGCCGAACTGGGTGGTGCTGATGTAGGCATCGATGTGGGTAATGATGTGCCGCGCCATCTTCGCCCGCCGATTACCCTTGACCACCAGCGCCTCCAGCTGCGTGTCCCGGATGCGCACCAGCGCGAGCTCGGCCGCGACAAAAAAAGCGTTGAGCAAAACCAGCACCGCCACGGCGAGCAGCTTTAGACTGTCATGCAGTGCTTCGGTCCAGTTCATAGTTTCACCTCACCGAAGAGTAGTTTCAAAATGTCCTCCAATGTCACGACTCCGACCTCGTGTCCGTCCCGCGCCAGCACGATGGCGAGATGCTGGCCCGCGCGCTGCATCCGCCGAAGGGCGATCTCCAACCGGACCTCCTCCTCCACAAACAAAGCCGGCGTCATGTGCTGGGACACGGGAGCCCGGGCCTCCAGCGCCTCAGTGAACAGCAGCGGCCCCACCTCCAGCAAGCCGGCCAAGCGACGGCGGCCATCGCGCGTTTCCCAGACCGGCAGCCGGGAAAAATGGTGCTCCTGAGCCAGCCGCAGGGCGTCGCCGACCGGCAGGTCCTTCTCCACCGTCACCGTTTTCGCCAGCGGCGTGGCGATCTGGCCGACGGTGTAATTTTGGAGGTCCAGCACGCGGTTGATCATCGCCCGCTCGTCACTGGTGAAGGCCTGCTCCGATTCCCGCATCACCGCGCGCATCTCCTCGCGGTTGCCAAACAGCCGCCCGGTAGAGGCCTGCCCGCCCGTCCACCGCAAGATCAATGCGGACACGTCCGCCACCACGGTCACCAGCGGCATCAGGAGAAAGTGAACAAGGCGGAAGACTCCCGCCGCTGAAAGGCAGAGGGAATTGGGATGAGCGCGGAACAGCATTTTTGGCAGCAGATCAAAAAACGTGTAAAACAGGAAAACCACGCCCGCAAAAATCAGGGCCACCCAGCGGCCTTGTCCCGGCAGCCATTCTGACAATTTGGCCAGCGTCCAGCCGAGAATCAGGAAGTTGGCCAGTGTATTGCCGACCAGGATGGTCCACAGGAACCGCTCCGGGTTTTCCAAAAATCCGTGGAGCAGCCGGGCGGAGGGCTTGCCGGCACGGGCCAGGCGCCGCACCCGCAGCCGGTTCAAGGCGAACACGCCCGCCTCCATGCCCGAGAGCAGAAAGGACAGCAGCAGGCAGACGGTCAACCCACACCAATTTAAAAGATTCCAATTCATGTTCCGCGATGAAAACAGAGCCGACCGCTCCACGAACCGGGGCGGTTCACCCCGGGTATGACACAGGGCAGATGTGGATTCCTCTTCATTTCAAACGCTGCACCAGCAGTTCCCGCACGCGCCGGTCCTCCACGTTTTGCGCCGTCAGTTTCAAATCCTGAAAGATTGCCGTCGCCCCAGCTTCCGGCACCACGCCGAGCAGATGGGTGAGGAGCCCGCCCATGGTCTCCACCTCCGCCACCTCCGCCAGCCCGGGAAATTCCCGCCGGAAATCATCCAGCCGCATCGTGCCATTCACCCGCCAGCAGCCCGGGGAAACCGTCTCCATGACAAACCCCTCCAGCGGCGCCGCCACGCGGATGGTCCCCACCAACTCGCCCAGAATGTCCTCCATCGTCACCACCCCCGCCACGCCCCCGAACTCATCCAGCACCACCGCCAGCCCGCGGTGCTGCTTCTGCAGGCTTTGAAAGAGCTGCAGCAGATTCATCGTCTCCGGCACAAAGGAGGGGAATTCCACCACCTCCGATAGATCTACCTCGGGATTGTGCAGCAGCGCCTGCGTGTTCAAAATGCCCACGATCGTGTCCGGCGTCTCATCGTAAAGCGGCAGGCGGCGATGCTTCAGCTTCCGGGCGGCCGCCATCATCTCCGCCACCGGCAGATCGTCGCTGAGACACGCCATGCCCGCGCGCGGCCGCATCACGTCCCGCGCCGTCCGCTGGTCGAGGCGGATGATTTGCAGGATGATTTCCTTTTCCGATTCCGCCAGCGTGCCCTGCCGGAACGCCATATCCAGCAGCTCCTGATATTCCGCATCCGGGAGCGACGGGGCGGACGGGGAGACGGGCGCGGCGGCTTTTTTGAGGAAGACCCGGTTCAGCCACTGGGCCGTCCGGTACAACGGCGTGCAGGCCGTCTGAAAGACCAACAGCAACCAGCCGACCCGCAAGGCCCAGCGCTCCGGCCGCCGCACCGCCAGGGTTTTGGGGATGACCTCGCACACGATCAGCACGAGGACCAGCAGCGCGAGCATCGTCAGCGCCAGCGTCCACCGCGCGTTGAACACCATCCGCAGCGCCAACGCCAGCATCGCCGCATTGGCAAACGTGTTGCCCAGCGCCAGCGTCGCCAGCAGATCCTGGGGACGCTCCAGCAGCCCCGCCACAATCCGGCCCGCCCGCGGATGCCGTTCCGCCAGCTGCCGCACCTGCCATTGGCCAAGGGAAAACAGCGCCGTTTCCGCCAGCGCAAAAAAGAAACTCGCGCCCGCAAAAATCAGAAGGGCCGTGATCGCCAGTTCCATCCCCGCAGTATGAAGGGAAAATCCAGCCGGCAAAAGCAGAAACACCCCTGATTTCCCGCCCCCCGCCCGCGGAAACGTCCCCCAGTTCGGATTTGCATTTGAACCCCCTGTGACGCAGCCTCACCCCCGTCGATTCCGACGCACCAAATTCCTCATATTTCATGTCCCCCTTTTCCGCACTTGTCATCGAGCCTTCCCCGGACAGCAGCGCCGCGACGGCGGTCATCCGCGAGTTCACCGACCCCGGAATACTGCCCGCGCCTGGCGGCGAGGTGCTGGTGCGCGTCACCCATTCCAGCCTGAACTACAAGGACGGGCTTGCGGTGACCGGACAGGGTAAAATCCTGCGCCAGCTGCCCATCATCCCGGGCATTGACTTAGCCGGTAGTGTGGAACATCCCGGGTCCGACATCCGCTTTCGCGCCGGCGATGCCGTGGTGGTGACCGGCTGGGGCATCGGCGAACGCGTCTCCGGGGGTTACGCTGGCTTCGCCCGCGTGCACGGCGACTGGCTCATGCCGCTGCCGCCCACCCTGAACGCCCGCCAGGCGATGACCATCGGCACGGCGGGACTGACCGCGATGTGCTGCGTGCTGGCACTCGAGGATCACGGGCTCAAACCGGGCAGCCCAAATGCGGTGGTCGTCTCCGGAGCGGCGGGCGGGGTGGGTTCCATGGCGGTGGCGCTGCTCGCCCGGAGGGGACATCACGTCGTCGCCTCCACCGGCCGGATTGCAACCGAGGGCGATTTTCTGCGGGACTTGGGGGCGGCCGAGCTCATCCCGCGCGAGATCCTAGCGACGCCCTCCGGCAAGACACTCGATCCGGAGCAGTGGGCGGGCGGCATTGATACCGTGGGCGGTGAAACGCTGGCCAGCCTGCTGCGTCAGACGCGCGCGTTCGGCAGCGTCGCCGCCTGCGGCCTAGCCGGCGGCGCCCACCTGCCCACGACCGTGCTGCCCTTCATTCTGCGCGGGGTGAACCTGCTGGGCATCCATTCGGTGATGTGCCCCCGCCCATTGCGCGATCGGGCATGGGCCCGCCTCGCCACCGACCTCACTCCGGCCCAGCTGGAAACAATGTCCCGCGTCGTCTCCCTGAGAGAGGTCCCAGGTCTTGCCCGCGAACTCCTCGCAGGCACCGTGCGGGGACGCATCGTGGTGGATGTGAACCTTTAAAGCCAAGTCAGCGAGGATGACCCTGAAGACCGGAAGAGGGTCCGACGGTATCACCGTTTTCGCCACTCGGTCTTGGGCGGTTCCTGCAGGCCCTGCGCCCGCAGCGCGGTGCGGAAATGCAGCTTGGAAACCTTCCCCAACTCGACCGCTCCCCGGCTTTCCACAAATTGCTTTGCGGCCGCATCCACCGCCGCCGAGGCGCCCTTCGGCAGCTTCACCCCGAAATCCTGCTCCAGCTTCGCCAACGCCTTTACAAAGCCGTCGCGCGCCAGAATGGAGGCCGCCGCTACGGCGATGTCCTCCTCGGCCTTGTGCCGCTGCACGAGCTGCAGCTCCCGGCCCTGCGCCATCAGCGCCTTCTCAATCACGCTCTTGCTCGCGGCGAATTGGTCGCTGATGGCCTTCACCGGCGGCGGTTGCATCTGGTAACGCTTGCCCAGCAGGTTCTCAATTACCCGCGCGTGCCCCCACGCGAGCAGCGTGTTGACGCTCCGCATCTTCGCGTACAGCCGGTTATAGGCCTCATTGCCCACCACCACGCAATCGGTCACACATCCCGGGGTGGCGCGGATCTTCTCCGCTAACTCGGATATTTTCCGGTCGCTGGAAATGTTTTTGGAATCGCGGATGCCGATGTCCGCCCAGGAACGGATGACGGCTTCGTTCACATAAACCCCGGCGATGGAAAGCGGCCCAAAAAAATCGCCCTTGCCGCTTTCATCCACCCCGATCCGAGGCAGGAGCAGGTCGGGGTTCAGCACGGTTTCGTAGCCGAGCCGGACCTCCTGGAGAATCTCCGGTTCCAACAGAAACTCCACAAATTCCGCCGTCCCCTTCCCCTGCACCACCAGCTTGCCGCTCTCATAAAAAACGAGGTTAGCCTGATCCGACTCGAACGCAAACCGCGCAAAAGGCACCGTGCGCGGCCGCCAGTGGCGCGCCTCCAAAGCGGTCCTCAGCGCCGACGCTTGGTCATCGTTCAGCTTGCAGGTATGGAGAGTCAGAGGCTTCACGGCCGAAAAATTAACCGCAACCGAACTCAAAGAACATAAAGAATTTGGGGCGACGCCGATTCAGGGCAGCGCGGGCGACTGAGGCACAGGCTCGACTCCAAGATGATTTACATCAATGATGGGGGGGCGCCGTCATGATTCCTGCTTTGAAATCCCGCACTTCACCGCCGTCCAAAACGCAGAAAACCGTCGCGCCGCTGTTGGCGTGGTTCGCCGCAAACGCCCGCGACCTGCCTTGGCGCCGCACGCGCGATCCTTACCCGATCTGGGTATCCGAAATCATGCTGCAGCAGACCCAGGTGAAAACGGTGATCCCCTTCTGGAACCGCTGGCTCCGCGAGCTCCCCACAATCGAAGCCGCCGCGCACGCGCCCTCGGCAAAAATCCACAAGCTCTGGGAAGGTCTCGGCTATTACAGCCGCGTCCGCAATCTGCAGAAATCCGCCCAGCTTATCGTGGACAGGCATGGCAGGCGATTCCCTGAACAGTTCGACGAGGTCCTCGCGCTGCCCGGCATCGGCCGCTACACCGCCGGCGCCATCTGCAGTATCGCCTTTAACCAGCCCACCCCGATTCTGGATGGCAATGTCATCCGCGTCCTGACCCGGGTGTTTGGCATCGCTGGAAACCCGAAGGAGAAGTCCATCAACGCACAGCTATGGGCTCTGGCCGCCGATCTGGTGTCCCACGCCCGCGCTACGGGGCATGGAGACTATTCCTGTTCTGCATTTAACCAATCCTTGATGGAGCTCGGGGCTCTGATCTGCACGCCGCGAGGTCCGCAATGCCAGCAATGCCCACTGAAACGGCACTGCGTCGCCTTCAAGGAAGACCGCACGGAATCGCTGCCCCATCTTGGCAAGCGCCCGACGGCGACGGTGCGCCGGTTCCTGGCGTTTGTCATTGAGAGAAAAGGACGCTTTCTGGTCCGGCAACGGCCCGACGCCGGCGTGAACGCCCAGCTTTGGGAATTCCCAAATGCCGAGGTCGGAGCCCGGGGCAGCGATCCCCTGGCGGTCTACGCGGAGCTTCGCGGACTGTCGCCGGCCCAGGGGAATCCTGAATCGCTCCAGCCGCTGTGCACCGTGAAGCATTCCATCACGCGTTACCGCATCACCCTGGAGGCGTTTCTCGTCCGGCTCCCAAAAAACGCGGGCAATTCCGGGGGCGACTGGAAAACGCCGGCGCAGATGCAAAAACTGGCGTTCACCGCCGCCCACAAAAAACTCGCCAGCGCCGCGGCTCAAAGTATCCTTACGGACCGATGATTTACTTCGATTACAACGCCACCGCGCCGGTGATGCGCGAGGCTCGCGAAGCCTGGCTCACGGTGACTGAGAAGACCGGCGGCAACCCGTCCTCCCTGCACCAGGCCGGCACGCGCGCCGCCCTCGTTATGGCTGACGCGCGCGAGAAGCTCGCGGCTTCCCTCGGCTGCCATCCCCTGGACCTCATCTGGACCAGTACCGCCACGGAGGCGAACAACATGGTCACGCACCATTTCGCCAGAACCCTGGGTGCGCAGAGCGAGATTTGGATCTCCGCCATCGAACACCCCTGCATCCACGATTCCGCTAAACATTATTTCGGCAAACGGGCGAAAGTGATTCCCGTCACGCGCGACGGCGTGGTGGATGTGGACTGGATCACAGCGGAGATGGCCGACACGCGGCCCGGCCTCGTGTCCGTGATGGCTGCGAACAACGAGACCGGTGTTCTTCAGCCGTGGCGCGAAATCCTGGCCATCTGCCAGGCCTATGAGGTCCCGTTCTTCACCGACGCCGTGCAATTCATCGGCAAGATGCCGCTTAAAGGGCTGGGCGACTGCGATTACGTCAGCGGCGCGGCCCACAAATTTGGCGGCCCGCGCGGGGTCGGCTTCCTGAAAATCCCGCATCGCAAGCCCATCACCCCCCTGCTCCACGGCGGCAAACAGGAAGGCGGCCGGCGGGCGGGCACGGAGAATGTGGCGACCATTGCTGCGATGATGGCCGCCCTCGAGGTGCGCGAAAAACAGATGGCCAATAACCAGCACCTGCTCCGCGGCGTGTGGCGCGACAATTTCGAACGCGAACTCCTCCGCGCCCTGCCCGGCACCGTCGTACTCGGCGCAAATACCCCGCGCCTCTGGAACACCGTGTCCGCACTCATGCCCGAGGGCGACCGCCGCCATCAATGGGTCGTGCGCCTCGATCAGGCGGGCTTCGCCGTCAGCACCGGCTCAGCCTGCACGACCGGCAAAGAAGAGCCCTCGCACGTCCTATCGGCGATGGGCCTCAAGGCGGCACAGGCCGTGCGCGCCGTGCGTTTCAGCGCCGGCTGGGAAACCACCGAGGCCGATTGGAGCGCGCTCCTCAAAGGCGTGGTCCGAGTCCATACGGAAATGGCCCGCGCCAAAGCCTGACCGCCCCGCGAAGGGTTTGAGTCCCCCCACTTAGAAAATCATGATGACCCGACGCCACGCCCTTAAAACCGCTGCTCTGGCCGGTGCCGCACTCGCGACGCTGCCGGACGCGCTAGCAACGTCGCCCGCCCCTTTCACCCTACCGCCGCTGCCCTATGCCGGGGACGCGCTGGAGCCGCATTTGGACGCGCGCACCTTGGAAATTCATCACGCCCGGCACCATGCCGCCTACGTCGCAAACTTGAACAAAGCTTTTGGACAAATGGATTGGAGCGGCGCGGCTCCCACGGTTGCCACCCTGGAACACTGGCTGAAAGACGCGGAATTTCTCTCCAAAAACAGCGCCATCCGCAACAACGGCGGGGGACATTATAATCACTCACTCTTCTGGCAGATGATGAAGAAAGATGGTGGCGGCGAACCCACCGGCGAACTGTCCGCGGCAATCGACCGGAGCTTTGGAAGTTTCAGCGCCTTCAAGGCTGGCCTAACCCAGGCAGCACTCGGCCAATTCGGCAGCGGCTGGGCCTGGCTTGTCCTCGATGGCCGGCAGCTGAAGATTGAGCCCACCGCCAATCAAGACACCCCCTTGAGCGGGGGCCGGACGCCGCTGCTCGGCGTGGATGTCTGGGAACACGCCTACTACCTCAAATACCAAAACCAGCGCGCAAATTACATCGCCGCCTGGTGGAACGTCGTGAACTGGGACTTCGTCTCTGAGCGCCACGCAAAAGCGACGGCGTAAACATCCAACGCCATCGATTGTCAGGAGACGATCTCCGCAGGCTCTGACTTTTACAAAAGAGTTTTCCTGCTTCCGCCGCAAACCTCATTCGCCGCGGTACACCGCACGGGCCGTGCAGGTCTCGGCCACGACGACTTCCGTGAGCAGCGGCAGTTTTGGCCTCAATTTTTTCCAGATCCACTGGGCGATTACCTCGCTGGTGGGATTCTCGAGTCCGGGCACCTCGTTCAGGTAATAGTGGTCGAGCTTTTCCCAGAGCGGCTTGAAGGCTGCGGAAATCTCCGCATAGTCCATCAGCCATCCCAGCCGGGGGTCGCACTCGCCCGCCACGACAATTTCCACGCTGAAGCTGTGGCCGTGCAGCCGGCGGCACTTGTGCTTTTTCGGCAGGTGCGGCAGCAGGTGCGCCGCCTCAAACTGAAACGTCTTTCTCAATTCCATTTTCATAATTGTTCCCAATCGGTCCAAGTCACCAAATCCCCGAGCGCCGGCCTCCCATCATGCCGCCAGGTCAGCGGCGGGCGCTGCATCTGGCCCAGCGGACAGATCCGGGTCGCGCCCCAGCGCGCCAGCTGCGTGGCAATTTCCGCCGCCCGATCCTCCGGCACGGCGATGCCCACCGTGGACACCTTCCCGCGAATCGGATCCGCTCCCTGCAGCGCCGCCGTGAGATCCGCCACCGCCTTGACATAGATGAATCGGTTCAGACACGACATCTGGAACCGGGTATCCATCTCGTAAACCACCGTCCACGCGGTTGAACCTGGACTGCACCAATGCTGGGTGGTCTCCGGCGAATGCGCGGCGCGCACCTCGTAGATGCCGCGCCGCAGCGCAATGGCTGCCGCAGTCTCCGCCGGCAGCGGGCCGCGCGGCTCGGACTGTTCCCGCCGCTCCAGCTCCTCGGCGAGCTGCGCCGCAAATTGTTCCGGCGAAACCGCGCCGCCCTGCTGCACATAAAGGACGTGGGGCGACAGGCAGCCAAGCTGGTTCCACGCCACCACATCGTCCGCCGCCCGCGCGATAATTTTTTTAGCGCTCGCTCCGTAGAGATCTTCTCCGGCGATAAAGCCAAAGCTGACGCGATGGCCGTAGCCGAGAAAACGGGTCCGGACCGGCAACAGCGCGCGGACGGCGGCGAGCGTCTCGTCGCTGCCCGTGGCGGTCACGCAATCCGCCTCGGCGAACAGGGCGCTTTCCAGGGCCGCAGCGCCCCCGCGCCATTCAGCCACTTCCAGACAGGCGCCCAGCTTCGGGTCCGCCTCATAGAGAGAATGGGCGAACAGGCGCGGCAACAGAGAGGCGCCGCTGGCGCACTTCACGAACTGCGCCGAGCGCGTGAGCAGCCCGAATACCATGCTCGTCCAGACCGGATTGGGAAGGGTCCCCGCCGCGATATGCACCTGAAATTCCGGCGCATTGGCAATCGAGCCGCGGCGGTGGCGCTGCTCCTCCGGCGTCGAACACAGGGCGTCCAGCCGTTTCACGTCGCCCAGCTCCTGAACCAGCAGGGCGTGGAAATGGTCGCGGGTGAGCTGGCCGAAAAACTGGTCCAGGCCGCGCGCGAGCGTTTCGCGGGAGAAGCCCGTCTGCTCCGGCCCCAGCCGCAGCGCCATCTGGCGGAACGGATTCTCCTCCAGCAGCCATTCATCGGCCACCCGGCTCAGGGTTTTGACCAGGCTTTCGGTCGATCGGGACGCGAGGTACTGCTCCCGGTTGCGCTTCAGCGCCTGGCAGGCCTCCGCGATCATGGCGGGCGAGAGCACCGCTTCCGGCGGCAGGTCGGCGAGAAAATAGTTGGGCAGATTCATGGAATTCAGGATTTCAAATTGTCAGAAGCGAACAGCCGCGCGGCTCGGCGAGCGGCGCCCGGCCCATCAGCGAAAATCCGTCGGGATGGCGGAGGGCCAGGTCCTCCGTCTGGACGGCGGCCACGGAAAAAACATTGGCCAGATCGAACACCCGGACCAGACCGGTTTCGCCCACGCCGACTTCACGGCCGGTTTCCGGGGAGAGAATTTGAACCCGGGCCCACGGCGGGAAATGAAACAGCCGCTCCGAATGGGCTCCAGGCGTGTCGTAGGCTTGCGAACTCAACTCGCTCATGCCGTATTCGCAGAGGATGTTCTCGGGCGGGATACCCAACCGATCCGTGAGCAGGGCATGCAATTGAGATTTGGGCATCGTGCGAGAACGGTTCTTGTAGCCGCCGGTCTCCATCACGCGCGAACCGGGCGGCAAAACGAACTGCCGATTTTTTTCCGCCAGATAATCCACTAGGTGCACGAAGGAAAAGGCGGTTCCCAGCAGGAGCTGGGGCGGGGACGACGCCCCATCCGCCTTCTCCGAAAGCGCCTCGACAATGGCCTCAAAATCCATGGTCCAAACCCCGGCCGCCGTCGTGTTGCCGAAATATTCAGGCGGGCGCGCGGGGAGGCTTGCCCCGCCCCGTTTCCGTCGCACGGTCTCAAACATATGGACCAATGAGGAATGCGGCACCTGCGCGGGGGGCGGCGTCAATATCAGCAGGCGGGAAGCCGCAGACCCGGCGCCCGAATGCCCCGTCACATTCGATTCAAACCCGCTCCAAAGGGACGCCTCATAAAGCGCCAGCGACTCGGGGCCGTGAAAATGGCGGCCGGGGGTTTGCCCGGTCGTGCCGCTGGAATGAAAAACGGCGGTGCGCTCCTCCGGCGCCAGGCTGGTGAGCTCCAGCTCCTTGAACGCGGCCGCCGGCACGGCGGGGATCTGCGTCCAGTGGAGGACTCCGGACGGCGTCACCCCGCGGGCCTCGCAGATCCGTCGGTAGGCGGCGTTGTGCTGGAACTGGAGCGCGAATAATTCCAGGGCTAGCTCGGGGAATGGCGGCAGGCCGGGAGCGGCGGGAGGGCGGGCGATTTCCGCGCGCAGACGCGCGGCGAAGCTGGAAAGTGGGTGGTTCATGCGGTGTTTTTTCAGGGCTGGTTTTCCGCGACAGCCGGCGCGCATCTTACCACAGCCCGTTTCTGCTGCAAGTGAGATTGCCTAAACCCCCATTGTCCGTCATTCTGTCCACCTGAATGAGCAAACGGTTTTACATCACCACGGCGATTGATTACGTCAACGGTCAGCCCCACCTCGGGCACGCCTACGAGAAGATCATCGCCGACGTCCTCACCCGCGCCCGGCGCAGCCTGGGCCAGGAGGTTTTTTTCCTGACCGGCTTGGACGAGCATGGCCAGAAGGTCCAGCAGGCGGCGCAGGCCGACCAGAAGGATCCGCAGACCTACTGCGACGGCCTCGCGGCGGACTGGCAGGCGTTCGCCAAAAAGCTGGAGCTGACCCATGACGATTTCGTCCGCACCACCCAGCCGCGCCACCGGGCCTGCGTGCAGGCGGTTCTTTCCCGGCTGAACGACGCCGGCCATTTTTACAAGGCCGGCTACACCGGCTTTTATTCCGCGAAAGAAGAGACGTTTCTCACGGAAAAAGACCGGCGCCCGGACGGCACCTTCGATCCCAGCTACGGCCAGGTGGTCGAACTGAAGGAGGACAACTACTACTTCAAGCTGGGCGCGCACCAGCAGTGGCTGATCGACACCATTGAAGGCAACCCGGATTTCATCACGCCCAGCTACCGCCGCAACGAGGTGCTTGGCTTCCTAAAGAACAACACGCTGGAAGACCTCTGCATCTCGCGTCCCGCCTCCCGCTTGAACTGGGGCATTCCCCTGCCCTTCGACCCGGACTTCGTCACCTACGTCTGGTTCGATGCGCTGGTGAACTACGTGAGTATCGCCGCGGCTCACGGCGATCCGACCATCGCCGCGGCATTCGGCGATTTAAATTTCAAAACCCAAAACCCACCTCTGGAATTATGGCCCGCCGACATCCATGTCATCGGCAAGGACATCCTAAAGTTTCACGGGGTCTATTGGCCAATCATGCTCAAGGCGATGGGCCTGCCGCTGCCGAAACAGATACTGGTCCACGGCTGGTGGCAGAAGGACGGGGCTAAAATTAGCAAGAGCACCGGCAATGTGGTGGACCCGATGGCGGTCATTGAGGAATGGGGCCTGGACGCGTTCCGCTTCTATGTCCTGCGCGAGCTGGACATCGGACCGGACGGCAACTGGACGGATGCCGGCTTCCGGGCGCGCTATCAGGCGGAGCTGGCCAATGGCTTGGGGAACTTGGTCAATCGCTCCCTCTCCATGCTCCAGCGCTATCGCAACGGCGTGGTGCCGGCGCGTTCAAACGAGCTGGAGGCGGACGCGGCCCGGGCGGCGGAGGAAACGCGCGCGCTGCTCCAGCAGAGCCGTCTTCAAGCCGCGCTGCAAAGCATCTGGAGCCTGGTCAACCGCGCCAATCAATACGTGGACCAGACCGCGCCGTTCAAGCTTGCCAAGGACCCGGCGCAGGCGCAGCGCCTGGAGGAGGTGCTCTACAACCTGGCCGAAGCCTGCCGCGTGCTCGCGGTGCTGCTCTGGCCGTTTCTGCCGGGAACCGCGGGGAAGATTTACGCACAACTCGGCCTGGAGGGGGCACCGGATCAATGGGGTGCCGCCACGTGGGGAGGCTTGCAGCCGGGCCGGACAATCGGCGCGCCTGCGCCGCTGTTCCCGCGCAAGGATGTTTAGGCGCTCAGCGATAACACACGAGGCGGCGTGAGCCGGGTCTCATTTTGTCAGAACCACCGAAGTAGATTCTGGCCGCATTGCCTCACTGGCTCCCTCCAGAAATGAGGGAGACCTGTTGAGGGTCAATTCATGGCCACGCCGCGCCTCACAAACGTCGGAATATCCAGATCTTCCCCCTTGTGAACGGTGGGCTCGCTCTTGTCGAAACGTCCCCGGGAAACGATGGCCAACGGCAGCTGCTCCTGCCGCATCTTGGGAGCGGCCCTGCGCGACCGGCCCGCACTTTTGGACAGTGCCTGCTCGCGCTGTTCCAAGCTGAAACTGGGAGCTGGAGGGGTGGCGCGAACCCCCACCGACCCCATCCCGCCGCGCGAACCCACCGGGCCCACCAGATCGCCCGCCGGAGCGGCGGGCAATTCCGGGGCGGCCACATTTTTCGAGGCAATCACGGTCACCGACAGCCGGTTTTTCAATGCGGCATCCACCGCCGCCCCCATGATGATCTGGGCATGCTCGCAGTGCCGGCTTATATGCTCCATCACACGGTTCACCTCGGCCATCGTCAAATCCGTGCCGCCCACCAAACTCACCAGCACGGCATCGGAATCCGTCAGCGCACGGCCTTCATCCAGCAGCGGATGCGTGATCAACTTCTCCACGATCTCGCGCGAACGGCCCGCGCCGCTGGCCTCGACGAACGCGAAGGAACTTTCGGAATGGCGGTTCCGGACCAGCGCGCACAGGTCGTCAAAGTGGATCTGGATCAGACCAGGACGCGTGAGCAACTGCCAGATGCCGCGCAGACCCTCCACCAGCAGCCCGCCCGTCTGCCGGAACATGTCGAGCAGACTGGTATTCTCGTCAATCAGCTTGAACGCCTTCTGGCTCGGCAGGCAGATCACCCCGTCGGCCACGGCTTTGATCTGCTCGAGACTCAGCTGAGCCTGCTTGGAGCGGCGGTTGCCTTCGCACAGGAACGGCAACGTGACAAACGCCAGCACCAGCGCGCCGGTTTCCCGGGCAGCCCGCGCCAGCACGGGACTGATGCCGCTGCCCGCCCCGCCCCCCAGACCGGCAATGATCAGAACCACATCGGCGCCGCTGCAAGCCATCTTGAGAGTCGAGAACTGCTCCTCCGCCAGGCTCTGGCCGCGTTCAGCATCGCCGCCGGTGCCCATCCCGCGCATCAA
Organism: uncultured Verrucomicrobia subdivision 3 bacterium; assembly: GCA_903835255.1. Lineage (GTDB taxonomy): Bacteria > Verrucomicrobiota > Verrucomicrobiia > Limisphaerales > UBA11358 > UBA11358. Next base: position 146,771 of record CAILMI010000055.1, read on the forward strand.
TTTCGTTTCAAGATGGATCTTCACCTCGGCCGACGACGACGCCAGCGACAGGCCGTCCGTGTTGATGGCCACCCGAGTGGCGCCGGCAAATTCCACGGTGTCCAAGGTATTAATCAGGCTGACGCCGGCGTCGCCGACCCCGATGATCTTGAGGATGCGGGCGGGGCTGGATTCGGGTTGGGCGGCCGGGATTTCAGGAGATGTGTTCATGGCGGGTCAGTGGGTCAGCGGCGTAAAAAACCGTGAAGGGTGCTTTTGATGCCTTGGACGAGGGAGGTTTTGCCGTCAGCGCGACGGGACTTGAGCGAGCCGAATTTAGCCAGGCCGATGGCGGTGACAAACTCCGGCTGGTCAAGCGCGGACTTCAGGCCGCTGATGGAGTTAGTCTGGCCGATTGAGACCGGCATCTGCAGGATGCGCTCGGCCAGCGCCGCCACCTGCGGCACGCGGGCGCCGCCGCCACAGAGGAAGACCCCCGCGCGCAGATAATCCACCAGGCCGGCGGACTCCAGATCGGCGGCAATGATCTGAAACAACTCCTCCAGCCGCAGGGACATGATGCGCTGCAAATGCTCGACGTTGACCGTCTTGAGGGGAAGGCCATGCTCATTGGTGAGAGTGAGGGTCCGGCCGGTCATAGCTTCGTCCACGAGCGCCGAGCCGTGTTCGAGCTTTAATTTTTCCGCGCGGCTCAGCGGTACCTTCAGCCCGTGCCCCAGGTCGTTGGACACATGGTCGCCCCCCACCGCCAGCACTCCCGTGTGCTTGATGACGCCGTCGGCATAGACAACGTAATCCGTGGTGCCGGCGCCGATGTCGATGACCAGAGCGCCGAGTTCCTTCTGATCGCTGGTGAGCAGGGCGAGCGAGGAGGCCAGGCCGCTGGAAACAATTTCCTCCACCTTCAGCTGAAGCCCCTTCACCAGCCGGATGGCATTCTGGAGCCGGTTGGTGTTGCCGTGCACGACATGCATGTCCACCTCGATCCGCGCGCCCAGCATCCCGACGGGATCGGTGATGCCGCCGTGGCCGTCCACCAGAAAATGCTGACGCACCGCGTGGATAATGGTGTTTTCCGCCGGAAGGTTGATGGCCTTGGCATTCTTGACGACGTCGCCGACGTCGTCGCGGGAAATCTCCCGGTCGGCGGAAACCACCGGATGTACGCCACGATTATTGAAGCCGCGGATATGGGCGCCGGACACACCCAGGTAGACGCTGCGGATCTCCACATCGGCCATCTTTTCGGCCTCCACGATGGCATTGCGCACGTCCTCCTCAACCAGGGCAGCGTCGGCAATCTCGCCCTTGCGGACGCCGCGCGAGCGCGCCTGGCCGAGGCCGACGATGTTGAGCGCGCCGTCCGCGCCCTGTTCACCGACCACGGCACAGATTTTGGAGGTGCCGATTTCCAGGCCGACAATGATGGAGGATTCGTCAAACATTTCTTTTCCGGGGTTTGCTGGGTTTGGAAGTTTTGGGCGCCACGCTGGGCGCTCCTGGCAGTGCCTGCCAGCGGACGGGGACGTTGTTGGCGACGGCCAGATCCGCGGAGGCGATTGTTTTGCTCAAGGTCTGACCCAGATCATGAATATTCCGCCAGCGCGCCAGCTGTCGTTCCAATTGATCCAGGGCGAAGGTGATTTCGCTGCCCTGCCCCGTGGTCGCCACGATCACGCCCGGGTGGGAGACGTCCAGGCGCCGCAAATCCACCAGCCCCGCCATGGGCGAATGGGCGAAGGCCCCGATCAAAGCCAGGGCCGCCAGCACCTGGGGCGACTCGACGCGACGTCCCGGCGGCAAAGAAGTGCCGCTCAGCCCCGTGATCACCGGTAATTCCCCCGCCAGGGGCGCGGACCGAACCACGCACAGTCGCGGGTCCAGCGGCTGCATGACAAAGCCGGCAACGTCCAATTGGAACGTGGAGACAGTGATGCCTCCCGCAGAGCCTGGGAGGGGCACATTCACCTGCGCTACCGGGTCCCGTTCGGTCACGCGCACCTTCAATGTGTGTGGCAGGACGCGCTCGACCGACACCGCTTCGATGGTCGAGACCAGTTCCAGATTGCGTTTCACCGAGGCCAGATCCAGCGCAATCAGATTTGCCCCCGGCCGCACACGGGTCCAGCGCCGTAATTGCTCCGGAGCAATCACGCCGTCGGTTTGCACCTCGATGTTCTGGATGGCGAAGGTGGAATTCTCGTAGACGAACTTGTCCAGCGCCCATTCGCCCGTGCGCCAGAGCAGATACAGGCCGAACGCCGTGCCGCAGGTCACTCCGAGAGCCACGGACACCAGCCGGGTGCGCGCCGCGTTCACCCGGTCAGAGCGCAGCTTCACATTAAGGACATGTCCGCGCCTCAGTCGCCGGTTTTTTTGTTCGCGTTTAAACCACATGAATCAAATCCTGTTTTCAGGGTTCGCCTTGAAACTTCCCCGCCGCTGCAGGGCCAATTCCACCATCCTCTGGCACAAGCCCGCATAGTCCAGGCCCGCCGCCGCCGCCGCCTTGGGCAGCAGGCTCGTCTCCGTCATTCCCGGCAGCGTGTTCACTTCCAGAACCAGGGGCTCCCCCCCGGGGCGCACCATCACATCCACACGCGCATAATCCCGGCCGCCGACCGACCGGAAGGCGCCGAGCGCCGCTTCCTGGATTCGCCGGGTCGTCTCGGCGTCAAAGTCTGCCGGACAAAAATAATCCGTCTCTCCCGCCGTGTATTTGCTGCGCTCATCATAGCGGCCGGACTTAGGCCGCACCTCGACGACCGGGAGGGGGTGACCGTCGAGGATGCCCACGGTTGCCTCGCGCCCGACAATCCGCTCCTCGACCAGCAAGGGGGAACCGTGGCGTAACGATTCGCGCAGGGCGTCGGGCCACTCTGCGACGCGCTCCACGAATTGCAACCCCACGCTTGACCCCTGTCGCGCCGGCTTGATCACCAGCGGCGGCTGCCATCCGAGGGGCCACGGGGTCTTGACGGATTCAACCACCAGATACTTCGCCGTCGGCACCCCCGCCGACAGGCACCGCTGCTTGGTCAATACCTTGTCGAAGGCGATGCGGCTCGACTCCGGATCGCAGCCGGTGTAGGGAACCCCCAGTTTTTCCAGCTGCAACTGCACCGTGCCGTCCTCGCCATAGGTTCCGTGCAGCGCGAGAAAGACCGCATCGGTTTCCGGCGGCAACACCCAGTCCGGCGTTTGTGGATCCAGCTCAATAACGGTGTGACCGAGCGAGCGCAGCGCGCAGGCCACACCCGCGCCGGAGCGCAGCGAGACCGCGCGCTCGGCGCCGGGCCCGCCCAGCATCACCACAATTTTAAGTTTCTCTCTCATGCCATTCACAGAGACTCCATCCACGCACCCGCCGCGTCAGTGGTCCTCGCCGATGATCTCCACTTCCGTTTCCAATTCAATTCCCCGGGCTTCCCGGACCCGCGCCTGAAGGAGGGCAATCAAGCCCAGGACATCCCGCGCGGTCGCCCCCCCATCGTTCACGATGAAATTGCCATGCTCGGCGGAAACCACCGCGCCGCCCACGCGCGTGCCTTTCAAGCCGAGTTCGTCCACCAGTTTGCCAGCCGGAATGGCTGCGGGATTCTTAAAAACGCAGCCGGCGCTCGGGGCGGCGGGCTGCGATTCCCAGCGTTTTTCGCTGTAGGCCTTCATTCGCTTCTCAATCTCCTCACGCGGCAGGGGCGTGCCACGGAACACCGCGCCGAGCGCGATGTTCGTTATCAGAAGCGGGCAGGCGCGATACTCCACCGGCACCTCGCCGGAGATGCGCTGATGGATTTCCCCGCGCGAATTCATGAAACGAAATGACTCGACCGCGTCGAACGTCCACGCGCCCATTGCGCCGGCGTTCATGCGGAGCGCTCCGCCCACGGTGCCGGGAATGCCTTCCAGAAATTCCAGGCCGCTCAAATCATGGCGCTTGGCCTCGACCGCGACATTTTTCAGTTTCGCCCCCGCGCCGCAACGCAGACGCGCGCCGTCGATCTCGATCCGGCTGAAACACGGATGCGCCAGATGAATCACCACGCCGCGCACGCCACCGTCACGCACAATCAGATTCGATCCACGGCCCAGAATAAAAAACGGGGTCCCCCGCACGGCGCACCCATTCACAAGCGCCGCCAGGTCCGCCTCCGACGCCGGCTCGGCAAAGACCTCCGCCGGCCCGCCAAGGCGCAGGGTCGTGTGCTTGGCCAGCGGCACGTCGCGGCGGATCACGGTATCGCCCGAAACGAGCGCGGCCAATTCCCCCACGAGATCCCAGTCGTGGCCGCCCGTTTTTCCAAGGATATCAGCGCTCGGCGTCATCATTCAATGTGCGGGTTTTCCCGGGGCGTGGGCGTGGCCGCAGCCGCAGCCCGGCTGGCGCGCCGCGGTCTGGGCCCGTTGCCGCGCAATTGCGGCGAGCATGAGGTCCGCCACCCGTTCGGCCGCCGCCGGCGCGTGCCAGCGGCCAAGGGCGGCTTGAATGCCTTCCCGGGCGGATACGTCATCCATTAAACGATACAGCCGCGCAACGACCTCATCCGGGGCGGCGTCGGCCTGCCCCAGCAAAATTGCGGCGCCGGTTTTTTCAAACGCCCGGGCGTTGGTCCATTGATGATTGTCGGCTGCTGCGGGATACGGCACCAGCAACGACGGCAGACGGCGGGCGGCGATTTCCGCCAGCGACGACGCCCCCGAACGGCTGACGGAGACGCTGGCGGCGCCCAGCGCCAGATCCATGGCGGCGAGGAACGGCTGGACCACCGCTCGGATTCCCAGCACGCCATAGGTTTTTTGTACCCGCTCAAAATCCTTCGGACCGGTGAGATGAATCCATTGCCAGGCCGAGGCACGCTCCCCCAGAAGGGGCAGTGCCGACAAGATCAGATCGTTAAGGCCGCTCGCGCCTTGGCTGCCGCCCATGACGAGAACGACCGGGCGCTGGGGATCCAGCCCAAGGGCGAGGCGACAGGCGGGGTCCGGCGACGGGCGGGCGGGGTCCGGAGAAAACCCGGAGCGCACCGGGGTGCCGGTGACCGTGACCTGACGGGCCTTCAGCCGGGCGGCGGCTTCAGGAAATCCGACGAAGGCTTCGTCCACCCACCGCGCGAGAAAACGGTTGGCGCGTCCGGGGAGGGTATTGGATTCGTGAAGAAACGTTTTGGCGCCGGCATCTTTGGCGGCGAGGATGGGGGGCGCGCTAGTGAAGCCGCCCATGGCCAGAACGGCGTCGGGACGGCGCTGCTGGAAGAAGCGGGCGGCGGCGCGCCATGACCGCCAGAAGCAGGCGGCGAAGGAAAAGTAATTACGATTTTGGAGGGCAACGGCGGGCAGCGTCAGTATTTCCATGCCGCGCGCGGACTGGACGGATTGCTGGTCCACCTCCTTGGGCGAGATGAGCAGGGCCACTGCGCAACCGCGTTGCTGGAGCTGTTCGGCGATGGCCAGGCCGGGGAAAAGATGCCCCCCCGTGCCGCCGCAGGCGATGGCGACGAAGGGCGATGGGGCGGCGGAGGAGCTCATGCGGCTTTGGCGGCGAACGGATTATCGCCGGGGTCGGCGACGGGTGCGGAGACTTTTTCGCGCGCGGGCGCGTGGCGCGCGATGCTGAACAAAAGCCCGATGCAGCCGAGCATGGCCATCAGGTTTGATCCGCCGTAGCTGATGAAGGGGAGCGGCAGGCCCTTGTTGGGGAGGGCGCTGGTAACGACGCCGATGTTGATGGCCGCCTGCAGGCTGATGAGAAAGGTGATGCCCGAGGCGAGCAGAAAGCCGAAAGAATCGCGCGCGTTCAGCGCGATATAAATACCGCAGAGCGCCAGCACCACGAAGGCGATTACGACCAAGAGCGTGGCGACCAGTCCGAGTTCCTCCCCGATATTGGCAAAGATAAAATCGGTATGGATTTCAGGCAGCCATCCGAACTTGCGGACGCCGTTGCCCAGACCCACGCCGAACCAGCCGCCATTGCCGAGGCCAATCATGGCCTGCTGCGCCTGCAGCGCCGCGCCGTTGAGGTGATCCTGTGGATGGCGCCACGCCATGATCCGCCCCATGCGCATCGGGTCATGGAGAAGGGAGAAGGCCAGCCCCGCCACGCCCACCGCCGCTGGAATCAAAACATGACGGAATTTCACTCCAGCAATCAAGAGCATCGCCCCGGTGACGGCGGACAGCAGAATGGTGGTGCCGCGGTCGGGTTCCACAAAGATCAGGCCGAGCAGGACGCCAACCAGGGCGGCCGGGAAGACAACCCCGCGCCGGAAGGTGTGCATCTGGCGCTGATAGCGGTCACCGTACCACGCGAGCACGAGGATGAGGGTGATTTTGGCGAATTCGGAGGGTTGAAAGGTGAACGGCCCCAGGCCGATCCAGCGGTGGGCGCCGTGGCTGGCCCGGCCGATGTGGGGAATGAAGACCGCCCCCAACAGCAGGAGAGCCAATCCAAAAATCGGCCACACGCATTTTTTCAACCACCGATAATCGAGCGCCGTGGCCGCCGCGCAAAAAACCAGCCCCACAGCACACCAGATCAACTGCATGATGAGGTTGTGGGCGCCGGTTTCCACGTGGGTTTTCCGGTTTTCCAGCGCCCAACTCGAGCTGTAGAGCATCACCAGACCGAGCGCGAGCAGGGCGGCGGCGCAGAACGCCAGCGTTGTGACGGCGACTTTCATTTCAATGTCTTAAGACCCTGCAAGTCGGTCCCGCCGCAGGGACTCCATCCTTACTGCACCCTTACTTCGCGGGCTCGACTACAGGCATCGACTCCGGCATGACGGGCGCAGCGAAGGCCGGGGCGGGCTCCACCAGAGGCGCGGGCGCAACCGCCGCAGCCTTTACGGGGATTTTCAACTTCTGACCCACATTAATCTTGGTGGTGGCCAGGTTGTTCTCGGACTGAATCGCCTTCACCGTTGTGCCATGCGTCTTGGCAATCCGCATCAGGGTGTCACCAGATTTCACAACATAGGAGGAGACTCCGGCGCCCGTGGAGTTGGCGGCCGCCGCTGGGGCGGCCGAGCTCCCGGCGGGGAGGACGAGTTTCTGGCCGATTCTCAACTTGGTGGGGACCACGCCGGGGTTGGCCGCTTCGAGCGACTTGACCGTGAGATGGTTTTTGCGGGCGATGATAGCGAGCGTGTCACCTTTGGCGACGACATATTCCACACCCGCCGGAGCCTGCGGCACTGGGTCCACCGGGGGCACTACGGCCATCGGGGGCACCACGACCGGTGGATTGGTATCCACAAAGGCGGGCGCATTCGTGTCGATAAAGGCCGGTGTATTCGTGTCAATGGTCGGCGCAGTCATGTCGGTCGCCTCGGGGGGCAGCTCGCGCTTGCAGCCCTGAATCAGCATCACGGCCAGGCTGGTGACACTCAGCGTGAGGACGCCGAACACGGCCATCTTCAAATGCGACCGGCGTTTGCTCTGCTGTTCAAGTAAGGAGCCCTGGGGCACGAATGGATTTGATTGGTTCATGGATTTATGTGGCGCTGTTGGCGTCGGTTGTTTGAGGCGGTTTGTCTTGTTATGTTTTTTGGCGGCGAAATCTTCCCTCGAAAAATCCCGCCGCGCGCTAAATTATTGGTGCCGTTTCAGGACGGCTTGAAACCACCGCCCCATGTGAATCCTTCGGAAAAAACGCCCATGCCGGACTGCCCATCATGCGCGTCGCCGTCGGTATCAAAAGTGTTAACAGTTTCGCTCCGGCCGTGCAAGAAACAAAGCGACGCGCGACGGTCTTTTTATTCGATGTTCCAGTCATGTTTCACCTCAGTTTCAACGTGGCCAGGGCGGCAACGGCAAACAGCACGCACAAAATATAAAAACGTGTCACCACCTGCGATTCATGCCAGCCCTTTTGTTGGAAATGATGATGCAGGGGGGCCATCAAAAAATAGCGCTGCCCCTTTCCGTCCCGCCGCTTGGTGAACTTGAACCAGCCCGTCTGGATCAGAACCGATCCCGCTTCCAGGACAAAAACCCCGCCGGCGATTACCAGCACGAACGGCTGGTGGATCAGCACCGCCACCATGCCAAATGCCCCGCCCAGGGCCAGCGACCCCGTGTCGCCCATGAACACCTGGGCCGGGTGGCAGTTGAACCACAGAAATCCCAGGCCCGCGCCCAGCAGCGCCGCACAAAAAACCGTCAGCTCCCCCGCGCCCGGAACGAACGGGATTTGCAGGTAGGTGGCGGCCTTAATGTTGCCCGCCAGATAGGTGAAGAACAAAAACACGAAACCGACTATCAGCGTGCAGCCGATGGCCAGGCCGTCGAGGCCGTCCGTCAGGTTCACCGCGTTGGAACTGCCGACGAGGGTGAGCAGCACGATCAGGATGCCGACGACGGCGCCCACCTCGTAGGGATAGTTGCAAAATGGCAGCATCAGATCGCTGACAAGGTTGCTGTGCAGGTGGAGAACGGCTTTTTTGCCAGGAAACTGCAGCTCGCTCATCGCCGGAAGATTCCACAGGTAGATGCCCACGAACAGGGCGAGCGCGGTCTGGACCAGGAGCTTCACGCGGGGCGGGGCGCCACCGCCGCTCTGCTGGAGAATCTTGGCGTAGTCATCGTAAAACCCCAGGCCGGCCAGCACTAACACCGCCAGCAGCGTCAACTCCACCTGCGTGTTCCATTGGGCCCAGAGCATCGTGGAGAGCACGAGGGAGAGAACGATCAGGATGCCGCCCATCGTGGGAGTGCCTTTTTTATTCACGCCATGGTGGACGCCAGCCGCCTCGGCCTTGTCCGCATATTCCTGGCCGAATTTCAACTCCTTGAGCCAGCGGATGATTATCGGCCCCAGCCACCAGCTGAGGACCAGGGCGGTGACCGCCGCGCCCGCGCTGCGCACGGTGATGTAGCGGAACAGGCGCAGGAACGAGAGCCGGCTTTCCCAAGACGTCCCGTGCGACCAATCCAACATCTGCTGGCTCAAATAGTAGAGCATAATTCTTACAACCCCCTCTGCCAGCCCGCCCCGGCAAGGGGTATTTGATAATTTTTACTTTTCCAATTTCAACGCTTCCGTGATGCGTTCCAGGCGCGACGAACGCGATCCCTTGAACAACACCACATCGCCCGCCTTCAAAAAATTCCTCACCGACGCCGCGGCTTCCGCCACGCCGGCATATTCAATCACCCGGTTCAATCCCGCCCGGCGGGCCGACGCCGCGGTGACAGATGCCATGCTTCCGATGGCGAACAGTTGCCCGACCCCGAGCTCCGCCGCCCGCCGCCCCGCCTCCGCATGGGCGGCCTCGCTGTGGGCGCCGAGCTCCGCCATGTCGCCCAGCACCGCCACACGCCGGCCTTGCAGCGGCAGTTCGCACAGTGTCTCCAGCGCGGCGATCATCGAATCCGCGTTAGCATTATAGACATCCTCCAGCACGCGCACGCCGCCGGCCTCCCACAATTGCAGCCGCATTTTCGGCGGCCGGCAGCGGGCCAGTCCATCCTGCAATCCAGAACGGTCCACTCCCAGCGCCCCGCCCACCGCCAGCGCCAGCAGCGCATTGAGCACCTGATGCCGCCCCAGTAAATTCACCCGGTACTCGCCGCTGTACTCCGGCGAGGGCGCATCCACCTGAAACGTGGCGCCGTTCCGGTCCAGCCTGATTTTCCGGGCGCGCCAGTCGTTTTTTTCGCCGAGCCCCACCCGCACCACAGAGGCGCGGGTCCGCGCCACCACCGGCCCCGTCCACTCGGAGTCGCCGTTGAGGAACAGAGTCCCCTCCGGCGGCAGCCGCTCCGCGAGCCAGCCCTCCTCCTGAGCAACGCCCGCGACATCCCCAAAGAATTCCAAATGCTCGCGCCCGATGTTGGTCAGCACGCCCAACTGCGGCTGGATCAGGTCCAGCAAGGGAGCGAGTTCGCCCGGGTGGTTGGTGCCCGCTTCCAGCACCGCGGCCTGATGCGACCGCTCTAGCCGCAGCAGGGTTGTCGGCACGCCGATGTCATTGTTGAAACTCGCCTCGCTGGACAACGTCGAAAACTTGCGGCTCAACACCGAGGCGAGCAGGTCTTTAGTGGTCGTCTTGCCGTTCGAGCCGGCAACGGCCACCATCGGCAGGCGAAACTCCTTCCGGTAGGCCGCCGCCAGCCGACCGAATGCCGCGCGCACCTCCTCCACGGCCACCACCGCGCACCCCGGCGGCGAGCTGGGGATTCTTTTCTTTTCCACGACCACCGCCGCCACCCCTTTTGCGGCGACCTCGGCCAGAAAATCATGGCCGTCAAAGCGTTCGCCACGGATGGCAAAGAACAGATCGCCGGGCCGGGCGTGCCGCGAATCGGTGCAGACGTTTGTCGCCACGCTGTCCGCGGACCCGCACCTAAGCTCGCCCGCACAGGCATCGGCCAGATATTTTAAGGAGCGCGGTTCCACAGCAAAATCATTTCAGTAAAAACGTGGCCGTGACCACGGCGGTGATGGTTTTCCAGCGCGACGTGGTGTCGCTTTCCCCTTCCCAACTCGTCCGCGTGGCATGGCGGGGGGTGATCTGGAACACGCCCATGTCGGCGTCATGCAGGCTGGCGATGGTGCGGTCGCCCTGGGTGGCAATCTGTTCGGCGCGCGCGCGGGCATCCCGGGTGGCGTCGGCGAGCATTTCCACCTTGGCCTCGCCCGCCCGGGTGTAGAGGAACTGCGGCGGCTCGGTCGTAAAAATCATTCCCTGCTCGACCAACGGCGCGGTGTCCAGCCGGTCCAGCCGGTCCAAATCCCCGCTCTCGACGCGCACGATCTGGCTCAGGCGGTAGCCGGCCGTGCGTTGCCGCACCCAGCCGGTGGCGTCCTTGAGCGAGGCTTTGACCTCCTCAATGGTGATGGGGGCGAAGACAAAATTAGTGATGCCGTTCCCAATCAGAAATTGCTCCACCCGGCCCCGGTCGGCCCGGAGCAGGTGCTGCGCCTCCAGCAACGCGGCCGCCTCCACGGAATAATTCCCCTGCCAGATCTCCAGATCCGACTCGATGTTTTTATGGGTGGAGCCTTTGACAGTGATGAATTGGGAATTTTTGATCTTCACCCACGCGCTGGTCGCCAGCATGGCGGAGAAAATCAGCCCTGCGGCCAAGAAAAGACCGGCGAGCATTCCAAACAGCTGGGGACGGGATGGATTCATGGGGTGTGTGCAGGGTTGCGGGTAAGGGCTGTGGCGATCACCGGGGCGGTCGGCGCGGCATCCGGCGGCAGGTTTAGATAGCTCGCACAGCGGCGGCCAATTTCGCTGAAGATCGGCCCGCACAGGCTGCCGCCAAATGCCCGCCCTCCCTCTTTGGCCGAGTCCATCACCACCGAAATACAGAGCTCCGGATTGTCCGCGGGGAAAAATCCGATGAATGAAACCAGATATTTTTCGGAGGAATAACGCCCGTCGACGACTTTTTGGGCTGTGCCGGTTTTGCCGGCAACCGTGTAATTGGTGATCGCCGCCAGCGGCGCTGTGCCGTCCTTGCTCACCACGGTTTTCAGGGCCTCGACCATCTCCTTCGCCGTGCCAGTCGTCACAACCCGACGGATGCTTTTCGGCTCGTAGGACTGAACTACCCGGCCGCTGGAATCCTCGAGGCGCTTGACCAGCATCGGATGCATCAGCTCACCCCCGTTGGCAATCGCCGCAAACGCCATAGCCATTTGCAGCCGGGTCGCCGCCACGCCGTGCCCCATTGGAATCTGGGCGATAGAGTATTTGCCCTTCAATGGATGGACAAATCGTCCGGCGCTGGCCTCGTGCGGCAGCGGAATGCCCGTGAAAGCCCCCAGTCCGAATTGCTGCATGTAGGCGTAGAGCTTGTCCGCCCCGAGTTGAATCCCGATTTTGGCCGCGCCGATGTTCGAAGATTTCTGGAGCACCTGCTGCACCGTCAGGTTCCCAAAATGATGGCCTTCCGAATCATGCAGGGTGATTCCGGCATAACGAAATACCCCGTTCTCGCAGAAGATCGGGTCGCCCGACCGCACCACCCGCTCGTTCAACGCGCCCGCAATCACCAAGGTCTTAAACGTCGACCCCGGCTCCATCACGTCGCTGATCATCCGGTTGGGACCGGTATTCGTGGTGATGGTGCTCAGGTTATTCGGATCAAAACTTGGAAACGACGCCAGCGCCAGAATCTCCCCCGTGCGGGGGCGCATCACCAGGCCGGTGATGCTTTGCGGCCTATGTTTAGCCAGCGCATTGGTGAGGGCCCCTTCCACAATGTGCTGGATGGCCGCATCGATCGTCAGGACCACGTTCAAACCGCTTTGCGCCCCCACATCCTCATCCCGCATCGCGACCAGCTCATTTTTACGACGATCGGTTCCGGTCACCCGCCAGCCGGAGGCGCCGCGCAATTTATCGTCAAAAAACTTCTCTACCCCGTCGTAGCCAAAGAGCTCAGACGTGTGGTTGGTGTTGTCCAGCGTGCCGACAAACCCCAGGACATGGGCGGCCAGCATGCCGTTGGGATAGACGCGCAACTGGTCATCCATCGGCTCCGTAAAAACCGCACTGGATCGCAGGCCGCGCAGAAATGTGCGGTGCGCCCGCGATAACTTCTTCTCGTCCACGCCAAAGGTCAGCTGGCTCATGGCGGTCTTGATTTTCCGCCAGGTCTCATCGGTGACATTTCTCTGAAGGCGGACGTAATGCAGGCCGTTGGTCACCCTTTCGCCCTTGGCATTTTGGACAATGCGGGGTGTCAGCCGCCGGATCAGGTCGGCCTCATTCATCTGAAGCAGGGGGGCGATTGCCCGGGCGACGACGGCCTGCTGGCCGCCGATCAAGGACGGGTCCGCGCAGAGGGTTTTAACGAACACGCTGGTGGCCAGCTGATTGCCGTTTGCGTCCAGAATATCGCCGCGACGGGCCGGATGCCAGGTGGTCTGGAGGGATTTTTGCTCGGCCAGCTTGACCAGCTCCTCATGGCGCCAGACCTGCAAGTCCAGCAACCGGAAGCCCAGACCGAGAAATGCCAGCAGGACCAATCCCAGCAGGCCCAGCGTGCGATGGAATTGTTGCCGTTGTTTGATCATCCTAAAAAAGCGGCCAGCCGCCCGCGGCGATCGGTTCCTCCTCCGACAGCGTCACGAGCGGCGGCCAAATTATTTTCCGGGTCATGGGATCCCGGCCTCCGGCTGCCGGGCGGCCCACTGGCGCGGCGGGAGGTTGTGATCCGGAATCCGGAACACATTCCTCGGCTGCACCGGCACCAGTCCGAGATTCAGCTCCCGCGACCGCTGGTCGAGCATCACCGGCGACCGCAACAACCCGAGCTGGTCATCCAGCTTTTTATTATCGCGCGTCAGCTGGACCAAGCGCGACTCCCTCTGGCGAATCTGCTTGCCGAGCTGGTAAATCTGGCTCTTTTGCCAGACATAGCCGACCGCCGAGCCGGCGATCAGCAGGCACAAAAACAAAGCCTTCAGAGCCGGTCCGAACCGGATGGCTGCCGACTGATTTTTTCTATTTTTCGCCATTTAAATTTTCTCCAGCACCCGCAGTTGCGCACTGCGGCTGCGGGGGTTCTCCGCCAGCTCCGCAGCCCCGGGGAGGACCGCCTTGCGGCTCACCCATTTTAACTCCGGCACGCAGGGCTTCCGCAGTTCGGGCACATCCACCTCGCCGGGATAGGTATACTCCCGCGCCCGGTCGCGCCCGAATTCCTTCACCATCCGGTCTTCGAGCGAATGAAAGGTGATCACCGCCAGCCGCCCGCCCGGCTTTAAAACATCCACGGCCGCCACCAGCCCGCGTTTCAGGGAGCCAATCTCGTCGTTCACCGCAATCCGCAGCGCCTGAAAAACCCGGGTGGCCGGATGGGATTTTTTCCCGTGCCGCGGCGCAAGCCGTTCAATCAGCTCCGCCAGTTGCCGCGTCGTGGCAAACTTCCGCTGCCCCCGGTCATGAACAATCGCCCGCGCAAACCGCCGCGAATCCCGCTCATCCCCGTACTCCCAAAAGACGGTCGCCAGCTCATCGGCACTCAAATCATTCACCAGGTCCGCCGCCGTCCGGAGTTGCCGGTCATCCATCCGCATGTCCAGCGGACCCTCCTGCTGGAAACTGAAACCCCGTTCCGCACAATCCACCTGCGGGGAACTCACCCCCAGATCCAGCAGCACCCCGTCGCAACTCGCCGCCGGGACCCAGTCCGCCAGCTCGGAAAAATTCCCGCGCCGAACTTCAAACCGGCCGGCATAGGCTTCCCCCAGCCGACGGCAGGCCACCTCCACCGCAACGCCATCCCGATCGCATCCCCACAGCCAACCCGCGGGCGAACTGGCCTCCAAAATCCGCGCCGCATGCCCTGCCCCGCCCACCGTCCCGTCGACATAGCGTCCGCCCGGGCTGGGCCTCAGGGCGGCCAGAACCTCCGCCGCCATCACGGATTGATGGTTGAAATCAGACACGGGGCAGCGGCAGCGGCGCCTTACAGCGCCGTCACCTTCAAAATACGATCGCCCAACGCTTCCCAAGAGCCGCGCGCCGGCATCGGGTCCAGCAGCGCGGGGGCGGGACGGGATTTCAGCGGGACGACCTCGACATCCGCATCGGTCAAATCGTTGTGAATTACCCGCACTTTTTCCAGCGAGAGCTCGGCCTGCACGGGGGCGGGACGATTGCCCGCGGGGGCGGGGGCGGAGCGGAACAGGGAAACCGGGTTGAGCTTTCCAGCCCAAGACGCGCCGCGCACCGGCGCCGCAGGAGCGGCCAGAATCGGCATCTTCTCTGTTTTCGCCCAGGTCAGCGGCGCGGCCTTTTTTACCGGCGACACCGGCGGCGCCGCCGCCGGCTTCGGCGATTCGATCCGCGCCCCGGACGATGCCGGGGTGGCAAACGGATTTTTAGGCGAAACAAATTGCGGCAGGTAGACCCGCTTGTCCGTGCGGTAGGCAGCCGACTTGCGTCCGCTGATAAAACTTTTTCCGGCCCCCAGTAATTTTCCAAGATTCATGATCAGATTTTTATTCCATGAGTTTGAAGGCCTCGTGCGCGAGCACCGCGTCCGCCGCCTTGACTTTTTCGTAACGGTCCGGGTTCCAAATCTCGAACCGGTCGAGCAGGCCGACCAGCACCGCCTCATGCGCAATGCCCGCCTGACGCGCCATCTCGTCCGGAACACAAATCCGGCCAGCTTTGTCCAGCGTGACCTGAGTCGAACCGCTGCCAATGAAGCGCTTCAAAAAAACTTTCTTTTCATCCCCCGCCGGCATCGCATCGATGTCCGCCATCAACCGCCCCATCTCCACCGGCGGCAACACCCTCAGACAATCCCCCGCCGCATGCTTCGGCCAGAGAATCATCGTCAGCTCGGTCCCCTCGTTTTCCGGCCGCCACTTGGCAGGAATCTGGACACGCCGCTTCTCATCCACCCCATGCCGATAGCATGAATTGTAATAAATCACCTGCTGTAACTGCGTGTCGCTCATTTGTTCACCACCGATCCCTTAACCGGTCAGATCACCCACAACGCCCCATTTCTAACCACTTTAACCCACTTCGTCAACAGAAAATTTGTTAGGGAGAGGGGATTTGTTCGAAAGTTATTCACATTCCAGGGTGGGCATGGGAAGGGGGGCTAGTTTTTCCATGTGACGGCTTGAAACTTCCGGCCCAAAACTTGAGACTTGCCACCATGCGAACCGCGGATTTTGACTATGACCTGCCGCCCGGGCTCATCGCGCAGCAGCCGGCGACGGAACGGGATGACTCGCGGCTGCTGGTTCTGCGGCGCGCGGACGGGGGCTTGGAGCATCGGACCTTCCGGGATCTGCCCGGTTTTTTGCGTGCCGGCGACGTGCTGGTGCTCAACAATTCGCGGGTGATTCCGGCGCGACTGCGGGGGGTAAACTCTCAGACCGGCGGGCAGTTCGAGATTTTTTTGCTCGAGGAAAATGCGCTAAACGACTGGTGGTGCCTGATGCGTCCCGGAAAAAACGCGCGGCTCGGGACGCAGATCCGGCTCAGGGCAACCGACGGAACGGCGGCGAAAATCATGGCGACGGTCGTCGAGGTGAATGCGGAGGGCCATCGGCGTCTCACTTTTTCCGGCACGCCGGATCTTCGCCGCGAGTTGGATTCCTTCGGAGAAATCCCCTTGCCGCCCTACATCGCGCGCGCCACCGGTCAGGCCGCGGACCGGGAACGCTACCAAACCGTCTATGCGCATCCGGCAGGTTCGGTGGCGGCGCCGACGGCCGGCCTGCATTTTACCGAAGCCCTGCTGAAAGAAATCCGCGCGCGCGGCGTGGAGGTTTGCTTCGTGACCCTGCACGTGGGGCTGGGCACTTTTCAGCCGGTGAAGACAGAAACACTGGATGCCCATCCCATGCATGAAGAACGATTTGAAGTGGGAGATGAGACGGTCCGCATCGTCAATGCGGCGAAATCATCCGGCCGCCGCGTCATCGCCGTCGGCACCACGGCCGTCCGGGTGCTGGAGAGCGTCGCGGCCCGAAATGGCGGGTCGCTCGCCGCGGACCGGGGCAGGACGAGCATCTTCATTTTCCCGCCGTTTCAATTTCAAGTCGTGGACGCGCTGCTGACGAATTTCCATCTGCCCCGCTCCACGCTGCTGATGCTGGTAAGCGCGTTCGCCGCGCCCGGGGAAACTGCCGGGCGGGAAAATGTCCTGGCCGCCTACGCCGCCGCCATCCGCGAGCGCTACCGGTTCTTCAGCTACGGCGATGCCATGCTTCTCCTGTGACCCCCCCGCTCAAAATGAACCCGTCAAAGAGGCCTTTTGTCCTGGTCAATATGGCGATGACCGCGGACGGGAAAATCGCGACGGCGAACCGGGCGGTGACGTCCTTCGGCAGCGACCGGGACCGGGAGCATCTGTACGCGCTCAGGGCCACGGCCGATGCGGTGATGTGCGGGGCGAGGACGGTGGAACTGTCCCAGGCGACGCTCGACACCGGCGGCGAAAAGTTCCGCCGCCGTCGCCTGAAAAGCGGGCGGGCGGAACACCCGGTGCGCGTGATCGTGAGCGGCAGCGGGTCGATTGATTTGGCGTCGGAAATCTTCAGGGTGAAAACATCTCCCTTGATCGTGCTGACGACCCGGCGCGTGACTCCAAAAAAAAGGGAGCTACTTTGCGGTCTGACCGACGAGGTGAAGTCCTTCGGAGACCGGGAACTTCATTTCCTGGCGGCCCTGCTCTGGCTGCGGAAGGCCTGGGGAGTAAAACGGCTCTTATGCGAAGGCGGAGGGGCACTGAATGACGCGCTGTTCCGGGCCGGGCTGGTGGACGAAATCCATCTGACACTCTGTCCGAAAATCTTTGGGGGCCGCATGGCCCCCACGATTGCCGACGGCCTGGGTTTTGGATCCCTGAAAGCAGCGGGGAGGTACCGGTTCACCTCCGTGCGCCCCGTCCGGGATGAATTATTCATCGTACTGACCCGGACGCCGAGCGGCGGCTAAAGTCCACAACTGGCGCCTCCATCAATGCGATGGCGCGCCCCCCGAAGACTCTCTTGCCGTCGGAGAACGCGCTCAGACCGACTGGACGGCGCGCTGCTCCGCTTCGCGCACGCGCTGTAAAATCACCTCAGCCAGCATCGGCTCGGTTCCGATGGAAGGGGCGTACCAGACGAGCTTCCCCTCGCGCTCCGAGGGGTTGCGCCAAGCAGGCTGACCTGCGGCCAGCCGCTCCTTCACCAGGCGCTCCGGCTCGCCGAGCAGCACCGGGATGTCCTCGACAGCGTGCAGGCCGTCGCTGATGAAAAACGGCACGATGACGATGTGCTTCATTTTTGCCTGCGCCGCGCAACCTTTGATGAACGGCGCCTCCTCCATGAACACCGCCCCGACCTCCGCGAAGAGTCCGAGCGCGCGGATGAGCTCCACCTGGCGCTCGACGGCTTTGCGCGAATTGGCATTGCGCCCCGTGCCATGGCCGGCGATGAGCAGGGTGGTGTCCTCAGGGCGCGGCGCGCGGGGAAATGGAAACTGTTCCACCACCCCCCTCGCCCGGGCGAGAATCACCTGGGTCATCAACGTGTGCGAACCGACCGGGGAACAGTAGTGGATCAGGGACTGCGGTGTGCGGAGGAAGGAAGGCACCCCGGGAAAGCCCAATTCACTGGGGATGATTTCGGTGCTGAAATAGCCCTCGCTGATAAAGAACGGCACAATGAACTGGCGCGGGGCAGTGGTTTCGGCGAGGACTTTTTTGATGTGCGGCTCCTGTTTCCAAAACGCCTCGCGGACGCCGCTGAAAAGGTGGCGGCGCCGCAACTCGGCGGCATGCTGAAAAATTGGCGCAGCGGACTGCTCGTTTAAGGTGGTGCCATGCCCCAGCAAAATCAGCACCGCATCGGAAAAAGACTCATCGCTCACCCGCTAGAGTTAGCCCAAGGGCCGCCGGACGGCAAGCCGGCTCTGAAAAATACCGACTGGACCGCGAGAGCCCTCCGAACCCCCTCCGCTTCAGCTGATAATTGTGTGAAACTTTCCAACGGAAAAGGCGTCTGTTTTATTGACAACCGATTCCCATTGAACAAAATCAATAGTATCAACGTACCCATGCATCCAAAAAAGACTTCCCTCAAACTCGCCGTCGCAGCGTTGTCCGCCCTGTTTAGCCTGATTGCCGTAGGATCGGCGAAAGACCCCAAACCCGCGGCCACTTTGCCCCCGGCCTCCACCCAAACCGGCGTGACCTACGCCAAGGACATGAAACCCATTTTTGAAGTGTCCTGTGTCAAATGTCACCAGGGCGACAAGCCCAAAGCCCGGCTTAAAATGGACACCCTGGAGGGAGTCCTCAAAGGCACCAAGCATGGCGCGATTGTCATTCCTGGCAACAGTGCCAAAAGCATGCTGGTTGAATCTGTCGCCTATCTGGGGAGTGATTCCGAAAGCTGGATGCCACCGATTCACAACAAGGCAGGCATCAAACAACTGACCCCGGAACAGATTGGCTTGATCCGCGCGTGGATTGATCAGGGCGCGAAATAATCCACCGCACCCCACTTACAAGGCGCCATCCGGTGAGGATGGCGCCTTTTCTTTTTGCGATGAGCCGCCGCCGCGCGGGCTTTGTGGACGACCCACCGAGGATGCCGCCGCGCGGCCGCCCTGCCCTTGGCAATAGCGGTGCGGCGCACTCATCCCCGATTGCTTCGGAGTTCGCACCAACGTGGATAGGGTCAGCGCGCTGCGATAACCTGCCCGCGTTCAGCGGGCGTCAGAAAGGGGGCCGCCGGCACAAGCCCCTTCCGCGCCGGATACGGCGCGGGGGCATCGCAGCGCGATGCCCCCTACCCGCTCCGTAGTTCTTGTTTAAAAACTGCGGATCACTTACCCAATGGCTGGGACATATCGGCCGCGGCCTTGGCAGCGGCATCGGCGGCCTTGCCCGCCCCGGTCCCGATGGCTTTTTGCACGGCGGCAATCATATCGCTGACCGCCTGCTGCTGTTCGGAGGTGAGTTGGAACCGGGTGGGGAGCGATTGAAGCTGGGTGACAACGGCGGGATAATCCGCCCCTTGGATTGCCGTCACGGCCTTTTTCACGGCGCTCTTGAGGGCCGGCTCCGCCGCTAGGAAAGCCGATTCAAAACTGGCGGTGTCCAGGCGGGTGGCGGAAGCGCTGGCACCGCCGGCCGCGCCATCCGAGGGTTTACTGCAGCCGGCCACGGACAAAGCCGTAACCGCAACGAGGGTGAGGAGGGATGTTTTTATAATTTTCATAGGTTAGTAATGGAGTTCCTTGTGACACCGACCGAAGGGCACACTAGCGCAATTTCTGGAAAGGTCAAAAGCGAGAAATGAATGGCCCGCAAAACTTGTGCCAGACCCGCGTCCGGCCGGCGATTTAGGGATTCACGCCTCGCCCACCGCAAAAATTCCCATCCGCTTCTGCTCGCGCAACTGCTGCTGCTCACGGAGTAACGCGAGCTTGTCCGCGTCGGCAATTTCCGGCTGACCCGCCCGCTGCAGGCACGCGGCAATCTTCCGATCCAACCACTGGTTTCTCAATTTCAAGATCACATCGGCAAGCTGCTGTTCGAGGTTCGGGAGTTTGCGCTCCTCGGCGACAGCTTCGGTCACCAGGCTCCGGATACCCGGGGAATCGCACGCCTCTAAAAAAGCGCCGAGGCTCTGCCAGGTTTCGTCCCGCTGCGCGGCAAGCCGTTGGGCAACCACTTGCCGGGTTTGGGGATGGGAAATCCACTCCGGGTCCAGATGCGCCGCAGCCCACGGAACCAGGTCGTCGTGCAAAAACAGCAGCTTGAGCAGATGAAGTTCCACGGCGGAGGGCCGCGCCATTTCGGATTCCGCCGCTTCAAAGGATTCCTCCCCGTCCGCGGCGTTTACCGGCCGGGCAGAGGGGGTCTTGCGGAACTCAGACCGCACCGCCTCGGGCAGGACCCCCAGTCGCAGCGCGGTTTTCTGCGCATACTTGTCCACCAGCACGGCGCTGCCGGTCTTCCCGACGGCCGCAGCCATGTCGCGCACTATCAGGCTCCGCCCCTTGTCGCTGGCCACGTCGTTTTGAGCGCACAGCCGGTTCAAATAATAATCGAAAAAGCCGTCCGCGCCGGCGACCAGCTGGCGAAACGCCTCGCCGCCGTTGGCCTGAATGTAACTGTCCGGGTCATGCGGCCGGGGCATCACCGCCACGCGCACGGCCACGCCCGAGGCCAGCAGGGGTTCGAGCGACCGCACGGCGGCCTTCTGCCCAGCCTCGTCGGAATCAAAGCACAAAACCACTTCCTCCACATAGCGCTTGATGATGCGCGCGTGCTGGTCGGTGAAGGCCGTGCCCTGGGGCGCGACGACGTTTTGCACCCCCGCCATGAAGCAGGCGATTAAATCCAGCTGGCCTTCGCAGACGATGGCCGACTGCGCCTCCAGCAGGGCGCGCTTGGACTTATCGAGGCCAAAGAACACCTTGCTCTTAGTGAAGAGGGGGGTCTCCGGCGAGTTGACATATTTCGCGGTCTTCTCGTCGCCGGACAGAATGCGCCCGCTGAAGCCGATCACCCTGCCCTGCTCGTCGCAGATGGGGAACATGAGCCGCCCGCGAAACCGATCGTAGTAGCGCCGCCCCTCAGTGGTCCGGCCGGCCTCCTCGGACTTTTGAATGATGAGGCCGGCCTTTTCGATGAGCCCCAGATCATGTTTTTTACCGACTGCCCAATTGACCGTGTCGTCCCACGCCTCGGGGGCGGCTCCGAGCCGGAACAGTTTGATCGCCTCGGCGGAGACGCCGCGCCCGGCCAGATAATCCCGCGCGCGCTGGCCGCTGGCCTCGCTGGCCAGGGCGTTCTGCCAGCGCTGCGTGATCTGCTCATGAATCTGAAGCAGCTCGTCCTTGAGATGGCGCGACTGTTGTTCCGCGGGGTTCTGATCGGTCTCCAGCGGTATTTTCGCCCGCTCCGCCAGCCGGCGGACGGCATCCAGGAAGCCGATGTTCTCGTAGTCCCTGATGAAGGTGAACACATCGCCGCCCTTGTGGCAGCCAAAGCAGTGAAAAATCTGCTTCTGGGAATTGACGTTGAAGCTGGGCGTCTTCTCTTTGTGAAATGGGCAGAGGGCGGTGAAGTTGGCCCCGTTTTTTTTCAGCGGCAGGCAGGCACCGATCACCTCCACGATGTCGCTTGCCGCGCGGATGCGTTCCAAGGTTGCTTGTGAAAAACCGGCCATTGCTTGAGTCTCCGGCGAGGGGGCCGGTCAGTTGCCGATGTGGATCTGGGCCGCAGAGGGCGGCGGCTTGACCCCCGTGGCTTCCGGAGTATGAATCAGGATCATCCCCAGATAGCTCTCGATGAGCGGCCCGGCGAACGAGCGCCTGAAGACCGACTCCTGAACCGTGTGCACCGAGGGGAAAAAATTGCCCTTGAACCCTTGCTGATTACCGCCATACCAGCGCGCGTTGTAGGCGATTTGCGCGTTTACTTCCGCAAGGGTGTACGAGGGAGCATGCAGGAGGGCGAGCACAAAAAGAAGCAGGCACAGATGCCGGATCCCGCCCGAGATGCTCCCCAGATAATACTCCATCCCCCCGAAAAAACTGCTGCCCTCCAGATGGGGCAGGATGAGTTTTTTCAGGATCTGGAACAGCAGCAACACCAGCAGCGTCAGCGAAAGATAACCCCCGATAGAGGCCCACAGGATTCCCGGCTTGGCGACGTTCAGAAAAAACTGCCCCGCCATCTGATAGCCCAGGCCGCTCACAATCACAATCGCCACCCACTGGAACACCGGCAACACCTCCCGGGTCATGCCATGCTTGCGACCGCGGTGAATCCCCAGACCCACCACCGCCAGCAGGACGACGTCAAACCAGCCGAACGGAAGCCGGTCAAGCGCCACGGAATAGGTGGGAGAAGCGGCGACAGCGATCATCCGGCGAGATTAAAACTTCTCGGCGGGATTGCCAGCCCAAAAGTTGCGCGCGGGGATGCTTTCAAAAATACTTTTCCAACTCGACCGGCGGCGCTGGGTCGCGTAAAATTTTTTCCTTTGAATTTATCCTAGGCGACATCCTAGGCGAACCCCCAACCCAACATCACCATGATTCCTCCCAATCCGCTCCTCGGCGCGGCGTTCCACGCGGTCGGCGCTTTCTTTGCGGCCATCTGTTACACGCCGCAAAAGCGCGTCACCGGATGGTCGTGGCAGACCTACTGGCTGGTGCAGGCTTCGTTCTGCTGGCTGCTGCTGCCCCTCCTGGGCGCGTGGCTGACCATTCCCGAACTGGGCGCGGTCCTGCGCGAGGCGCCCCGCAGCGCCATGCTGACGGCATTCCTGCTGGGCGCCGCCTACGGGATTGGCGGGACGGCATTTGGCGTTTCGATACGGTACATCGGTTTTTCGCTGACCTATGCGATTGCCATTGGGCTCTCCACGGTGCTCGGCACCCTGATTCCGCCGCTGATCGCCGGCACCCTGGGAACAACCTTGAGCAAGCCCGGGGCCAGCTGGGTCATGGGCGGCATCGCCATCGGCATGATCGGCATCGCCTTCACCGGCGCCGCCGGACGCATGAAGGAACGCGACCTGAGCGGCACCGCCAGCCTCGCGGGATTTTCGCTCGCGAAGGGCCTGATGCTGTCGCTGCTGGCCGGCGTGCTTTCGGCGGTGTACGGGTTTGCGCTGGCGGCGGGCGAACCGATCGCCGATGTGGCTTCAGCGCACGGGGCGGGGGTCTTTCGCGGCAATGTGGTCTATATCTTCTCCAATACCGGCGCGTTTATTTCGACGACGCTCTACTGTCTCTGGCTGCACCGCAAACACAAGACGCTGAGTGAAATCGTGGAGCTGCCCGCCGGGACGGAGAAATCCAGCCTGCCGGTGAACTGGGCGATGGCCGTGCTGACGGGCTGCCTGTGGTATGGCCAATTCTTCTTCTACAACCTCGGCCACGTGCGGATGGGAGAGTACCAGTTCACGAGCTGGGCCATCCACATGATCATGCTCATCCTATTCAGCATCGTCGTCGGTTTCGCCCTCCGGGAATGGCGCGGCGCACGGCTCCTGACGAAGCTGGCGGTGGGCGCCGCCTTTCTGGTGCTGGTCGGCGCGGTGCTGGCCCTGACTTACGGGAACCATCTGGCCGAAGTGGCGCCAGGCCACGGTCACTAGAGCAGCGACAGCAAAGAGGCCGCAAGGGGCCGCTCGGATTTTCGGGAACAGCTTCTCGCATAGAGAACCGCCCGAGCCACCGTGCCATTCATTAATCGGCCAGCGACGTCTTCCCCTCCGCCCAGCTGTCACCGGTATCTTGCACTGACCGCCGGCGGCGGCACGCTTCCGAGCAAGAAAAAGCGGCGCGGAGATCACTCCGCGCCGCAGGTGATTTCAAATTCCGACTAGGTCAGGGTGATCTTATCGCCGTCCTTGAGGGTGACGATGGCTTTCTTCCAATCGGGCGCTTTGCCGGCTTGGGCCGTGCGCTTGCGGCGGGCCTTACCCCGGACGTTGAGCGTGTTGACCTTGGTGACCTTGACCTTGAACAGTTCCTGCACGGCCTGCCGGATCTGCGGCTTGGTCGCGAGGCGGTCGGCCACGATGGTGTACTGGTTATACTTTTCGCCCTGGCGGGTGCCTTTTTCCGTGAGGCGGACGGTCTTGATGATTTCGAAAGGGTTCATGTTATTCCTGGGTCAGACGGGCTTCCACGGTTTCAAACGCACTCCGGGTGAAGAGCAGCTTGTCCGGCCGCAAAATATCGTAGGTGTTGAGCAGATCGCCTGTGGTCATGGTGACGTAGGAGATGTTGCGCGAGGCGAGCGTGAGGTTTTTGTCTGCCGCCGCCACGATGAGCGTGGTGCCTTGCAGCTCCAGCGCATCGATGATGCCGGAGAACTCCTTGGTCTTGGGGGAGGACAACTTCAAATCTTCCACGATGACCACGTCGCCGAGCTTGATGCGCTCGCTCAAGGCTTTGCGCAGGGCGAGCTGCTTGGTTTTCTTGGAGATCGTCTTGCTGAAGTCGCGGGGCTTGGGACCGAACACGACGCCGCCGCCGACCCACAACGGGGAGCGAACGGAGCCAGCGCGGGCGCGGCCGGTGCCTTTTTGTTTCCAAGGCTTCTTGTTGGAACCCTGGACCTCGCCGGCCGTCTTGGTGCAGGCGGTGCCGCTGCGCTGCGCCGCCCGGTAGGCGGTGACCGCATCGTGCACGGCCTGGGTGCCGCGTCCGTTCTCAATCATCTCGAACTTCACTTCCAGTTCGCCCTGATTTTTTCCTTTTAAATTTTTAATGGCAATTTTCATGGCGCGTTATTTCTTGGGAGCTGCCGCGGCGGCGGCTTTTTTGTCGGACGCTTTTTTCTTGTTGGAAATGCTGACCGGCGGCTTCCAGCCCTGCGGCCGCTTCTTGGATTCGCGGATGACGACGTAATCGCCTTCGGACCCGGGAATCGCGCCTTTGATGAGCAACAGGTTGTCGGACTCGCGAACCTGGATGATCTCGAGGTTCTGCGTGGTGCGCGTTACCTGACCCATGTGACCGGGCATCTTCATGCCGCGCATGACCGTGCCGGGGAACAGACGCTGACCGATGGCGCCGGAGCGGCGCTTCCAGCCTTTGGCGCCGTGGGTGGCCGGACCGCCGGCGAAATGATGGCGCTTCATGACACCTTCAAAGCCCCGCCCCTTGGTCGTCCCGATGGCATCAATGAAATCACCCACCGCAAACAATGTCGGCCCGATAATATCGCCGGGCTTGACGTCTTTGGAGAAATCACGGAACTCGCGGATGCGTTTCACCGCCGCGCCGTTTTGTTTCTTGATGTGGCCGAGCAGGGCCTTGGACAGGCGCTGTTCCTTCTGGTCGTCGAAGCCGAGCTGGACGGAATTGTAGCCGTCTTTGCCGCCCTGCGTTTTGACCTGCAGCACGCGATTGGGGCCGCAGAGCACGACCGTCACCGGGGTGACGTTGCCGCTGGCGTCATAGACGCGCGTGTGTCCGAGTTTTTTTCCTAAAAGTCCGAGTGGCATGGTGTTCCTTAAATCAGATTTTGATGGTGATATCCACGCCGGCGGGCAAATTGAGTTTCTTCAATTCGTCCACGGTCTTGGCCGTCGGGTCCAGAATGTCGATCAGACGCTTGTGCGTGCGCTGCTCGAAGGTTTCCTGGGATTTTTTGTCCGAGTGCGGCGAGCGCTGAACGGTGAAGCGTTCAATGCGGGTCGGCAACGGGATGGGCCCGGCGACGCGAGCGCCGGTGCGTTTGACGGTGTCCGCGATTTCTCGAGCGGACTGGTCGATGACGCGGTGGTCATAGGCCTTGAGCCGGATTCTGATGCGTTGTGCAGCCATATAAAGAGCGATTGTGTAGTTATGGTTGTGTGGGTTAAGTGCGAGCCGCCGGTTTCTTGGCGGCCGCGTCTAAAATCGTGGTCAATACACTGTTCGGAACCTGGGAAAAAGCCAGCGGTTCCATTGAATAAGAGGCGCGCCCCTTGGACAGCGAGCGGATCGCCGTGGCATACCCGAACATTTCGGCCAGCGGCACCTGGGCGTTAAGAACCGTCTGACCGTTCTTCGCCTCAATGCTGACAATCGTGCCGCGACGACGGTTGATATCGCCGAGCAGGTCGCCCTGATATTCGTCCGGCGTGGTGCATTCCACTTTCATGATCGGCTCGAGCAGGATCGGACCCGCTTTCTTGAAAGCATCTTTGAGGGCGAAGATGCCCGCCATCTTGAACGCGAGCTCGTTCGAGTCCACCTCGTGGAACGAGCCATCCACCACTTCGCATTTGATGTCAATGACTTGGTAGCCGGCGTAAACGCCGCTCTTGATAGCCTCTTCGATGCCGTCAATGACCTTGGGAATAAATTCCTTGGGGATCGCGCCGCCCACAATCTCATCCAAGACTTCAACGCCCTTGCCTTTTTCATTCGGCTCGACGGTGATGCAGGCGTGGCCGTACTGACCGCGACCGCCGGATTGACGGATGAATTTGCCTTCGCCTTCCGCCTTCTTCGTGATTGTTTCGCGGTATGCGATCTGCGGAGCGCCGGTATTGGCTTCCACTTTGAATTCGCGCTTGAGGCGGTCGATGATGATTTCCAGATGCAGCTCGCCCATGCCCGCAATGATGAGCTGGCTGGTTTCTTCGTTGGTGAAGCAGCGGAACGTCGGATCTTCTTCGGCGAGACGCTGCAGACCCTCGGACATCTTGTCGCGATCCTGCTTGGTCTTCGGCTCGACGGCCATCGAGATAACCGGTTCCGGGAACGTCGGCGGTTCCAGCGTCACATCAAAGCTTTCATCGCACAGGGTGTCCCCAGTGGTGATGTTGCGCAGGCCGACCAGCGCGGCGATGTCGCCGGCGTACACCTCGTTGATGTCCTTGCGCTCGCTGCCCTGAATCACCATAAGGCGGCTGACGCGCTCGCGCTTGCGGGTGCGCGGATTGTAAATATTGTCGCCCTTCTTAAGCTGGCCGGAATACACGCGGAAGAACACCAATTTGCCCGCGAAAGGATCGGTCCAGAGCTTGAACGCCAGCGAGCAGAACTTGCCGTTGTCATCCGCCTCGACTTTCAGTTTGTCTTCCGTACCGGGAACCATGCCTTCTGCGCAGGGAATATCCAGCGGGCCGGGGAGATAATCCACAACCGCGTCCACTAAAACCTGGACGCCTTTTTTCTTGAATGCCGAACCACAGAGGACGGGGATCAATTCAATTTTGCACGTCAGGCGGCGGATGGCGGCCTTGAGCGCCGGGGCGGTGATGGGTTTTTCCTCGAGCACGAGGTTGGCAATCTCCTCGTCCTTGTTGGAGACAGCGTCAATCAATTCCGCAAGCGCGGCCGTGGCGCGTTCCTGATCCGCCGGATCAATGTCCCGGATTTCGTAATTCAGGCCTTCGTTGGCCTCGGTGGGCCCCCAATAAATGGTCTTCTGGTTGACGATATCAATCACGCCCTCAAAACCACCTTCGACCGGCTTGCCTTCAAACTCGCAGGGGCCCTGGCCCAGCGGCAGGAAAATCGGGAACGCATACGCGCGCAATTTCGTGCGCATGTCGTTCAGCGCATTTTCAAAGTTCGCGCCGATGCGGTCCATCTTGTTGACGAAGGCGATGCGCGGAACGTGATACTTGGTGGCCTGGCGCCACACGGTCTCGGACTGGGGCTGCACGCCGGCGACGCCGCAGAACACGGCCACCGCGCCATCGAGCACGCGCATGGAACGCTCCACCTCTGCGGTGAAATCCACGTGGCCCGGGGTGTCGATGATGTTCACGCGATGCGTGATGTCCTTGAACGCCTTATAAATCTTGTCTTCGCCCGGCTTGGCGCATTTCTGCGTCCAGAAGCAGGTGACGGCGGCGGAGGTGATCGTGATGCCCCGCTCCTTTTCCTGCTCCATCCAGTCGGTGACGGTGTTGCCATCATCCACGTCGCCGATCTTGTGAATCAGGCCGGTGTAGAAAAGAATTCGCTCGGTGGTGGTGGTCTTGCCGGCGTCGATGTGCGCGGCAATGCCGATGTTGCGCGTGCGCTCCATCGTGTATTGACGGCCCGGGGCGTTCACCGATTTGGCTGTTCCTGTCGCTGCTGCGCTCATGGTTTCTTTAAAAATTAGTTAACCCGACTAAAAACGCCCCGGCACCTTGCCGGGGCGCAAAATTCATTTTAATTCTACCAACGGAAATGGGCAAACGCCTTGTTGGCTTGGGCCATCTTATGAACCTCGTCCCGTTTCCGGATGGCGTTCCCCTGCCCCTGATAGGCCTCGAGAATTTCCGCCGCGAGCGCCGCCCCCATGGGAGTCCCCTTGCGGGCATCGGCAAAATCAACGATCCAGCGGAGCGCGAGGGCGTTCTGGCGGTCCGAGGGAATCTCCAGCGGCACCTGGTAGGTGGCGCCGCCCACGCGGCGGGCCTTGGTTTCAATGCGGGGCTTGGCATTATCGACCGCCCGCTGCAAAATCTCAATCGGGTTGCTCGCCGGATTTTTTTCCGAGATGCTGTCAAACGCGCCGTAGACGATGCGTTCAGCCGTGCTCTTCTTGCCGCCTTGCATGATGGTGTTCACCAAGCGCGCCACGAGCGTGCTTTTGAATTTGCCATCCTTGTTAACGGGCCTTCTGGTTGCTTGACGTCTGCGGGACATGAATTTTTAAATCGTTTGGGTTGTTGAAAAATGAACTAGGCCGCCGGAGCCGCTTTGACTTTCGGGCGCTTGACCCCGTATTTAGACCGGCTCACGCGGCGCTTCTCCACGCCGGCGGCATCCAGCGTGCCGCGCACAATGTGGTAACGGACACCGGGCAAATCCTTCACGCGGCCGCCGCGGATGAGCACGATGCTGTGCTCCTGCAAATTGTGACCTTCGTCGGGGATGTAGGCGATCACCTCGTAGCCGTTGGTCAGACGGACCTTGGCCACTTTGCGCATCGCCGAGTTGGGCTTCTTGGGAGTGCGCGTCATCACCTGGATGCAGACGCCACGGCGAAAGGGGGAGTTCTCCAAGGCGGGTGACTTGGACTTGTAATTGACTTTAGTGCGGCCCTTGCGGACCAGTTGATTGATTGTCGGCATTGCGTCTTAAAAGTTTATCGACCAAAATCCCGGCCCATCTGTTCCGGTTAAATCGAACGCGAAATATATCAAACGCGTTTTGTCGCGCAAGTCTTATTTCCACGTTTTTTAGGGTTCGGCGGGCCAAAATTGATTCCCCCGGGAACTCACCCCTCTCCCCTCCGGCCGGCCCCTTTCCGGACCCCGCCCCGCCCGCCCCCCGCGGGTTGAAAAAATAATCCCCTGCCCGAAATCGGAAAGATTCAGACCCCGGCCGCAGCCCGTTCAATCGGAAAGGATGCTGACCTGTTCGCTTCGAAAGAAGCATTCAATTCTTCCCCCGCTTCCGGCACTCCATTCCTTATTTCACCGACAGCCTCACCCAGTCGCTGCCTTTTTTCTGAAGGGTAAAAATATAAAAGCCAGACACCGCGCCCCCGGCATACCATTTGCCAACGGCTTCCACCCGGCCCTCCACCGGATCCAATGCATCCACGCTGAAAACGATTGCCGGCCGGCCGGTGTCTTTGTCAATCGGGGTGCGATTGGGAAAAAGTTCGGCGCGACGGCTGATTTTGATCGGCGGGATGTGCCCGGGGAATTTCTTGATCAGCGCCGCCACTTCATCATCGTCCCCCTCCAAAAAAATCGCCGTGTATTCGTGATCGTCCCAGAAGTGACGCTGCAACAGGTAGTCATACACCACCTGTTTAATCTCAAAAAAATCCAGCTTGCTCAATTTCTTTGAGGCTTTTCCCTCGGCATCGGCGGCGGTGTCAGACGGCGGCAACGGTTCGGAGCTGAACCGGATGACCTCCGAATCCGTGCGGCAACCCGCCAGCAGGCAGGCGGATAAAACAGCGAAGAGAGGGCTCCAGTTCATTCTTCAGGAAGCCAGAGTTCAATCGGTGGCCAGCCCGATTTTGGTAATGTCCAGCTGCCGGAGCACATCGAGAACTAAAATCATTTTTTGATAGTCCGCTTCGTCGGAGCCTTTGACAACGACTTTAAGGTCGGGGTCCGAGGCTTTCAGGGACTTCAAATTGGCCTTCAATTCCTCCGACGTGACCTTCTGCTCATTGAAGGTGATCTGGCCATCGGCCTCCACGGCGATTTTATTAATCTTCGGCTTCTCCTTCGACGGAGGCGGCGGCTTGCCCGAAGGCAGCGTCATCTCCAGGTTGTTCATCATCTGCGGGGTGGTGATGATGAAAATCACCAGGAGCACGAACACCAGATCCAAGAGCGGCGTGATGTTCAGCTCGTTCATCGTGCCGTGGCTGCGGCGGCTCGTTTTTTTAAGTCTCATGGCAAAACAGGTTCCGTCGCTTCCGACATCACATCAAATCGGATGACCACACTCGCCGGGAAATTCGTCGGCGGCGGGCGCTCAAAGGCTTTCACCACTTTGAAAACCTGCCGGACCGATTCGTCCCAGGCATTGTTCCCCGAACCTTTCTGCCAGACCGGCGCGCTTATCTGGCCCTGCGGATCGACCGCCACGGCGACTTCGACCACATACGCGTCATCGGCGAGGCCCTCCGGCCGATTCCATTTCGCGTGCAGCATGTATTCCATCCGGCCCTTGTAAATCTGGACAGGATCGGCGCTCTCGATGACCGTCTTTCCGCCGCTGAAATCGAAGGAGGGCAATTCGGCGGCGGGCGGCGCCACGACCGGCGGGGCGACCGACGGGGGCGCCTGAGCCTTGGGCGGCTCGGGTGTTTTGGGAGGGGTTGCGAGTTTCGGGGGTTCAACCTTGGGGGGTTCCGGGGGCTTGACCGGAGGCTTTTCCTTCTCTTCCATGGTCACAGCAATTTTCTGGATCTTCTCCCCGAGTATCCCGGTCCGCG
The DNA here is from genome assembly GCA_903835255.1 of uncultured Verrucomicrobia subdivision 3 bacterium. Lineage (GTDB taxonomy): Bacteria > Verrucomicrobiota > Verrucomicrobiia > Limisphaerales > UBA11358 > UBA11358. Next base: position 177,623 of record CAILMI010000055.1, read on the forward strand.
CGGCAAAATAGAGCAGCCCCAAGACCAGCACGGCGTGAAACGCGAAGGAAATCAGGAGATTCACCCTCGACGAGTTGGCCTTTTTACGCGGCTGGGATTGGGGCGTCATGGGCTAATTTTTGATGGGATCCGTGGCTAGATCCACCTTCGGAACGTTGGCCTGCTGGCAGGCATCCAAAACGGCGCGAATCTGTTTGTATTTCGTCTTGGAATCTCCTCGGATAATGATGTTCAAGTCCGGATCCGCCTCCCGCAGGCGCACCAAATCCGGCTGCAGATTGTCCAGAGTCTCCCGGCTTTTGTTCAGCCACAGGTTCCCATTGGACTCCACGACGATGTAATTGGCCTTCTTGGGCGGGTCTTTTTCATGCTTCGAGGCGGAGGGCAGCTCCAGCTTAACGTCCTTCACCGGAGGGATCGTGGTGATGATGAAAATCACCAGCAGCACGAACGCCAGATCCAGCAACGGAGTGATATTCATCTCCGTCAAAGTCTCATGCGCCGATTTGGAACACTTTTTCATTTCAGGACTGGGGGTGCGCTGAAGGCCTAGCGCTTCATCTGCTCAATAATCCGCCAGGCAAACACTTCGTTCGCCGACTTGATCTCTTCCGCCAGCGGACGGTTGTCCACATAGACATGCTCAATCTGGGTGGCATACCGGGTGGCGAATCCGTCGAGCTCCTGCGTGATGGCGCGGACCGTCGTCACCATGAAGTTGTAAGCGAACATGGCGGGGATGGCCACCAGCAGCCCCGTAACCGTCGCCACCAATGCCGCGGCGACACCCGGCGCCATGGTGGTGAGACTGGCGGAATTATTTTCCGCGATGCTGGCGAACGTGGACATGACGCCCCACACCGTGCCGAGCAGCCCAATGAAGGGGCCGCCCGCCACCGCCGTGGACAGCACAATCATGCCTTTTTCCAAGGCCATCGCCTCCGCGCCCGCCGCTTCCTCGAGCGTCACGCGCACGGCATCAAACGAGGCGAGACTGATTTTAGTGACGTTGATTTTAGCCACCATGTCGGTCTGTTCATTCTCAACGCCCGGCGGCAGGTTTTCCACCGTCTGGCGGGGCCGGCTGGGGACCACCACCGGATTGTTTTTGAGATGATACGTCAGTTCGTCCGCGCCCCGGATGTAGAGCTGGTAGGCGGGCGCGCCCTGGAACTCCTCGCTTCTGCGCTGGATCTCCAGCGGGTCCCGCGTGGCGGAGTAGGCATCCAAAAACTTTTTGGTGACCTTCCGCGCAATGAGCAGCTGGCGGAACTTGCTCAGGATGATGGTCCAGCTGAACAGCGACAGCAGGAGCAGCGCGACGACGGTGATTTGGCCTTCCAAGGTCGCATTCTTGATGGCGTACACCGCGGCATTGGCGAACAGGGGTTGGATTAGCATAATAGTTTTAGTTTGTTTTGGTGGGTAATAAAACAGTCACGCGGCTCACCTTTTGAGCCAGCGTAATTCCTTTTTTGTTTTTTTTCAGATCCTCGGCGTCCGCATCGGTACCTTCCTCCTTGGCTTGGGCGGCCACCTCGGTTTGGGCGGCCTGGGCGGTGGCGCTGGCGGCGGTGCCTTGAGAGAAACCGCTTTGCCCGCTGGTCTCCCCGCTGATGGAGGTGTTGGACAGCAGCGTGGCGTCCACGCTGCCGCCGCTGGCACTGACGCCCCCGATACCGATGACCGTTCCGGAAACATCCCCCCCCGCGCTGACATTGGCGGTGCCTTGGGCCAGGGCCGTCACATTCACATTATTCACGGCGCCCACATCGATGTTGCCCTTGGCAAAAATAGCGCCGTCGACATTGCCGGTGGCTTTCAATATCCCATTTTGCGCCACCACCCCGGAGCTGCTGGCGCTGATGTTCCGATCGGCCGACACCAGCACCGGCGTGCCATCGCGAAGCTGGCCGGCGGACACGGGATTGCCATTGACGTCGCGCAACTCATAACCGGCGAGGACTTCCACGGTGGCGCCAGGATATTCCAACTTATTGAAGGCCAGCTGGATGACCCCCGCCTTGTTCGCGTTGAAATTGCCATTGGGAGTTTGCACCAGGATATTCCCCAGCACCGCATCGGGCGCAGGATATTGAGCGTCCCGCGGCCCAAAGGTCTCCGACAGGATGCCGCTGCCAAAAACCGTGGGTGTGTTTTGGTACACGGTGTGGGTGATGGGATCCACATAGAAGGCGGATAAGATTACCCCGCCGAGGCCGCCGTTGCCGGCATTGATGTCGCCGCGGAACGATTCCACCGTGACATTGCCGCCGTCGAACGCGGCGATGCGCGACCCATTCAGATTGATGTTATTTTGGGCATACACGAACACGTCGCTGCCGCTCGAGGAAAAAATGCCGCGGGCGGCAAAGGTATTCACCGTGAATTCGGAGGAGCCCACGTTCAAGGTTCCGCCGACGTTGACCACGAGATTGCCGCCATTCAAGGAAGCCACGGAGCTGGAATAGAGATTGAGATCGCCCGAGGTGACCAGGGAGAGGTCCGCTCCGGTGTTGAATAATTTGCCGAGCGGAGACGAGCTGCCGCCATACAGGCCGGCGCCGACAGAGCGGATGCCTAACGTGGTCCCCAAATCCGCATTGCGCGCCGAAACCTCCAGCTTGCCGCCTCCGCCTATCACGATGCCGCTGGTGCTGTCCGGAGCACTGACCCCCGCCGCCAGACCGCTGGCGGCATTGATTTGATTGTATTGATCCGTCAACGCCAGCGCGGTGGCTGCGTTCAAGACGGAAACCACCGCCGTCTTAGGAATGGTGGCATAGGCATCCTCCCATTGCGGGACGCCATTGACATAGACCTGCACGGTGAGGTTTTGAAGGAGACTCAACACGGAGGCGAGCGTCTGTCCCGGAATATTCTGATAGGTCATGACATGCGTCACCGGATCGTAATACAGGCTGCTGGCCAGGGTGGCGGCGTTGGGGGTGATGCTCAGGGATTGGGACAGGTACGATAATTCCGGCGGAGCGGTCCCGGCGTAGAGATCCAGATTTACGGAGGTGAAAGCGCCCCGGTTATTGATATCGCCCGCCACCTGGATCCGGGTCGTGTCGCTCGCCGCCAGATTCATCCCCTGAAAACGGCTGTTGTTAAGGTTGCCGCCCACGCGGATCTGGGCCGCCTCCGGCGCACCAACCAACACCAGATTCATATCGCCGGCAATATCCAGTGTGAGGGGCGTGGAATGATCGAGATGCACCGGGGTGGCGGCGTGATCGTTCAACCCAAAATCGCCGGTGGTCTTGTATTGTTTCTTGGAACTGTCCGAAACGATCAGGCTGAAAATTTGCGGAATATTGGATACGTTGGGCAACTTGCCTATCAGGCGCCCCCCCGACGTGGTTTTCAAGGCGAGGCCGCCCTGCGGCGAGGCAAAGAGGATGAGCTGGTTGTAGAAGGAATCCCCGACCAGCGTGATGCCCCCGGCGCCCGCCGTCACATCCAGCTGCGAGGGATACACCACAGGCACCCGGAGCAAATCCGAGCGCGGCAGGGTCGAGGCGCCGGCCCCCAGCTGGACCTGGTTGCCGGCGGATAGAGTCACAAAATTCGCCGGATCATAATCAAAATAATGCTTCATGGCGGACGACCCGTTGACATTGAAAATGCCATTCGGATTCCGGACCTCCTGCAAGAAAATATTCTGGGCGGCAGCCACATTCCAGCCCCCCTTCACCAATCCCAAGGCCAGATCCGGATTTAAAGCCGCCGTGCCGGCGCTGCCCGTGGACCCCAGAACATACTGGTCGGACAGATCCTTCAGCGGATTGCCGCTGCCGTCCATGATCACCCCGGCATAAATGCTGCCGACGCCATTGGCGACCATGTAGTTCCCCGTCACATCGCCCCCCGCCACAACGGTCACATTGCCCGCCTGGCGGCCATAGGCCCCGGCACCTGCCGTGGCATAGGTGGAATTCAGCGGGGAGAAAAAATCGCCGTTGTAATAATAGCCTCGGTTTCCTGGCAGTACACTGGTCACATTCCCGCCGGCAATCAGAGTCACATCCCCGCCTCCTGCCGTGCTGATGCCTCCCAATCCCCCGCTCAAATCATAAGCCGTGTTGATGGAGGATGCCCCGTTCTTGAAAACATAGCCCTGGGCGAAATAGCCCGTGCCGATATTGCCCTCCAGCGCATGCGCCGTGATGCTGCCGCCGCCGCTGGTTGTGATATAACCGGAACCGGCATCAATATTCTGCAGGGCGGTCAGGCTTATCGAGCCCGCCCCCGACTGGATCGACCCAAAAGCCGAGCCCGTATCTCCGGATTCCAGAGTGATGCTGCCCGCCATGGCCTGCGCGGCAATCCCGCCGCTGGCGGACCGGAGCGAGCCGGTCCCGATCGAAACATCATTGCCCGCCCGCAGGGTCATCGCCCCTGACGCCGTCTCCATGGAGCTGGATTCATTCAAGACGATGCTGCCCGTTCCCGCTGTGACGGTTTGGTTAACAAAATTATATCCCGCCTCCAATGTGACCGCCCACGCGGCCGCGTCAAAAATTTGCGATTCCGCGCCCAGGACGATATCCCGCCCCGCCTGCAGCCTCACCTCGCCGCCCGCCACACCCGTGCTGGCGCTCAAATCCCAGAGCGTGCCCGCTTCGAGGGTGATGTCCTGGGTCGCCTGCAGAGTAATCAGGGAGAAGTTTTTGTTCAGGAAAGCGGTGTCCACATTCAAGAAAAGAGTCCCGGAGCCGCTGTTGTAGGCCACCGTGCCGGAATCGGGCACCCCGCCCGCGCCGGAATTTCCCAAGGTGATATTGACAGGATCAATCAAAAACATTCCACCGAGCCAGCCGGATTGCGCGCCGGCATTCATGCTCGAATCCAATGACAAAATCGTGGGCGCGCTCACCTCCACATCGCCGCCCCGGCCGCCGCGGTCCCCGCCGGCCGTGACAATCTGGCTGCCGACCGTGTCGCTGAAGGTATTTCCGGATTTCAGCGTCACAGTGCCGCCGGCGCTGCCGGAAGCGGAAGCATCCCCCTGGGCGAGAATTTGGGAGCCGGCCCCCAGAGCGAGCGAGTCGGAGGCGACCAGCTCAATGACCCCGCTTTGCTCACGGACGGAATTGGCCTGCAGGACTCCATTTTGATTTACCACCCGGGCATTCAAGGCAATGGTGCCGGCAGGGGCGATCAGGTTCCCGTAATTATCCACGGAGCCCTGCGGCAGCGTCACCGCCATGCTCATGCCGCGACCGTCGGGTCGCTCGCTCAGCAACACCGTCTGACCGGAAGCCAGACCGATGGTGCCTTCGGGAGCTTCGATGGTGCCGTGGTTCTCAATCTTGTCCGCAATGAGAAAGGCCGAGCCGCCCGCGCCGATCTGAAGATGGCCATAGTTGACAATGCTCGCCAAAGGCGGCGGGCCGTTGAATTGCCAGGAGCCCCCGCCGTTTTCCGGAGGGGAGCATTGGGCGGTGGACACCACCAGCCCGGCGGCGCTCACATACGAGTTGGCCCCGAAATAAAACCCGGAGGAGTTTAATAGCACCACCACCCCGTTGGCCTGGATGTTGCCGAAAATTTGGGAGGGGTTTGAATCATTGACACGGTTCCACACGACCGATGAGGACGAGGGCTGAATAAACTGGGTGGTCTCGCCCGCAGCAATGTTGAACGTCTTCCAATTGAGAAAGGCATTTTGAGATGCGGTGACCGTGAGCTGAGAGCCGCTCTGCTGGGCGGAGGCAGAGCCGCGTGCGACCGTCATGCCGGCGGGATTGGCAAGCACGTTCGCCGCAAAGCCAAAAACCAGAAGACCCGTGACGACCCGGCACAAAGTGGATTCGCGGCGCAGCGGCTTTCTTTTCATAAAAAACCGCGCTCCCGTTTTTATCACCTTTAAAAACAGCCGGGGTTTATCGTCCTGCAGGATAGAGAAATTCATATTATTAAAATTGAGCTCCGAGGCCGAAGTAAACAATCAGGGAACCGGCACTGGCCCCCGCGGGCGAGGCCGTATCCGTCAGCAGCGGCCAGGCCAGCGTCAGGCGCGCGTCCAGATGGCTGCCGATGTTGGCGGTCACACCGCCGCCCACGCCCAGCAGCGACACTTCATTGGCCGTAGAGCCGGGGGAGGCATCCAGCCGGTACACCTGCCCGTAATCCACAAACGCCAGACCGCGCACCCAAAAAGGAATATCCCCATCCACCATGCCGATGTTCACCTGCGGCGTGCGCGGCTCCAGCGTCAGCCGCCAGCCCGTGTCCCCGTACACCTCCCCTTCAGAATACCCGCGCACCCCGGACATCCCCCCCAAGGCAAACTGCTCATTGCTGATCAGCGGCGTGCTGGCCCATTGCCCGTCCGCATGCATCCGCAACGTCCAGCCCTGACCGAGCTCCTGATCGCGGCTCAGCCCGGACAGGAGGGTCACGTAGTTGGCCCGGGCATTGGTCGAATAAGAGTTTTGCGAAAATGCAGCATTTCCGGAACCCGCGGTGAACGGATTGAAGTTCAACGTCGCATTGAAAAAAGTAATCCCCAGCGAATCCGGCACCGAACTGTTCAGCCCCAGATTCAGCGGCAGATAGTTCACGGTGCCGTACCGCGTCGGCTGCCCGGAATGGGTGGCGGCCGTATTGGTGATGTAATTCCCGGAGGTGTCCTTGTACACCGACACGGCATAAAAATTATTGGTGTTATAACTCGCGCTCTCATAGCTCTTGTAATCCAGACCCGCCGAGAGGGTGCTGCTCACCCCGGCAATGGGACGCAGCGGCAGCGACAGCCGACCCCCCAAACCGCTGTTCAAAGTGAGATTGTCGCCGGAATCCTGCGACGTGATCACGAGCCCCGGGGGATTATCAACCACGATCGTCGAGGGTCCATTTTTGACGCCGGTTTCAGACGTCGAGCGGCTGGCGTACAGGTTCAATTCCGGGCGGCTGGTGGAGGGCGGCAAATTGAATTTACGGGTGGTTTCGTTATAACCGAAAATAGCCGGATTGCCCTGAACCTCCCGCTCCACGGAAGAGGCCGAGGTGAGCGGAATGCGATAATAGCCGCTGTAATTGGCGATCAGGGGACTGTCCAAAGGGGTCTTGTTATAATAGTCGTTCGCCTTCCACTGCTCGGGGGTGAAGCTGTATTGAAGCCCCACCTGATGATCCTGATTCCATAGGTTGTTGTATTGCAGGCTGGAGTTTTCGCGCAGCTGCGGCGTGCCCGGGGTGGACTGGTTGTTGAGCTCGGTCCTTCCGTGCAGGGGGAACTGGTCCTTGACCTTGAGCGTCAGCGCGCTGGTGCCCGGTTCCGGACCGGGACCGATGACGGGGTAAATCTGGCGGTCGCGGCTCGCATTGGCAACATCCAGCTCGCGCTGGAAAATATGCGAATTGAGCAGCATGTTGGTCCGCAGGCCCGGCACGGCGCGCAGCACGTTCTCCGTGCTGTACCAGCGGTTGCCGGTGACAGTGATGGCCGCCAGCGGCGCCTCCGTCACCTTGACTTTGACAACGCCGTTGGTGAGTTTCTGAGGCGGCAGCCCCACCGAGACCGTCACATATCCCCGCTCGCGATAGGCCATCTGCAGATCCCCCAGCGCCGCCTGAATGCCTTCAAACGTCACATTGGTGCCAAAGGCATTGGGGACATTGGTGAGGATGCGGCTGACCACCTGCGGCGGCAGAATGGAATCCCCCATAATCAGATATTTATCCACCCGGAATCGGGGCCCGGCATTGGTGGCCGCCGGCGCCGAAGACGGACTGCCGGAAACGGCCGCTGCAACCGGCGCAGACGGGCTGACCTGGGCAATCCCGGCATTGGAAAAAAACAGGCTGGAAATCAGGAGGACTGCCCCCAGAAAAGAAGCCGCTGACGAAAGGCCGGCGCGCTCACCGCGTGAATTTTTGCCCGCCCGGCTTTTTTGACGCCACTGGCTGGGAGTCACGCCAAAACGCTTTTTAAACATGTAATTGAAAAGCCCCAGGTGCCGATAGCCGCTGTCGTAAGCGGCTTCAATGATCTTGCCGTCGGACTCCGCCAGCAAGTGCCGGGCGCGCTGAAGCCGCAGTTCCGTCTGATGCTTGCGCAGAGGCAGGCCGAACTCCTCCCGGAAAAGCCGGTTAAAATGGCGCTCGCTGCAGTGCAGCTGCGCAGCCAGATGAGCGAGGGACTCCTGGGCTAATTCTGCCTCCGTCATCCTGCCGACCAACTCGCGAAAGCGCTCTTTCAGAACATTCCCGACGCCCGATTCCGCCACCGGCTGCCGCAGCAATCCGCTGACGGCGGCCGACCAAATCTGCACCAGGATGCAGCGGAGAGAAAATTCATCTTCCAGAGACAGACTCACAACCCGCGCAAACTTTTGAGAGATGGCATCCACAGCTGAAAACACAAAAACGCATCGGGCCGGCCGGCTGATCAGCGCCTTGAACTTGAACTGTTCGGCCACGCTGATCAGGCCGTTAAGATAGTCTGGCTGGACGACAAAAAACTGGAGCTTGAGAGCTTCCAGCTGGCTCGCCCGGAGCACCACCCCACTTTTACAGGGAGTCACAAAAACATCCCCGATTTTTAATTCGCGCGCCTCCCCCACACCCATGAGATAGGCAACTCCCTCGGCTACCCGTGCCATCGCCCAACCCGAATGCGGCGGAGACCACTCCCCGCCCGGCCGGAGGGTCAATTCCCGCAAATCAAGATGCTGTAACTCGTGCGCCATCAGAGGCCTCACTCTGACCCAAGATGGCAACACCCCCGTGCCAGTCAGGTTACAGTTAGGTTACAATGCCAGCAGCCATAATGTCCGAAAAACGTCAGGAGCAGAAGCTTGAAACCCAAACTCCGAAATAGGAATGGGCGCCTGCGGGAGGGTCAGCACGCTGCGCTGACCTCGCCCGCGTTCAGCAGGCGTGAGGAAAAACACCGGAACGGACGCGCGCAAAAGTCCTTTCCGCGCTGGATACAGCACGGGGGCATCGCAGCGCTGTAGAGTTGTCAAGACATCGGTAACAGGTGGTCATTGATTTCGCTGACTGGATAATTGAACGGCAAGGTGGTGCGTGAGGTGAGGTTGAGTTCCCGAAAATACATGTTGCGGAAGCGCACCAAGATTTGTGAGCCGATGGTTTCCAGGGCGACTTCTTGGTGGACTAAGGCTTCACAGACAAAATAGCGATGACCCGCCACCCGGACAGTCCCAGCGGCATCGACCCGGCACACGGTTAAGCCCGGCGGATAAATCCAGACGGACACTTCCGGGCGATAGCGGCGCGCACTGGGTTGGTAACGCTCGGCGGGGCGCTGCATAGCCAGCGCTTCGTGCGGGCGCACCTGATTGTAACGTGCCACGAACGCATCATAACGCGGCTGCCATTGTTCCCAAGTGGTAGGCCAACCCTGTCGCCTCATGCTGCGGGCTAACGTGCGGTGAAAGCGCTCGATCTTCCCGTGGGTTTGCGGATGCCGGATCCGCCCAAATACCAGTTCAATATCCTGCTGGATAAAAAAGATGGCCAGGCGGGCCAGTCCCCAGCCATTCCGGTGGTTCCACCATGGCGTCCCATGGTCCAATAACAGTTGCCGCGGCAAGCCATACCGTTCAAACACTTGGATAAAACAGTCCTGCACGCGTTCGGTACGGTGATCCCGCAAGGCAAACACCCCCAAAGCAAAACGGCTGTGGTCATCCAGCACGGTCAGTGGTTCATCCCGCAGTTCACCCCGCCCTAACGGCCCCTTGAAATCAGCCTGCAACAAATCATTGGGCGCGGGACGTTCAAATCGCGTCCAAGCCGGCGTATGCCGGTCAATCGGATGCACGGCGGCATGGCGGAGCAGCGTCCGATGCACTGTGGCCACCGATACGCGCGCGCCTTCTTCCCACAGCAGATAAGCAATCTTGCGCGCACCCCAGCCATCCGGCGAACGCAATGCCAAAATCCGCTCCACCAAGCCGTCGCCAATCCGCCGGGGACTTCGCATTGGTCGCCGCGAGCGTTCTTGTAGCGCGGTCAGGCTCTGCGCCGCCCGATAACGCGCCAACCACTTGTAGCCCGTCTTACGGGCAATCCCAAACTGCCGGCACACCGCCGCAAACTGACCACGCGGTGTGTCCAGCACACGGGTAAGAAATAAAATCTTCTGTTCCATCGGTCGAATATCAAGCCATGGCATAGGCAAAAGCCTAACCTTAACCTGTTACCGATGTCTTGATACTGTACAGC
>CAILMI010000056.1 GCA_903835255.1 uncultured Verrucomicrobia subdivision 3 bacterium
AATGAAGTTGCAAATCTGCCGCAAAAGATTCAGTTTCGACGGCGCTGGAACGGTTGGTTTTTTATTCATCCCTGCCGTGTGGCAGGGCTAAACAAATTGTTCCAGCACTTTTTTCAAAAATCCTGTGGGATGGCTGTGAAAATACATCCCTTATTCTGGCCAGTACCGAGCGGGTATAAAATGCGAGCGGGTACATCATGACGACCAGATTTCCACACTGCCATTGAAGCGGATCTACGATGCCATTGACCGCCGGCTCCGGATGCTGGGATACCATTCCGCAATCTCGTTTGAGTTACTGACTCCCACCAAAACCGCCATCAGCCCGGAGGACTATCAAAAGCTGCGGGACCAGATTCAGGAGATGATCACCGCCATCCTCCCGGCAGGCGAGACCGTGGTCGTCGCCAGCAAAGGCGATGATCAACTGCTGCGGTTCGCGGGACGGTCCGGCTGGCATTTTCCCCAGGATGAAACCGGGAAGTATGCAGGACACTATCCAAACAACAGCACCGCAGCCATCAGCCAATTGGAGGCACTGCGGATCAAGGGCGGGCGTTATCTTCTCTTCCCGCGCACCAGTCTCTGGTGGCTGAATCACTACGCTGAATTCGCCGACCATCTTAATAAAAATCACCGATTGGTCGTGCGCGACGACAGTCTGGGATGGCTCTATGAACTAGTGTCCGCTTGAAAAGCGTTTTTATGCAATTTCAAGGGTCTATAGCAGTTCACGGTAATTTTGGGACAGGTAGGGCGCGTCCCTCCGTGCGCGCCGTCGGGGCAAATCAGCACGCGCGGAGTGGCAACGGAGGCGGGCAGCGGACTGCCCGCCCTACCCGCCACTGTCCCAAGGTTAAGTTGAACTTCCATATCGCCCCCTGGGTCCGTCCTTTGATTCCCTGCATCCATGAGGCCTGAAAAACTATGATTAAAAAAAACAGTCTTGGACCGAAACACCGGTGGCTGGTGCCGTTGGCGTTGTTCGCCATCGCTTTTGCGGCGGGCCCGCTCTCCCAGTTTCACGGACTGAGCCGGATGCCGGGAAACCTGATCGATTCGCGTCTGGAGAATTATTTCCTGGAAAACATCTTCCAATTTTTAAAAGGAAACTCCCCCTCGCTGGTTCATTTGACCTACTTCTATCCCTTTCCCTATGTGCTAGGTTTTTGCGACAACCTGTTTGGCTCGGCGCCCGCCTACCTATTGCCCCGACTGCTAACCGGTCAATCCGATACCGCCTTCCAAGTATGGTTTTTGGTCGGCTATGCGGCGAATTATGCGGCTGCCTACTGGGCGCTGCGCCGCCTCTCCTGCAGCGTGATCAGCGCATCGGTGGGGGCGTTGATTTTCACTTTTGCCCTGCCGATTTCCGGTCAAACTCATCATCCCCAGCTCCAGTACCGGTTCGGCATCCCCCTCGCGGCCGCATTTTTAATATCGTTTCTTGAGCAAAAAAATTGGAGCCACTTGATTTGCGCCGCGGGCTGGATGGTGTGGCAGATTTATTGCAGTATTTATATTGGATTCTTCCTACTGGTGCTGCTCGCCGTCATCACCGTCATTTATCTTTTAAAGCATTTCAGAGATATGCCAACCCTTTTCAGACTCGAGTTTCTCGTTTCTTGGAAAGCGCTGCCTCAAAAGAAAAAACTCGTACTGCTCCTCTCGCTGATGCTGCTGGCAGGATTAACCTTTTTAATTTTCTATCCCTATCTTCAAGTCACCCTGCTATACGGGGCCAAAAGGGATTGGGCCACCATTCTCAACGGACTGCCCCGGCCGCAAAGCTACTTCATCGCAGACCACTCCCAGCTCTGGTCGTCCGCTTCGGCTGCCGGCACCGACATCTCACCCCAATGTCGCCAGGAACATCGTCTTTTCATCGGCCTTATCCCATGGTTGCTGACTCTGACCGGGTTGGTACTGGGTTACAAACAAAAGCAGCGACTCGCCTACTCCCTGCTGGCGACGGCGCTGGGAATGATGATTTTACTCACTCTCAACATCCACGGCCACAGTCTCTGGAAACTGTTTGCCGAATGGCCGCTGGCCTCTGCCATTCGGGCGGGATCCCGCATCATTCTAGTCCTGCTCTTTCCGGTAGCCTTTCTGGCAGCTCTGGCGTCGGACCGGATTCTTGAAAGCAGCCCCAAATACGGCAAACTTTATTTGGCGCTGATTCTTTCCTGTTTGGTTTTTGAATTCTCCCTGTGTCATGCCGGTGAAAGCCCTAAATCCCTGTGGCGAACCCACCTCAGCGCCCGCAATCAAACCATCCCCACCCCTCTTCCGCCCGATGCCATTCTTTTTTTGGCACAAGTGAATCGGGATTACTTTCAGATAGATGAGGTGGACGCCATGTGGCTGAGTCTGCAGCATCGATTGCCGACTCTGAATGGCTACAGCGGCGTTTACCCTCCTGAATATGATTTCAAATTCGGCACCAATTCTCTGGAGATCGTCCGGCGCATCAATGCCTACTTGCATTGGACAGGTAAAACCAATGACCTGGAGGCCTATCGCTCCCTGATTCGACGCGTGGTCCCCATCGGCTTTTCTCCCCTCAACCCCGAGTGGCTCAACCGGCCCCCGTCCTCGTCACAGAAATTGACGACAAAAAAACAGGAATCCAACCCGGAAATGGAATACCAGAAACAGCTGGAGCGCATCCGCGAAGCCATGAATCGCCTGGTGCCGGCGGGCGCCACCCTGCTGGTATTCACGGAGGGCGAGGACAGTCTGCTGCAGATGAACGGGCGTGTGGCCCGGCCTTTTCCGCAGGAGACGGACGGCACCTATGCCGCCTACCGCCCGGAAAACGACGCCGACGCCATCGCCCAGTTTGAAGCGCTCCGGAAGTCGGGCGCACGCTACGTCCTTACCCCGGCGATCGCCTTCTGGTGGCTGGACTCGTATCCGAAATTCTACCGCCACTTGCAGGAGACCAGCCGCAGTGTGGCGCGCGATCCGGATTACCTCCTGTTTGAACTGTCGTCTCGATAGCGGTTCACTGACTTTTAGCAACGGGATCGTGAGCGTCAACTTCGGCAAATGGGTTTTGGGTCAACGTGGAATGAGGTAAACCAGTCGCAGCGGCCGGTAAGGCCACCAAGGGTGGCCACTCTTTAAACCCGAATTCCAAAATGAGGTAGGAATAGCACGCTGCGCCGTCCGGGTCGCCGAGCGCAGCGCCTGGCGACGAAGCGAGTGGGGTGGCGCATGAAACCGGGCACCATTTGTTCCGCCCGCTCCGCGCGGGCGGGGAAAGCGCAGCAGCGCGCTGCCCCTACCATTTTCCATAAAAGCTCGCTTCGAAATTCGGCTTAAAATTTCATCCACTCTCGAGGGAAGATTTGCGGGCCGAACCCTATTTCGGAACTCAGCGCCCCAGCAGCGCCAAAAAACTTGCGACCTTTCCAAATGATTCACTCAGGCCCTTTACGGCGGCGTAATGCTCGCTGCCGGCGGCGCCAAAACGGGTCATCGGGAATTCCTGGCGGGGAAAGATCGGCACGTCGATGGACGGCATGGCAAAGGGCGCCGACACTGAGATAATTTCGAATCAGTAGGTTCACCAGATTACCCGATCGCCCTTTTTCACACTCACCAGTTCTGGGGATGACCTCTTCCTCAACCGCGATTATTTTTTAGGCAGCCGCCGGAAGAGTGCCGAAGTAACCGGGACTTGAAACCGGAGCGATTGCCCCTACACTCCGGCCATCCGGCGCGATTATTGCCGTCCACCCCGTGAATCGACCCGCATATCAAAAGCATCATGATGAAAACAGCGCCGGAACCAGTCGTGACGGCTCAGTGATTCGTGAGGATGAGCGGCAGCGGGACACGTTCCACTGCAATGTGAGGATACGTCCGGCGAAGACGTTGAATCGATGACCTTGAACGCGCACAAAATCCGTGAAGGCGCGGGGCGGCTCCTCACGGCGCCAGTGGACATGGCGTCGCTGGCGGTGTTTCGCTGCCTATTCGGTCTCATGATGACGGCGGCCATGGTGCGTTTTTTGGCGCGGGGCTGGGTCACGCAATTCTACATTGAGCCGGCCTTTCATTTCACCTATCCGGGATTTAGCTGGGTCACCCCCTGGCCGGGGCATGGGATGCACGCGCATTTTGTGATCCTATCGCTCCTAGGGCTGGGCATGGCACTCGGTTTTTATTATCGGATTTGCACATTCTTTTTTTTCCTGGGATTCACCTACATCGAACTGTTGGACCAAACAGCCTACCTGAACCACTACTATTTGATCAGCCTGATCAGCGGGCTAATGCTCTTCCTGCCCGCGAACCGGCTCTGGTCCGTGGACGCATGGCGGAAACCCTCAATCCGACAGGCGACAGTGCCAGCCTGGACGCTAAACCTGCTCCGGTTTCAAGTGGGGGTGGTCTATTTCTTCGCCGGTCTGGCCAAGGTAAACGCGGACTGGCTGCTGCGTGCCGAACCACTGCGCTTCTGGCTGTCGGCGAAAAGTTGCCTGCCGGTAGTTGGGCCATGGCTTGACGAGGTGTGGGTGGCATACACCGCCAGCTGGTTCGGCGCACTATTTGACCTGGGCATTGTTTTTTTCCTACTCCACCCGCGCACCCGCCGCGCCGCCTACGTGCTTCTGCTGGCATTCCACGCCGCGACGGGACTGCTATTTAACATCGGGATGTTCCCATGGATCATGGTGGTGGGAGCGGCGTTATTTTTTCCCGCTGACTGGCCGCGCCGGTGGCTCCTGAAAAGAGAAGGGCTTCTTTCCCTGATTTACCCGGGCTCGCCTCGGGTGGGGCATCCCCCCGATGAGAGGGCAAAGGCGCCCTGCCCGGCTCCGCCATTTCCTAACGGCAAAACGAGCGGGTGGATATGGGTTTTGTTAGGACTCTATGTGACGGTGCAACTGCTGTTACCGCTGCGCTCCTATTTTTACGCAGAACCCCCGGCGTGGACTGGCACGGGATTCAACTGCGCTTGGCGCGTGATGATTGCCGAGAAAACCGGCTGCGTGGATTTTTACACACTCAATCCGACGACAGGCCGGAGGGAAAGACTGGCAGGAAAAGATTGCCTGACGCCCCGCCAAGAATTGATGATGGCGCAGGATCCCGACCTGATCCGCGACTTCGCACGGCACCTGTCTTCGGAGCTGCAGATGCCGGGAGGGGCGACCGTTCCGATTTATGCGGAGGTTTTCGCCACGATGAATGGGCGGCCAAGTCAGCGGCTCATTGACCCCGCGGTGAATCTGGCGGGACAGTTATCTTCCGGCTGGATCCTGCCCCTCAAGGATTGAACCCGTGGAATTCGGTTAATGAAGGGGTAGATTTTTGGGCGGAAGCGGCGCGTTGTCTGCCACCTCGCCATCGTCACAAAAAGGACAAATCATTCGTCCTTTGCCCAGGCAGAGATAGCATTTTCCGCTGCCCAAGCATGTGGGGCAGAGATCCCCCTCAAACTGACCTGTGGCATTGCAGGAGGGGCACCGGCCGCTGTTCCCGCACAGGACGCACAAACTCATTGTCCCCCTGCCGTTGCAGAGGGTGCAGAGTGCGCTGCCATGATTGGCGACGGCGGCGGCGCGAATTTTTTCGTAGGCGGGCGCATTGGAAGCGATCATTTTAGACCACGCATCGGAACGGGAAAACTGCAACTGTTTACGGAATCCCTCGGTACGAGCGCCCGCACGCTGACGCTTTTCGCGGAGCGAATCCCGCCGGGAGATTTCATCCGCATAGGACTGCTTCTCCTGCTCGAGCTGGTCGAATTGCCTCTGGCGCTCGGTGTCGGAGACCGTCGTCACGGGTTGCACGGTTTCAGCGGATACCACCGGTGCCTCGAGGGCAGCGGAGCCAGGGTGACGCTCCCAAAACCAAAAACCCAGAATGAACAGCAGAAAGGCGCCCCAAAAAAAATGAGTACTGCGGCGCATAGGATTAGGGCTCCCAATAACTCACCGAGACCTGCTTGCCCGCATTACCAAAGGTGGCCAGTGAATCCACACTGGCTGTATCATAGCTGATGATACTCGTAGCCGCTTTTGTGTTCTTGTAGTACATCCCGCTTCCCATGATGACCATTCCCTTGATGTACTGGATTTGTCCGTCCTTGAGATTCTCCATCTCCACATAACAGGGGGTATAAAGCACCCCGCTGATGTTGCAATTGCCGTGGATGTCTAAACACCCGGTCGAATAAATCACCGCTGGCATGTCGTCGGTCGCCTTGAAATTCTCAAATCCCTTGGAGGTGATATTGATATTGGTCGGATTTCTGCTGGCAGTGGAGTAGGCCGGAGGATAGCCGCTGGCATAGGTGGAGGGATCTGCGGGCACCAATTTGGATAAATTGGCGGCATTCACGTTGATGGCAGCCGTCACCATGATTTTTTCGGACACGGGATCCCACCCTGTGCCCGTAAAATTAAGCAGCAGCGTCCCCTTGATATTGATGCCATTGGGCAGAGTGGTGGTGGTCAAATTGGCCAAATCCAGGTCGGTCATTTTCACATCCACGACCACAACTCCCTCCATGGCCTTGGTGAAGGCATTGGTGTATTGCTTGGCGGCTGTGATGAAGCTGGAGAGATTGGTGAAATGGTTGTTTTTGGTGGTCGGATTGTAACCGTTGGTCGTGAGATCCGCCACGGCCATGTAGCGATCGAGCTGAAATAGCGTGTTACTGGTTCCCTGTGCCGTGTAATCAGGAATCTGATTAGCGGTCCCTTGATTGGTCATCGAGTATGAATCCGGCGAAATATTCAAGTAATTCGTGTCATAATTAATACGACCATTCGCCATCACAGCCAGACCTGACCCCCCATCGATGACAATCGGACCCAGATTGCCCCCATCAATCGCGACATTCCCTCCCTGACCGTCAGCCTTGTCGTTTTTCGTATCGGTCGTTCCGTCGTTGACGCTGACGATGGCGGCGGGATAACCCCAGGCCATCCGCACATTGACGGTGGCGGTCTGGGTGACATCCCCGACGCTGGCGGTGCCGGTGATTTTAGCGGAGGTAGGGGAATTTGTGTCCGGCAAAAGGATTTTTGCCGTGGCGGTTTGGTTGCTGAACGGGGCGGCAATGGTCCGCTGGTACAACACGCCAGCGGCCGAAGCAGACACCCGAGAATAGGGATTGATTGCAGTCTGCAAATTATTGCCGAGGGTGCCAGCCGTCTTCGTGAGGGCGGTGTTTAAATCACTGCAAGCAATCACCGCCGCGCCCTGGGCAAACTCGCGGGCGGATATCATGTTACTGCGCGACAAGGTGACCTTGGATCCCTGAGCCACGAGGGTCGTGATTCCAGCCCCGATGGTGACCACCACCACCGTGACGAGGCAGAGGACGATCATACTCCCCCCGCACTCCCCGTATTTTCTAATTGTGAACGTTTTCATAGCTAGAATGGTTTCAAGGAATAATGGAAAGTACGTTATTGGTCCGGACCCGGTTTAATGATACTCCCGTTCCCTGAATGTCAATGGACTGATATTTGTCGATTTTGTAGTTGTCGGCAATACCAAACCGGATGATGGCAATGACTTGGTTGGTCATGGTGAAGATTTTGAAGCCCGGCAGGTTGCGGACGCCGGAGGGGACCAGCACCTTGGTCGAGTTGCTCTGGGTATTGGCGATATACACCATCTGATTGCTGACGCAGTCCGTGACGTTCGTTGCATTGACGCCGACAAACTGAAATTGCTCAAAGTGATCCTTGTCATCCCAAGGAATGCCATTAGTCGGGAACCCGTTTGAAGCGGTGTCCAGAGCAATGTTGTCGTCAAAGCCCAGCGTCAAAATGTTGCCCGAAACGTCATTGGAAATACTGGTGGCAAAGCGGACGCGGCTTTGAATGAATTCGATCGAGTTTCCAGCCTGCTGATTGATTAGGGTCTGGGCGGTGACACCCGAGACGGCATAGGCGGCATAATAGATGAAGGCCATGGCCCCCGCCACCACCAGTAAACCGATGGCCATAGCCACCATCATTTCCACAAAAGTCACTCCGGATCGGTTTCGCCGGACCGGCGATGCCATCGCGTCGCTTAGAATCATTGCTGACCCCCGCTGTACTTATTGACAATGGTTTGCAGACTCACGGTCATCGGCAGTCGCGGGGTCTGAAACGTGGCCGTGACGGTCACCAGATGCCCTAGGATTCCCTGGGGCTCAATTTTAGTGAGCAGGGTGCCAGGAACCAGAAACGTCGTGCCCGCCTCATTTAAATCAATCGAGTTCTGATTTGTTATGGTCACCACATTGGTGGTGAACGGATAGGTGGGGGGATTATAATACACCGCCCGGACGTCATAAATCTTAGCCTCCACCAGCGCCGTCGCTGAATTGTAATCCGAGACGCGCGTCGTCGAGAGCTGCATGGAAAAAATGGACCCGAGGGTGGCCGTGATTAGAATCACAATCAACCCCATCACGATCAAAGTCTCCACCAGAGTCATGGCTCGCACCCGACTCTTATTTGTCCCGAATAAGTTCATTTGAGCGTTTCCTGCATCACAATAGAGCAAATCCCCGATAAACCCTTGCCAGTCATCACTCTACTGACCAGACCTACCCCTATAATCGTGGTAAAAATGTCCCAATTTGGCAAGGCCAAGCCCCTGCGGGGGGGGCCATCACCCATAAGAGCAAAATTGATACCACAAAAAATAGCCCCAGGCAAAAAAGAAATGGAGCCTCTCTCTTTGACAGAATCCGCGAGAAATCTATCACCCTGGCATCTGAGATGCGGACGGGGCTGACCACGGTCCTCCCACGTAGTAAAAAAGAGGTTGAAGTTTTACTGCTAAAAATGCCCGCGAGTATTTTGGCGCGGCGATTGCCGTTCATTCCCCTAGCGTTGAGCCCGGTTGCAGCAGAAACCAAAACGGGCAACTGCCGGCAAGACGCCGGCTATTTCACCGCCTTGAAGAGCGCCAGGCACTTGGGCCGTTGCTCCTCGTGCAGGACGATCCGTTGCGGGTAGTGAGACCGGCTCAACAGCAGCGGATTCTCCCACGGCTGGTGAATCATGTCGTCCGGAAAGGCGGCGAGCTCGGGAATCCATTGCCGCACAAACTTCCCTTCCGCATCGAACTTTTCACCCTGGGTCACCGGGTTGAAAATTCTGAAATAAGGCGCCGCATCCGTGCCCGTGCCCGCACTCCATTGCCAGCCCCCGTTGTTAGCCGCCATGTCACCGTCCACCAGCTGCCGCATGAAATAGCGCTCTCCCCACTGCCAGTGCAGGAGCAGGTCCTTGGTCAGAAACATCGCCACTATCATGCGCAGCCGGTTGTGCATCATGCCCGTGGCGTTGAGACAACGCATGGCCGCATCCACGATGGGATAGCCGGTGCGACCCTCGCACCACGCCTGAAAATGCTCCTGGTTCTCCGACCACGCCACCCGGTCGTATTCAGGCCGGAACGCGCCCCGGGTCACATGCGGAAAGTGGTGCAACACCTGCAAATAAAATTCACGCCAGATCAATTCATTCAGGAAAATGTCAGCGCCATTGACCGATCCGGCGGACGGCGGCGGGCGGACCGCTTTCTTGTCCCTCGCTAGATTCAGTTCCGCAAGGATCGTGCGGACCCCGATTGTTCCGGCGCGGAGATGCGGCGAAAGACGGGAGGTGCCGTCCACCGCCGGAAAATTCCGGCTTTCGGCGTAGGCATCCACCGGCCCGGCCATGAACCGGCGCAACAGCTCCTGCGCCGCGCGCTCGCCGCCGGGCGGAATCGTCTGCGTGAGCGGGTACCCCATCTCCTCCGTCGTCGCCGGCAGCGTATCGGACGGCAGGCTGGGGACCGGACTCGTCTGGGAGACGGCTTTTAATTTCTCCTTGGGCGGCGGGAGGGGTCGGGCTTTCCACGCCCGAGAATAGGGCGTGAAAACTGTGTAGGGCTTGCCAGCCTGGGTGAGTATTTCCGACTCCTCCCAGACGACGGCGTCCTTGAATAGCTCAAAGCCGAACCCGGCGGCATTTAAAAGACCGACCAGCTGTTCATCGCGCCGCTGGGCATAGGGCTCATAGCGCTTGTTGGCGAAGACCGCCTGCGCGCCCGCCTCCGCGCACAGTCGCGGCAAAACCTCCTCGGACTTCCCACAGCGGATAATCAGCGCGCGGCCCAGTTCCGCCAGATTTTTACGCAGCGCCTCCACGGACTGCAGCAAAAAAGCCAGCCGCGCCGCGCCCACATCCGGACCCGTGCGGAAGGCATCCTCAAAAATAAAAACCGGGATGACTCTTTCCGCACGCCGGGACGCCTCGCTCAGCGCCACATTGTCGGAAACGCGCAAGTCCCGCCGGAACCAATGGATGACAGTTTTCATGGTGATTTCAATATATGATTCCGTTTCCTCACGGCTAAAAAAGCATAAGCAACCCGGCGAACCAGCCTCCAGAGCGGGGCTGGGCTCAGCGCTTATTTCTCGGGGAGCTGGATCTGCTTCAGCCCCACCTCATGGGCGATGTCATCGAACTCCTCGCGGCTGACCTCCTCCAACTGCTTGCCGCGCGCCTTGAGCTGTTCGTTGATCTTGATCGCCTTCTCCGTCATCACCTCGTGGGTCTCCCGAGTGCCCCCGACCAGAGCAAAATTCGGCCCGGTGGTGACGCGCTTGCTGCCGTCCGAATCCAGACCCAGACCGAAGAGGGTGGCTTTGCGTTTCTTTTTGGCGTTGGCCATACCTCGAGCCTAAAGCCCGCGCCCAGAAGGGTCAAGTCGCCGAAAACCCAGCCCACACTCCACAGTATTCCGTCTCCCTGGCGCAATTCGATCCTCAGACTGATCAGACTCTCAAAGGAGAGGCGCAAAGGGGTTCCCCACCGACCCGGCAGTGGGATGGGCAGGCACAAATAGGAGGCTGACAAACAGGTAGATCCAGCCGAGCACCAGATGGGCGCCGAAAATGAACCCGAACTGCACCAGATCCACCGCGCCAAAATTATAAAGCAGAATGCCTGTCGCCAGCAGCAATGCTCCTGGCAGCAGCGCCGCCGCAGATAATTTCAAGGCCCGGCGTAAATTTAAATCCCGGTTTGCAAAAAAACCGAGCACCCACACCGGCACACAATAGAGCGTCGCCAGCAGCCACCAGCCCGCCAGCAAACTGATCACGGCGACCAGCGCAACGAAAAACAAAATCGTGGATCGCCACGCGCCCCAGAGCGGTTCCAGTTCGGTGCGATTGAAGGCAAACGGGGGTCCGGCCGGATAGGGCAATTCCAGATAGCCCAGGAGCGAGAGGGCCCAGATCTCCTCCCGCCCGAATTCAATCTGCACGTCGGCGGTGGAATGGATATTGCCGCTATGATCCAGATCGACCCCCAACGCCAGTATCCGCCCCTCGGCGAGCAGCCGGGGCGAATCCCCCCGCCAGTCGAGTTGGGCGGAGCGGACCTCGCCGGCAGCGGGCAGGGTTTGAACCGCCGACTGAATAACCGGAAAAACACTGTCCATGATAAACCAGACGACGAAGGAGGCGGCCGTGAGAGCGACGAGTAATTGAAACAGCAGCAGACGGGTCGCAGGCGCATGGGCAAAGGAGGCTACCCCGCGCGGCGTGAACGGCTCCGAGGCCAACGGTTTGCTCCCGGCCTTCACAGGTTGGATTGATCAGAGTTCATCTTGGCACCGACATGCAAGACCTTTGAAGCCGCCCCGCCCACCGGTTCGGCAACGGCTTGGACCGCAAGGCATCCCACCGCTTCAGGCCGCCGGGCTGGCCGGGGGCACGGGCTGGTTCGGTGCAGACGGCGGCGTCAGAAAAACCGGCACGGGGTAGCGCAGCTTCATCACATCGTCCACAATGACCTCGATGAAATAGGTTCCGGGAGCCTTCAATTCCAGCTGGCCGAAAACCGTGACATTCGTCGAATTCAATGCGGCGTCGCGCAGCTCAAATTTCATCTCCGCCTTCCGGAGGACAGTGGTCTGATCGGGGGCGATGAGACGCACGGTTTCCTTGAATTGTCCGAGCCCCGCCGTCCAGCGGTTGAACACACATAGCCGCGCGGCCACGACCGGTAGCTGTGGGACACGAATCAGGGTGATCACGCCAATCAGGAAAAAATTGCCGTTGGCCTCCTGGCGGACTTCCTCGCACAACAGCGAGGATTGCAGGTCAGGGAGTATTCGAGTCGGATTCATAAATTATTTTAGCGAACTAGGACCAAAGACCGCGGGAAAAGTGGGGAGACGGGGCTTTGCCGGCGCCGGATGGATCCCTGACAAGTCGAGTTCATCAGAGGGCCAGCTCCGCGGCGCGCACGGTGTTTTGCAGCAGCATCGCAATCGTCATCGGGCCGACGCCACCGGGGTTGGGTGTGATCTTTCCAGCCACCTTCAGGACTTCGGCAAAATCCACGTCGCCGACCAGCCGTCCCTCCACCCGGTTGACGCCCACATCAATCACCACGGCCCCCGGTCGGACCATGTCGGCCTTCACAAATTCAGGCACACCCAGCGCCGCAATCAGAATATCCGCGCGGCGGCAGTGCGCGGCGATATCCCGTGTGGCGGAATGACAGAGCGTGACCGTCGCATTGGCGCCCGCGCCCTTCTGGCACAGCAGGGCGGCCATCGGCTTGCCCACAATGTTGCCACGGCCGAGGATGACGACTTCCGCGCCGTCGGTGGAAACCTGGGAGCGCACCAGCAGCTCGCAGATGCCGGCCGGGGTGCAGGGACGAAAACCCGTCGCGTCGCCGAGCATGAGTTTTCCGACATTTATCGGATGAAAGCCGTCCACATCTTTGTGCGGGAGGACGGCGGCATACACGACCGACTCGCGGATCGGCTTCGGCAATGGCGCCTGGACGAGAATACCATGCAAACGGGGATCGGCATTGAGTTGCGCGATCAGGGACAACAGCTCTGTCTCCGGGGTTTTTTCCGGCAATACATGGGTCTGAGAGACAATGCCCAGATCAGCGCAAGCCTTCTCCTTTCGGCCCACGTAGACCCGGGAGGCGGGATCTTCGCCGACGCGCACGAAGGCGAGGCCGGGAACTGTTCCGCGTTTTCTCAACTCCGCCACGCGCTGCGCCAGCTCTCGATGAATCAGCGCGGCAATGGCGCGGCCGTCAATGAATTTGTCTGGGGATGCGGTAGTCAAGGCGTTTGCTAGTGGTGGAGGAAGAATCAGAATTCAGCACCTCAATGCGCTGAATGGTCAGCACGGGAGTTTCTTTCCAGCGCTCCGCCAAACCCTCCTCGCCCGTCACCACGATGTGCATGCCGTTGTATCGGCTGACATCCAGATTGGGAGAGGTGGTGTAGAGATAATTGATCTCGCGCCCGTTCGCAGCATCACACAGCACGTAAGCAGTCGGGGCAATGATGCTCGTCACTGAACGCACCACGCCCTCGTGCGAGACGATGCGGGGCGGCGGCGGATTGGTGTCCACAACGGCCAGATTCGTTTCCACCAGTGCAGGCGCGACCGGATCCGGCGTCGCTGCCGGGACCAACAGAGCGGGTTCAGTCACAATGGGTGCGGCTTCTGCCACGGGGGTCAGTACGGGTGCCGGAACCGGAGCGGTTTCCGTGGAGGACGCCACGTTGGTGGCCATCGCTCCCGACGATTCCTGCTTCAAGTACATGGCGGCCACAAAAGCGCAGGCGGAGGCAGGCGGCTGGATTTTTGTCCATCCCTGCTTCGAGGTGATTTCTTGGACGGCAGCCCCGTGCTCTAAAAGGCCGAGCACGCTGAAATTCTCACCGGGGCCGGCGCGCAGATTCAGCTTTTTCGGCACCACCGTTTTGGTGGCCGGATCGATGAACGTGCTATGGACCCAGACAGGCGTGTTGGCGGGCAGCGCAATCCTCGCCCATTGAGCGGGTTCGCCGGAAGCATGCCGGTCCAAGGTGATCTGGCTCAACACCGTCACGGCCTCACCCTGCTTGAGCCGGGCCACAACTTCCCCTTTCAGACCGGCCTGGCCGCGCACATTCAAGTTGGGGGACGCCACTTCCGCAGCGCCCGGCAGGAGCGCAACCGTCGGCTCGTTCAAGGGGGCTTTTTTCGGGGCCGCCGCTTTCCGATGTTTCACCGGGGCCGCCTTCGGGACCGGCGCGGCGGGGACGACCGCCGCAGGCATGGATGGCACCAGAGCCGGCTGGACTGGCAACGACGTGTTCAGATTGGTTTGCGCAACGGCCGCCGTCGCAAACATCATTCCTAAAATCAACCCGCTGTTTATTTTCATAATTAAGAAATTAAAGTTTTTATTTCCGCCGCTGTCAATGCCCGCCATTTGCCAGGCTTGAGTTCTCCCAGCTTGATTTTCCCGATCTGAACACGCTGCAAACGCTTGACCGTCACCGCCTGCGACTCAAACAGGCGCCGGACCTCGCGGTTTTTTCCTTCGCTCAATTCCAACTCCACCACACACCGCGTGCGGCTGCCGGAAACAATGTGCGCCTTGTCCGCCTTGAGCTTTTCCCCCGCATGCCAGATCCCGCTGACAAATAGCGCCAGCATCGGACGGGTCACCTCCCCCTCCACCGTGGCCAGATAGCGCTTGCGGACACCATAGCGCGGATGCGTCAGACGCAGCGAGAATTGTCCATCATTGGTAAGAAAAATCAACCCCTCGCTGTTGAAATCCAGACGGCCTACGGAATGCACCACCTGCCATTCCTCAGGCAGCAAATCATAAACCGTCGGACGGTCATGCTCGTCCCGGCGCGAACAGACACACCCGGGAGGCTTGTTCAGGGCGAGATACACCTTGCGGCGGGCCCGGACGATGCGACCGTCCACCACCACCTCGTCGCGCTCCGGATCCACCCGGGTCCCCAGCAGACGAACGATGTGCCCATTGACGCGAACCAGACCATCCAAAATCAACTTCTCACCCGCGCGGCGGGAAGCGACGCCGGCGTCCGCGAGAAATTTTTGCAGACGAACCACAGTGGATTGGAGTCTAAATTTGAGAAATGGCGAATAAATCCGAGTGAGGGACGGCGTTTAAGTCGCGACCCCATCGGCGCCATCCGCAATTCAATCAGGCGTCAGGTTTGGTCTTGCGGAGACCCGTGATGCGGTCGCCATCTTTCCACTGGCCCCGCTTTTTGAGGATTTCCGTGCGTTCAAAACGCTTGAGGACATTACGCTTACCACCTAGGGTGGAAGCCGCGCGGAGACTACGATGCTGTGACATAAATTGTTTTAGTTAAAGTTCGGCCGCTTTCAAACCAAAAGCGGAAACGTGTTATATCAGAGCCGCGGACGGTTTGCCAATGTAAATTTGAGGGCCCTGGACACAAATCCTGAAGCGGAGGACTGGGAATCCTCCGCCGGCTTCCCCGACCCGTCCGGCTAAGGAACTGGCGCGCCGGTGGGATTTGCTATTTCGGCCGATTCAGGGGCGGAAGCGGGACAAAGTCCCGTTCCCGTTCCCGAACCACCAGCACTGGGCAGGGGGCGTGGCGCACCACCCGCTCGGCTACACTGCCCATCAGCGCATGGTTCAAGCCCGTGCGTCCGTGCGTTGAAAGTATGATCAGATCCACCTGGAGGGCCACGGCTTCGGCAACAATCTCCTGCCATGCCACCCCGAGGCGAACGCAGGCCTGCGAGCGCAATCGTGCGCCGACCTCATCGTGACGGAGCTTTTCTAACTGTTGCCGCGCCGACTCCAGAAGTTCACGCTGACCAATGGCCAGTTCCGGAGGCAGATACTCGGGGTCCGGCGACACGATGTAAGGCTGCAGCACATGCAGCAGCACCACTTCAGCGTCGAAGGGGATGGCCAGAGGCACGGCATATCGCAACGCTTTCCCGGCCATCTCCGAGAAATCCACCGGCACCAGAATCCGTTGGAGCTGAAACGGCAGCGGCGGAATCCATCCGGCGCCTTGGGATTCCATCTCCACGACGACCCTGCCCTTTTTTGAGCCCGGCTTGATTTTCACCGGGCGTGGATGGGAGTTTTCTGGACGGATCCCGGCGACAACGCCGTCGCGAGTTTCCAGCCGGCGGGCGATGGGGGCAGACACCGGATTGGCACCGCGGCGGCACGCACCTGATTCTGCTGACCCCGCGGCACCAACCGCAGCAAGGCTTCCCTGGCGCCAACCTTCGGCGCAAGATCCGCATGAGCCGGGCTCACCAGATCATCGCGCCGTTTGCCATCCACCAAAAAACCGTAGCGGTAAACCCCGGCCGTTAGGGGCACCGACACATTCCATGATCCATCCGCCAACGGCTTCATCAGCAGAAGCCGATGCAGCTGTTTTTCAAATTCCAGCAGCAACAACACCCTCTGCGCCCCCGGCGCGAGAATCGAAAAGGTCTGCCCGCTGCTGTCCGTTCCATTCTTTGCTGTTTTTTTCATATGTATGACCGATTTTTTATTTTCCAAACCAACGTTTTCCAAAGCCGGGCGCCGCCTCATCCTGACAGGTCGCGTGATGGCGGCTGAACCCTTCAGCGGTCCCGGTCGCCACCCCATCCAAGGTCCCCAGTTCCTCAAACAAATGGGTGGCCTCAGGGATGACCGCCAGCTCCTTCTCGCATTTCAGCTGGGCATAAGTCTGACGATTGTCCTCCAGCACTTCCGTCGTCTTGGGCTCGGGACGGGAGTTTTACCCTCAACACGCCTTCCTTGAAGTTAGAGGTAATTTTGTCCGCATTGTCCTCTTCCGAAGTGTGTAAAGCTTCGCTCGAAACTGCCGTAGGTGCGCTCAATCCCATGGCACTTCTTTCCCTTTTCCTCCTTCTTAGCCTTGCGTTTTTCGGTGATGGAGAGGGTTTGATCCCGAACCTGCACCTTAATTTCTTCCCGCTTCACTTCGGGCAGTTCCGCTTTGACGAGGCACTCCTTATCGTCCTCGATAATGTCCACGCTCGGCATCCAATCGGCCAGAGTGATACCCTCCCCTTTTGTTTCCACCGACCAGCGACCCGCCATCCGATCCAACCGGCCAATCATAGTGCTATTTCCCGCTCCATTTCCTGAAACGAATCCCAGGACCGTTCCGCACTCCACAACTTCACCGGTTCCCGCACCCCGAAGGGCAACCACTAAATTATTATATTCATTGTAAGTCGCCTTGTTGCGATGGGATTGGTTCAACGCGGAAAAAAGAGCCCCACCGCACACGGCCTGCAGCAGGCCCGGCGCCGTTTTATTCCCGAAGGCCGCGTCCGTCCCAGTCCGTTTGTAATGGCGTCTCGTAGCCGCGGCGAATCTTGTCGCGAAATCCCATTGATTCTTTCTCCGAAGACGTCGGACTGGGCGGGGGCTGTGTGGATGGATACGTTAACTGGGGGAGCCGCTGAACAGGGGTGCCCAGTATCATCGCCACGGTGGCTTGCGGTCTCACGGTTTCTGAAACAGTTTTAGACGTTTTCATGGAATCAGTTGCCCTTAGCCTTCCTGGCTCCGCCTTTCCGGGAAACGACCGGGCGGGCGACCGCCAAACCCGACGGCGGTATGAATTTTTTTCCAAAGACCGACGCCGACACGTCGAGTTTTACCAGCGCCTTGTTGTGAGAGATACTGCCCTCCCATTTTATTGTCTGCAGTTGGCGCTCCGCTTCCAGCCAGTATTCCCGATCCCGACCTCCCAGCCGTCCTTCCTGCTTCCATATCCGACTGGCCAGCTGGGCGATGTCTTCGTGTCTTAAAGTCGATGCAGTCTGTGTTGTTGGATTCATAAATGATTTTCGATGCGTCGGGCCTGCGAAGCCAACTGGGACCGTCAACAGACATGCTCCCGTGGATGCTTCACCACAAACCTTAGGGCCACTATTTAAGTCACCCGCGCTGGAAAAATCCATTGGCAGGCGACCCCAAAGCTCTAGGGCGGGTTATTTACCGGGGCTAGGCCATTCATCTAGAACGGCGTCATACCCTGCGCGTGAAAGGTGGGGTCCCAACACGGTCCGGGCGGCATCCACGCCGGCGGCAGGGGCGGGGGCGAATCTACCGGCCCGGCCGCCTTCATTTCCGTGAGGATGGCGAACGGCCTTTCCATCGCTCAACCGATGGGAGATAGTGGGGACGAAACCAAAACTATGCTGAAGGTCAAGGACACGCTCCGGTCGACGGTGCATCTGGGTTTTGACGGCCGGGTGTTCAAGGCTTATCACGGCCCGGATGCGGCGGCCCGTTTCGATAACGAGGTGTGCGTGCTGCGCCATCTCGAATTGCGCGGCTGCCCCTTTGTGCCGCGCCTGCTGGAGGCCGACCGGTTGCAGCTCAAGATCATCACCACCAACTGCGGCTGCCGGGTGGAACACCTGGATGACCAGCGCGCCCGGGAACTGTTCTCCGAGCTGGAACACTACGGCGTGCGCCATGACGACGCGGATCCGCGCAATGTGACCTACCGCTCCTCCGACGGCCGCTTTTGTTTGATTGATTTCGAATTCGCCACCATCCTGCCCCCGACCCAATCGACATGAACGCCACACCGCTCCCCACTTCCCCCCGACCCTTTTCGCTGCAATGGTCCGGCTGCTCGGACATTGGCCGGGTGCGGAAAAACAACGAGGATTCGTTTCTGGGACTGCAATTCGACGCCCGGGAAATTTTCCGGCTGGGGAAATTCGGCGCCGGCTCACTGGAAAAAAACAACTACACCTTCGCCGTGTGCGACGGGATGGGCGGCGCGAAGGCGGGCGAATACGCCAGCCAGATTGCCGCGGAGAAAATCACAACCCTGCTCCCGCCCGCGTATCAAGGGGTCGCACCCGCGATGAGCGCGGGTTATTCCGGCGTGCTGTCGGAATTGTTCACCCAAGTCCACCGGGCCCTGGTTTATCTCGGCGGTTCCTACGAGGAATGCGCCGGGATGCAGACCACGCTGAGCCTGTGCTGGTTCACACCGGGCTGGATGTACTTTGGCCACATCGGGGACAGCCGCATCTATCATCTGCCGCAGCGCGAAAAGGAAATCCGGATGCTCACCCAGGACGACACGCATGTGGGCTGGCTGTTCCGGAACGGGCAGATCAACGAACGCGAGGCGCGCACCCATCCGCGGCGCAACGTGCTGCAAAAGGCGCTGGGCGGCGGCAACCAGTTTGTGGATCCCCAGTCGGGCGCCGTGGCTTATGAAAAAGGCGATGTTTTCCTGCTGTGCTCCGACGGGTTGACCGAGGGCCTTTACAACCCGCGCCTGGTCGAACTGCTGCGCGAAAAACCCTCCGCTGGAACTGCGGACAACCCGGCATTGCGGCTGGTCGAAGAGTCGCTGAAAAACGACGGCCGGGACAACACCACGGCACTGGTCATCCAAGTGATCTGACCCTCTCGGGCGATGTCCGCGGCAAGTGTCTCCCTTGCCGTCTGAAACAATTTTGGAATCTGGGGCGCCAACAAAACGCCGGACACAACAGAGAGAGAATCTTGGGTTTTCGGCGCAATGAGCAGGCGGTGACACCGTCTTTTAGTCTGCCTGAAATACGGCCACACTCAACGGCGGCAGGCAGAAGGCCGCAGAGTGGGGCTGGCCGTGGCACGCATGGTTTTCCGCCGTGACCCCGCCGTAATTGCCCTGATTGCTTCCCCCGTAAATCCCCGCATCACTGTTCAACACCTCGCGCCAGCGGCCGCCCCGCGGCAGACCCATCCGATAATCCGGACGCGGCACGGGCGTCAGGTTTAAAACCACCACCAGCGCGTTGGAGCCGTCCGGGGTCTGTCGCAGGAAGGACAGCACGCTGTTCTCCCGGTCGTTGCAATCGATCCAGCGGAAGCCTGCAGCATCGTAGTCCGCCTGCCAGAGGCCGGGCGAGGCGGCATACAGCCGGTTCAGATCGGCGACAAAGCTTTGCAGGCCTCGGTGGAACGGGCCGGACTCGAGCAGCCACCAGTCGAGCTGCGCGTTTTCATTCCACTCGGCGCTCTGGCCGAATTCACCGCCCATGAACAGAAGTTTTTTTCCGGGGAACATCCACTGATAGGCGAGCAGGCACCGGAGGTTGGCGAATTTCTGCCAGTCATCGCCGGGCATCCGCCCGATCAGCGACCCCTTGCCGTGAACCACCTCGTCGTGCGAAAGCGGCAGCACGAAATTTTCATTGTGATGATACAGCATCGCGAAGGTGAGGTCGTTCTGATGATATTTCCGGTGCACCGGTTCGCGCTTAAAATAGCCGAGCGTGTCGTGCATCCAGCCCATGTTCCACTTGAAGGAGAAACCCAGCCCCCCCAGATAGGGCGGCCGCGTCACCTGCGGCCACGCGGTGGACTCCTCCGCGATGGTCATCACGCCCGGGAATTCCGTGTGCGTGATATGATTGAACTTTTTCAGGAATTCGATGGCCTCCAGATTCTCCCGGCCGCCGAATTGATTCGGCACCCACTCGCCTTCCTTGCGGGAATAGTCGAGATATAGCATCGACGCCACCGCATCCACGCGAAGCCCGTCGATGTGGAAGCGCTCGCACCAATACAGGGCGTTGGCGACCAGAAAATTGGAAACTTCGTGGCGGCCGAAATTGAAGATCAGCGTCCCCCAGTCCTGATGCGCCCCCTTGCGCGGATCCTCATGCTCAAAAAGCGCGGTGCCGTCAAACTGCGCCAGCGCCCAGGTGTCGCGCGGGAAATGCGCCGGCACCCAGTCCACAATCACCCCGATGCCCGCCTCATGCAGGGCATTGACCAGGAACTGGAAATCCTCCGGCGTGCCGAAGCGGCTGGTGGGCGCAAAGAAACCGGTGACCTGATAGCCCCAGGAAGGATAGAAGGCATGCTCCGCCACCGGCAGGAATTCGACGTGCGTGAAGCCCAGGCGCTGGAGATAGGCCACGAGCGGTTCGGCCAGTTCGCGATAACTCCAGGATTCATTCGCGGATTTTTTGCGCCAGGAGCCGATGTGCACCTCATAGACGCTCATCGGGGAACGCAACGCGTCGCGCTCGCGGCGGCGCTGGAGCCAGGCGTCATCCGTCCACTTGAATTGTTTAGTGTCCCAGACGATCGCCGCCTGCTTGGGCGCCACCTCGAAGAAAAAACCGAATGGGTCTGTATTCAGCTTGAGGGTGCCGTGCGCGTCGAGAATCTCAAATTTGTAATGGGCCCCCTGCCCCACGCCGGGCAAAAAGATTTCCCAGACGCCGGAAGCCCCAAGCAATCGCATCGGATGACAGCGCCCATCCCAACCATTGAAATCGCCCACCACACTGACCCGCTGGGCGTTGGGGGCCCAGACGGCAAAGCTCGTACCGGCGACACCGTCGATGATGCGACACTGAGCTCCCAGCTTGTCGTGGATCCGGCGCTCATCGCCTTTGCCGAACAAATACAGGTCCGACTCCCCCAGCGTGGGCAGAAAGGAATAGGCGTCCCGGATACATCGGGTTTGGTTCTGATGATCGGTGATGACCAGGTCGTAGGCGTAAACCTTCTTGGCCGAACGGGTGACCCCCTCAAAAAGATCCGTGCCAGGAATGCGTTCCAACACGAAAACGGGCTTTTGCTTCTCGTGCACCGGCCGGATTTCCACCCGGGCGGCGTCCGGCAGCAGGGCGCGAACAACAATGCCGGCCGAATCGCCCAGCGGATGCATCCCGAGCAGCGTATGGGGCGACGGATGTTTCAGTTCCGTCAGACTCCTGAGTTCGTCTTGGGTGAGCAGCATGACATTAATCCTTGGGCCGGAGTCTTTTCCTCCTGACGGGTTAATGCAATGCCAAACCGAATAATACAAGCTATTTCCGGGCAGATGGCATCATCCGCTGCAATGCCTAACACGCCCTGCGTTGACAATGCGCGCGCCCTGCGACAATCTGCCGGGATGGCAAAACCTGCATTGGGACGTGGTCTGGGCGCATTAATGAGCGGCATGAGCGGCAATCCGGTCATCCCCCGTCCGGCGAGCAGCGCCCCGGCCCCGAGCCCGATTGCTCCAGCGTCCGCCTCCGACTCGCGCGACCGCGTGTTGCGCGTGCCTCTCAATAAAATCCGCCCATCCGCGCTCCAGCCGCGCAAGGAATTTTCCGACGAGGCTCTGCGGGAACTGGCCGACTCCATCCGGGAACAGGGCGTGGTGCAGCCCCTGATCGTGCGCGAACGCGACGGATTTTTTGAGCTGATCGCGGGCGAACGCCGCTGGCGCGCCTCCCAGCTGGTTCCCCTAACCGAAGTGCCGGTTGTCGTGCGCGAGGCCGACGATCGCGCGGTGCTGGAGCTGGCCCTCATCGAGAATCTGCAGCGCGAGAACCTCAATGCGCTGGAAGAAGCGCAGGGCTACCAGCAGCTCGCCGACCAATTCCGCCTCACCCAGGAGGAGATTGCCGTCAAGGTCGGTAAAAGCCGCGCGGCAGTCGCAAATGCCACCCGCCTGCTGAAGCTGCCGGCGACCATTCAAAAGCTGGTGCGCGAGGCGCGGATTTCAGTCGGCCATGCCAAGGTGATTCTGGGTCTGGCGGGTGAAAAAGACCAGATCCATGCCGCAGAACGCATCGTCAAAGAAGGATTGAACGTCCGGCAGACCGAGGGGCTGATCGCTAAATGGCAGTCCCGGGATACGCGCACGACCCCCGTCCAGCCCGAGGCGGTGGCCCGTCCGGGCGGCGACCCGCACGTGGCGGATCTGGAGGCGCGCCTGCGCGGGGTCTTTGCGACCAAGGTGAAACTGCATTACGCCCAGGGCAAGGGCGCGGTGGAAATTGCGTTTTACAGCGATGCCGAACTGGAACGCATCCTGCAGTTGCTGGGGGTCAAGCCGGAGTAATCGACGGTCCGCATTTTCTGAATCGATTTCTGGAGACCCTCACCCGACCCAGCCCACTCAAATGATTTTACCCATCGTCAAATACGGCCATCCGGTCCTCCGCAAAAAAGGGGAACGGATTGAGCAGGTCACACCGGAAATCCGGCAGCTCATCGAGGACATGCTGGAGACCATGGAAGCCAACCAGGGCGTGGGTCTCGCGGCGCAGCAAATTGGGCAGGCGATCCAGCTGACGGTGATTGATGTGGAGGACATGGAACACCATCCCTCCACGATCGAACACCAGGGAAAACCCGCCGAGGTGGCTGACTTCATGCCGCTGGTGCTGATCAATCCCGAAGTGACGCCCGCGGGCGCTCCGGTGGAATCCAGCGAGGGGTGCCTCAGCTTTCCGGGCATTTACGCGGAAATCCACCGGCCGGAATCCGTGAACGTCCGGGCGCTGAACGAAAAGGGCAAGGTGATTGAATTTCGCTGCGGGGGGCTGCTAGCGCGCGCGGTGCAACATGAGACGGATCATCTGAACGGTATCCTGTTCATCGACCGGATGGAGCGGACCAGCAAAGAGGAATACCGCGACGAACTGGACACACTCCAGGCGGCCACCAAGTCGGCGCTCAAGAAGAAATAATCGGGGAATGCCCGCTGCGGACCCGCTCCCCGCGTTTGAAGGAGTTTGAAAAATGCCGTCAAAAAAAAGGCCTCCCGCTCACTACGGGGGGCCGGAAGGGACCCTATTTTGAGGCTGGCGTCAAGGGAGCGGGGAGCGTCCTGAGGGCATAAAACAATGCGAGCGCCTGGAGGAAGAGGATGGACCCGATCATTTGCATGAACTCGGAAAAATTCGTCAAAAACAAATAGGGCACATTGGCGTTCCCCCAATAGATCGCGCATTTATGGGCAATCTCCTCAACGAAAGCTGCGCCGCCGACATACACGATTCCGGCGATGGCAAACCGAGCCCGCACCTGCGAAGGCAGCTTCCACCAGAACTTCACGTAGGCCAGGCAAAAGCACGCCGCAAAAAACAGGTAGGGAACCACCCACAATAATTTTGAGTTCGGGGTATTATTCTCGTCCAGGTGCAAAAACTGGGCCACGCAGAGCGACACGGTTTTCTGGTGGATCTGCACTTCCTCGTCCACTGCCAGCGCCAAAAAAATCCAACCCAACATCCGCCAGTGCTTCAAGAAATTGCCTTGAACTGCGGCCTGCGCCCGCGCATTTAAAAAAATCGCAACGCTGCAAAAAACCAGCAGCAGCGATTTGAAGACATGAGGCAGATTGTTTTTTTCGTCGAAATCAAAGTTATGAGCGATAAACCACCAGTCGTCCCCGGCGCCGAACAGGCACCAAAAACTCACCGCCAAACTGGCCGCCAGAAAACCAAACGAGGTGAAGTAAAGCACCCTGAAAAATTTAGGGAGAGGCAAATCGAACTCGATTTTCATTCGGAAAATTTTAGCCGATCCCCCTCGGCAAGCAATCAAAAGCTGGCTTTTTCCAGCGGCTGCCGTAATTTCGGCGCATGATGCCAGTCTTGAAATCCCCGCGCAGCCTCTGGTGGCTGGCGCTGGCATCCCTTGGCCTTTACCAGCTGCTGCCGGGCATTGCCGCGGGGCTTTCACAGGCGGAGCCCAGCTTCGCCAGCGAAATCTTCCCCTGGGTCAAAAGCTTTTCCAGCGCCTCCCTCCTGTCCCTGCACGACTCCGGGTCGCACATCCGCGCTTCCATCGGCTTTCTGACCCTCTGCCTGGCGCTCTTCGCCGTCTATTTCTTCGCGCTCAAGCAGGCGCGCCATCATAACGACCTCCGCTCGCAAAACATTATTTTCGTCAGCGGAGCCTCGTTTTTGCTGGTTCAACTGCTTGCCCCAGTGCTGTTATCCACCGATGTATTTGCTTATGCGCTCTATGGGCGGGTGGTTTCAGTCTGCTATGGAAACCCCTACGATCTGGCCCCCCTCCTTCCGGCGGGCGATCCCTTTCTGAGGCTGTTTGGCCAGGACTATCTCCCCTCGTGGTACGGGCCTCTCTGGACTTGGATTTCAGCAGGCCTCACCCGGCTGGGCGGCGAGCACGTGGGCCTCACCGTGCTGCTGTTCCGCCTCACCGCCATCGCGTCAGCGCTCCTCTGCGGCCGGCTGCTGCTGCTCAGCCTTCGCCGCCATGCGCCCGACCGCGCCGCGCAGGGGCTGGTGTTCCTGCTATGGAATCCACTCTTCGTTATAGAGACCGGCATCAGCGGACACAATGACTCGGTGATGCTGGTTTTTGTTTTAGTTGCTGTGTGGTGCCACCTGCGCGGCTGGAAAACCGGTGCGGTGACGGCCCTCCTGCTGTCCGCGCTGGTGAAGTTTCTTACCGGAATGCTCATCCCGCTCTACATCGCACTGGTGCTGCGTGAAGCCAAAACCGGGCGGGAACGGATCGTGTTCCTATGCCGCTGCGCCCTTGCAGCAGGTCTGGTCGCTTTGGGCGGGATGACCCTGGCGAAATCTAATTCCAGCTCCCCGGTAAGCCAGCAGGCCATCGCCCCGGATTTTTACGCGAACAACTTCCACGAGCTCATCTTCAAAGCGGTCCGCCGCGGACTGGGGGAAGATCCCGACTCGGTGCGCTCGCCGATCTATTTCCAGGGATGGTGGCTGGAGGCGAAGTCGAAAACGTTTCTTTACCGGCAGCCGGAGGGTAGCGCTGAAACCGTCGCACCGATCAAGCCCGGGGATCGGGTGGTGGTGATGGCGCCTCAGCAGAGTGAGCGCTGGATTCGCGTCTATGATCCTGACTCGCGGGGGCGGGGCTTTGTGGATGCCGCCGACTTCATCGATGCGGCGCGGCCAGCCAGTCCGGATGCGCTGGGCGTGCTGTTTGAGACCCTCACGCAAGAGCGGCCGACCGTGCAGACAGCCAATACCCTGCTCCGGGCCCTGCTGTGGTTTTTATTTGCCCTGTTCGGACTGCTGTGCGCCTGGCGGACAAATTCGTTCGAGCAATTTTTGGTCTGGGCGGCGGCGGCGTTGCTGGCCTCCTACTTCTTGATCGTCACGGAAATCTGGCCGTGGTACGCGAACTGGGCGGTGGCCCTCGGCGCTCTATCCGTCCATCGCCAACCGGCACGACTGGCAGCGATCCTGTCGGCCTGCGTGCTGACGCTTTACGTCACCATCGGCTTTCAGGGAAGCGAACCGGACTGGGTTTTCGCGCTGCGGTCCCTGCCAGCATTTGTATTGCCGCTGACGCTATTCGCCGCGCTTTATTATCGCCGCACCTCTTCGCGCTCATGAATCCGGCTGATTTTTTCAAAAACAAGCGCGTCCTGATCACGGGAGGGCTGGGCTTTATCGGCTCAAACCTTGCCCGGACTCTGGTGGGCGCGGGGGCGGACGTGCTCCTGCTGGATAACCTTTTTCCAGAGTACGGCGGCAACCGTTTCAATCTGAACGGTATTGAGGAACGGCTGCGGGTGAGCATCTCCGACGTGCGTGACGAGGCTACGTTGAAAGGATGCGTGCGCGACCAGGATTACATTTTCAACCTGGCCGGCCAGACCAGCCATCTGGATTCGATGGAAAACCCGCGCACGGATCTTGAAATCAATTGCGCCGCGCAGCTGTCCATCTTGGAAGCCTGCCGCACTAATAATCCCGGGGTGAAGATCGTTTTTGCTAGCACGCGGCAGATTTACGGGCGCCCCCAGTATCTGCCCGTGGATGAGCAGCACCCGCTCAGCCCGGTGGATGTGAACGGCATCAACAAAATGGCCGGGGAATTTTATCACCGGCTCTACAACGACGTGTACGGCCTGCGGACCTGCGTCCTCCGGCTCACTAACACCATTGGCCCGCGCATGCGAATCCGCGATGCGCGCCAGACATTTGTGGGCGTCTGGGTGCGGCAATTGCTGGAAGGCGCGCCCATCGAAGTCTGGGGCGGAAATCAGTTGCGGGACTTCAATTATGTGGACGATGTCGTGGAAGCGCTGCTGAGGGCGGCGGCGAGCGAAGCCGGCAACGGGGGCGTCTTCAACTTGGGCAGCAGCGAGGTGGTCAGCCTCAAGCAGCTGGCCGAGCAGCTGGTCGCAGCCCATGGCGGCGGCCGCTATGTCGTGAAGGAATTCCCGGAGGATCGGCGGAAAATTGACATCGGCGACTACTACTCGGATTTTAAAAAATTTCAGGAGGCCTTTCACTGGACTCCTCGCACGCCGTTGCAGACGGCGCTCGCAGACACCCTGTCCTTTTACAAAGAACATTCAAGGCACTATCTCAGATGAACTTATTCCCATTTCAACCCCTCTCCGAATACCGCGTGCATGAGCAGGCGATTCTCGCGGCCATCCAGCGTGTCGGCGAGAGTGGCCATTACATCCTCGGCCCCGAAGTGGCGGCGTTTGAACGGGAATTCGCGGAGGAGCTCGGCGCTGCCCAGGCCGTCGGAGTTGCCAACGGGACGGATGCCCTGGTGCTCGCCTTGCGGGCCCTGGGAATCGGCGCCGGCGATACCGTCGTCACCGTGGCGCATACGGCGGTCGCTACGGTGGCAGCCATCGAACTGGCGGGTGCGACGCCGCTGCTCGTGGACATTGATCCAGGAACATTCACCCTGGACGCGAATCGCTTCGCCGACACGTTAAAGCGCCCGGGCGCGCGCCGGATTAAAGCCGTCATTCCAGTTCATCTCTACGGCCAGCCGGCGGACATCGTGTCGATCCTGGAAATCGCCCGGCAAAACGGACTATATGTCATCGAGGATTGCGCCCAGGCCCAGGGCGCCACGGCGGGCGGGCGCTGTGTGGGGACGTTTGGCGACGCGGCGGCATTTAGTTTTTATCCCACAAAAAATCTGGGGGCGATGGGGGATGGCGGCGCGGTGACCACACAGGATCCGCAGGTGGCGGAGCGGGTTCGGGTATTGCGGCAGTATGGCTGGCGCGAGCGTTACATCAGCGATCAACCGGGAATGAACAGTCGGTTGGACGAAATGCAGGCGGCTATTCTCCGAGTGAAGCTGCCGTTTTTAAAGCGGGACAACGCGCGGCGCCGGGTGCTGGCGGCAATTTACACGGCGAGTCTCAAGGATTCTGGGGTCACGCCGCCGCCGGTGGGCCCCGGGATGGGCCACGTTTTCCATCAATATGTGGTGCGGTCAGCGAGCAGGGATGCGCTGGCATCCTTTCTAAAAGCGCGCGGGGTGCCCACGACCATCCACTACCCGCAGCCGGTTCACCGGCAGCCGGCCTATCAGGGGCGCGTGGAAATGGGCGGAAGCGATCTGCAAGAAAGCGAACGGGCGAGCCGCGAGGTTTTGAGTTTGCCCATGCACGCGTACCTGACCGACGAGGCCGTGCAGACGGCGGCACAGCAGGTGGCGAATTTCGAGGGTTAAAATCCGTCGAGGCCACGGGGAATGACCCGGGCTCTGGGCTGAATTAACTTGAATGCAGAAAGGGGCTCACCAGAATCATTTGATGTTCATATTGCACCGCTCTTTTTTCACCGTCCTCGCGGTGCTTGTCACACTTCAATCCAGCCCCGCAGCCGACTCCACCTCGCCGCTCACGCTCTGGTACCGCACGCCGGCAACGAACTGGACCAGCGCCCTCCCCATTGGCAACGGACGGCTCGGCGCGATGATCTTCGGCGGCGCGGCGCGGGAACATCTGCAGCTCAACGAAGACACCCTCTGGGCCGGCGGGCCCTACAATCCCGACAACACCAACGCCCTCGCCGCGCTGCCAGAAGTCCGCCAGCTGATATTCGCAGGCCAATTCGACGCGGCCGCCAGCCTCGTCACCAGCAACATGATGGCCAAACCGCTCCGCCAGATGCCGTACCAAACCGTCGGCGACCTGTTCCTGGATTTCCCCACGAATGCGACGGTTGAAGAGTATCGGCGCGACCTGGATCTGGACACCGCGGTCGCCTCCGTCCGCTACACGGCCAACGGAGTTCACTTCCAACGCGAAATCTTTTCCAGCCCCGTGGATCAGATCATCGTCGTGCGCCTCACCGCCGACCAGCCCGGTCAAATATCCTTCACCGCCGGCATGAACACGCCCCAGGCGGCGACGCTGACGACCGAAGGCGCGAACACGCTCGTGATGAGCGGCGTCAACGGCAACGCACAGGGCATCCGGGGCGCTCTGAAATTTCAGGCGCGCGTGCGCATCCTGCCCCGGGGCGGGAAACTCTCCTGGGGCATGAGCAGCCTGACACTCACCGGCGCAGACTCCGCCACCCTGCTCATCGCCGCCGCCACCAGTTATAAAAATTACGAGGATGTCAGCGGCGATCCCGAGGCCGTCACCCAAAAACAGATTGCCGCCGCCGGGGGGAAATCCTTCGCCCGCCTGCTCAAGGCGCACGTGGCCGAACACCAGAAATGGTTCCGCCGCGTCGAACTCAACCTGGGCGAGACGGACGCCATGAAGCTGCCGACCGACGAGCGCATCGCGCATTTCGCCGAGGGCCACGATCCGCAGCTCGCCGCGCTGTATTTCCAATTCGCGCGCTACCTGCTCATCGCCAGCTCGCGTCCTGGCAGCCAGCCCGCGAATCTTCAGGGCATCTGGAACGATTCCATGAACCCGCCGTGGGGCAGCAAATACACCATCAACATCAACACGGAGATGAATTACTGGCCCGCGGAGGTTGCGAACCTTTCCGAATGCGTCGCGCCGCTGACTGCGATGGTCATGGACCTGACGAAGACTGGCGCCCGCACGGCCAAGGTGTATTACAACGCCGGCGGCTGGGTGGCTCACCACAACACCGACCTGTGGCGCGCGACCGCGCCGATTGACGGGCCGAATTCCGGCCTGTGGCCGCTGGGCGGCGCATGGCTCTGCCAGAATCTGTGGGA
Organism: uncultured Verrucomicrobia subdivision 3 bacterium; assembly: GCA_903835255.1. Taxonomy (GTDB): domain Bacteria; phylum Verrucomicrobiota; class Verrucomicrobiia; order Limisphaerales; family UBA11358; genus UBA11358. The sequence goes on from CAILMI010000056.1 coordinate 29,568, forward strand.
ACATTACCTCTTTACTGGAGACAAAAAATATCTGGCGCAAATCTATCCGGCCATGAAAGGCGCGGCGCAGTTCTTCCTCGACACCCTCATCGAGGAACCCACCCATCATTGGCTCGTCACCTGCCCTTCGCTCTCGCCGGAAAACAAAAACCCCGCCGCCACCAAAACCAGCCTGTGCGCGGGGCCGACCATGGACCAGCAGATTCTGCGCGACCTGTTTTCCAACTGCATCAATGCCTCGGAGATTCTTGGCATGGACAAAAAATTCCGCGACAAAGTGGATGCCGCCCGCGCCCGGCTCGCGCCGATGCAAATCGGCGCAGCCGGCCAGCTTCAAGAATGGCTGCAGGACATCGACCTGCAAGCAAAAGACCTGCATCACCGCCACGTCTCGCATCTCTACGGCCTGTATCCCAGCGACCAGATTGATTTTCGCGGCACGCCGGAACTCGCCGCCGCTGTGAAGAAATCCCTGGAGATTCGCGGCGATCAGGCCACCGGCTGGGCGACCGCCTGGCGCATCAACCTCTGGGCGCGGCTCCACGACGGCGACCACGCGTTCCGCATTTTAGAATTTCTGTTGAGCCCGGCGCTCACTTATCCCGACATGTTCGACGCGCATCCGCCGTTCCAGATTGACGGCAACTTTGGCGGCGCGTCCGGCATCGCGGAAATGATTCTGCAATCGCAGGCGGGCGTAATCGAGCTGCTGCCCGCGCTGCCGAAGGCGTGGCCGACCGGCAGCGTGAAAGGATTACGCGCACGCGGCAATTTCACCGTGGACATCGCCTGGCAGGACGGAAAATTAGTTTCCGCCACGATTCATTCGTCTGCTAAAAATTTCTGCAAGGTGCGTTACGGCGACAAGGTAGTGGATCTGAAAATCAAAGCCGGCGGCAGGATCCGGTTGAACGAAAACTTTGAATGATTTCGCCCATGAAAAAAATTATACTCGGCGTATGGATCGGCCTGAACACCGCCGCAGCAGCCTTCGCCAGTGACCTGGTGCTCTGGTACGACCAGCCCGTCGGCGCCGCTGTAAGCTCCCTTTTAACGACAAATCCGGGCCAGCCCGCCCTGGGCTTGGGCGGCGGCAAGCCGTCCTCGTTCATCAGCGAGGCGCTGCCCATTGGCAACGGTCGGCTGGGGGGACTGATTGCCGGCGGCACCGCGCACGAGCGCATTGTGCTCAACGAAGACAGCCTGTGGACCGGCGATGAAAATCCGGGGGGCGATTACGAGACAATGGGCGCCTACCAGATGCTCGGCGAACTCTTCGTCCATCTGCCCGGCCACGAAATCGTCACGGACTATCGGCGCGATCTGGACATTGGCGACGCGCTCGCCCATGTCCGCTATTCAGCAAACGGGGTGAACTATTCCCGGGAATATTTTTGCAGCCACGCGGACGGCGTGCTGGTGGTGCGCCTCACCGCGGACCAGCCCGGATCCTATTCTGGAAGTCTGGAGATGAAGGATTCACACGGCGCGCCCACCGTAGCGGCCAAGAACCGGCTCAGCGCGGCAGGGTCCCTGTCCAACGGGCTGAAATATGAGGCGCAACTCATCGCGGTCCATGAAGGGGGATCGCTGGCGATCCACGGTTCCACCCTGGTTTTTTCTAATTGCAACCGCCTCACGCTGGTGGTCGCTGCGGGAACAGATTATGCGATGGATCCCGCGAGCCACTTCCGCGGGGCCGACCCGCATTCCCGTGTTTTAAAACAGGCCGAACGGGCGGCATCAAAAAAATACGATATCCTCAAGGCCGCGCATCAAAAGGACTTCCATGCGCTCTTTGACAGGGTGTCGCTTGATTTGGGAAAATCCACCGCCGGCCAGCGTTCCCTGCCCACCGACCAGCGCAAACGGCTCGCTGCCGCTACGGTGGACCCGCAGCTTGAAGAATTGCTGTTTCAATATGGCCGCTACCTGCTGATCTCCTGCTCGCGGCCGGGCGGCCTGCCGGCGAATTTGCAGGGGCTTTGGAATGACAGCAATCGCCCGCCCTGGCATTCGGATTACCACGCCAACATTAACATCCAGATGAATTATTGGCTGGCCGAGCCGGCCAACTTGGCCGAATGCGCAGAGCCGCTGTTTGACCTGGTCGACAGCCAATTGCCGGCCTGGCGACGGGCCACGGCGGCGGCGAAGGAATTTAGGACCGCCGACGGCAAGCAGTCCCGACGCGGCTTCGCCATCCGCACCTCCCACAACATCACCGGCGGGATGGGCTGGAAATGGGATAACACCGCCAACGCCTGGTATGGCCAGCATTACTGGGAGCATTACGCTTTTAGCCGCGATGCCCGTTTCCTGGCCCGGACCGCCTATCCGTATCTCAAGGAGACCTGCGAGTTCTGGGAGGACCAGCTCAAAACCCTGCCCGACGGTCGGCTGGTGGTGCCCAATGCCTGGTCGCCCGAACACGGCCCGACTGAGGACGGCGTGAGTTACAGCCAGGAAATCGTCTGGGACCTCTTCAACAACTATGTCGAGGCGGCCGAGGCGCTCGGCGTGGACCAGTCCTACCGGGAAAAAATCGCCGCCTGGCGCGACCGGCTCGCCACCCCCGGCATCGGCAGCTGGGGACAATTGCTGGAATGGATGACCGAGAAGCACGACCCCAAATATCCCGAACTGGACACGCCCAACGACCATCATCGTCATACCTCGCATCTGTTCGCAGTCCACCCCGGAAGACAGATCAGCATGGCGCGGACGCCGGAGCTGGCGGCGGCGGCCCGGAAGACCATCGCGGCGCGGGGCGACACCGGGGACGGTCGGGAATGGTCCTTCGCGTGGCGCTGCGCGATTTCCGCCCGGCTGCAGGATGGCGCCGACGCCCACCGCCAGCTGCAGCAATTGTTCTCGGACCGCAACACCTGCCGGAACCTTTTCGGACTGCACCCGCCCATGCAGATTGACGGCAACTTTGGCGCCACTGCCGGCATGTGCGAAATGCTGCTCCAATCGCAGGACGGCGAAATCCATCTGCTGCCCGCCCTGCCCGCCGCCTGGCCGGCGGGCCGCGTGACCGGCCTGCGCGCGCGCGGCAATTTCATCGTGGATCTGGAATGGAACGGGGGAAGACTCGTTTCCGCAGCGATTCAGTCCCCGGAAAAAAACGCCTGCCGGGTCCGCTACGGCGACCAGCGCCTCGATCTGAAAATCAAATCCGGCGGCACGGTCCACCTGAACGGAAATCTCCAATCGGATTAAACCCGAACTTCGAAATGGGGTAGATGGGGATGGCGCGCGGCGCCGTCTCGGTCGCCGAGCGCAGCGCCAGGCGACGAAGCGCGTGGGGTGGAGCGTGAAACCGTGCACACTTTGTTCCGCCCGCTCCGCGCGGGCGGGGACAGCACAGCAGCCGCTGTCCCTACCATTTTCCGCAAAGGCTCACTTCGGAATTTGGGTTAAACCGGATCCACCCCTCGCGGCCTGAAGCAAGTCGGGTCACCAGCAGGCCGTTATAAGGGGTGCGAATCGGATGAGAATTGAGCGTGGCGCTTATTTTCAGCCCCGCTTTCAACGTTGACATTTTCCTGCATTGGGCTAGATTCGCAGCCCTTTTACGCAAGAAAAAATTTAATTTATGCCGAACACCAAGTCAGCTGAACGCCGCATGCGCGGCAACGAACGCAAGCATCAACACAACCGCAGCATCAAATCCAACCTGCGCAACGTGGAGAAAGACTACCGCGCCCTTGTCACTGCGGGTAAAAAAGATGAGGCCGCCAAGGCCCTGCCCCGCCTCCACTCCGTCCTCGACAAGGCGGTCAAGTCCGGCGTGCTGACCCGACCCACCGTGAACCGCAAAAAGTCGCGGCTGGAACTGGCGCTCAAAGCGGCCAAGTAATCCCCTCTGTCCTTTCCCCAGCGCGAGCGGTTAACCCCGCCCGCGCTTTTCGTTTTGAGGGACCGTTCCCAATCCGGACTCATTGCGAACTCAGGAGAACAATTCCGACCGACAGACCCCCCATTTTGCCAGCCGGAATCGCAGGCCCACATTCAGGCAGCCGAAGCCATAGATCACGCTGCGCCGGAAATTGATGGAGGAAGCTTCCTTGAAGTATTTGGTCGGGCAGCTCACCTCGCCAATGGTAAACCCGTGCCAGAGAATCTGGGCGAGCATCTGGTTGTCGAACACGAAATCGTCCGAATTTTTGGAGAGATCCAGCGCCAGCAGCAGCTCCCGCGAAAACGCCCGGTAGCCGGTATGATATTCGGAAAGCTTCGCGCCCAGCAGCAGGTTCTCCACCGCCGTCAGAAACCGGTTCGCCACATACTTCCAGCCCGGCATGCCGCCCTGCAACGAATAGCCCCCCAGAATGCGGCTGCCCAGCACGCACGGGTGCAGCTCGTTGGCAATCAGGCAGACCATCGCCGGAATCAGCTTGGGCGTGTATTGGTAATCCGGGTGCACCATGATGACGATATCCGCCCCCGACTCCAGTGCGAGCCGGTAGCAGGTCTTTTGATTGCCGCCGTAGCCCCGGTTGTTTTCATGGACATGGACAATCACCCCCGGAAGCGCGGAAGCCACCGTGACGGTGTTGTCGCGGCTGCGGTCATCCACTAGGATAATTTCATCCACGATGCTCTGCTGACGCACTTCCGCCACGGTTTTAGCTACCGTCTGCTCCGCATTATAGGCGGGCATCACCACTACAATTTTTTTTCCCTGATACATAATCCAATGTGAAATCCGTTAGGAATCCTGCCCCAATTCTTAGGGAATGGGAAATGAAAACAGGCTCCGACAGCGGCCGGCGCGGGGGATCACGCCAGAATCCAGCCGGGCTGGATCTCTCCGTCCAACGGGGCAGGCGGCCCCGGGCGCATCAGTTTGCGCTCCGCCAAAATGCCAATCATCGCGGCGTTGTCGGTGCACAGAGCCCGGTCGGCGAGGTGCAGGGCAAATCCCTCGCGCGCGCAGGCGCGGGCCAGCTCACGGCGCAGGGCGCGGTTGCAGGTGACGCCGCCGGAGGCGGTGACGCAGCGGACCCCGTTGCGACGGGCCGCCCGGATGGTTTTTGTGACGAGCACGTCGACGATGGCCGCCTGCACGCTGGCACACAGGTCGCAGACGTTCCGGGCGTCTTCCAACAGTTCCGGATGGTCGCGCACGAAATAGCGCACGGCGGTTTTCAAGCCGCTGAAGCTGAAATCATCGCTCGCGTCCTGCAGCAGCGGCCGCGGAAAATCATATGCCGCGGGATTCCCCTGCTCTGCCAGCCGATCGATGTCCGGCCCGGCTGGATAGGCCAGCCCCATCAGCTTGCCCGTCTTGTCAAAGCATTCGCCCGCCGCATCGTCCAGCGTGCCGCCCAAGACCCGGTGCTTCAGTTCCGATTCCACGAGCACAATCATCGTGTGGCCGCCGCTGACGATGAGTGAAATATTGGGCTGAAAATCCGCAAAGTTGGCAAACGCCACGGCGACCGGGCTCGCTTCCGTCCCCTGCCCCGCGCGGGGCGCAGGCGCGGCCGTTTGAATCCAGGGGGAGTAGAGATGCGCCTCGTGGTGGTGAATGCCCACGAAGGGTTTGCCGAGGGCATAGGCGACGGCCTGACCGGCCTTGAATCCCACCATCAGGGCGTTCGGTAGGCCGGGTCCCTGCGTGGCGGCCACCGCGTCGAGCTGGCCGGGTTGAACTCCGGCAGCATCCAAGGCGGCCCGGGCCACCGGAATCAGATTGCGCAGATGTTCCCGGGCGGCAAGTTCCGGCACCACCCCACCGTATTCGGCATGCAACGCCACCTGCGAGGAGACGACATTGGCCAGCACGGCTCCCTCGCGGATGACGGCCACGCTGGTTTCATCGCACGACGTTTCAAGGGCGAGCAGAGTCATGATTCAAACGAGGGATGGAGCCCAAGGGCGGGAGGCAGTCCAGCCGCCTGCGATGGGTGCCCAGTATTCAGATTCATTTGGCGGCGACACGTCCCGGCGCAAGAACCGCATCATAAAGCAAAATGCCCTTGAGAAGGTCCCGGGCGCGGTCCAGTTGCGCGTCCCGCACCCCCTGAATTTGGAGGCGATTCGTTTCACTGAGACTGTCCAGGCCCCCGGGCGAACGCTGAATGAGCAGGGCCGCCTGCGCCTCGTCACTCATCGGCACCAGGCTGTCGGGCATGATGCCGTGCTCATGGATAACCTGATGGCCCGGGGTGTAATATTTGGCGATGGTGAGCTTGAGCGCCCAGCCGTTGTCGAACGGGAAGATGCTTTGCACGGATCCTTTTCCGAAGGTTTTCTCGCCAATGACATAGGCGCGATGCAGGTCCTGCAGGCAGCCGGTGACGATTTCCGCCGCGCTGGCGCTGCCCAGATTAGCCAGCACCACAATGGGCAGGCCGTTCAATTCGTCGCCCCGGCCGGCGGCGCGGCGGACGGAGTTCTCACGCGGGTCCCGGCCCTCGGTGGTGACGATGAGCTGTCCGCGCGGTAGAAATTTCTGGCAGACTTCCACCGCCTCGTCCAGCAGGCCGCCGGGGTTCCAGCGCAGGTCCAAAATCAGCGCCTTAAGGCCCTGCTGTTTTAATTTTTGTAGCGCGGCCTCCAGCGCCTCGCCGGTCTTATCGCCAAACTGGACAATGCGAACGTAGCCGATCTTATCGTCACCGAGCGGAAACTTTTTCCGGCCGTCGATGTCCTTGACCATGTCCACGTTGATGATGGCGCGGGTGAGCGTGTAATCCCTGACCACGCCGGTGGAGGGGCGCTCCAGAGTGAGGGTCACTTGGGTATCCGGGATGCCGCGCAACTGCTTCACGGCATCCGAAAGCGACACCCGCGCCGTGCTCTGGCCGCTAATTTTGAGGATGCGATCGCCCGACAGGATTCCCGCCCGGAAGCCCGGGGCATCCTCCATGGGGGTGATGACGGTAATGACGTTGCTCCGCAAGGCGACAACCAGACCGAGTCCACCAAATTGCCCCTCCGTGTCATCCTGCAACTGCTTAAATCCTTTGGTGTCGAGAAACTCGCTGTGCGGATCGAGCGTGCTGATCATGCCTTTGAGGGAGGAATAAACCAGATCCTGGCTGGTCAGATTGGTCCCATCCACGTAACCGGACCGCACCTTCTCCAGCACCGTGGCAAATAACTCCACGTTGGCCTCGGGGGAATCCTGCGGCTCCCGGGTCTTTTCTGAAGCGAGGTACACCCGCGCCCCCACCATCAGGTTCAGGGCCAGCAATCCCGCTACCAGACCGAAAATCAGACGTCGCTTCATGAAGTGAAAACGTTAGCACATAGGCGCTGGGGCACAATTTTTTTGCGCAAACCGAACCCTCTGGACCGCCCCCCCGAGGGGCTTCCGCATCTAGAGCAGTTCTTGGCAATTTTGGGACAGATAGGGCGCGCCACTCCGTGCGCGCCGTCGTGCTAAATCAGTACGCGTGGATTGGCAACTGCGGCGGGCCGAGGAACGCCCGCCCTGCCCGCCGATGTCTCAAGGTTAAGTTTAACTGCCATATGGCTCGGCGCGGGCGGATATCGGGGGCGGAAGGCTGCTGACCTACGAGGACTGCAACAACGTGGCGATCAGGGGCAGGTCGGCAGGGACCGTGACCTTGGGATTGGGCGACGAGGACAAAACGAGGCGGACGGGCTGCCCGATTAGTTCGCAGGCCGCCGTGTCATCCGTCAACACGAGTCCGCGCTCGCGGACGGCCGCCAGGGCGCGGCGGATGACGTCCACGCGGAAGGTCTGCGGGGTCTGCACCGCCCAGAGCTTGGAACGATCCACCGTGCGCGAAATGGTTTGGCCATCGGCCGACTCCTTAAGGGTGTCTGTGACGGGCTGGGCGGCGACGGCGGCGCCGGTTTCGCGCGCCGCCTTAATCGTCGCCGCGATCAGGTCTTCAGTGGTGCAGGGCCGCGCGGCGTCCTGGATGGCCACGATTTCCGTTTGCGGGGAAAGTGCCGCCAGGCCGTTGCAGACGGAGTCCTGGCGTTCCGCACCGCCCACCACGAGGCGGAACGGCTTTTGAAAATGAGACTTCGCGGCGAGATCCAAAAAATGCGACTGCATCCCGTCCCGGACCACCAGGATGATCTCGCTGATGGAGGAGGCGTCATTGAAGCGCTGCCAGGTGTGGGCCAGGACCGGCCGGCCGGCGACTTCGAGCCAGAGTTTATCGATGCCGGCGCCCATGCGGGTGCCCTTGCCGGCGGCGACGAGGAGGGCGGCGTTCATGGGAAAAGGGGCCGCAGCGGAAAACTAACCAATGCGCCAGACGATCCGCGCCTTATTCAGGTCGTATTGGGACATCTCCATTTTAACGCGGTCGCCCACCGTGAGGCGGACGAAGCGTTTGCGCATCTTACCAGAAATGGTCGCCAGCACCTGATGTTTGTTGTCCAGTTCGACACGAAACATTGTCCCGGCCAGCACGGTTTGAATACGACCTTCGACTTCTATGTGTTCTTCCATGAATTAAAGTGACCTTGAGGGTAAGGGATGGAGCGGGACCAAAGCGATCAAAAAATCCGGGCGATAAATGACACGGGGCGGCGCTCACTGGGAACGCCGCCCCGGTCTGTTAAAAGTTCAACGCTTAATAGCGGTCACGACCGCCGCCGCCGCCGCCAAATTCACGACGCGGACCGCGATCGCCGCCGCCGCCGCCACCGCGGGGACGTTCTTCCTTCGGACGAGCGATGTTGACCGTCAGGGCGCGGTCGCCGAGGTTGGCGCCGTTCATGGCTTCAATCGCCTTTTGGGCTTCATCAGGGGTGGACATGGTCACGAAGGCGAAACCGCGTGAACGGCCGCTCATCCGGTCCATCATCAGATTCGCTTCAACGACGGTGCCGAAAGCGGCAAACGCCTCGTGAATCTCGTTTTCAGTGGTGTTGAAGGAAAGATTTCCAACAAACAGTTTAGTGCTCATTTTATGTCTCGCTGTTCAAGACCAACCGCTTTTCTCAGACTGTTCCCGACTGTCGGGTTTCAAATCATCACTGAACCACGTTCACCTGAAGATTTACCATGACCTGAATAAGCCAGCTTATCCAACAGACGTCGCCACCCTAGCCAGTCCGCAAGCAATTGCAAGCCCTAATTAAACCCTATTTTAAACCCAGTTTCACAGGTGATTTCAGCCCCGAGGTTTCACTTGGAGCGGTTGCCGGCGCCCAATCCAGCACCTTCAACTGCACCGTCGTCCGCCCGTTAAAGGCGTTGACCTGCGGGGCGAAGGCGAGATCAAAAACCCCCTCGGGCAGGGACTCCTTGCCGCCCCCCCACCAGACACATTCGCAGGTGACAGCGCCATCGGTCACCCACAACTTGATGTGCTGCTTGTCCGCCCCCATGCGCTGTACGGGCCGGCTCTGCGTCACTCCCCGCACACAGAACTGCACGGACGGGTTGCCCTGCCCGGTCGGCTTGAGCCGATCCAACTCCGCCAACCGGGCCAGGGAAATTTCCGGCAGGGTGACTTCGGCGTCTAGGCGCAGCACCGGACGGAGATCTGTCTCCTGGAGGGCCTTCCGAGCCAGCTCGTTCAGGCGCACCCGAAAGGCATCCACCCGGTCCGGAGAGAGCGTCACCCCTGCTGCCATGGCATGACCGCCGTGACGGAGGAGAAGGTCGGAGCATGCATTTAAGGCGGCTGCCAAATCAAAGCCAGGAATGCTGCGGCCCGATCCGCGCCAGAATTCCCCATCGCCGCCAAGGATGATGGTGGGCCGGTAAAACTGCTGCAACACGCGGGAGGCGACGATGCCCACGACCCCGATGTGCCAGAGGGGCTGGCCCTCGACGATGACGAAATCCTTTTCGGGGTCGAATTTGGTGCGCAGCTCGCCGAGGGCGGTATCGCTGATTGCGCGCTCGATGATCTGGCGCTCGCGATTTTTCGAGTCCAGCGCCTGGGCGAGCGGCAGGGCCGTTTTCAAATCCGGCGCCAGGATCAGGTGCAACGCCGCCTCGGCTGTTTCCAGCCGGCCGGCTGCATTGAGCCGCGGGGCAAGCTGGAAGCCGACTTCGTAAGAGCCCAGCTGCGGCGGGCATTGTGAGACCTCCTTCAAGGCGACCAGGCCGGGACGCGCCGTGCGGCTTAACTGTTCCAGCCCGGCAGAAACCAGGATCCGGTTTTCACCCGTGAGCGGCACGAGGTCGGCGATGGTGCCGAGGGCCACCAAATCCAACAGGGGTTTCAAGTCGCATTGCGCCGCGCCCGCCAGGCCGGTTTCCCGCCCGCGCTTCACGAGCGCATGCGCCAGCTTAAAGGCCAGCCCGGCTGAGCACAGCTCGGTGAAATCGGGCAACGGCGGAGAGCACTGGGCGGCCAGCTGCGGATTGACCAGGGCGACGGCGGCGGGCGCGGGGCGCGAAACCTGGTGATGATCCAGGACGATAACATCTACGCCGCGATCGCGCAGGCCGGCGATGACTTCCACGGCGTTGGAGCCGCAGTCCACCGCCAGCAGCAACTGGACAGGAAATTTCCTCAGGCAATTCTCCACGCCGTCCGGGGTCAGACCGTAGCCTTCATCCCTGCGATGCGGCAGATAGCAATCCACCGCCCAGCCGAGTCCGCGCAACACCTCCATGAGCAGCGCGGTGGAGGTGACGCCGTCCACATCGTAATCTCCGAAAAGGACGAGCGGCTGTTTTTCAGCATGGGCGCGCATCAGGCGCTGAACGGCGGCCTCCATGTTGGGCAGCAGGAACGGATCCGCCAGCTGCTTGAGGCGCGGTTCTAGAAAGGCCACGATTGCCGCCGGCCCCTCGTGGCCGCGATTGAGCAGGCACTGGGCGAGCAGCGGGGATATCTGATTTTGCACCGCGAGAGTTTCCGCCAGCTGCAGTTGGGGCGGAGCGGGCGACCAGCGGAATTTCATGGAAAGAATTTAACCACGGAAAGACGGGGATGCATAAGGATAAAAAACAAGGACCCCTGTGTTTGGATCCCGAGCGGGGGCTTACGACTTTTCCCGGCGGGTGGCCTTGACCGAGAGCAGGATGGATCCGGCAATGATGAGGACGACGACGCCCAGCGACAGCGGCGTGGGGATGGGCAGGTAATGCTCCAGAACCATTTTCAGGCCGATGAAGACGAGCACGATGGACAAACCGATTTTCAGATAGCGGAAATACTGGATGGCCCCAGCGAGCACAAAGTACAGCGAGCGCAGGCCGAGGATGGCGAAGACATTGGAGGTGAAAACGATGAAGGCGTCCTTGGTGATGGCAAAGATCGCTGGAATGGAATCCAGGGCAAAAATCAAGTCCGTGGCTTCCACCAGCAACAGCACCAAGGCCAGCGGGGTCAACAGCGTGCGGCCATTGATCCGGGTGAGGAATTTCTGACCATCAAAGGTGCTGCTGACGGGAAAGAATTTCCGGGTCAGCCGAACGACAATCGTTTTTTCGGGATCCGATTCCTTTTCCTGGGTGAAGATCATCTTGATGCCAGAAACCACGAGGAAGGCGCCCAGGGCAATGAGCAGCCAATCAAAGCGATGGAGGAGCTCCACGCCCAGCCAGATCATCAGGCCGCGCATGATCAGCGCGCCCAGAATGCCCCAAAAAAGCACGCGATGCTGATGCCGGCTGGGCACAGCAAAATGGGTGAAGATGAGGGCGATGACGAAGACATTGTCCATCGAGAGGGACAGCTCGATGACGTAGCCGGTGATGAATTCGACGGTCTGCTGGAGCTGCCACTCCGGCACCAAGGCCGGGGCGATCACCAGCCCGAACAACAGGGCCAGCGTGACCCACAGACCCGTCCAAGCGAGGGCTTCCTTGAAGCCGACGACGTGGGCCTTGCGGTGAAAGACCCCGAGATCGAGGGCAAGAAAAACCAGCACGCAGAGCACAAACCCGGCCCAGTGCCAGGAAGAGATCTGAATTTGAGCGAGCATCGGATTCATTCCAAGCACTGGGTCACAATAGGCGGCTCAAACTGATTCGGGATGATTGATCGATTGCCGATATGTGACAATGATTCAACCCTTGGCCGCCGGATCCGCCTGCATCGATACCTGCGACGCGCCAATCGTCGGACGTTCGCCCTTGTGCCACCACAGGACGATAGCGCTGGCGACGTAGATGGAGGAATAGGTTCCGGTGATGATTCCGACCAGGAAGGTGAAGGCGAAGTCGTTAATCACGCCGCCGCCAAAGATATACAGCGACAGTGTGGCCAGGAAGACCGTGCCGGAGGTGATGATGGTGCGGCTCAAGGTCTGGTTCAGGGCCTGATTGATGATTTCCTTGAAAGATCCGCGCGCCCCGAGCTTCAGGTCCTCGCGGATGCGGTCGAAGATAACAATTTTGTCGTTGATGGAAAAGCCGATGATCGTGAGCACAGCCGCAACAACGGTGGCGTTGAATTCGCGTCCCGACGCCGCATTCGCAAAGCAGTAGACCCCGATGGTGAGCAGCACGTCGTGGACCACCGCGACGACGGCGGCCACGGCGAAGGAGAACTCATAGCGGAATGCCACATAGACCAAGATGCCGAACAGGGCTAGCAGCGAGGCGATGATGGCCGAGCGCTGGATGTCGTCACTCACGACCGCACCGACATTCTGTTCGCTGAGGGGGCTCAGCTTCGCCTCAGGAAATTTCCCCGCCAGCAGCTGCTGAACTTTTTTGGAGGAACCTGTGGCGGTGGTCACGCGCAGGGTTTCCGTCCCCCGGGCCACGTCTTTCTGATATTGAATCTGAGCGTCCTTTTCCCCGTCCGCTGTGAGAGCGGAACGAATCTGGTCCACATTGAGCTTCTGCGAGAAGCTGAAGGTCGTGCTGTCGCCGCCCAAAAAGTCCACCCCAAAGAGCTTCTCCCCGCGGCCGAGGATGCCGTAGGCCAGCGCCACGACGATGAAGGTCCAGGTCAGGATGAATAGCGGAGTGGCCAGCCTCATGAAGTTCACCTTGGAACTCTTGATCAGGTGGAGCATGGACAACGAGGTCAGCATGTTGCGGTCCAGCATGAAGTTGAAGATCAGCCGCGTCACCACCAGCGAGGTGAACAGGCTGGCGGCCACGCCGATGGTCAGCGTCACGCCGAACCCCTTGATCACGCCGGTGCCCATATAAATAAGGATGACGGAGGAAATCAGGGTGGTGACGTGGGAATCGAAAATCGTCCCGAAAGCGCGGGCATAGCCGGCGGCGATGGCGCCGCGCAGGGATTTGCCTTTGGCCAATTCCTCCCGGAGACGTTCATAAATTAGCACGTTGGCGTCCACCGCCATGCCGATGGTCAGCACCACGCCGGCGATGCCCGGCAGCGTCAGGGTCGTGCCGATGGAGCACATGACGCCCATCAGAATGACGATGTTGATGATCAGCGCGACGTTGGCCGCCAGACCGGCGACCCGGTAATAGATGAGCATGAACAGGGAAACAAAGATGATGGCGTAGACGGAGGCCATCACACCGCTGCGGATGGAGTCCTTGCCCAGCGTGGGGTCGACATCCTCCGAGGAGACAATTTTCAGCGGGGCCCGCAGGGGATTTTGAAGGACATTGGCCAGTTCCTGGGCCTCCTGATCGGTGAAACGACCGGTAATCTGCCCGTTGCCGGTTTCAATGGGGGAATTGATGGAGGGAGCGGAATAGAGCTCACCGTCCAAAACAATCGCCATCCGCCGGCCGATGTTGTTGCGGGTCACGTCGCCAAACCGCTTGGCACCGTCGCTGGTGAGCATGAAGTTGATCTCCGGCTCGCCCAGATTGCCCCGCGTCATCATCGCGTTTTGAACAATGTCGCCCGCCAGCCCGTTCTCGGCGGTTTTTTTGACGAGGACTTCCTCGATGTGGGGCGGGCCGCCGGGTTGCGGCTGAACGCGCTTGAGCAGTTCGTAGCCCGGCGGGATGGGGTCGCCGTTCTTGATGATTTGATCGCTCTCGTCGGACACCATGCGGAATTCGAGATAGGCGGCTTTTTGAATCTGCTTCTTGGCGCTTTCCTTGGCGGACTGGGACAGGCCCGGCAGCTGGATCAAGATTCGATTGCCACCGGCCGGCTGGATGACCGGTTCCGCCACGCCAAACTGGTCCACCCGCTTGCGCAACACCTCGACCGCCTGCGAGAGGGCCCCGCTGATGTCCGGATCGACCATCCGGTTGGTGCCGCCGCTGGCCGCGGTGGCCAGCCGGTTGGTATCCATCTCCACCAGAAACGAGGTGCCGCCCTGCAAATCCAAGCCCAGCTTGATCTTGCCCGACGCATCCCGCTGAATCTGGTTCAGAATGTAGGTCGTCGGATACAGCTCATTGTTGGCAGTGATATAGGGGAAATAGCGCTGGATGTCATTCGTGCCGATGGCGTCCTGGAGATTGGCGAAGGACCGGTCCGGCCGGGCCGACTGCATTGGGGCGAGCCGCTGCAGGATGTTGGAGAAAACCAGATCCTGTTTTTCGGCGAGCGAGGTGAATTCCTTGACCAGATCGCGGGAGGTCGGCGGATAAATTTCGCACAGCGACCAAACGACAACGAGGATGACGAGAATGAACCTCCAGCGATTGTTTTGCTTCATGATGAATTAGGATGCGAGCGCGGCGCCGTTTTCGAGGATCTGGGTGACCGACGATTTGGTGACTTCTATTTTGGCGTCGAAGGATTTAAGGGTGACGGTGGTGTCTTTGACGGTGATGACCACGCCCACAATGCCACTGCTGGTGGCCACCTTGTCGCCGGCCTTGATGCTGCTGATCAGCAGGGCCTGCTGTTTAGCCCGTTTCTGCTGGGGGCGGATCAGGACAAAGTAAAAAACGATGACCAGCAGCACCATCGGGGCAAACCCCATCCAGGCGGGTTGCTGGGGCTGACCGGGTTGGGCGGCGACTTCGGCTAAGAGTACGTTTAAGTTCATATTATATAAAAGTGGCCCGACACTTTAAGAAAAAAGGGCCAATTGGCAAGCGTTAATGGCGAGCCAGAGATTTGCGATCCGTGGCCGGGGCCGGCACGAACTTCCAATTCCGCCTTTTCAATCGCCTGCTCACGGTTTAAACTGGCAGTTCTGTTTCGGGGCGCCAGACATTGTTCCGGCAGCTTCCACAATTTTGTATGGCACTGATTGTTCAAAAATACGGCGGCACCTCGGTAGGCAACACCGACCGCATCAAAAATGTGGCCGCCCGCGTGGCCAAGTACCATGCCCAGGGCGACCAGATCGTGGTGGTGGTCTCCGCCATGAGCGGCGTCACCGACGGCCTCATCAAGCTGGCCAAGGACATCGCGCTCTTGCCGAGTGAACGGGAGATGGACATGCTGCTGGCCACGGGAGAACAGCAGACCATCGCCCTCACCGCCATCGCCCTGCACGCCCTGAAAATCCCCGCCGTGTCGCTCACCGGCGCCCAGGCCGGCATCGTCACCGACTCCGTCCACACCAAAGCCAAAATCCACAACATCACCCCCCGGCAGGTCCACGAACAGCTGGACTCCGGCCATGTCGTCATCGTGGCCGGCTTTCAGGGCGAGACCGCCCAAGGCCAGATCACCACGCTCGGCCGCGGCGGCTCGGATTTGACCGCTATCGCCCTGGCCGCCGCATTGAAGGCCGACCTCTGCCAGATTTATACGGATGTGGACGGCGTCTACACCGCCGACCCCCGCCTGGTGCCCACGGCGACCAAGCTGTCGGAAATTTCCTATGACGAGATGCTCGAACTCGCCAGCCTCGGGGCCAAGGTCATGCAGAGCCGCTCGGTGGAATTCGCCAAGAAATTCGGCGTCGTGTTTGAAGTCCGCTCCAGCCTCAATGACAACCCAGGAACCCTTGTGAAAGAAGAAACCAAAAGCATGGAAGGCGTCGTCGTCCGCGGCGTCGCGCTCGACAAAAATCAGGCCAAGATCACCCTCGTGGGCGTGCCCGACAAACCGGGCATGGCCGCGCGCGTCTTCAAGGCGCTCGGCGACGCGACCGTCAACGTGGACATGATCGTCCAGAACATCAGCCATGGCGGCGGCGCGGCGGCCACCGACCTCTCCTTCACCACCGACAAGCCGGACCTGCTCAAGGCGCAGAAGGTGATCGATGGACTAAAGCCGGAGATCGGTTTCCGCGAGGTGCTGACCGATGAGAAAATCGGGAAGCTCTCCATCGTCGGGGTCGGTATGAAGTCGCACACCGGCGTCGCCGGCAAGATGTTCGACGTGCTCGCCCGGGAAGGCGTGAACATCGGCATGATCTCCACGAGCGAAATCAAAATCTCCGTGACGATCGATCTTGCCTTGGGCGAAGCCGCCACGCGGGCGGTTCACGCGGCGTTCATCGGCTAATCCACGGGTCCGCCCCTGCCCCATCCCGCCCCCGCCCCCGCTGGTTCAGGCGTGAGCCTGGATCACGTACTGCCGGAAAGACTCGTAATCAGCACCCAGGCGGTCGAAATTTTCCGGCAATTGAAGGGCCGCGGTCATCGCGGGCGGCACGTCCGGAGCGAAACCGATGGTCTGCTCGATTTCCTCGGGGAACTTCGCGGGATTCGCCGTTTCCAAAATCACGGCGGGAAGTCCGTCCAGCGGCTCCGTCGCCTGCCAGTCCTGAAATCCGCGCCAGCCCACCGCACCGTGGCACTCCAGCAGCAGCTGATACCGGTTCCAGACTTCGCGGATGGTGTCGCGCGTGCGGTCGTCGGACACGGAGCTGGAGAAGAGGTCGCGGCGCATCGCGGCCAGATCGGGCATCTGATGGATCCGGCCGGTCTCGTCCATCCGCCCGCCATACAACGCCACCAGCCGGGCGAGGTTGCTGGGATGGCCCACGTTCATGGCATTGGAGACCGAATTGCGCGACGGGACAATTTTCTCGTAATGGCCGGTGGCCAGAAACTTGGGGAACGCATCGTTGTCATTGACCGAGGTCACGATCTTCCGCACCGGCAGCCCCATCCGCTTGGCCACCATCGCCCCCATCATGTCGCCGAAATTGCCGCTCGGCACGGAGAAGACGATGGGTTCGCCGGGCCGCGCCAGACGCGAGGCGGCATAAAAATAATAGACGCTCTGCGGCAGCAGGCGCCCGATGTTGATGGAGTTCGCCGAGGAGAGCGGCAATGCGCTCAGCGCAGGATCGGCAAAGGCCTGCTTCACCATCGCCTGGCAGTCGTCGAATTTTCCGTCCACCGCCACCGTGCGGACGTTGCCGCTCAGAGTGGTCATCAGCTTGCGCTGGCTCAGGCTCACCTCCGCCAGCGGGAAGAGAACAATCACGCGGATTCCGGGGATGTTATGGAACGCGTGCGCCACCGCCGCCCCCGTGTCCCCGCTGGTCGCCGTCAGAATGGTCAGCTGCCTCCCGTCCTCGTGCAAAAAACGGCCCATCAGCCGCGCCATCATGCGGGCGGCAAAATCCTTAAAGGACGCTGTCGGACCCTGATCCAGACGCATCACCACCACCCGGTCATAAACGGTTTCCAGCGGAATGTCGAAATCGTAAGCCTCGCGGCAGAAGCCGGACAGCACCTCGGCCGGAAGGATGCCGTCGGTGTAGCGGGACAGGACCCGGAAAGCGATTTCCGCATAGGGCAGATCGGCGAAGGCGGCGATTTCCTCCGGCGCGAGCACCGGAAAAGTTTCAGGAAAATAGAGCCCGCGGTCGGGCGCCTGCCCGCGCAGGAAAGCCTCGCGCAGGTCGACGCCGGGCGACTGTCGGTTGGTGGAATGGAACAGCAAGGGCATAAAATCAGGTGCCGCACAAAGCCCATGCCGGGGCAACAGTTTTTCCGATGCCGTCCTCTTTCAAATTGGATGGGTACTGATTCAATGACTCTTTGCCCGCTGGGCGTCTTTCGCGTGACGGATATTTATTCAAAGCTTTCCACGCGGAGCATCACCGGCCGGGCCTTGACGGCGGGCAGCCGGGCAATCCGGGCCAGCGCCTTCCGGACGGCCCCGTGGGTGGCATAGTGCAGCATGAAAATCAGCGGCACACTCTTACCCTCGTGCCCCTCGGGCTGAATGACGGAGGAGATGCCAATGTTCAACTGGCCGAAGAGGGTGGCGATGCGAGCCAAAACGCCGGGCCGATCCACAACATTGAGCCGGACAAAATACTGGGACACGACCTCCTCGATGGGCGCAACGGCGCCGGACCGCTGATGGGGCACGAAGGGCGGCAGCCGGTGCTTTGTTCCAAACTTCAAATCCAGCGCGGCATCCGCCAGATCGCTCAATACGGCGCTGGCCGTGGCGTCCCTGCCCGCACCCCGCCCGTAAAAAAGCGCGTCGCCCGCGATATCGCCGCGCACAAACACGGCGTTAAAAACTCCGTTCACGCTGGCGAGCACGTGCGCGTTGGGCACCAGCGTGGGATACACCGAGACCTGCACGCGGCCGGCCGGCCCCATCTTCTTAACCATGCCCAGCAGCTTGATGGTGTAGCCAAGGTCGCCGGCAAACTTAATATCGAGAGCGCTGATGTGGCGGATACCCTCAACGCACACCGTTTTGGGGTTGACCCAAAATCCGTGCGCCAGCGAGGCGAGTATCCCCGTCTTATGGGCGGCATCGTGGCCGTCGATGTCCAGATCGGGCGGCGTCTCGGCGTACCCGAGCCGCTGCGCGTCCGCGAGCACGGCGTCAAAATCCGCGCCCTCGAGCTTCATGCGGGTGAGGATGTAATTGCAGGTGCCGTTGACGATGCCGTAGAGAGCGGTGATGCGGTTGCCCACAAAACCTTCGCGCAGGGCCTTGATGATGGGGATGCCCCCGGCAACGCTGGCCTCGTAATAGAGATTGGTGCCGTGTTTTTGCGCCGCAGCAAACAGCTCCTTGCCATGCGCGGACAGCAGGGCCTTATTTGCCGTGACGACGGGCTTGCCCAGCCGGAGAGCGGCGAGCACGACCTCGCGCGCCACCGTGGTGCCGCCGATCAGTTCAACAACCAAGTGGACTTCAGGATCACAAACCACTTCACGCCAGTCGGCGGTGAGCAGGGCGCGGGGAATTCGGGCGGAGCGGTTTTTTTTGAGGTCACGCACCGCCACGCGGACGATTTCCAGCCCCACGCCGAGGCGCAAGGCCATGAGCGCGCCGTTGCGCCGAAGCGCCTCATAGACGCCCCCGCCCACAGTGCCGCCGCCGATGATTCCCAGTTTAACCTGCCGCATAAGAGCAGTCAGCTTGCCGCGAAACACGGCCCGGGACAATGCAATTTTGAAAACGCCTTGGCCCTTGGACACGGACCCGGACACTCGCACCAATGGGGAGGGCTGGGGAAAGAGGATTTGAGCTGGAACAGGGGATGTGTCAGGAGACGCTCTGGAATCCCGGCGGCCCGTCAGGACCCCAAAAACCGGCCGATGAAACAGCCGGCTTCCTCCAGGGCGCCGGACTCCGCCGCCGTGTATTCATGGGGCCGCATCGTGCCGATGCCGAGAGTGCCAACAATGGTCGCGCCCGCGCGAACCGGCACGCAGAGAGCGCCCCCCACGCCGGCCTGCTTGGCGCCGGGCCGCGCGGCGCCGGTCGCGTCGGTTTGCAGGTTGCAGAGGGCGACGGGCTTGCCGAGGGCCGCCACCTGGCCGGCGATGCCCTTGCCGACCGGAATGGTTTGGATCACGTCCAGCATCTGCGGCGGCAGTCCGAACTGGGCCAGCAGATGCAGGGTCTGTGTTTCGACGTTCAACCGGTGGAGGGTGGCGGTTTGAGAATCAAAATGGGCGAGCAGCCGCTGCAGAGCCGATTCCCAGTCCCGTTCACCCTTGGGAGAATTTCCCAGCAAAACTTCCATTTGTTCGCACACGGTTTTCATAAATCAGCCAGCGACGCCCTCTGCAGATTTGCCGCCGCTATAATGCAACACCCGCACCTTCTCCAGGGTGACCAGGCCGCCGCCCATCATCGCTTCCAGCCGGGGCAGGAAGGCGTTAATCTTCTCCTCGCTGTCCACGATCTCAATCACCAGGGGCATATCCGTGGAGAGCCGGAGGATCTTGGCCGTGTGCAGGCGGCTGGACTGGCCAAAACCCATCTGCCCCCGCAGAACCGTCGCCCCCGCCAGATGAGCTGCGCGCGCGGCCATCACGATGGCTTCGTACAGCGGCACGTGTTCCCAGCGATCGCTTTCGCCGAGGAAAATCCGGAGCAGGACGGCATCTGTTGGAATTTGCATATCAATTTCCTTTCATGGAGTGGACCATGGTGCCCAGCATCCAGCCAAGCCACACGGCAATCATACAGAGAGCCACGGACAAGAGAATGTTGCCGCCGGCCCAGAGCCATTCGCGGTCGCGCAGCAGGTTCAGCGTCTGCAGGCTGAAGCTGGAGAAGGTGGTGTAGCCGCCACAGACGCCAATCATGAGGAACTGCACAACGAAGGGACGCCACGCCGGATTCATCCGACCTTCGGGAAGAGCCAGCGCTCCAAGTAGGCCGATGACGAAACAGCCGGCGCCATTGACGGCAAGCGTCCCCCAAGGAAAGGTCGCGCCAATCCTTTCGGACACCAGCCCGTTAATCCAGAAGCGGCCCACGCTGCCGAGCGCCCCGCCGAGCGCCACCCAAAAATATGCGAGCATAAATTCGCGGGAAATCTTGTATCCGCCACCAAGCCAGCGCTACCGCTTCACGCCTTCGCGTAAACCTCTGCGCCCTTCTCCACAAACTCCTTCGACTTGGCCTCCATGCCCTTCTTCAGAGCCTCTTCTTCGGCAATGCCCTGTTCGGCGGCGTATTTGCGGACGTCCTCGGTGATCTTCATCGAGCAGAAATGCGGCCCGCACATGGAACAGAAGTGCGCGGTCTTGGCGCCTTCCTGCGGCAGGGTCTCGTCGTGGAACGCGCGCGCGGTCACGGGATCCAGGCTGAGGTTGAACTGGTCCTCCCAGCGGAACTCAAAGCGCGCCTTGCTCAAGGCGTTGTCGCGGTATTGGGCGCCGGGATGCCCCTTGGCCAAATCCGCCGCGTGCGCCGCAATCTTGTAGGCGATGACCCCGTCTTTCACGTCCTTCTTGTTGGGCAATCCCAAATGCTCTTTCGGGGTCACATAGCAGAGCATCGCACAGCCGTACCAGCCGATCATGGCCGCGCCGATGCCGCTGGTGATATGGTCGTAGCCGGGCGCGATGTCGGTGGTGAGCGGCCCGAGCGTGTAGAACGGCGCCTCGTGGCACCACTCGAGCTGTTTAGCCATGTTCTCCTCGATCATGTGCAGCGGCACATGACCCGGTCCCTCGTTCATGACTTGCACTCCCTTGGCCCAGGCGCGCCGGGTGAGTTCCCCCTGGGTTTCGAGCTCGCCAAACTGCGCGCGGTCGTTCGCATCGGCAATCGAGCCGGGGCGCAACCCGTCGCCGATCGAGAAGGAGACATCGTAGGCGGCCATGATGTCGCAGATGTCGTCCCAGTGCGTGTAGAGAAAATTTTCCTTGTGATGCGCGAGGCACCACTTGGCCATGATGCTGCCGCCGCGCGAGACGATGCCGGTCATGCGGCTGGCAGTCATCGGAACGAAGCGCAGCAGCACGCCGGCGTGGATGGTGAAGTAATCGACGCCCTGCTCGGCCTGCTCAATGAGGGTGTCGCGGAAGAGCTCCCAGGTAAGGTCCTCGGCGCGGCCGTTGACCTTTTCCAAGGCCTGATAGATGGGCACGGTGCCAATGGGCACGGGCGAATTGCGCAGGATCCACTCGCGGGTGGCATGGATGTTTTTTCCGGTGGAGAGGTCCATGACGGTGTCCGCACCCCACTTGATGGACCAGCGCATCTTCTCGACTTCCTCCTCGATGCTCGACGCCACGGCGCTGTTGCCGATGTTCGAGTTGATCTTCACGAGGAAGTTGCGGCCGATGATCATCGGCTCGTTTTCCGGGTGATTGATGTTCACCGGGATGATGGCGCGGCCGGCGGCAACCTCCTCGCGGACAAACTCCGGGGTGATTTCCTTGGGCATGCGCTGCGGGAACTTGCGGAAGATTGACGGCGTGAACTCACTCTGGGGATGCTGCTGGGATCCGGCGTGCTGCTTGTCGAGCTGGTTGCGGATAATGTCCGTTGTCAGATCGGCGATGCGGGCCTGGCCCATGTTCTCGCGGAGGGCGATGAACTCCATCTCCGGGGTGATGATCCCGGCGCGGGCGTATTGTAATTGCGTGACGACCTTGCCGGCTTTCGCGCGCAGAGTGCGGCGGCGATGGCTGGTCAGCCCGGGGAATTCCACGAGCCGATTTTTTTCCGCTTGGCTGGCAAATTCAGCGTGCTTGCCAGAGAGGTAGCCGTTGTCCTGGGGCTTCACTTCCCGCCCCTGATATTCCTCCACATCGCCCCGTTTCAAAACCCAGTCGCGGCGCAACGCGGGAAGCCCCTCCTCCGGCGTGCCGGCGAAAGCGGGATCCCCCCAGGGACCCGAGCAGTCGTAGACGCGGACGGGGGCGTTCTTCTCGACCGCACCGGTATAGGAGTTGGTATCACCCACGGTAATCTCCCGCATGGGGACGCGCAGGTCGGGGTGCAACTGGCCGGGGACATAGACGCGCCGGCTGTTAGGCAATTGTTCGCTGCTGTGCGGTTCAAAGGAATCTTGGGTGGCGATCATAATTTTTTATCTAGTGTCTCGGGCTGGCGTCTGTATTCCCGGGAATACAGAGCGCACTCGGTCGATTCAAGGAAAGCGTTTGAAGGGTGGCCCCGGTGGCCCTCCGCGAGGAGTCCTACGCCAGCATTACCTGGATCAGTTTTTCGGGTCTCCGGCGTTCCGCGCCGAACTCTCAGCCTTCGTCGTCCCTGTGAACGGCCGGTTGGCTCCCCATCTGTGACAAGGCTAGGAGGAAGGGACGCCAGCGTCAAGCCGCTGAACACAAAAGAATCAGCCGTCCCGCATCACACGGAACGGCTCGGATCGGCTGGCGCGGGCGGATCAGGCCGCTCAAGCCGTGAAGGATTTTCCGCAACCGCAGCTCTCCTTGGCGTTGGGATTGGTGATCTTGAAGCCTCCGGCCGTGAGCGCGTCACTAAAATCCACCACGGTGCCGGCCAAATAAGGCAGGCTGACCGGATCCACCAGCACGTGGACGCCGTGCTGCGGCGCGGACAGATCGCCCGGGCGCTCCTCATCAAACACCATGCCATATTGCATGCCGGAACAGCCGCCCTGCTCCACATACACCCGGAAATGTTTGCCGGCATTCTCCGGCAGCGACAGCAGGGAAAGGCACTCTTCCGCGGCCCGAGGGGTGAGGCCGACACTGGTTTGTATGGAGGGATTCTGAATCATGGATTTGTGGCTCGAAATTAAGTTCAATAAATCTGCCTGTCAATGGGCGGTCATTTCTTTTCCGCATGGTACGCCGCCCGTTTTTTTTCCAGGGACTCTCTCGACTGCGGAAACAGCTTTTCCAAATGATCGAGGAAGGGATCGACCTCCTCCGGGCGGGAGGCGCCCGGCGAACCGATCAGCGGCAGCGCCTGCAGGCCCGCCTTTTTCACCCAAAAATCATCGGGCACCTCCCCCGCCCTCAACAGATTACCGTAAAACACATCCAGATAGCTGTCCCGCGCCCGCGCCAGCAGCATCCGGCGTTCATCGCCATCCGCCTGCGCAGCTTTCTTTTCCAGAGCGATGCCGTAGCCGACCAATGCCTGGCTGCGCGCGGAGATGCCGGCGAACGGCGATTGAAACACCTGCGCATAGGCGTTGGTGGCGGCGTCAACATCGGACATCTGCAGCGCGCACTTTCCGATCTCCCCCCACGCCAGGGCCCCGAGCTCGTTGGTGGCGTAGACCTGACAGATCTGGCTCAACAGGTCCGCCGCCTTTTGAAAACCGGCCTGCGACTGGTTCGTGTCCGCTGACTCCGCCGCCATCAGGGCAGCACTCTCCGCGAAGGTGGCCTGAACCCGCAAATCAATCGGACAGTTGGTGTCCTGCTCCAGAACGGTGAAATAGTCGCGGATTGCGCCGTTGTAGTCGGATCGCGCCACGGCGGCGCGACCGGCCATCAGGCGCGCGGGAGAGGCCAAGGGGGAAGCCGGCCAGTTTTCAAAGACGAATTTATAATTGCGCTCTGCGCCGACATAATCCGGCAGCCGGAAAAAATGATCCGCCACCCACCATTGGGCGAGCGGGGCCAGATCGCTGCCGGGAAACTGCGCGACAAAATTGGTGAAGCGCTGGAAAGCGTTTGTCTCCTGACCCGCCTGAAACGCGGCTTGAGCCAGCGCGTAGCTGACCTGCGGCACCAGGGCGTTGGTCGGAAAGCTCACCAGCCAATTTTCATAGTGGTTCACGGCAAGGGGCCAGCTGTGTTCCCGCTCGTAGGTGCGCGCAATCGCCAGCGCCACCTGCGGCGACCATTCAGGCCCGGACAGAAGCGGGGAGAGCCTTTCAAAAAGCGCCCGCGCCTCAGCCGGATTCGCAAGACTTTCCCCATACAGGAGCGAACTGCCCGGCACCAGACTGCTGGCAGGGTTCCTCTGGCAGATCCGCTCAAAGGCGGTGCGAGCTCCCTCGGGGTCGTTCAATTCCAGACTGGCGCGCAGCAGCTGGTACCCGGCGGCATCGCCAAGCGCCGCAGCCGTTCCAGAATCACGCGGGAGCTTCTCCAGAACGGCACGATAATCCTTCAGTGCCCCCGCATAGTCTTTCTGCGCGAACCGAACATCGCCGAGCTTGAAGCGCGCCACCGCCTGCGCATCGGAGGACGGCAATAATTGCGCGGCCGCCTGAAAATCCGGGGAGCTTTCAGAGACAGCTCCCGCCAGCCAGAAACACCACCCGCGATCCAGATGCGCCACCCCGATCAGCGGGCTGTTCGTCTGCGTCGCAATCATCCGGTCGAAATAGCCGCGGGCTTCCAATAGCAGATTGGTACGGACACCCTCCGGGCGGGGCGCGACCGCCTCTTTCATCCGTAATTCCCCCAGCGTCAGCAGAACGGTGTCCGCCGCTGGGGAGTCCGGATCGCCTGCCAGAAATGCCTCCAGCATCGGGACGGCGTTTGAAAACTGCTGCTGGGCGATGGCCAGCCCGGCGATTTTAAGGGTGGCTTCCCGCTGCCGTGCGACCGGCGCATTCGTGAGGTTTTCCTGATACTCTGCTAGGGCATCAGCCGTGCGCCCCAGCCGCTCGAGGGCCGCCGCGCGGAGTTCGCGGGCCTCGGCACGCCAGTCATCATTTTTTTTAATCCGGGCAACCCGGAGCAGATGGGAGGTGGACGCAAGGGCGGCATCGGGCTGGCCGGCCTTGGTTTGGACCTGGTACAAGAGCAGCGCGCCCTGACGTTCCAAGTCGGGCGTGAGCGCCCGGGACTCCAGGAGCGGCTCCAGCAGGGCGGCCGCCCCGGCGAAATCTCCCCGCTCGCATTTGGCCTGGGCCAGCAGTAATTGCCCCTGCGCCACCCGTTCGCTGCCCAAATCCATCTGGACGGCCCGCGGGAAAACGCCGCCGGGTGCCTCCAGCAATAAAATAATCTGGCCCCAGCGGGCCAGCTTTCCAAACGCCGAGGCCGCGCCAATCACCGCCTCCAAACGCAGGCTGGACTCTGGGAATTTCTGGTCGAGCGCCAGCCAGTCCTCCGCCGCACCGGAAAAATCGCCCCCTTGAAACCGCGCCTCTCCCGTCCAATAAAGAACGTCATCCGCCAGCGGCCCGGCTCCGGATACGAGTTTGGGATCCGCCAGCCGCGCAAGGGCGTCTGTGAGTTTCCCCTGCTTGATTTCAGCCTGCGCCCGCAGCAACGCCGCCTCTCCGCCATGGGCGGAGGCCGGATAATTCATACTGAACCGGGCGAAGCCCATTTCCGCACGGCTCCACAGCCCGTCTTGAAAAGCCGCCGCCGCCGCCGCATACTCGCGCTCCTCCTTCGCGCTGCCGGCGGCGAACCCCCACCCGCCGCTGCAGACCAGCACCATTAATATGGAAAGCCATCGCCAGCAAAAAACCATGCGCTCATGCTAGCGGAGCGGGGGGAGGGACAAAAGCGGTAAATCAAGCCGGCGCTCATGCGCGGACTCCAAAGCCCCGTCCCGAGCGCGATGTCTCACTCACTCCCACCCGCTCACCCCAGAACACTTTTCAGATAATGTCCGGTATGACTGGCGGCGCAGTGCACGATTTTTTCCGGCGGGCCTTCCGCCACGATTCTGCCGCCGCCGCCGCCGCCCTCCGGGCCGAGGTCAATGATCCAGTCCGCCGTCTTGATCACATCCAGGTTGTGTTCGATGACCAGCAGCGTGTTGCCCGTATTGCGCAGGCGGAACAGCACCTCCAGCAGTTTGGCCACGTCATGAAAATGCAGTCCGGTGGTTGGCTCATCCAGAATATAGAGCGTCTTGCCCGTCGCTCTGCGGCTCAGCTCAGTGGCCAGCTTCACGCGCTGCGCCTCCCCGCCGCTGAGGGTCGTCGCCTGCTGCCCCAGCCGCAAATAGCCCAGCCCCACCTCCGCCAGCGTCGCCAGCGGATCATAAATCTTCGGCACGGCGCGGAAAAAGTCCACCGCCTCGTCCACCGTCAGATTGAGGACGTCGGCGATGTTCTTGCCTTTGTAGGCGATCTCCAGCGTCTCGCGGTTGTAGCGCTGCCCAGCGCACGCCTCGCATGTCACATAAACGGGCGGCAGAAAATTCATCTCGATCTTCAGGATGCCGTCGCCCTCGCACTTCTCACAGCGCCCGCCCTTCACGTTGAAGCTGAAGCGGCCGGGCTCATACCCCCGCACCTTGGCCGCCGGCAGGCGGGCGAACAGATCGCGGATCTGATTGAACATGCCCGTGTAAGTTGCCGGATTGCTGCGCGGCGTCCGCCCGATCGGCGACTGATCGATCACGATGACCTTGTCCAGATCTTCAAAGCCTTTCAGCGCCCGGTGTTCGCCGGGCCGCTCCTTGGAGCCGTAAAACTTGCGGAACAGCGCCCGGCGGAGGATGTCGTCGACAAACGTGCTCTTGCCGGAGCCGCTCACTCCCGTGACGCAGGTAAAAGTGCCCAGCGGGATCCGCACATCGATGTCCTGCAGATTGTTTTCGGTGGCACCCAGGACCTCCAGCCAGCCGCGGTCCCCGGACGGTGACACGCGCTTTTTAGGCACCGGAATGCATAGCTCGCCGGTGAGGTATTGGCCGGTCAGCGACTTCTTGCTCGCCAAAATATCGGGCAGCGTTCCGGCGGCGACAAGTTCGCCGCCATGCACGCCAGCGCCCGGACCCAGATCCAGGATGTAGTCCGCGGCGCGGATGGTGTCCGCATCGTGCTCTACCACCAGCACCGTGTTGCCCAGATCCCGCAGGCCTTTCAGCGTGGCCAGCAGCCGATCATTGTCCCGCTGATGCAGGCCGATGCTGGGCTCATCGAGAACATAGAGGACGCCGACGAGCGCCGCGCCGATCTGGGTGGCCAGACGGATCCGCTGCGCCTCCCCACCGCTCAGGGTGCCGCTCTCGCGGTCGAGCGTGAGATAGCCCAGCCCCACGTTCCGGAGAAATCCCAGCCGGGCGCGGATTTCCTTGATCACTTCAGCGGCAATCTTCTGCTCGTATTCGCTCAGCCGGAGGCCGGCAAAAAATTCATCCGCTTTCTCCACCGAGAGCCCGCAGACTTCCATGACCGACAGGCCGGGAATCTTGAGAGTTTTGGACTTGGCAGCGGGCGTTTTGATCGTTGTCAAAAAACCGGCCCCGCCCAGGGTCACCGCCAAAATCTCCGGCTTCAGTCGTTTGCCCCGGCAGGCATCGCAGAACTGCGGGGTCATATACGCCTTGAGCCGGTTGCGGATGAATTCGCTCTCGCTGTCGGTGGCGAGACGCTCCAGGTTCGGCAGCACGCCCTCGAAGGGCCGGGAAATAGTGCTGATCTTGCCGCCGCGCCAGAAGTTGAAATCCAGCGGCTGCTCGCCCGAGCCGTGCAGCAGCACTTTTTTAAAATCCTCGGGCAGCTCCTGGTACGGCGTCTCCGGGCTGACCTTGAAATGCGCGGCCACCGACCGCAGCATCGCCTTGTAATAAATAATGAGCCGCTTGCCGGCGCGGCGCCAGGGCTGGATAGCGCCGTCCAGCGGGAGCGTGGGATCCGGCACGACCAGCGCCTCGTCGAAAATCATTTTCTGGCCGAGACCGTGGCAGGCGGGACACGCTCCGGCGGGTGCGTTGAACGAGAAATGCTTCGGTGTCGGCGGATCATAGCTCTTGCCCGTCGCCGGAGAACACATCTTGTTCGAATGCAGGGTCTCAACCCAGCCGCCGACGGCATCCGGGGATGCCTTTTTCTTAGCCGCCGTTTTTGCGGCAGGGGTCGCAGGAGAGATCCCGGCCGCTTCCACTTGATGCAGCGTAAAGATCACCCCGTCGCCCAGACGCAGCGCGGTCTGGACGGAATCGCCCAGCCGGACCCGCGCCTTTTCATCGATCACCAGCCGGTCCACCACGGCCTCGATGCTGTGAAATTTCTTTTTATCGAGCTTGATACGCTGGCTGTCATCGCCCAGCTCCAGCAGTTCCCCATCCACCCGCACCCGGACAAAACCTTCGCGGGCCAGCCGCTCAAACACGTCCCGGAACTCCCCCTTCTGCCGGCGCACCACCGGGGCCAGCAGCATCACGCGCGTCCGGGGCGGCAGCGCCAGGATCTTATCCACGATGTCGCTGGTGCTCTGGGTGGAGATGGGGACGCCGGTTTCCGGGCAATGCGCCTGGCCGATGTGGGCATAGAGCAGGCGCAGGTAATCATAGATCTCCGTGGTGGTGGCGATGATGGAGCGCGGGCTGCTGCCGGAACTGCGCTGCTCGATGGCGATGGCCGGGGACAGGCCCTCGATAAAATCCACGTCCGGCTTCTGCAACTGGTCCAGAAACTGGCGCGCGTAGGCCGAGAGGCTCTCGACGTATTTGCGCTGCCCCTCGGCGTAAATCGTGTCGAACGCGAGCGAGGACTTGCCGCTCCCGCTCAGGCCGGTGACGACCACCAGCTTGTCGCGCGGGATCTGCAGGGTGAGGTTTTTGAGGTTGTGCTCCCGCGCTCCGCCGATCTTGATAAATTCTTTGCTCATAGCTGCTGATTTCCGCTGCTGCCCAAAGGCTGAAATTATGCCAAGCGGCGCGGAAAGCAAAGCCGGATATCCTCATAACGGGGCAACTTCCAAAGGCGCCCCCCGAAACGGGGACTATAAGGGACGACAGGGGACGATACCGCCGCTTGCGCCGGACCGTTCCATGGCGGTAACCTTCCCGCCATGATTACCGACACTTTAACGCAGCACCAACGTTACACGAGCTTCTCCCCGCGCTTTGCCGCCGCGTTCACATTCCTCAACCAACTCCCCGCCAACCTCCCGGACGGACGCCACGACATCGAGGGGGACGACTGCTTTGCGCTGGTGCAGACCTATCTCACGCGACCGCTGGCACAGGCCAAATTTGAGGCGCACCGCCAATACATTGATATCCAGTTCCTCCAGGCCGGCCGCGAGACCCTCCTCTGGTCGCCGCTCGACGCTCTCACCCGCGTCACCGAGCCGTACGCCGCCGAGCGCGACATCGCCTTCTTCGCAAACCCGACCCACTGGACACCGATCCATTTAACCGCCGGACAGTTCTCCATTTTCTTTCCCACCGACGGTCACGCGCCTGGCTTGGAATGCAACGGGTCTGCGGAGGTCCGGAAAATTGTCATCAAAGTGCGCGCCTGACCTGCCCGTTTTTCATCTCGCCCTTGGACCATTGTGATAGGGCGGAGAAATCTTTGCGTCCTTGAACGGCGGAGGATTCCAGCCGCATACTCATCCGGATGTCCGTTGAACTCACAGAAGCACTCCTCGTCAAAGCCGCTGGCTGGGACGTGGTGAAGCGCGCCCGCGCCTTCATCGAACAAGGCCATGTGATCAGCTCCTATTGGGCACCGCCGCTGCTGCGCGGCGTGGTACAGTCCGACGGCGTTTCCATTCGCGCGTCCCTCGTCATCCAGGGCGAGATCGACATCGAAAACCTGTGCACCTGCCGCGAGGCCCGGCAGTGGGGTAAAATCTGCGCCCACGTCGTCGCAGTCGGACTGCACTGGCTCAACGCCCAAAAGCCGGCAGCGGCTCCCCCCCCCGCTGACGCTCCCAAAAAAAACACGACGGCAAATCCTCCGTCGCTGCAGCGTTCAGCGGACGGCGAGCCGGCTGAGCTGTTCCTCCTACTCCCGCCGAACTTCGACCAGTCCATCGCCCGGGGTAAAGTCATGCTGGTGTTTGAAGCCCGCTGGGGCGGCGGCCGCTGCCCGCTCGCGGCTCTGCCCAAAGGCCGCGCCTACGCCTTCTCCCCGCAGGATACCGCCATCCTCGACCAGATTGAAGTCCTGACGAAGGGCGAGACCCCTGCCCTGCTGCAAATGGAGGTGAAGGATTTTGCCGCGCTGCTGCCGGCATTGGCGGGACACCCAAACCTCACGCTCGGCAAATCCAGCGAGGTCACAGTCATCCTGACGCCGCTCCTTCTGCCGCTGCGCGCCACGCTGGAACCGAATGGGGAAATAGTGCTTTCCTTGAAAGCGAACCCGGCTGCGCGGGTGAGGGTGGGCGACTGGGTGTGGCAAAATCCAACCTTGCAACCCCTGGGTTTACCGCCGACCGCACGAGAGGTGTTCCGCGCGCCAGCGCGCGTGCCGCGCTCGCATGTGCCGCAGTTCCTCATGCAAGAATGGCCACAGCTGGCGGAAGCCGGCATCGAGGCGGATTTTAAGCTGGAGGATTTCACCCTGGAACCCCGGGCCCCGCGTTTCCTGCTGGCGCTCCAGGGGGGGCTCTCGCAACTCAGCGCCCTGCTGCAATGCGCCTACGGTCCCCGTATCCTGACCCCGGGCGTGACCGCGCCGGATGAGAGCGTCTGGCTGGCCGACCCCGAAGCGCCCACGCGCTATTCCACACGGGACGGGGCCGCCGAGCGTGCCGCGCTAAGCCGGCTGCAGGTCTGCGGATTCATCGGACCGGACGCCCAGGGAAAACTGCAGCTGCGCGGCGAAAATTCCGTTCTGAACTTTCTGGCCCGGGAATTCCCCAAGCTTCAACGGGAGTGGGAGGTCACCCTGGCCGAGCAGCTTGAAAACCGAACGCTCAAGAACCTCGACCGCATCGAGCCGCAGTTTCAAATCACCTCTTCGGGCGTGCAATGGTTCGACCTCAGCGTGGTGTTCACCGCCGCCGGCGGCCAGACCTTTTCGGCGGCGGAGATCCATCGGCTGATCCAGTCGGGACAGAATCATCTCCGCCTCAAGAACGGGAAAATCGCCGTGATCGACACCGGCGCCGTGGAGGAATTGCAGGAGGTGCTGCTCGATTGCGCGCCGCAGCAGCATGCGCAGGGCTACCGCATCCCCAGCCAGCAGGCGGGCTTTCTGGAGGCGACCCTGCGGCAGCATGCGGACTGGAAGGTTCAGGCGCCCTCGGCATGGCGCGAGCGCGCCGCCCGTCAGAGCGGCGAGACCCGGCTGGACTGCCCGCCGCTCGGCGACCTGGAAACGGTGCTGCGACCCTACCAGAAGCAGGGCGTGGCGTGGCTGCAGTTCCTGCGCGAGAACGGCTTTGGCGGCATTCTCGCCGATGAAATGGGGCTGGGCAAAACCCTCCAGACCCTGGCCTTCCTCCGGCAATGCACCCAACGCCCTGGGCAAAAACCGAAATTAAAAGGGGACGTTGATCCAAGACCAACGCCCTCCCCCGGTCCCCGGCCGCATCTGATCGTTTGCCCGACCAGCCTGGTGTTCAACTGGGTGGCTGAGGCGAAAAAATTCACGCCCGATCTGAGGGTCTTAGCGCTGCACGGACCGGACCGGCTCGCGCGCTTCGGCCAGATTGCCGACAGCGACATCGTGGTGACCAGTTATGCACTGATCCGGCGGGATGCGGAGCGCTATCACGGCTTGGAGTTCGACACCGTCGTACTCGACGAGGCCCAGCATATCAAAAACCGGCAGACTCGGAATGCGCAAGCGGTGAAGGCCGTCCGGTCGCGGCACCGGCTGGTGCTCACGGGCACCCCGCTCGAGAATTCAGTGCTCGATCTCTGGTCGATCTTCGACTTCCTCATGCCGGGCTACTTGGGCACGGCGCAGGATTTCCGCGAGCGTTATGAAGGTCCCATCGCGAAGGAAAAAAATACGCAAGCCCAGTCCCGGCTGGCCCGG
Organism: uncultured Verrucomicrobia subdivision 3 bacterium; assembly: GCA_903835255.1. Taxonomy (GTDB): domain Bacteria; phylum Verrucomicrobiota; class Verrucomicrobiia; order Limisphaerales; family UBA11358; genus UBA11358. The sequence continues at coordinate 61,644 of CAILMI010000056.1, forward strand.
CGACTCCGCCCCTTTTTGCTGCGACGCCTCAAACGGGAGGTGGCGGCGGACCTCCCCGCAAAGCTGGAACAGGTCTCCTTCTGCGAACTCACACCTGACCAGCGCACCGTCTATCAGCAGGTCATCGAGGCCAGCCGCCAGGAGGTGCTGGCCGCCGTCGGCGCCCAAGGCATCGCCAAAAGCCGTATGGTGGTGCTGACCGCGCTGCTGCGGCTCCGTCAGATCTGCTGCGACCTGCGCCTCCTAAAACTGGAAAACGTCCGCCCGGCGAACGCCTCGGGCAAACTGGAGATGTTCGGCGAACTATTGGAAGAAGTCCTCGACGGCGGCCATCGCCTACTGGTGTTCAGCCAGTTCGTGGGCATGCTGACGCTCTTGAAAGAAAAGCTCACCGCCGAGGGAATCGCCTTCTGCTATCTGGACGGATCCACTGCCAACCGGGCCGCCGTGGTGGAAAAATTCCAGGCCGATGCCGCCATTCCGGTGTTCCTCATCAGCCTGAAGGCGGGCGGCACCGGACTGAACCTGACTGGGGCCGACACGGTGATCCATTTTGATCCCTGGTGGAACCCCGCCGTGGAAGACCAGGCCACCGATCGCGCCCATCGCATCGGGCAAACCCGTGCGGTCACCAGCTACAAGCTCATCACGCGCGACACCGTGGAGGAAAAGATCCTGATGCTGCAGAACCGCAAACGCGACGTCATCCGGGCCACCTTGGGCGGCGAGGAGGAATTCACGGCCTCATTGAGTTGGGAGGAAATCCAGGAACTGCTCGCCTAGCACCTCAGGGTCTCAACCCCGAACATGCCTCCACCTCACGGACCGCCGCGCCGCCGGTCACAGCTTCAAATCGGCGTCGGTCACCGCCCCCAGCGAGGCACTGGTGACATGGGCGGCGTACTTGGCCAGCACCCCGCGCGTGTAGCGGGGAGCCGGCTTGCGCCACGCCCGGCGCCGCGCCGCCAGCACCTTCGCCGGAAGGGCCAGCGTCAGCTCCCGCCGCTCGGCGTCAATCGTGATAAGGTCGCCGTTTTTCACCAGCGCAATCGTCCCGCCCGCGTAAGCTTCCGGCGTGATATGCCCGACCACGAATCCATGGCTGCCGCCGGAGAACCGCCCGTCTGTGATCAGCGCCACGTCCTTGCCCAGCCCCTTGCCCATGATGGCCGAGGTGGGCGAGAGCATCTCCCTCATTCCAGGCCCGCCCTTGGGCCCTTCGTAGCGGATTACGATCACGTGCCCTTTCTTGACCGTGCCGTTGAGAATCGCCTTCATCGCCTTCTCCTCGGATTCGAAAACAATGGCCTTGCCGCTGAAGCGCAATCCTTCCTTGCCGGAAATCTTGGCCACCGCGCCGTCCACCGCCAGGTTGCCGCGCATCACCACCAGATGACTGTCCTTTTTAATCGGCTCATCGAAGCCGCGCACGATGGTCTGCCACGCCGGATACGGTTTCACGGACGCCAGCGTCTCCGCCAGGGTTTCGCCGGTGACGGTCAGGGCATCGCCGTGGAGCAGTTTTTTCGCGAGCAACATCTTCATGAGCGGCCGGATGCCGCCGATGGCGATGAGCTCGGACATAAGATGCTTGCCGCTGGGCTTCAAGTCGGCGAGCACCGGCACCCGCTTGCCGATGCGGGTGAAATCGTCCAGGCTGAGCTTCACCTCGGCCGCGTGCGCGATCGCGAGCAGATGCAGCACGGCATTGGTGGAACCGCCCAGCGCAATGACCACGGTGATGGCGTTCTCAAAGGCTTTCTTGGTGAGGATGTCGCGCGGGCGGAGGCCCAGGCGCAGCATCTGCACCACGGCGGCGCCTGCCCGGCGGCAGTCCTCCTTTTTCGCGGGCGACACGGCATTCTGCGCCGAACTGTTTGGGAGGCTCATGCCGAGCGCCTCGATGGCGCTGGCCATGGTGTTGGCGGTGTACATGCCGCCGCAGGAACCGGGCCCGGGAATGGCGCAATGCTCGACGGCCTCGAATTCCTTATCGGATATTTTATGGTTGGCGTGCGCGCCGATGGCTTCAAACACTGAAACCACATCCAGCTTGCGCGAATCCCCAGTAATGCAGCCGGGCAGGATCGTGCCCCCGTAGACAAACACCGAAGGCCGGTTCATGCGCGCCATGGCGATGAGCGCGCCGGGCATGTTTTTATCGCAGCCGCCGATCGCCACATAGCCATCCATGCCCGCACACCCCACCACGGTCTCAATCGAATCGGCGATGACCTCGCGGGAGACGAGCGAATACTTCATGCCCTCCGTGCCCATCGAGATGCCGTCCGAAATGGTGATGGTGTTGAACACGATCGCCTTGCCGCCCCCGGCATTCACGCCCTTTTCGGATTCGAGCGCGAGCTGGTCGATGTGCATGTTGCAGGGCGTCACATCGCTCCAGGTGGAGGCGACGCCGATGAGCGGCTTGCGGAAGTCCTCCGCCTTGAAGCCGACGGGATACAACATAGCGCGCGCGGCGGCGCGTTCGTCCCCGTCGAAGAGGACACTGGAAAAGGGGCGCAGGGCATCAGCCGACTTGTTTTTTTTCATGGCGGAAAAGGATGACGGAAAAGCGGTCCGCCGGCAAGTCGCGGAAGCAGCCAATCAATGCAGTTGGAAGCGGACGGCCCGGAACGGGAACATCGGGCGGGAGCAGCGCCGTGGCTGGATGGAAGTTTTTGCCGAGTTTTGGATTGAAAAGCTCGGCCCGGTCGTTCACAGTGCGCGGGTGGTGGAGAGATGGCTGAGTGGTTTAAGGCACACGCCTGGAAAGCGTGCGTAGGTAACACTACCGTGAGTTCAAATCTCACTCTCTCCGCCAATTTTCTTTGATTTTAAGAAGTTTTGACGAATACCTATCCGCCTTCCATCACGTGAGCGACCTCCACTTTCCGGATCGCATCGGGTATCAGTCCAAACTTTGGCCCAGACCAACACATCACCCCGTCCGAAAAAAGCGGAGCCACGCCTGCATTCCGCTCTTTTTTTTCTCCATCTAAGAAGCGAGCTTCGTGAACGGCGGCCTATTTGAATCAAAAGCTGGGACGGAATACTTGGGGCATTCCAAAAGGCTCAAGGGTACAAGGATATAATTGGCGCGGGCCTCTTGGGCGCGCTGTCCAGAAACACGCCGCCCCTCACCGAAAAATGTAGCGCCTGACACAGACGGGATTTGGGATTAATCCGAAATGTTTCCCCGGGCCCGCCGCCACCGGCGGAATCCCAGCACGCTGGCCAGCCCGATCCCGAACACGGCCAAAGTCAGAACCGTCGGTTCCGGCACCGCCATGATGTCCAAGCTCCATCCCATCAGCGTGCTCGTGGTGCCGCCCGACATATCCGCGAGGTACAGCGTCCAGATCCCGTTCGGATTCATGCCGCCAAAGCTGCCGTTCAGGGTCGCTGTGCCCGCCGCATCGAAGCTTGCCGGCGCAGACAGCGGGCTGATCTGCCGTCCGTCCGCCGCATACGATCCGCTCAACGCCCCTCCGCCCGCGCTCGCCCAGTGCACGTCGCTCCCCGTGGAGCCCAGCGTCAGGTTACTGAATCCAGAGTCTGCCGAGCCAAAAGCGTCGACGCCGTTGATCGTGCCCACGCCCACCCGGTTCAGCAGCGTCATCAAGCTCCCGTTGTAGCTCAGGTACGCATACAAATCCCCGTTGTAGCCGCCGGATATGTTCAGAGTCACCGTGATGTTGCTCAACACGTTGCCCATACCGCTCACGGTGAGAGCGGTGAACACCCCGCTGGGGTTGCCGTCGGGAATCACCGTGTTCAAGGACGTTCCGCTGCCATTGACGTTGCCCTCGGAGTAGATGTCCGCGCGCGTGGACGCCACTGCGCCCAGTGCCAGCAGGCCGATCAGGAATAATAGTTTCATGAGTATAGTTTTAAGATTGAACCGCACCTCAGGGTTGCGTGGAACGGTAGTATTGCTGGTTGTTGGTCGCGTTCGGATCGGTGAACTGCCACGAACCGTCGCTGCCTGCGGTGTTCGTGCTCAACGGCCACCAGGCCGCGCCCAGGTTGGTCGTCGTCTCCACCACATAGCTGAATGTCGGGATGCCGAAGAACTGGATGTTCACCGCGCCGTTGGACGGCAGCCCCATCACCGCCAGGCCCGCCGCACTGTACACGTTCACCAGGATGTTCGCCGTCGCGTTCCCGCCAAAGCCGTCCTTCGCCGTGTAGGTGAAGCTGTCATTGAAGTTGCTGCCCGCTCCGGTGCCGGGCGCGTAGAGAATCTTCACGCTGTTGGTGGTGATGGTCGCACCGTTGGTGCCCGACCCCACGCTCTGCAGCGCGATGCTGTCCCCGTCCGCATCCGTGACGTTCGTGAAAAGGTTGGCCAGATCAATTTTGAGCGACAGACCCTTCGCGCGGTAGTAGGTCGCATCCGCCGCCACCGGCGGATGGTTGGTGACGGTCTGCGTCAGCGTGTTGGTGGCGCGCGGATAGGGTGGCGCGATTCCGCCGCTGTAGATGGCGAGGATGATGTTGGTGGCGCCGCGCGGCAGGTTGGTGAGGGCGATGCTGGCCGCCCCGCCGTTGACCACGTCGTTGGTGCTGAAAGGCACCCCGTTGGCGGAAAACACCACATTGCTCGCCGCGTCCACCGGGAAATTCGTGGCCGTGAAAAACACGCCGGCGCGGTAGCCGTTGGTCGGCGCTGACGAAATTAAGTTAAAAGCAACAGTCAATACCGGGTACAGCGGGATCACGGCGCCAACCTGGGTGCCGGTGACGCCGCTGATCCCGTACTGAAAGGTGGAAACCCCTAATCCATAGCCAAGGATGTTGGCGTTGGCATTGCTGTTTTGGCCGATTGTCTTAAAGTTGGTAAAAGTCATCGACGAAAGCCACGCCGAGGACACCAAATCCGACGGGAAACTCCACCCCATGTTCCAAAAGCCCGAGGTACCCGTGGAGGCGATGTTGCCGGGATCGCCCGCGGAGGTCAGCGACGGCGAGAGAGGCGCTCCGATCGTCGTACCGACACGGGCTGACAACGTGGTTGGGGGAAGGCCGAACACGGCTTGGACGGCGGGAAACGTCCTGGGTGTGTTCGTCGATGGTGACCACGCTTGCGTGCCCGTGAAACCTCCGTAGGTGAACGGGCCTGGGGTGCTGGAGTTGATGTTAGTCGTGCCGGCGTTGTAGGTGATGATCACGGCGTTGAGGTCGTATCCCTTGGGATCAACCTGCAACTGACCCGTCACCGTGTTGTAGTAGACGACAGCACCGGGCGACCCGTTTAAGGGGTTGAGGGCCGAGGTGCGAATGGGAAGAGACGTGCCGGTGGCGACGGTCGACCATAGAATCCCCGACGCCGTTGTCCCGCTGAAATCATTGGTACTGGGCGGTGTGTAAACAGCGGCAAAAGCCTGGAGCACCAGAGCATGGACCGCAATAAAGGCAAGAACGACGGGACGGAGGTACATAATTAAATATAAGTTTTTTCACTGCTGTCCCGTTTAAAAGGCTAATAAACATTGATGATTATAATTATCGGTTAGCTGGGGTGGTGGTGGGAGTTGAGAAAGAGCCTGTGAAATGGGCATTTTCTCAAAAAGTGTGAGGCTCAAAATCTGTAAAATTGT
>CAILMI010000057.1 GCA_903835255.1 uncultured Verrucomicrobia subdivision 3 bacterium
CAATTATCCAGTCAGCGAAATCAATGACCACCTGTTACCGATGTCTTGACAACTCTACAGCGCTGCGATGCCCCCGCCCGGGAGGGCGGAACGAACGAGGTAAGGCACCGCGCCTCACCTGATTACTTTCCGTCGCCTGACGCTGCGCTCGGCGACGGGTACAGCGCAGCGCGCTGCACCTACCATTTCTCGTTTCAGTAATAGGTAGGGGCATCGCGCTGCGATGCCCCCGCCCAGGAGGGCGGAACGAACGAGGTAAGGCGCCTCGCCTCGCCTGATTGCTTTCCGTCGCCTGACGCGGCGCTCGGAGACGGTGACAGCGCAGCGCGCTATCCCTCCCATTTCCCGAAAAAGGCTCGCTGCGGAATTCGGGTTCAAAATTTGCCGCCAGCGATTGATGGCCGGATCCGTTCAGCGCTTTTTTGGCCGTCACTTTTAAAAGCCCTCATTCGTGGATGGGCGCCGCATCGAAATATCCGCGCGCCCGCCGGACGTCGGCAGGAATCTTAAACTCCTTGCCATGGCCGGCGGCCAGGTTGATCAGAATCTGGCCGGAGATGATGTGAAAGCTTTGCGCCCACGCCAGGGGAGTGTTGTGGCCGATCTGATGACCAATATACATTTCCGGAACGCAGCCCTCGGGAGTCATGCTGGCTTCCAGCAGCCGGAAATAATGGATGGCCTTGTCAAAAAAAACACGGCGCTGATCCCAGTCAAAATGGATTTTTTTATGGGCGGAATCAAAATCATGGCCGTGCTCCGCGAGCTTGGCGTAGCAAATGGACAGCCAGGCAAGGCCCAGCGGCCACTCGGCCGTCTCGTTATAACCCGGCACCAGCCCTTTGCCGCAATAGACGTCGCCGGGATACCGCCGCACACCGCGCCGGCCGACAAGGTTCGACTCGATGTTATGCAGCAGCTCCTTTTTTGTCCCGTAATCGACGATGTTGTAAGGCCATATGAGGCTTAACTGCGAAAGGTCATACTGGCGGGTGCCGGATTCGCGCGGCAGCAGGCGGCTCAGCGCCTCCTGACCCGAAGCAATCATGCGCTGGCTGATCGGGACATAGTGGCTGATGTCAATCTTGTGCTTGTATTTGTAATCGTAGAAGCCCTGATCAAACCACATCATCAGGCCGCCCAGAACCGCGCCAAAACTGCTGGAATGATCTTCCGGCCCCTCTTCCCACATCCCGTAGTCTGGCTCAAAACCCATGTTGAAAAGGTAATTGCGGATATGGCTGATGAGCGTGAAATCTTCCCGCGAAAACCGGAAGCCGTAGCCCTTCTTGATGAGATCCCCCATCTTGTACATAAAGAGCCCGTAGACATCGAGCTGATGGTGCCCCCAGGCTTCCGTGATGGTATCGAGGGTGGTGGGGTGGACGCGCGCGGGCATGAACTGGCCGGTCTGGTGGCGGACGTCCGGCTTGATGATGGAGGCCTGGACAATCAGCGGATGAAATTTTTTAAAGATGTCCAGGACCAGCCGAAAGCTTTCGACGACTTTATCGAAGCAGCCGAGGTATTCGTTCGCGTAAGTGGCAAACATGATATCGCGGATCCAAAAAACATTGTAGGCATCGCCCGACCCATCCTCCGCATTGTAAGGGCTGGCAATGTATCCCCCGTTGGGCTGCCGCATCCGCTCCAGATGCTCATAGGAGATCTTCAGCCGCTCATCCAGCGGCAAGCTATGGAATGTCTTCACCGTTTTATTCATCGCATTTTGACTTTATTGATCATGAACCGGTCGGATTGAGATACGAGCTTCACAGATTTGAAAACCGGAGCGGGTCGCGCTCCCCTTGCCTGCACCCCGGGGTCGAGCCACCGGGATTCACTATAAAAATCACACCTTCAGATCCGCGAGCGCCGGGTCATTTTCGTTGATAATTTTCCGCATCTGGCGGATGGCCCTTTTCAGACTGGGCTGCCCAAAGAGACTGGTGCCGGCCACAAAGGTATCCGCCCCGGCCCGGGCGCATTCCGCCGCGGTCAGAAGATTGATGCCGCCGTCCACTTCGATGCGGTAGGATCCCTGCCGCTCGCGGCGCCACGCTTCCGCCTGCTGGATTTTTGGGAGACACTCGTGGATGAAGGATTGCCCGCCAAAACCTGGATTCACAGTCATCACCAGCAGCAGATCGATCTGGTCAAGATAGGGCTGCACGGCGCTGATGGCGGTGGGCGGGTTCACCGCCAGGCCCACCTTTTTCCCGAGCGCTCTTATTTTCCAAAGGAGCGACGGGATCTGGTCGCCGAGCTCGACGTGAACGATGATCTGATCGGCCCCGGCTTTGGCAAAGGGTTCCAGCAGGATTTGCGGCTTGGAGCACATCAGGTGGGCGTCGAAAAAAATCTTCGTCAGCGGACGAAGCGCCGCGACCACCTGCGGGCCGAAGGAGATATTGGGCACGAAATGGCCGTCCATGACATCCAAGTGCAGCCAGTCGGCCCCAGCCTCAGTCACGCGCACGGCTTCCCGGCCGAATCGGGCGTGATCGGAGGCGAGCAGCGAGGGCGCAATAATCATGGGCAGAATGTAAACGGAACCGGCCCCGTAAGGAAAGTTGGAAGATTGAAACGCCCGATCCAGTGAGGATGACCTTGGAACAAACCGCCAGCGCAGGCGGGATGAAACATCCTCGAAAACTCCCAAAAGTGACACCCATTAGCGTGAGCGGCCAACCCGGGTCATACCGTGCCGGCAGCATCCCAGCCAAAACTAAACCAGCCTGCCGGATAACCACGTTTTACTCAAGCGCCAGCTCACGCTTAATGTTCTACAGACAATAGCAACGTGTCATTTTCGTCAATATCTTGACTTAGCTTTGTGAGGGGATGATGCGCAAGCTTCTAATGAAGCGTGAAGGCTGTTTACCAATAATAAATCGGAGGATCGGCGTTCAAAGAATTCATCGTGCAACGGTTGCGAGCGAAACGACGATGATGGAGCGGATTGCAAAACGGCTCCAGATGAGAACCAAGACTTCCCTGGCACCTTTAGAGAATTTGAAAATCGTGAAAAATAGCACGAAACTATTGACCCTTTTACTTTTAGGGGTTGCTTTCACTAACCGCCGACTGGGGCTTACACCTCGTACCCGGCGGCAATGAGCTCATCGGACGTGTAGCCGGCAGCTGCGGCTTCGACGGCAGTGAAGCCAGCAGTCTTGAGGTCGGAGGCGGTGAACCCGGCGTCCTTGAGCTCGGTGCCACTGAATCCAGTAGCCTTGAGTTGGGAGGCAGTGAAACCAGCAGCCTTAAGATCCGTTGCACTGAAGCCAGCAGTCTTGAGCTCGGTGCCACTGAATCCAGTAGCCTTGAGTTGAGAGGCGGTGAAACCAGCAGTCTTGAGGTCGGCGGCGGTGTAGCCGGCGGCCTTGAGCTCGGCCCCACTGAAGCCAGCGTCCTTAAGATCCGTTACACTGAAGCCAGCACTCTTGAGGTCAGTGGCACTGAAACCAGCGTGTTTGAGTTGTGTGGCGGTGGGTGGGACGGCCACCGCGACGGTGATGGTCTGGTCGGTGCTATTGGCGCCGTTGGACGCTGTGATGGTGAAGGTGTCGGTGGTGTTGGACGTGGCAGCTTGCCGCTGAGCCTGGGTGGGCGTATAGGTGAACGCCCCGGTAACGGAATCGACGCTGACGGTGCCGCCGCCAGCGGAAGTAACAGTAGCGCTGAAGGTCAGAGACCATCCCTCAGGATCCGTGAACGATGCCGACCCCGTGACTACACCGGTGGCATTGTCAGGGCTACCCGAGGTGGCCACACCGGCCACCGGAGCAGCCGCCAGCACTGCCTTCACTCGCAGAAATCCTCTATTGGATGATCCCGTGCTCAGGCTTGCCTCATACTGTGTGTAGCCGTAGCGAATATCCCCAGGCTGTGGATTGCTCAGCGTAGGCGTGACCAGCGTGCCCCCACTGTCAAACGGAGTGCTTAAATCGGTGAACGACTTGACGGTGTAGCTCACTCCTCTGTTGCGCTGCGTGTATAATAATTTGATCGTATCAGTGCCTCTGACCAAGGTGGTCGCATGACTCGCGCCATTGGATGGATCTGTGCCGAAGGCCATCTCGGCGTTGTTGTTCACTCCATCGCCGTCCGGATCCGCCGTGCCATCGGCGTCAGCCCCGCTCAATCCAAAGCCCTTCATGTAGTCTGTGAGGGTTGAATCGATTATCTCACCGGGAAGTTCACCAGCCAAAAACAGATTGCCCAAAAGGAAAAAGTGGAAGTGCCTTCCAGCCAGTTTTTTAAAAAAAAATGGAACCTGATTCATTACGCGGAACATAAGATTAACCTCTCCATATTAACCTATTATCCAAAAAAAGATAAGGTCTGTCTTCTTCAGGATGCCATTCACTGCAAGGCAATGAGAAGGATTTTTTCATGCATTTATCCCTTTGATTGCTAATTATACTGATAGGAATTTGCTTTCTGGACGCTCCGCGGTTCAGGGAGAATTGGTTTCGCGTCGGGTTCATTGGCGGTGATTTTGCGCCCTCACGGACAGTTGACAAGAGTTATTTTCGTGGCTTTTGCAAGACCGCGTTGGTTTTACCGCCCGCCCGCTGCTGGGAGGAATTTTCGATTAAATTATTGTCGATCTCAAGCGTGCCGTCTTCGACGAACTGGTTCAATGCTGTCCACCATTTCAGCGTGTAATTAATCGCCTGACTCAGCAATCCCTGCGGCAAAGTTTTTTTCCCAACCCACTCCATCACCCGGTGCAGTCGAGACAATACCGGATGCAATTGCCATGAACGGACAATAGCAACGTGTCATTTTCGTCAGTTCTTGATATTGATTATCCCACCCCCTTCCGCCTGCAAATACCCTCCCCAAATTCGCGTCAATTCGTGAAATTCGTGTCTCGTTTGGATCCGTGTCTCCAGCCCCTGCCGTCTTTGCTGTAAAATGTCCCATTCGCGTTCATTCGTGTAATTCGCGTCAAAGTCTGTGTCTTCATAAGTGGGTCCAGCGTCACGCTGGCGTTGGCGTTGGTAAACGGGTCATAAACGGGTCAATAGTAACGTGTCATTCCCCTTAGACCCCATTACAAACCGGTGGGCGGAACCGCGTTAATCGAGGATGGGGCAGGCTCATCAGAGAGGCGTTTTCGGACACGGATCAACAGGACGGTCCACACCGTCAGGATGATGAGGTTGGCTGCGGAGTTGAGCAGTTGGGCGGCGTGTATGACGCCGGTGGAAATCATCGAGGCCAGCGTTACGCCTAAAAACGGGTTATGGAGGAAGACATTGAGGAATCCTGTGGTCGAGATCGCCGCAAAGATCCAGAGCATCCGCCGGTCTGAGGGCAGGGCGAGCGCGGCGAGTGGCAGTACGAAGAACCAATGGTTCTCATGCGCCCGGGTCGTGAGGCAGAACCACGCGAAGGCCTGAAACGCTGGCAATTGCAGAAACAGCTTCGTGCCCGCCTTATGCGCAAGCCACAGGACAAGTAGCCCCGAGGCGGCGAGCAGTATGAGGGAGGTGTCTCGATAAGAGAGCGGGCCGAGCAAGGGCCTGGCGTCGAGCACGTTCAATCCGTCGCCCATGGTCGCCAGCCACCAGAGGTTGTGCGCCTGAGCGGAGACGTATGGCTGGACCTTGGCCATGTACGTCGGCAGAGAGCACAAGTCGGCGAGTTTGCCGTTGACGATGAATGGCGCGATGACGAGTGCAATTGTCCCCAAAGCAACCGCTGCACCCGTCAGGTTTTGCTTGGTCTGGTCGGCCTGGAAGCGGCGCCAGAGGAACAGCGGTGCGAGGCCCCATGCCTGGGGTTTTGTGAGCGCGGCGAGAGCTCCCGTGACCCAGCCCGAGCGCGTGCTTCCCGACTCGGCGAGGCCAAATGCAAGCACGAGCCAGAAGGAATGGACCGTGTCCGGCAGGCCGAGGTAGGCGATATCGAATAGCACAGCCGGGTTGAGCAGGTACATCAGTGCTGCCGTCGCTGCCGGGCTCGCGCCGTATCGGCGGGCGAGAAGGCGGTAAAGCGCCAGACCGGTGGCGACGTGGAAGATAGTCGCGATTAACGCTAGGCCAAAGGTGTGCTCTCCGGATTCGAGCATTTTGTCCTCATCAAACTCCGGATCCACGAATCGCTGGTAGATGTGTCCCTCGACTTTCCACGCGTAGAGCAGGAAAGGGGGATAGTCCACGAAATCCTTGCTGGAACTACCTGAGTAGGCGGCACTGATACCTTTCATAGTGACCAGCCGGCTCCAGTGCTTGTAGAACCAAATGTCGCTGTCTTGCGGCAGCGCGATAATCCCCCAGACGCTGAGGACGATGAACAACAGGCAGCCTGCGGTCAGAATTTTCCGGGCGTGGGATTCTGGCACCAGCCGTCCGAATGGACTGATAGGAGTTTGCTTTTCCACTGAGTATGAGACTCTAGCTGTCCGGAGGCGCTGGCACAAGAAAACGCCTCTCAGAATCCAGCGTGGAATGAAAGCGATGATCTTCGTTTCAGAACCGCATTTTGGACAGGGCATGAAGGGGTCATGAAGAGGTCACCCATTAGCGTGAGCGGTCAATTGTAAAAATAGATTATCGTCAGCCAGCTTTTCTTTTCTTAAAAGCTGTCTTTGCTTTTTCGGGCCGTTGCGGGCGACGTCCAAGGTGCAATTCGTGCCTGTCATTTCAGTTGTTGATTCCGATACTTCCCTCCCTTGCGGGAGGTGATCCGTTCAGTCACCCATCTGGTTCCAGCGTGTCGCGTCCGGTCTGGGTGACAGACCGGACTGCTGCGTAAAGGTAAAAGGTTCTTGATATTGATCATTCCACCCCTCCCACCTGCAAACCCCTCCCCAATTCATGTTCATTCGTGAAATTCGTGTCTAAGTTTGGAACCGTTACACCAGCCCCTCCCGGTCTCTGTGTTCTCTGCGTTCTTTGCGGTTAAATTTCCCTAATTCGCGTCAATTCGTGAAATTCGTGTCTCGTTAGGATCCGTGTCTCCAGCCCCTGCCGTCTTTGCGGTCTCTGTGTTCTTTGCGGTAAAATGCCCCATTCGCGTTCATTCGTGAAATTCGCGTCAAAGTCTTTGTCTTCATAAGTGGGTTTCAGTTTCTTGGTTCCTTGGCATTTAAATTTCCCCTTCCCCAATTCGCGTTCATTCGTGCAATTCGTGTCAAAGTCTGTGTCTTCCTAAGTGGGTCCAGTTCCTTGCTAGCTTGACGGTTAAATGTTCCCCTCCGTAATTCGAGTTAATTCGTGCAATTCGTGTCATGAAAGGGTCAATCGTAACGGGTCATTGCCGTCATTTTCTTGACTCGTCATGGCAAGGGGATGATGTGAGGTTGCTTCGATTTGAAAAATATCTCCGCAATGGAAGCCCCCTCGTCCACCCCCAGTCCTGGTAACATTGAATGTGAGTCAACTCGCTGTTACGGACACATTGTCAATTGACTCTTATGAGTAGAATTGGCACGGTAATTAATATGCAGAAGATGTTTCTTTTCGTGTGCGGCTGCCCACGGAGTGGAACCAGTTACTTTCAAGGGCTACTCGCCAGTCATCCCGCAATTGCCCTAGGGCTGGAACGCTTCAATCTGCGTCTCTTTGCCCGCAAACTCATGCCGTCCGACTTCGACCGGCAGCGGTACTTCCGCATGGAAAATGGCGACACCTGGTACAAAGATCTCTCGCACTTTGCCCATTGGCACAGCCTTGTCGAATCCCATTTCGACACAGCCCAATTCGTCGGCGACAAGGTTCCACGCGCTTACGAGTTCTTCGATCATCTGATCAGCCACTTTCCCGATGTTCGGTTTTTATGCCTCGTCCGCAACGTGTTCGACGTCGCGGCGAGTTACGAGGCCCGGCGACGCGCCATGAATAATTGGAAACCGGACTGGGGTGCACGCAAGGCAGTCGAGCACTGGAACGCGTCCCTGCGAGCCGTGTTGACCTACGCCTCCGTCGCGCCAATCCTACCGGTCATCTACGAAGACCTCATTGCCACAGAGACAACGCTCGACCCCGTGGCGGAGTTTCTGAATATCGACCCGAAACCCTTGCGGGAAAGCTGGGGAAAAAGTCGGCGGCCGGAAGCCCGGCCCCAGCCCGGCGCCGGTGCGGCGCGACTCGCCGCCGAGGACGTGGCCTACATCACGGCCAATGCTGATCTGGATGCGCTGGCCCGTGTTACGCGACTGGCCCGTCAGCCGGTTGCCTATCGCGGTGCCTGGCAGACGCTCGGCCCTCCCCCCCCGATCGTCTCGAAGTATTTCGACGAAGACTCGCGGGCCTTCATCTATGACCGATCGCGGCCCACCGGTTCGCGGGTCGAATTGAGAAATCCGCCGAATATCTACGGCGGCCGGGAGCCCTATATCGCATGTGTTGGTTCTGCGGCGACGTTTGGCCGCCTCGTGGCCCGCCCCTTTCCGATGCTGCTTCAGGAACGGCTAGGCATGCCGGTGCTCAACCTCGGCGTCGGCGGCGCACGCCCTGACATCTTTCTGGAGGATGAAGCCCTCGTGCGGCTGATCCGCGGGGCCACCTGCGTCGTGGTCGAGGCGATGTCGGCCCGAGGCTATGCCACGGATCTCTTCGTGCCGGACAACGGCTACACCAACATGGGTCGGCCACCGACCGCGGAGCCCAGTGCCGAGAAGGCGGCCGGGTTGGAATTCGTCAACAACATCTACCGGCGACCGCTTCGCAGCCACGATGGGGAGAAGCTCGACGCCGCACGGATGATCTGCCGTGCCGCCTACATCCGCGACATGAAGCGTATCGCTGCGCTTACCGAAGGCCGTGGCGTTTTATTTTACTTTTCATCACGGCCACCCGCATTCACGCCGGATCCACAAGCGATCAGCTTTGACGCCTGGGCCGGACCCTTTCCGCACCACGTCGACAAGCAGGTGCTGGATCTTCTCGCTCCGCTGTTCGGAGCGGCGGTGACTGTCGCCTCGACAGCGGGCATGCCGGAACCGATTCACGATCGGGAAACCGGCGCCCCGCTGCCGCTCTTTCCTGAAAAGCCGCAGCCGCACGAAAACTTCTACTACCCCTCGTCTGCCCTGCACGCGCTCGCGGCCGATGCGCTCGAGCCCGCGGTTCGATTGCTGTTGAATAGATTCAGGTAATCAGCGCCAGGCATCCCTGCTCAAAATCACTAGTGCAAAAAAAAGGCCCTGAAACGAGAATTTCAGGGCCGGAAATTGGTTGCGGGGGCTGGATTTGAACCAACGACCTTCAGGTTATGAGCCTGACGAGCTACCGGGCTGCTCCACCCCGCGATCAAGGCTCACATTATTGTCACAGGCGGATCCGAAGCACAAGTTTTAAAATGGCCTCACGCCATACCGGATCCAATAGCCGGCCAGCTTCACAAATTCCATCCGCATCCGCCGGTCAATCCCCAGCCGGACCCATTCCTCGCGCGCATAGGCGAAATACGATGGCCGGGAATAAAAATTCATCTCCGGCGCGGCATGCTCGAAGGTCCTCTGCGCCCGCCGCGCGTGATACCAGGACGTGACGAGAATCGCACTGTGAACAGTTTCTGCCCGCAACCGTTTGACGCTGAACTCCGCGTTCTCGTGGGTGGTGGTGGATTTGGATTCCACCTCAATAGCCGCAGCAGGCACACCGGCTTGTATCAAAAGATGCCGGTTGATCTGGTCGTCTCCTTCGCCAGTGAGAAGGATACGGGGGGCGGCGTGCTGCAGGAATAGTTCCGCCGCGCGCATCGGGCGCTCATGCGAACCGCCGCCCAATACAATGATCACGTCCGCCGCCACCCTGCCGCTGTCCAGGCAAAGAAACTTTTCAGGATAAAACCAGGCGATGCCGGCGACGACTCCCGCCGCCAGCCCCACTCCCGCCGCCAGTTTAAAAAACCACTTCAACATGACGCAGGCAGGTCGCGGAAATCATGGCCGGGCAATCCCCTGGTTTCATCCGACATACATCAGGAATACAGCGGGCCAAAATTGGCGCAGGCGCGGTAATCCGCCCCCTCCAAGTCGGCCGTGCCAAATGCCGCCCAACTGCTGGGACGGAAGACCTGTTCCTCCGCAACATTATGCATGTAAACCGGAATACGCAGCATGGCCGCCAGCGAAATCAGGTCCGCGCCGATGTGGCCGTAGCTGATGGATCCGTGGTTGGCGCCCCAGTTGTTCATCACCGTGTAAACATCGCGGAACGCGCCCTGCCCCGTAAGGTTCGGCGCAAACCAGGTGGTTGGCCAAGTCGGATTGGTGCGCTGGTCGAGCGCTTCGTGAACGTGACCGGGCAAATCCACGGTGTATCCCTCGGCGATCTGCAGCGCCGGTCCCAGACCCTTGATCAGATTCAAGCGGCACATCGTCACCGGCATGCCGCCCCGGGTGAGATAGCGCGTGGACCAGCCGCCGCCGGGGAAATACTCCGTGATGGAGGGGTGCCAGGTGGTCGCACCGAGGCATTTCCGCGCTTCGGAGGAGGAGATTTCCCAGAACGGTTTCATCGCCGGCTGCCCGTCACGCTCCTGCTGGCCGGTGCCGTCGAGCGTGGCCGGGCCGGAGTTGATGAGATGCAGAATGCCATTCGCCGCCGCGCCGGCCAGCGTGTGGCCGGAAACGCGCTTCACAGATTCGGGGCTCCAGTAAGTCCGCACGTCGGCGAAAATCTGCGCAGTGTTGGTGAGCAGGTACCCCAACAGCATCGAAGCGCCATTGAGACAGTCGTTTTCCGTGGCGACGAGGTACGGCGCCCGGAGGCCATTCCAGTCGAAGGAGGTGTTAAGGATGGCCTCGAGGAAATCGCCATTGGGCTGGTAATCGGTCCACTGGCGCTGGCCCTGGAAGCCGGAGGCGATGGCGTTGTGCCCTTGCGCCTCCTCGCCGAAACCCATTTTGGCCAGCACCGGATTCCCCACCATAAGATCGCGGGCAATGAGCGCCATCTTCACCGATTTTTCCCATTCACTGTTGAGCGATTTACGGGAGCGCTTGGTTTTAGGCGAATTGTAATCCTTGCCTTCGGGGCAATTCTGTTTGACCCAGGCAAGGGCCTTCTTGTATTCCGCCGGATCGAAAATGCCCTTGTCGATGCGCCGCAAGAATTCCGTCATGTCCACCGTCTCCACCCGCATGCCGAGATATTCCTCAAAGAACGGCTGGTCCACGATGGAGCCGGCGATACCCATCGAGACGCCGCCCATGCCGAGATAGGATTTGCCGCGCATCAGGGCAACCGACAGCCCGGCGCGCGCGAAGCGGAGGATTTTTTCCTGCACATCGGCGGGGATGCTCTTGTCGCCGCCATCCTGCACATCGCGGCCATAGATGCTGAATGCGGGAATCCCCTTCTGCGAATGGCCGGCCAGCACCGCGGCGAGATAAACCGCCCCGGGCCGTTCCGTGCCATTGAATCCCCAGACCGCCTTCGGCACGGAGGGGTTCATGTCCATGGTCTCGCTGCCGTAGCACCAGCAGGGCGTGACGGTGAGCGAAACGCCGACACCGGCCTTGGCAAATTTTTCCGCGCAGGCGGCGGCTTCCGTCACGCCGCCAATGCAGCTATCGGCGATGACGCACTCCACGGGCTGGCCGTTGGGATAACGGAGGGTGGAAGAGATCAGCCGGGCGGCCGCCTTGGCCTGATCCATGGTCTGTTTTTCGAGCGACTCGCGCACGCCCCCCAGCCGGCCGTCGATGGTCGGGCGAATGCCGATTTTGGGAAGGGAACCGTTGAAGACAGAGGGTTTCATCATAAAATTTTGTTAATCGTTAAGCGGGCCGCAGGAGCCAGTCTAAAATCCCCATCCCATCCAACGCAAGCGAATCCCGATGGCTCAAACGGCGCCGTCACCGCAGATGTCCGCCCGCGTGACGCGGGAGCCATTCATAAATAAAGACCAGACACGAATTTCACGAATTGACACGAATTGGGGGATGGGGTTTGGACCGCCGGGGGCGCCTGGAAGGCAATGTCGGCCTTGCGTGTTTAAGTTTTACCGTTCATTTGAAAGGCGTGGGTTCTGAATTCTTCGTTGACGGTGGAGTGTTCGTCGGTAAAATCTCCGGATTGGTTTGAGGAAATAGATCCCGCCACATAAATCGAAACAAGAAAAATAAAATCACTATGGCAGTTAAAGTAGCAATCAACGGGTTCGGTCGCATCGGTCGCCTGGTTTTCCGCGCTATCGCTGAACAGGGCCTCCTCGGCAAGGAAGTGGACGTCGTCGCAGTCGGGGACATTGTTCCCGCCGACAACCTCGCCTATCTCCTCAAATACGATTCTATTCAGGGCCGTTTTGCGGGCACGGTCAGCTCGCGCAAATCCGCCGCCGACAAGGCGGAGGACGACGTCCTAGTGGTCAATGGCAAAGATGTGCTGGTGGTAAGTGCGCGCACGCCGGCCGAGCTGCCCTGGAAGGCGCTGGGCGTGGACGTGGTCATCGAATCGACCGGTCTCTTCACCGACGCCGACAAGACCAACCCGAAATCCGCCTATGGCCACATCACTGCCGGCGCTAAGAAAGTGATCATTTCCGCCCCGGCCAAGAACGAGGACATCACCGTCGTCGTCGGCGTCAATCACGAGAAGTACGCGGCTGCCAGCCATCACGTTGTTTCCAACGCGAGCTGCACCACGAACTGTCTGGCGCCGCTGGTGCATGTGCTGCTCAAGGAAGGGTTCGGCATCGAAGAGGCCCTGATGACCACTATCCACAGCTACACGGCCACTCAGAAAACAGTGGACGGCCCCAGCAAGAAGGATTGGAAAGGCGGGCGCAGCGCGGCCATCAATATCATTCCGTCCACCACCGGCGCGGCCAAGGCCGTGGGTCTGGTCTGTCCGGAAGTGAAGGGCAAGCTCACCGGCATGGCGTTCCGCGTGCCGACTCCGACGGTTTCTGTGGTGGATCTGACCGTGAAAACGCTTAAGGACACGAGCTACGCTGAGATCTCCGCTGCGATGAAGAAGGCCAGCGAGACCTATCTCAAAGGCATTCTGGAATGGACGGGCGATGAGGTGGTCAGCAGCGATTTCATCCACAGCAAGGCCTCCTCCGTGTTTGACGCCGGCTCCGGCATCGAGCTCAACAAGCGCTTCTTCAAGCTGGTGAGTTGGTATGACAACGAATGGGGTTATTCCAATCGCGTGGCCGACCTCCTGAAATTCATGATC
Organism: uncultured Verrucomicrobia subdivision 3 bacterium; assembly: GCA_903835255.1. GTDB lineage: Bacteria > Verrucomicrobiota > Verrucomicrobiia > Limisphaerales > UBA11358 > UBA11358. The sequence goes on from CAILMI010000057.1 coordinate 13,152, forward strand.
GGCAAGGGGCTCTAAGCCGACTCTTCATTCAAAGCGGCGGACTGGAAACAGTCCGCCGCTTTTGCTTTATAGCAGTTAAAATTAACCTTGGGACATCGGCAGTTAGGGCGGGCTGTCCCCTGCCCGCCGCGGTTGCCAACCCGAATCTGCTTATACCCCGGGGCGGCGCGCACGGAGTGACGCGCCCTACCGCCACCACGCCACCAGCGGGTCGCTGGACCCCATTATCAAGACAAAGACTGAGACACGAATTACACGAATTAACGCGAATTAGGGAAATATGCCAAAAACATGCTTTGACCCGTTTACGTGGGTAGGGCGAGCAGTCCTCGGCCCGCCGCGATTGCCAACCCGCGCGTCCTGGTTTACCCACGACGGCGCGCACGGAGTGACGCGCCCTACCTGTCCCAAAGTTGCTAAGG
>CAILMI010000058.1 GCA_903835255.1 uncultured Verrucomicrobia subdivision 3 bacterium
CCACGCGGTGTGTCCAGCACACGGGTAAGAAATAAAATCTTCTGTTCCATCGGTCGAATATCAAGCCATGGCATAGGCAAAAGCCTAACCTTAACCTGTTACCGATGTCTTGATACTGTACAGCAGCGCGATGCCCCTACCCACTGCGAAGTTTAATTTGAAATCTCCGGGAAGCTCCCCCTGCCCATGTCACCTCCCCACCCCAAAAAAACCGCTGACACTGGCAGAACAATGTGCGCCCGCCGGAACGAGAAAAGGCCGGTGCAGTTGCCTGCACCGGCCTTGCGCACAGAGAGTCAAATCAGAACGGAGTGATCGTGCCGCCCACAGATTGCCGGCTGCACTTCATATCGCGCAGAGGGATGGCCGTGGCACCGCCTGCTTTAGAAGCGCTGGTCTGGCTAGCGATCACTTCATTTTCAATGCTGCCAGGCAAGGGCGAGCCGCCGCTGATTTTGGTCTGATAATTGAACACACCCAGAAAGGATCCCGGGGTGGTGTTATTCCCCAATTGGGATTGAGAAATGTTCTGATCGCCCGCCAAACTGGGATCAATGATATGAATCAGAGCCAACTCGCTCCACAAGGGGTAATAGCCCTGAGTGATGGGAGAGAAATCATTGGTGAGCGACTGCCCGTTGAGAATGCCAATCCCTTCAGCCGTGGGCCACACACCATTGAAGGGAAGCACATTAGCATAATTGGAAAACCCCACCCCTTTGCCGTCCGAAAAGGAGATATACCCAATGGCCGTGTTGTTGCTGTTGGCGATATTCAAGGTGTTTTTAATATCGCCCCCGGCCACGAAGCCATAGCCCCAGTTTAAGTTCACATTGCCCAGGCCCGCCGTGCCCACGACCCCGCTGGGAGAGGTGGCATACGCGTAGACCGAGTTCGTCGTCGGCAGGTAGAAAAAGAAATTGGTAGCATCAAATAAGTAAACGCCCACCGTGTCCCCGTAGGTGTAATACGAACAGGCGGTCTCGGCGCGGCGCGTGCCGGAATCCAGGGTGCGCTGCATCAGATAGATGTACGTGTTGGTGTCGGATTGTTTAGCGGTCCACGCGGACAGCGGGATGCGCCCCTGCGGAATGCCATACCGGGCTTGTTCCCAGCTGACGTTATTGATGTTCGTCATCACACCGCCCGCCTTTGACTTAGCAAAGAAGAAGGGAACGACCGCCACGGCTTCCTCGGTATAATTGCCCGTGGCCGGATACGGCGTGACCGAAGCCGAACAATCGTCGAAGGCCATCGTGGCCGTGTTGGTCACATAGGCATTGCACAGCCCGTTCGCGGTTCCGCTGGGGGCGGGGAACTTCAGCTTCGTGCCCGATTCCACAACCTGCACACCCTGAATGGAGCCCGTGAACAATGCGTGAACCACCAGCGTTTTGCCCGCGAGATTGGTGATCCCGGCAATGGGCGTGCCCGTCATGACCCAGGCGGCCGTGCTGGAACTCCAACCCGAAGCCGCCCCGCCGCTGGCGGCATCACCGTAGTAAATCGTCGGTGCCGTCGCGTAGAGCTTTTTGGCAGATTCATAGGCATACGTGCGGAATGCCGTGGAACCGGTGAGATAGACATCCACCGTGGATTGGGCTGAGAGGGAAGCCACGCTGGCTAATCCCAGCGCCATAGTGAGGAGCAATGTTTTTTTCATATCGTTTGTTTTTTTATGATTTTGTTGATGGGTTTAAGTTTTTTATCAAAAAGAGGATTATTGGGCGGTGATGCTGTAAAACTTGACGGCTGCAGCGGTGACATCGGTCACGGTATGGACCGCGCTGTCCCCGCTGGTCAAGGTGGCGATGAATGGCCAGTTGGTCACAGACCCAGCTGTCGCCAAATCAGTGGCGCCGCGGAGGGTGTAGGTTCCATACAGCCCCGCCGTGTAAGTAATCGTGGTGGTCGTATTGGTCCGGTCTATGGACTGGATCACCGGCACCGCGCTGGGATAAGCCACATAGGTAAGGATGCCATTGGTCGCCATCTCAAAGTACCCCATCCATTTACCCAGGGCATAACCCGCGGTGGGAGTGAGTTGATAAAAATCAGCCCGCACCGGCGTGGTAAACGTGTTAGGAGTGGTCGTTTCCGGGTTGCCCTGAAAGGTGCCGTCAAAATTACCCCCGTAAGTGCCCGCTAATGCCGTGCTGTAGCTCAGGCCCAGTGTGTAATTGGCATTCCCTGAACTTACCGAATCCTCAATCACCACCGTGGACGTGTTGTTCGCATTAGGGCTGTTCCCATTGTAAGAGCTTGCACCCACGGGAATGGTTGCCATGCGACGGGCCACGTTGTTTTGACTGCCCGCCGACGCACACAGCCACGGCGCGGTTTGAACGGCTTGGGAGGTCCGGGCCCGGGTCACATACAAGGTGTCATCCGTCAGATAGGTAAACGCCGACCAGGGCAGCTGCTTACGCTGGGTGCTGAGCTCATTCAACTGGGTCGTGGTGTAATAGCTGGAAAGGCTGATGCGCTGGTTCGCGGTGGCATTGGTCAGCGTGTTGATGGGGCCAATGTCCACCACCATGTCCTGACCCCCTTTTCGAAAGCAGACCAGAACGTCTCCGGTTGCATAATTTGTGAGCGTGCCGGCCCGCATTTCGCCCGCGGCGAAAGCTCCCAGCAAAGCGACCAAGGCTATTTTTTTATTTAACATAGGTTTGTAATTCAGGTTCAGAGTTCGATTGGGTTTCCCATTCAAATTATTTTTTACGTCATCATCCTAGCGAGACGTCAATTCTAAATCGCACAGGAATTGGCCAAGCAGCAGCAGTTTGCGCCCCCGATGAGATACTCATCAAAAGAGCAAAAATCCTTTTGTTTTGGGGCTTTTAATGGCCAAATCTCCTGCGTGAAAACTCCCCGCGCGCCGGGCGTCACCGGATTGTGACAAAAAAATACGCCCTCCGGCGGGTATTGGGGCTATTCCCGGTGGGGACCGGTCGCCTGAAGGTCAAAGCCCCGCCTTGGCCGCAATTATATTCAATTGCGTTTGAAATCGTGCGGCAAGATACCTGTTTTTGGGGCACTGAAAGGTTTCTGTCGCAAATCCGGCAGCAATCAGAATTAACCCGGATCTTTTTGAAGCCACCGATGGGTTCCTGCCCGGCCGGATTTTCAGGCCTGCCTTACCCGGCGCACTGAATCAGGCCTCGAAGTTTTTAAGCTGGCGGAGACCCAGCTTAAGCGGCAGCCAGCCGATTCCGCAGGAGAGCAGCACAAAGGCAACAATGCTTTCCAGAACCCAGCTGGCGTGTCCCGGCAGAGCGGCGGTGCCGAACCCAAGCATCAGAACGGACGCAAGGATGTAGAGAAAACTCAGCACCAAACACAGCGTCCCGCCAAAGCCGCTGACGATCTTGCTGGGGTTGGCCTCCTTCAGGTTTGGATACAACACCCCCAGGCCCACGGCCAGCCCGTTGAGGGCGAAGGTCATCACCGCCACGACGGCGCCGAAAAACGCGATGCGGTCCCAGGTCATTTTCAGGAGCCAGCAGGACAGCGTGATCAGGCTGAGCGTCACCGCCAGCGAGAGCGCGCTGGACATCCAGTATTTGATTTTGACCACGCGCTCCAGACCCATCGGCGACATGCCGATGACCCAAAGCCGCCGGCCCTCGAGGGAGAACTGGGGGAAGACGAAGCGCGTGGTGACGGTGGCGAGGTTTAGCGAGCACGCGCCCAGATTCAGGAAGGCGACGAGATTGATCCAGAAGGGATTGGTCAGCTGATGCGTGAAATTCCGCAGGTTCACGATGTAGACGGCGAGCAGGCCGAAGAGCATCACCGTCTGGCCCCACTGCGTGGTATCGCGCCAGAACATCCGCATATCTTTGACGACCAGGGCGAGCGCGGCGCGGTCGAACCAGGGACAGCTCGCAGCCAGAATTTCAAGAGCCCCGAGGGTGGGCCGATCTTTTTTGGGGGAGCGCCGGGGCCTCCATCCGAAGCGGACGCTGCCGCGGCTTTGGACGGCGGAGGCGGTGTCAAAAAAAAGGTTGCCCAGCCGGGTAAAGGCGAGTCCGCCGAACAGCAGCGTGTAGCTGAGGAGCACGAGGGCAAAAAAGGCGGCCCCGCGAAAGACGCCTTCCGCCCACTGCAACACCGCCGACGAGAGCCAGTAGCTGGGGAGGAATGGGAACAGGGTGAAGCGCGTCTTGGCGAGCAGCTGATCGAGCGCCTCGAGGGTTCGCTTGTCCAGCAGTTCGTCCGTGGCCGGGTTGGCCTTCCACCAGAACGCCACCAGCGCCAGGAGGGCGACAGCCGATGCCAGGAGGGTGACTTGGAAGAGGCGCCGATCCAAAAAGCGTCCCACCAATAAGGCCAGCCAGGCGCCGAGAATGCCCGGCAGCAGGATAAAAAGCCCGATCAGGACGAGGGTCAGCGCGTAAAAATGCCAGGGCAGGCCGCGCACCAGTCCGAAGGCGGCGAGCAGCGGGGCAATCAGAAACAAGAACGCCCAGGACGCGAGCAGGGTGGACTCAATAAATTTCCAGTTGAAGAGGGATTGGGTCGAAATCGGGAGCGTGAGGAGAAAGGTGGTTTCCCGGTTGCGGAACAGGTTGGTGTAACCGATGACCAAATTGCTCAGGAGCAGCAGTCCAAACAGGAAGGCGAACAAGACGAACAGCAGGCGCTCCGTCAGCACCGCGCCCAGTCCGGGGAATTTAGCGATGAAGGACAGCGCGTAATAGAAGAGCCAGAATGAGAGCCCCAGGTAACCGACCACGAAGAGCCCGATGATGCTGGTGAGCAGGCGCGACTGGTCCCGCACCGCCAGCAACCGGCGCCAGCTGTTCAGCGCATTCACGCGCAGCAGGAGGAGCAGCGGGGAGGGAGCAGGTCTGGTTACAGGTTCCGACACGCCGCGAAAACTAGCGGGAAACTGGTTCCAACGCAACTGCCTGGACCTCCTGCCCTCCTCCCAGAGAGAGGCCCAAAAAAAGTCAGGAAGGCGACCAGAGGCGCCCGTTTGGTCCCCAACCGAAGGGGTTTGACAGGCGGGCGGAGGCCAAAATGAAACGGTATTCGCTCTGCAACGGGACAGGAGCGAATGCGTTCCGGAGCTCCGTTTGCCGTTGAAGCGGCGGCAAACCATTTGTATCGTGCGGGCGATGCTGTCGCCGGATACTAAACTCTCGCCGCTCGCCGCGCCGGTCTCCGCCGTTTGGGGCGTGGGCGAGGACCGGGCGCGATTGCTGGCGCGGCTGGAGATTTTCACCGTGGAGGACCTGCTGCTCCACCGGCCGCGACGCTATGAGGACCGCCGGAAATTTCTGCCCATCCGGGAATTGAAACTCAAGGAGGCTGCGACGGTGCGCGGCACCATCATCGCTGCCGGCGCGAAGCGTTTCCGGGCCGGGACGCGGGGGATGTTCGAGTGCGTGTTCGACGACGGCACCGCGCACCTGCACTGCCGCTGGTGGCAGGCGCAGCCGTGGATGGCGGACTGGTTCAAGACCGGGCGCGAGTTCCTGGTTTTTGGCAAACCGAATTCTCTCAAGCCGCGCCGCATCGATCATCCCGAAACCGAACTGGTCGAGCCGGGCGAAGACGAATTCGTCCACGTCAACCGGATCGTGCCAATCCATCCGCTTACCGAAGGCCTCACCGGGCGGGTAATGCGCACGCTCATCTGGCGCGCGCTGGAACAGTTCGGGTCAGAGATTGCGGAACCGGAGCCGGGCGGCGCCTGGCAGACCCCGCTCCCCCCTGACCGGCCGGCGCGGGCCAACGCCCTCCGCATGATTCATTTCCCCGAGGATGCGACGGATGTGGAACTGGCGCGGCAACGGCTGGCGCTGGACGAATTCGTGGCGCTGCAATTCCAGATTCAATCGCGCCGCAAGAAGTTTGAGACGGTGTCCCGGGGATTGCCGTGCCGGGGCGACAACCGCCTGATGAAGCCGTTTCTGACGCAGCTCGGCTTCCAGCTCACCGCGGCGCAGACGGGCGTGCTGAAGGAAATCCGCGCGGATCTGGGCGGGGCGCACCCGATGCGGCGGCTGCTGCAGGGGGATGTGGGCTCCGGCAAGACCGCCGTGGCCGGGTGCAGCGCGCTGATGGCCCTGGAGAGCGGCTTCAATGTGGCGCTCATGGCCCCGACGGAGATCCTGGCGGAGCAGCATTACCGGAATTTCACAAAATGGTTCGGACCCATGGGCATCCAAGTGGAACTGCAGACAGGGACCCGGAAAACGGTCCGCCCCAAGGACACACAGGGGGCGGCGTCGCTATTCATCGGCACGCACGCGCTGTTCACGGCCGCGCACGCGCTGCCGAAGCTCGGGCTGGTGATCATCGACGAGCAGCACAAGTTTGGCGTGGCCCAGCGCGAGCAGCTGGTGCGCAAGGGGCATTACCCGCACCTGCTGGTGATGACCGCCACGCCCATCCCGCGCACGCTGGGCCTGACGCTGTACGGCGACCTGGACGTCTCGGTGATCGACGAGCTGCCGGGCGGGCGCGGCCGGATCAAAACGTTTGTGCGCGCGGCCGACACGCTGCCGAAGGTCTGGGAATTCATCCGCAAAAAAATCTCCAGCGGGCGGCAGGCTTACATCGTGTACCCGCGCGTGGAGGCGACGGACAAGGACGTCAAGGCGGTGACGAAAGAGTTTGAAGCCGTCCGCCGGGCGCTGGCGCCGTTTCCGGTGGGGCTGCTGCATGGCCGGATGAAGGGGGCCGAGAAGGAGAGCGTGATGGCGGCGTTTCGGGCCGATGAAATCAAGGCGGTCGTCGCCACCTCGCTGATCGAGGTGGGCGTGGACGTGGCCAACGCGAGCGTGATGCTCATCGAAAACGCGGAGCAGTTCGGGCTGGCGCAGCTGCACCAGCTGCGCGGGCGCATTGGGCGCGGGGCGCATGAGAGCTTTTGCATCCTGATTTCAGACGCGCCGCAGGAAGAAGTGCAGGCGCGGCTGAAAATCCTGGAATCGACGAATGACGGATTCAAGATCGCGGAGGCGGATCTGCGGCTGCGGGGGCCGGGAGAGCTGCTCGGCCAGGAGCAGAGCGGGTCAATGCGATTGCGATTCGGCGATCTGGCGGAGGATTTGAGCCTGATCCGGCAGGCGCGGAAATGGGTCAGTTTGCAGTTGGAATCCTCGGCGGGAGCAGTAACTTAAGCCCATGAGATTTTCAGTCATCCCCCTGATGGCCGCCGCGGCGCTACTGGCCGGCTGCGGAGACAGCACCCCCAAACAAACCTCGGCCGCCGCCACCAACGCCGAGCCCCGATACGATTCCGGCAATCTCCTGACAGCGCCCGCAGACTATGTGGGCGCCCTGGGCCAGGCCAAGCGACATGCGGAAAAGGTGATTGATGTGTCCTATCTCAACCAGGCGATTCAGATGTTCAACGTTCAGGAGGGGCGCAACCCCAAAAGCCTGCAGGAGCTGGTGCCAAATTACGTGGGCAAACTGCCGGAGGCGCCCATCGGGATGCGCCTGGTTTATGACCCGGCCACAGGGGTGGTCAAAGTGGTGAAGCCCTAATCCTCCATTCCCTCAAAAAACCGGACGGGCCGCAACCCGTCTGGTTTTATTTTTTGCTGGCAAAGGTCTGCGGGCCCGAAGACAATTCAGACCCATTTTTGAATCCATGAACGAACAGATCATCCTCCTCGATTTCGGCTCCCAATACACCCAGGTGATTGCCCGCCGCATCCGCGAGTGCAACGTCTATTCCCAGATCCTGCGCTTCGACACGCCCGCCGCGGAGATCGCCCGGCTCAAGCCCAAGGGCATCATCCTGTCCGGCGGCCCGTCCAGCGTGTACGCCAAGGACGCGCCGCTGCCGGATAAGAACATCTTCGACTTGGGCGTGCCGGTGTTGGGCATCTGTTTTGGCGTCCAGCTGTTTGCGCAATTTCTCGGCGGCCGGGTGGAGAAAGGGCTCAAGCGCGAATATGGCAAGGGCACGCTCACGGTCAAGGACTCCAGCTGCGCTCTGTTCCACAAGCTGCCCAAGTCGCTCCAAGTCTGGAACTCCCACGGAGACAAGCTGACCAAGCTCCCCCACGGATTCAAGCCCGTGGCGGTCACGGAAAACTCAGAATATGCGGCGATTGAGAACCGCGCTCGGAAATTTTTCGGCCTGCAATTTCATCCCGAGGTCGTGCACACGCCGCGCGGCAGCGAAATCATCTCCAACTTTGTCCACCGGATTTGCGGGTGCGGCAAAGGCTGGACCATGCGCAGCTACCTCGAGCAGGCCGTGGAGGAAATCCGCGCCCAGGTCGGGAAGGAGCACGTGGTGCTCGGCCTGAGCGGCGGGGTGGACTCGAGCGTGGCGGCGGCTCTGCTGCACAAGGCAATCGGAGCCCAGCTCACCTGCATTTTTGTCAACAACGGCCTGCTGCGCGCGCGCGAGGCGGAGGTGGTGCAGGAGGTTTTCGGGCGGCACTTCAAGCTCAAGCTACAATACGAAAACTGCTCGAAACAATTCCTCGACAAGCTCAAGGGCGTGACCGATCCCGAACGCAAACGGAAAATCATCGGCAAGACGTTCATCGACGTGTTCCAGGCGGCGACCCAGCGCGCCGGCAAAGCTAAATTTCTCGCGCAGGGCACGCTGTATCCCGACGTGATTGAGTCCGTGCCGATCGCCGGCAACCCCGCTGCGATGATCAAGAGCCATCACAACGTCGGCGGCCTGCCCAAGAACATGAAGTTTCAACTGGTCGAGCCTCTGAAATGCCTGTTCAAGGATGAGGTGCGGCTGCTCGGGCTGGAGCTGGGGCTGCCAAAGGAAATTGTCTATCGCCAGCCGTTTCCCGGGCCCGGCCTGGCGGTGCGGGTCCTTGGCGAAGTCACCCCGGCCCGCTGCCAGATCCTCCGGAACGCCGACGCCATCGTCGTGGAAGAGATGAAGGCCGCCGGCCTCTATTACAAAATCTGGCAGAGCTTTGCCGTGCTGCTGCCGGTGCGCAGCGTGGGCGTGATGGGCGACGAGCGCACCTACGACTACACCATTGCCATCCGCGCGGTGGAATCGCAGGACGGAATGACGGCGGACTGGGTGAAGCTGCCGTACGATCTGCTAGAGAAATTAGCCAGCCGCATCATCAACGAGGTCAAAGGCGTGAACCGCTGCGTGCTGGACATTACCAGCAAGCCGCCGGGAACGATCGAGTGGGAATGACGGCGAGAGTCCCAGCCTAACAACTCCAGCCACCCTCAGAAATTTCCGGGCCTGTAGTAGTTCTTGGCAACTTGGGGACAGGCAGGGCGGGTCATTTGCGCGCTGTCTTCCTAAACCCGCGCGCATGGATTGGCAACGGCGGCGGGCCGGGGACTGCCCGCCCTACCCGCCGATGTGCCAAGGTTAAGCCCGAATTCCTAAGTGAGTGAGGCTCTCGCGGGTCAAGTCCTGAAATGGATTTGTCAGTGTGTTTGGTATCACCACTTGCACTGGATGGGGATGGTTGCGCCGCTGCGCGGCGGAGCGCAGGCGAGTCGGCGAGCCGGAGCGACGCCGCGCAGCGGCGCAATGGCGGCTTGCCATCGCCTGATCTCTCCGGCCTTCATTTCCTTCAGGCCACTAGGCTGTGCGCCGCCTGCGGGGTGCGATAACCCAGCACCGTGTGCGGCCGACGGGTGTTATACAAATGCACC
>CAILMI010000059.1 GCA_903835255.1 uncultured Verrucomicrobia subdivision 3 bacterium
CCAGTCCAAGCTTGATCGCTTCATGCTTTTTATTCGCGGCTTGCTCCGCGCGAACTTCAGAGTTATTTAGTTTTTGTGAGTTCATACGTTGGCAGGTGTAGCGCTTCGGCGCTCACCTGCCAACAACTCATGTCATCTACCTATTTTGGAGTTCGGGTTAAATGCCGAACGCTGAAATGGGCCTGGGAAGACGCGCGGCGCCATGGACGGATGATTGAGTTCCTAATAAATAGAAGAATTCCGAAATTTATGAAGGGCAACCCGCCTTACCTCGCCCCTCCTTTTCACGGTCCAGCAACCGCTTTTACTGACAAATCCACTGACCCTGGCAAGGAGATTTCGGGAGTCCCCTTTGCATTGGAATTGGGTGTGGGCCTTTTATTTGAAAACCCGGGTGACGAGGAATTTTTGTGCGGTTGCAAGCAGCCGCGTCGGCCCATTTGCTCCACAGCAGTTTCTTGGGATTCAACTGAGGGAATGGTTTCGGGGCTAACAGATTTGCACCGATGCGGCGCGGGAGGATGAACTGGTTTAAAATTGTTAAATCTCAAACCCGGGAAGATTTTTAAAATGACCGTTAAGCTTTATTTTTTCCTTCAAGGATTCCATCTCCGCCACCACGGGCAGTGACAGCTCCAGCTGCCGTTTTAAATAGTTCAGACGCTCCCCTTCGGTAAACAATCCGAGCAATTCATACTCCTGTGCCAGCGACAGTCCGGCGTGATGCGCCACGTCATAGCTCGTCAGCTCGCCTTCCGGTTTGGAGAATTTCTTTTTCACCGCCAGCAGCGCGTGCAATTTTTTGATGGCGGCCAGCACCTGCCGCATCACCTTGGCATCGCTCATTTCGTCATTGGCCGGGTAATCCACCCGGGCCCCGCTATAAAGTTTACCTGGATATAATTTCAGCAACTGCGTGATCCGAAAGATCCGGAGACCGCGAGTTCGGATATCCATCTGGCCGTCCGGCTGGACGTTGGCGACTTGCGTCAGTTCCACCAGCGTGCCCCAATCGCCGATTTTCCGGCTGACCACGGCGGGAATGCCAAAGGGCATTTTCTTTTTCGCACAATCATTGATCAGCTGCTGGTAGCGCGGTTCAAAGATGTGCAGGTTCAAACCGTCGCCGGGATAAACCACGGTTTCGAGCGGGAAGATGGGAATAAGTTGGTCCATAAAATAAAGGGCGCCGGAGCGACACCTTCAACTTGATGTTGGGATTCGGCAAGCACATTCTCGCGGTGGCATGCGCAGGCGGAAAATTGGGGAAAGGGCGATGCGTGATGGGGGAAAAGGTGGCAGCCGGGGCAAAGCCGGACTTAGCCGCCACATGGCAAACCCAGTTGGATGCCGCTCGCCCGGGAGGGCTGAGCGCATGGGAATAAGACACGCGCCTTGTGATTCGCTTTCCGTCGCCTGACGCTGCGCTCGGCGCCGGGGACGCCGCAGCGCGGCGATCCCTACCTGGGGCGTTGGGACGGCTAAGACGGTTGCGGTGCGGTACCGTGGAAAATCTTTATGCGGGAAACGGGTTTCAAAATAAGATGCTGCCATCCAAGCAGGTAGAGGGCATCGCGCTGCGATGCCCCCGCCCGGGAGGGCGGAACGAACGGGAATAAGATGCTCGCCTTGCGACGCGCTTTCCGGCGCCTGACGCTGCGCTCGGCGCCGGGGGACGCCGCGGCGCGGCGATCCCTACCTGGGGCGTTGGGATGGCTAAGACTGTTGAAGTGCGGCGCGATGCCGCTACCCGCTTTGGCGTTCAGACTTAATGCGCGTAATGCACGGCGCAGCCGTAGGGTTTGGTCTGCGGCACGGTCACCGGTTTGCCCGCTATCAGTTCTTCCACGGCGGCGCTGACATAGTTCTTTGCGGCACGCGGATCCCCGAACGGTTTGGGATTGTTGTCCATCGCCCCTTCGTAAGCGAGGACGCCGTCGGCGGCGATGACGAACAGGTGCGGCGTGGTCTTCATGTTGTACAGGTGCCCAAGGGTGCCGGCGCTGTCATCAATCCACGCGGTGGCCGCCATTTTCTGGTCCGCCCATTCCGCCCGGGCTTCGGCGGGCGTGCGGTGGTTGGAATTTTCCGGGCCGACCGAATTGACCAGCAGCCAGACCACGCCCTTGGCGGTCAGGTCCCGTTGCAATTCCTGCGCCGCGCCGGAGTGATAGTGGTTTTTACAGAAGGGACAGCTTCCATTGTAGGATTCCAGCACCACAATCTTGCCTTTGTAATCACTGAGCTTGATTGTCTTGCCTTGAATATCGGTCCCGGTGAAATCCGGTGCAGGCTTTCCGATTTCCAATCCGAACGCGGCGGCGGCGAAGGCGGTGACGATTCCGAGTGTGAGCAGTGTTTTCATGATGAATTAAATTTTAATTAGTTTTGCCTGTTTTAAAAGACGCCTCGGCCGGGTGCAAGGTTAAAAATGAATGCAAGAACGATCCGTTTCTCGGCGCGGTTTCCTGCTAATGACTGGCTTGATCCAGCGCGCTGAGGACGTGGCCCGGCGTCAGGACTTCCGGAAGCACAATAGCCGGGGCGGCGGGATTTTTCGGGTAAATTAAAACCAGCGGCACGCCGGCGCGGTGGAAGCGATTTAGCTCGGATAGAATTGCGCCCGGGGTGCGGGTGTAATCTCCCAGCAGGGCGAGGGCGTTCAGCTCTTTTAATTTGGCGCGCACGGACGGGATCTCCAGGCTGGTTTTTTTGTTCACCTGGCAGGTGAGGCACCAGTCCGCCGTGAAATCCACCAGCACCGGACGACCTGCGCGGCGCGCCGTGTCCACGGCTTCCGGGCTCCACGGCTGCCAGTCGATGCCCTCCGGCGATTCCTGAAGCGAACCGGCGTTGGCGGAGGGGGCTATGGCGGAGCGCCAGTGCAGCTGACCTTCGAGGGCGGCGGCATAACCGCCGGCGAGCAAGAGCAGGGCAATGGCCAAGGCGCTCCCGCGGTGCCGTCGGCCGCGCTGAAAAAATGTGCCGAAAATCCAGGCCGCAAATGCCGTCACCACCAGGAAAAGGCCCAGCCAGAGGACATTTTTTCCGTAGCTGCCGGAGGCGAGGTTGAACAGCCATGCCGCCGTCGCGAGCATGGGGAAGCCCATGCCGACCTTGAAGTGTTCCATCCACACGCCGGGCTTGGGCAGAAATTTCAGCCAGGCCGGATGCCAGCTCAGCAGGACATATGGCGCTGCCAGCCCGGTGCCGACGGCGAGGAAAATCAGGAGGATAAACGGCGCGCTCTGGGCGAAGGCGAAGCCGAGCGCAATGCTGAGGAACGGCGCCGTGCAGGGCGTGGCCAGCGCGGTGGCCAGCACGCCGTTGAAAAAGGCTCCCGCCGCGCCGTGTTTCGACGCTAGGGACCCTGCGGCATCCAGCGCCCGCCCGCCGAGCGTCACTTCAAACACGCCGAACAGGTTTAATGCGACCAGCGTGACCAGCACCGTCAGGCAGACCAGGAAAACGGGGTTGCCGAACTGCAGCCCCCATCCCGCCTGGTGCCCGGCCGATTTCAGGCCGATGACGATCCCCGCCAGCACCAGAAACGACATCAGCACGCCTGCCGCGTACACCAGGCCCAGGGCGCGCACGCGCCCGGGTGCAGTTTGGGATTGCTGCACAAAACCGAGAATCTTCAGGGCAATGACCGGCAGCACGCACGGCATCAGGTTCAAAATGAGCCCTCCCACAAAAGCGTAAATCAACATCTTCCAGAGTGATTGCGTTTGCGATTGTCCCGGCGAGGCGCTCGCAACAATCGCGGCGGGAGTCCCATCGCGGATGGGCAGGGCGACATCGTATCCTTCCCGGTTTCCATTGCGTTCCAGGATCAACACCCCGCGGAGGGTAGCGGGCCAGTTGCCGGAGAATTTCTTTACCTGCTTTCGGATTACAAAGTGGGCGGATGAATCGAGGATTCGTTCCGCCGGAGCCTGGACTTCATATTCCTCGCTGGCGTCCGGGAAGAAATCGACGGCGTCAACCGGTAGCATGGGGGGGATTTGTCCGGCAGGAAATGTCAGGAGCAGCGTCCGGAGGTCGCCGACTGCCGGTTTTTCCCAGCGGGCTTGAAAGGGCAGGGGGTCGCCGGAGCGGGGCGTTTTAGCCTGCCAGGATTCCAGGATCGCAGCCGACGCAGACCGCCGTGCGGGGCTGCCAATCTCGAGCGCGGCTTCAATTGGGGCGCTGCCGGGGACGCACTGATCCTGGCATTCGAGCCAGGAAACTTCCGCCCGCAAAACCAGCGGGCCGGGCTTGAGGTCGGCGGCTAGGGTGAGTGGCACTAGCAGGACGACGTCCTCGTGGTAGCCGTAGGTGGTAACTTCGGCGGGCGGCAGCACCTGTGGCAGCGGCCACTGAATCTCGCCGGCGGTGACGCCGTGCGGGAGTTGCCAATCGATCCGGGTGGCGATGCCGGACTCGCCGGGGTTTTTCCAATAGGTGTGCCAGCCGGGATCCATCTTCAGGTTCACGCCGACTAATAAGGTGGTGCCGGGTGCGGCGGGGTTGGCAGGCAGGAGCAGGCTCACCTGGGTATGAGCGGCTCGGGCGGCCGCGGTCGCCAGGCACAGAAATAATATCAGGACGTTGAAAAGATGTCTCATCGGCTTTGGAGTGGATATCTTGAATCGGGTGGATATCGCTTTCAACAGCGTGATTTCACAATGTCTGCGCGTTGGTCGGGTGGAAGGTTGATGGTTGTTCATGCGCCCTTTTTATTTAACGCTGAGTGGAGAATTCAGGAGCTCCATCACCGGTTTGCCGGAGACGTCGTTGCCGAGGGGAATGCCCAGGAAGAAGCACGCCGTGGCAAAGGTGTCTTCGGTTTGAATTACTTTCCGATCCGTCAGTGTCAGATCATAGCCCTGCCGCACGCCCGGGCCTGAGGCGATCCACGGGATGAAGAGGCTGCGGGGGTCGTTGCTTTCGTGACTCGTTCCGGCCCCGCCGTGGTCGGCGGTCAGAAGGATCAGCGTCGACTTCGTGAGCTTCAGTTTTTTAAGTGTGTCGAGCACGCGCCCCACCGCCGCGTCCGCCTGCGCAATGGCGGTCATCTGTTCCGGGGAACCCCATCCGAATTGATGGCCAATGCTGTCCACGCCGGGCAGGTGGACGAACATCACCTGCGGCTGATGGTGGCGCAGGATCGATTCGGCCTGCGCGGCAACCTCGCGGTCCGACACCGGTTCATCGGGGGGGAGGTAGGAGAAGTCGACGATCTTGGGCTTTAGGAACACGATGAATTTCGTTTTGCCGGAAACCATGGCCGTTGAATACCCCGCCTGCTTGGCGACTTGGAACAGCGTGGGGACATCCGGATAGGACTGCTCAATATATCCGTTCCAGGTGACGCCATGCTTTTCCGAAGGCGCACCGGTCAGCATGCTCACATGACAGGGAAGGGTGTAGGCTTCGGGGGCGGTTTCAGCCCAGAACGAAAAGCTGCCCGCCTTGCAGAGGCCCCGGACTCGAGGCATCTCTCCCCGCAGCAGAAGGTCCGGCCTCAACCCGTCGATGCTGATGATCAGGACCCTGTCGATCGCCGGCACGGGCCGGGTTGTGGCGGGTTGCGTCGGCTGGTGCGCTGCCCCGGTGGATAGCGCGATCGGTGCTGCGCTCGCAGCCGTGGGCGCTGGCTTGGGGTTGTGCCACGAACAGCCTGCAGCCATAACCAACACCCAGACGAGCGGGAGAGATTTCAACACCGGGACCCTTTCCCTTGGAGGGAGCGGTTTGGGGGACGAGTCGTCCGCAGACAGTATGTTCCGGGCGTGTTCAACCCGAACGCCGCAGTCGGTAGGGGCATCGCGCTGAGATGCCCCCGCGCCATATTCGGCGCAGAACGGACGTGTGCGGGCGTCTGCTCCAGCATCCTTGATGACGCCCGATGAGCGCGGGCGCGCTCAGCGCAGCGCGCTGCCCCTACCATGCGGGGGCGAACTCCTATTTCAGAGTTCGGGTGAAAGCGGCCGGGCAAAGAAGAGCGGGATGTTTGTTTCAAATTCAAAATTTATATGCCTGATGGCAGATCAGGGTGCCAGTTTCATGCGGTAAAACCGGCAGGGCGCCGCATTCGTGTCCGTGGCCTGCCATTGCCCGTTTGCATCCGCGCTGTTCGTGCCAATGTTAGACCAGTCTGTGAGTTCGGACGTGGCTTGCAAGATATAAGTCGCTCCGGCAGCGCCGGTGCCGGTGAGCGTGACGCCGCTCACTCTATTGTAGTGAATCTCTGAAATGACCAGGGGCGCCGAGGGCGCCGTCAGGCTGGTCAGGGGCAAATGGACGGACATGGGCAGAGCGGCGCCCGGCAGGGTCAGGATGGCGTTGGCGCTCGTGGCGCTGCCCACAAGATTGGTGACGGTGACGGAATAAATCCCGGCATCGCCGACCGTCAGCGCGGAGATTTTGAGGGTAGTCAGGGTCGCCCCAGAAATGTTTCCGCCATCTGCCAGGGGGACGCTGTTCCGGAACCATTGATAGTGCAATGGCGCAGCCCCTTTGGCTTTGACCTTGAAGGTGGCGCTGCCGCCGATTTTGCCCGTGATGGACGCGGGTGATTTCACGATGAGCGGCGGCGCGAGCACGGACACGGTTGCGACGGCGCTGGTGGCTTTTCCGTATAGATTAGTCACGATCACGGAGTAGGAACCGCTGTTTTTCGTGGTGACATTGGACAGAGTGAGCGAGCTGAGGGTGGAGCCGGAAATCGTGGCGCTATTCACAATTTTTTTTCCTTTTTGAAGCCATTGATAGGCCAGCGGGCCGGTGCCGCTGGCGGTGACGGTGAGCACCACCGTCGAATTCAGCGCCACGGTGCCGCTGGCGGGCGGGGTGGCAATGAGGGGCGGGGTGGCCGGATACTCCACGGTGATGAGGGCATTGGAGCTGGCCGTTCTGCCATACACATTGGTGACCACGACAGAATAGCCGCCCGCGTCGTTGGTTGTCAGCGCCGTGAGGGTGAGAATGTTTGAGACCGAGCCATAACGATTCCCTCCATCCGTCAGGGCATTGGTGCCTTTGTACCATTGATAGCCCAGAGGGCCGCTGCCGGTGGCGGCAACCGCCAAGGCCAGGCTGCTGCCCGGTGCCCCCGTCTGGTTGGTGGGCTGTGTGGTGATGGCCGGCGGACCCAGCACCGTCAGGGCGGCATTGGTGCTGGTGACGCTGCCGGCGAGATTGGTGATGATCACGGAATAATTCCCGGCATCCGCCGCTGTGAGGGAAGACACGGTGAGGAGACTGGAGTTGGCTCCGGAATATTTGATCCCGTTGGTGAGGCCGATGCCCCCCTTAAGCCAGCGATAAGTCAGCGGCGTGCCGCCGCTGGCGGTGACGGCGAATGGCGCGCTGCCGCCGTTGGTGACGCTCAAGCCTGCTGGCTGGCTCGTGATGGCGGGCGGGATGATGACGGAGAGCGCGGCGGCCGCGCTGGTGGCGGTGCCGACAGAATTGCTGACGGTCACGGAATAATTACCCGCATTGGTCGCCGACACGGAGGTCAGCGTGAGCGTGGCGGAATTCGCGCCGGAGACGTTGCCCCCATTGGCGAGCGGCGAGCCGCCTTTCATCCAATAATATCCCAGAGGCGCGGTGCCGCTGGCGGTGACGGTGAAGATGGCCGTCTGTCCGGCGGCGACCGTCGCGGCGGCGGGTGAACTGGTGATGGCGGGGGCCGTGGGAGTGACCGAGCCGACGATGCTGATGGTGATGTTCTGGGAGAGTTGGGCGTTGCCGGGGCTGACCACGGTTACGGCGGTTGGAAAACTGCCCGCCGACGTGGGAGTGCCGTAAATGACGCCGCCGATAGTCGACGCCCCGTTCACCCAGGAGGATTTGAAAGTCAGTCCGGGCGGTAGGGTCAAGGTCGTGGATTGTCCGTTGTAGAGCAGGGGTGAGGTCGTGGCGCCGCTGGATAAAATTAAATAATCATTGTTCGCCGCCTTACTGCCCCCGCTGATGGACACCGTCACGTTGTTGGAAAAAGGCGTTCCCACGGTCCCGTTGAAGGTGCTGGGCGTCGTGAATGCGGAGGTCGCCCCAGAGACGGCATCCACCGCCCCCAGCGCGGCGCTGGAGCCGATAGCCCACCGCAGAATCATGGCGAAGCTGGAGGTGGCCGCCGGCGCAGTGACAATAGTGCGCAGCAGCGGCAGGAGTTGCAGTCCGGCGGCCAGCAGCAGGGCGGGAGTTTGGAATCGGAATAATATCATTTTAAAAGCTAAGGTTGGATTGCCACCCGGTAAAAACGGTTGGAGCTGCCCAGCGCATCGGTCACGGTCACCGGCGCGGCGGTAGCGGGCGGCGGCACATTGGTCAGGACCGCCCAGACGCCGCCGGTGAGGCCGCTGTTGGTCTGAACGGAATTCGTCAGGCCCATTGTGGGAATGAAGGTGAATCGGAACACACCGCCACTGTTGGTCGGGGTGGAGAGGGCGGTGGGCAGCGGGTTGGTGACCGTCAGGGTGGCGAAAGCGCTGGTGACAGAGCCGCTGCTGTTGGTGACGATCACGGAATACTTGCCTGCTTGACTGGCTCGGACGTTGGTCAGCGACAGGGAAGTGTTGGTGGCGTTCAGGAGGGAAGTGTTGGTGTTGAAGAACCATCGATAGCTCAAGGGCGCCGTCCCGGCGGTCACGGTGAAGGTGGCGTTTCCGCCGGCGACGTTGGTGAAGCTCGCCGGTTGGTTGGTGATGACGGGAGGGGAAGCGACCGCGGCAGTGATTCGAATTGTAATGTTGGTTGTCACTGAAAGCTGATTAGGATAGCTGAGAGTGACAGTGAACGAGTTTGTCCCGATCGTTGTCGGTGTCCCATAGATAGAGTCGTAAATGGGGTTAACATCTATAAATTTCATGATTAATCCCGCCGGCATGGCGAAATTTGTGGTTTGTCCGTTGATGGTTAGAAAAGCGCTTATCCCATTGGTCGTAAGGGTTGTGACAGCGCCAGGATCAGCGCCGCTGGATTTGATAGTTAAGTTATTGGTAAATGGGACGCCTACTGTTCCTGTGAAGATATTTGTAGATGTGAAATAATTGGTGGCTGCCGAATAGGCGTCGTATGCCCCCAGCGCGGCGCTGGATCCAATGGTCCAGCGCAGGATAATGGCGAAGCTGGAGGTGGCCGCGGGGGCGGTGACGATGTTGCGCAGCAGCGGCAGGAGTTGCAGTCCGGCGGCCAGCAGTAAGGGCAATGCCCGGGTGAATCGTTTCATAATGGATGAGTCCGAGTTTAGATTTTCAGTTTAGTTGCAGCCGCAGCCGCCGCCGCCCACGCCGCGTCCGCCGCTGGCTTCTTCGCGCGAGTACCAGATGTGTTCGAATTGCGCGGTCGCAATCGGGTCGCGCCCCGATTGCATGGTGTAATCCGTCAGGGTGCCCCGTTCCCAGGGCTTGACGTTGGCGCAGCCGCTGGTGAGCAGTAGCGTGGTGAGGCCGGCAGCAAGCAGGAGTTTTGATTTCATGGGGTGTTTTTTAAAAGGGATTCAATCTGGTCGACATATTCTTTCCGGGTGGCGGCGCCGTGGAAGCCGTTGTGCAAAAACCGCACCTTGCCCTCGCGATCAATAATATAGGAAGTGGGCATCGTCTGCGGTTCCGCCGCCGCAACCAGCTGGTGCCCGGCATCGCGCACCACTGTGAAGCTGACGGGATTCTTTTTTAAAAACGTTTCCATCTTGGCCGGCTTCTCGTCCACGCTGACCGCGAGGATGACGAGCCCCTGGTCCTGATATTTTTTCTGGAGCTCGTCCATGACCGGAAAAGATTCGGCGCAGGGGCCGCACCAGGAGGCCCAGAAATCCAGGATCACCACCTTGCCCTTGAGCGAGGCGGGCAGGGCGCCCTCAAGTTTCATGCCGGAAAAGTCGGGCGCCAAATCGCCAACTTTGAGCGCGGCGGAGGCGGTGAACAGGGTGCCGGAGGCCAGGGCGGCCACCGCAATTTTTTTGAGCAGGGATTTAAGCAGGGATGTAGTCATGGAATCGTTTGGTGTAGAACTGCGTGGTGTGGCTGGTGATGACGCCGGCGGCGCCGGGGTGGGTCTCGATGAGTTGGAGCCCTTCTTTTTCGCCCAGAATAAAGACGGTGGTGGAAAACAGCCCGGCAATGGTGCAGCTGGGCGCGATCACAGACACGGCGCGGCAGCCGTTATCGGCCGGATAGCCGGTGCGCGGGTCGAGGATGTGGCTGTAGCGTCGGCCATTGAGTTCGAAGAAGCGCTGGGTGTCGCCGGAGGTGGCGACGGCATGATCGGTCACCGCCACCCCGGTCCAGCATTGGCCGGCGGCGTGCGGGTTTTCCAGGCCGATCCACCAAAAATTCCTTTCCGGTGCATGGCCGCGGACCCGGACGTCTTGGCCGAAATCCACCATCACATTGGGAATGCCCCGCTGGATAGCCAGATTCATCACGCAGTCCACGGCGTATTCCTTGCCGATGCCGCCCAGGTCGATGCTCATGCCGGCGCGCGGCAGGAAAACCCCGCCCGGGCGCCGCTCCACCTTGTTCCAGCCCACCAGTTCCAAGGCCGCGCGGATGGCGTCGTGGGAGGGGATTGTGTGGGGCTGCTGTTTCCAGTTCCACAGTTGAATCAGCGGCAGGGAGGTGGGATCGAAGGCGCGCCGGGTGAAGAAGAACAATTCCTGGCAGAGCGCGAAAATCCGTTCCATGTCCGGATCGATTTCCACCCAGTGCTCGCCCGCCGCCGCATTGATGCGGCTGATCAGGCTGTCGGGGATGAAGCGCGAATAGCGCGCCTCGAACTGCCCCGTCCAGGCGAGCGCGGCGCGCTGGAAATCCTGGGCCGCCTCGGCGGAAACCCCGTGGCAGTGGACCCGGCAGAGCGTGCCCATGGCCCGGAACTCGAGCTTATGCAGGCCCTTTTCCACCGTCCTCTGCGCGGAATACGCGACGCGGTCGATGGCTTCCTGGGCCGATTTGGGGCTGCTCATCACCATAAAATTGCGAGACCGACTGTGTACACGTTGGCTTTGGGATACATGCCGGCATTGGTCGTGCCGTCCAGTCCGTGCATTTCGTAGCGGTGATAGCCGGCAATGATGTGCAGATGGTCGTTAATCACCCCCGTGACCTGCAGACCCGAGTCCAGAGTATAGAGTTCTGAGAGCCGGTAGTCGGAGGAATGCATGCCGGGCGGTCCATTTGGGTCGATGGTGAAAGGCCCTGAGAAAGTGACGGCGTAAAAATCTGCCGCGGACTGTTCATAGAAGCGGAACATCGGTTCGACGAGCAGATGTTTACCGAGCCACTGATGCCAGGTGAGCCCCAGCGTGTTGGCATAGACCCCGTAGGAGTCGTGATAAAACCGGTAGGAACCTTCTAGGCTCGCGTTGAGCGGGTCGAAGTAGTGCAGCATCGAGGTGTAGAGGATTTCCTTGTTCCGATGGCTGGGGCGCCGTTCAGGGACGCCGATGCTGAAGGGGAAACCGTCCGGGGTGAATCCCGCCAGCCGGTAAGGATCACTTAAATAGCCGGAATCATTGCCGAAGGTGAAGGCGGCATTGAATGTGGTCTTGGCCGAGAGCAGTTGGGAGATGCCAATCAGGGCGGTGGTGGAATATTTGGGGTTCCAGGTTTTTCCGTTCGCTTCCCGGACGGAATCAATATTCTCCGCAATCCCATATTGGAGGGTGGTGTTTTTATCGTTGAATTCCACCGCATCATTGAGCGACATGCCATACGAGGTGTAATCGCTTTCCGCACTGTAGGAAAAACCGGGCGTGAGAGTGTGGTTCCCCAGCTTGGCATCGGCCTGGAGGCTGATCGCCCGTCGGATATCCTCGAGTTGGGTCATGTAGACTTTTCCCGAGGAGGAAACGGTTCCGGTCGGGGTGGAGCCGGAGATGCCGTCGTAGGTGTAATCCCCCTTGATATCCAAATAATCCGTCAGTTTCTGTTCAAAATAGACCGAATGCGTCTCGATGGTCATCCGGTCGCCATCTTCCTTGTAATATTCAAAACCGTATTCCACCTGGTTTTCGGCGTGGACCCGGCCGCCCCCGAACAATTGGGTCAGAAAAGCCAGGCCCAGCTGCCAGCGCAGCCTGCAAGTGGATTTTTTTTGGTCGGAGGATTTGGTTTTAGTCTTCACAGTATGAAAATGGGACAGTTTAATTCGCATTGGCGATCAGTTCGTTTTTTGCACCCTACCAGAAATTCAGCATAGGTGGCTATTTGATTTTATGAGATCGGCCACTTTTTATTGATTCGTTTTCAGTAGCAATCGGCCTGCCAAGTTGTCGGAGACGGGAGGTGTTTGTGGATTTTGTTTGAAATTATTTCTGGAAAGCGGCGCCGGTTTCCGCCAAGCTAGGCGCTTGTTAATTTATGGATGTTAAACTTCCCAAACTGGGTGAGGGCGCGGATTCAGGCATCGTGATCAATGTCTTCGTTAAAGAAGGTGACACGGTTGCAAAGGATCAGGCCATTCTTGAGCTGGAAAACGAAAAGGCCGTCGCCTCCATTCCCTCCACCGGGGCGGGCGTGGTGACCGCGGTTCATGTAAAAGCCGGCGACCGCGTCAGCATCGGCCAGCGCCTGGTCACCTTGAGCGGCGGGGCCGAGGCCTCTCCCGCGCCGGCGTCCCCGGCCGCCGCCAAGCCCGCCGCAAAAAAAGCGGTTGCCAAGCCGGCGCCCGAGCCGGAGGAAGTCGCCGAGGAATCGGAAGAACTGGAGGAGGAAATTTCTGACGCGGCCGTCGCCGCGTCCCCATCCGTCCGCAAGCTGGCGCGCGAGTTGGGCATCAACCTGGGCAAAATCCGAGGCAGCGAGGCTGGCGGACGTATCGTTCTCGGCGATGTCCGCGCCTATATCCAGCGCCTGATGAAGGCCGCCGCCCGGCCCGCCCCGGTGGCCGCCGCCGCTGCGGCGCCGGCGAAACCGGTTGCGCCTTCGATTGATTTTTCCCAATGGGGGCCGGTTACCAAATCGCCCGTCACTCCGCTGCGCAAGGTCATCGCCCGGCGCATGTCCGAAAGCTGGAATGCCGTCGCCCGCGTCACGCAGTTCGACGACATTGATTTCACTCGGTTGGGCGAGTTGCGCAAGCAGTTTGCCCCTGCCTATGAGGCCAAGGGCGTCAAGCTCACCCTCACGCCGTTCGTGCTGAAGGCGGTGGCGGAGACTCTTAAAAAGCATCCGATTTTTAATTCCAGCCTGGACGAGGCGGCAAATGAGATCGTGCTCAAAAGCTACATCCACCTCGGCATCGCGGTGGATACCGATCAAGGCCTGATGGTTCCTGTGATTCGCAACGTGGACCAGAAGTCCCTGCTCGAACTTGCCAAGGAATTGGAATCGCTCGCAGCCCGCGCGCGCGATCGGAAAATCACCGCCGATGAAATGAAGGGCGGGACCTTCACGATTTCCAACCAGGGGGCGATCGGCGGCGGACATTTCACGCCGATTGTCAACCTGCCGGAAGTGGCCATCCTCGGGCTCGGGCGCGGCGCACTCAAGCCGGTGGTGCGCGAGGGCAAGGTGGAGGTTCGCCTGATGACGCCGATGGCCTTGAGCTACGATCACCGGGTGATCGATGGTGGCAGCGCGGCGCGGTTCACGGTGGACCTGCTCGCGGCGTTTCACGATTTCAAGGAAGCAACGGTTAAACTTTAAGCGCAAAGAAATTTCATGGACTCGATTAAAACAGACGTGGTGGTCGTGGGCGCGGGCCCTGGCGGATATGCGGCGGCGTTTTACGCAGCCGATTTAGGCAAGAAGGTCGTCCTGATTGAAAGGGAGAAGCGGTTGGGCGGCGTGTGCCTCAATCGCGGCTGCATTCCCTCCAAGGCGCTCCTCTACGCCACCCATCAGATCCTCAACGCGCGCGAATCCGCCCATCGCGGCATCGTGTTTGCCGAACCCTCGGTGGACCTCTCCAAGCTGCGTGACTGGAAGGAATCCATCGTTCAAAAACTCGGCGGCGGCGTGGCTTCCCTGGCGAAGATGCATCATGTGCAGGTCATTTCCGGGCGGGGCTATTTTGAAGGCTCCAATAAATTGCGGGTCGAGACTGAGTCAGGTCAGCAGTTCGTTGAATTCGAGCAGGCCATTTTGGCCGTCGGATCCGCCCCGGCCATGCCCAAGGCGTTTGACCTGGGCAATCCCCGCGTGATGACTTCCACCGAGGCGCTGGAGTTGGAAGATATCCCCGAAAATCTGCTCGTCGTGGGCGGCGGTTACATCGGCATGGAGATGGGCACGGTCTATGCCGCGCTCGGCAGCAAAATCACCTTGGTGGAGGCGATGGATAACATCCTGGCCGGCGCCGATCCCGATCTGGCCCGCCCCGTCCTGACCCACGCCAAGAAAATGTTCAAGGAGATCCGGCTCAAGGCCCGCGTCACCAAAATGTCCACCGTCGGCAAGCAGATCAAAGTGGATTCGGAATACAACGGCGAAAAACTCTCCGAACTTTATGACCGCGTCCTGGTCTCCGTCGGCCGCATCCCCAACAGCGCCGATCTCGGCCTGCAGAACACCCGGGTGACGCTCGATGAAAAAGGGTTTGTCAAAGTCAATTCCAAGCAGCAGACCAGCGACCCGAGCATTTACGCCATCGGCGACATCGCGGGCGGCATCCTGCTGGCGCACAAGGCGCACAAGGAGGCCCGCATCGCCGTGGAAGTCCTGACCGGTGCGGACAGCCTCTTTGAAAGCGTGATTCCTGCCGTCGTCTTCACCGACCCCGAAATCGCCTGGTGCGGCCTGACCGAAGCCGAGGCCCGGGAGAAGGGGATTAAATTCGATATCGCCAAATTCCCATGGTCCGCATCGGGACGGGCGCTGTCCTTCGACCGCACGGACGGGCTGACCAAGATTCTGGTCTGCCCCGAAACAGACCGCGTTCTGGGCGTGGGCATCACCGGCGCCGGCGCCGGCGAACTGATCGCCGAGGCCGTCCTCGCTATCGAGATGGGCGCCACCGTTGAGGACATCGCACTCACCATCCATCCGCACCCGACCCTGTCCGAGACTCTCATGGAATGCGCTGAATCCTACTTCGGCCACGCGACCCACATTATTTCCAAGAAGAAATCGACGGAATAAGAATTCCCCGATTGGGGCGACCCTAAAACCGGCCAATTGTGGCCGGTTTTTTTCTGCCCTCCTGTGGCAGCGCTCTCCTGAATGAATTGGATCCCGCAGATGGGAGTGATCGCTCTTCAGCCCGAACTCCGAAACAGGAGTTCGCGCCCGCGTGGGAGTGGCATCAGCGCTGCGATGCCCCCGCGCGGCAGGGCGAACGAATGGGAATAAGACACTCGTCATGCAACTCGTTTTCCGGCGCCTGACGCTGTGCTCGGCGACGGGGACGCCGCAGCGCGGCGGTCCCTACCAGTCAAAAACCGGCGCGCATGATCAACGCGCCCTATCTGTCCCACAGTTGCCAAGAACTACTCTAGGCATTGGGGATTTCATGAAAACTGCGTTTGTTAAGCCCGAATTCTGGAGCAGGCCATGCTCTCGTAGCCCAAGCCTCCCCTCCCCGCCCTCTCCTCCATTTCATGGAAGAGAGGGAGTGCGGGCAGCGACGCCTTGCCGTTGCATTCCCCTCTTTATTTCAGAATGGAAATTTAAATTAAAACGTTCACCCGCCGAGTGAGGCGGGCCAAGCTCTCGCGCAGATTCTCCCCCTCGCGCCGCGAAGCAAGAGGGTCGGGGGGACCTTTTTTGGTCCCTGCTAGGATTGCCGAATCTCCGTTTCAGAATTCGGGTTAAGTAGACAAGCCGGGGCATTTTATATGGCGGGAGGGCTGGGATGGCGCTAGTCTTGCGCCAGACTCATTAGAGCGGAATTCGTCAAATTAATCCTAAAAAATCTGATGGGTCCTATGTCCAGCCAAGTAGGCGCGGCATTGAAAGCAATCCGATGAATAAAAAATCCAATAAATATGTCGGTTGGGTCGTTTTGTTTCCTGTGGTCATGCTGACACTGACCGGATGTTGGACGCCGCCCAATCCCAATGTTCAACCTGCAGGTCAGCCCGGCTTGATCCAAGGCGGAATTCCAGTTGAGATTCTTCAGGACAAGGTCGCGGTCGAATCTGTGGATCTTGCTCGGCGCGGGATCGTCCTCAAACATGCGGATGGGACGATCAAGTCATTCAATGTCACCCCTGCGGTTCAAAATCTGGATCAGCTGAAGGTGGGGGATGTTCTCACGGCCACGGTGAAGGCGGAACTCTCCGTTTACAGGTTGGAAAACGAACGGCGGAGCGATTCAACGGATCGATCACCCATTCAGAATGTCCCCTGTAACGCGAGGGTATTAAAGGTGGATTCTAGTTATCGCCTATTGACCCTGCAATTTACCAATGGTCAAGACCTGACTTTAAAAGTCGGGCGGGGCATCCGGCTGGAAAAAATGGCTACTGGAGATGGTGTGGTTATGCAGTCTCATGAAGTGAGTAAAATCACCCTCCGTAAACCCTAGTTAGAACCCGTCAGGGAAATCGAACCTAGGTCGCCGATGCCAGGAGGATCAAATGGCGCCGTCTTTTTATTTTTAGAGCGCGGCCGACTTCGAAAGTCAGAGTCTCCTGACGTCAGGGTCTACTCCAAGTTCGAACCCTGTGGTCCGAATGAACCACTAAGCCAGCGTATCGCTGCCCCCCCCCATTGTGACGGCAAAGACTGAGACGCGAATTAGTACGAAGGGACTCGAATTAAGGAAGGGAGCATTGAACCGCCAAGGGCGCACCGCCATCTCCGATTCCATCGAATGCTTTTATAATCCCAAGCGCCTTCATTGCTCACTTAATTTCCTATCCCCAGTTGACTTCGAAACCAAAAATAATTGACCAAATGAATCAATTTCACTGTCCGTTTTTTCGAAGCAAGCCCAAGCCCGGCAGGTGTAAGTGGGCAAAGACATCAGGTAGAGAGACAGTTCGGAGGACTCCTCGGAAATAGAGTCAGAGGATATGAGGGTATCCGGCTGACGCGCGTCCGCCTTTATAGAAACGGGTATCCGGACCCTAACACGGGAATCGAATAGTTGATTAGGTATCAAGTCCTAATTCATATTCATTATATTAAATTTGACACTATCGGTCGGGTAGTGTTTGACTATGCCCTTATGAGTTCTATTGCTAATCTATCGGTTCAACAGCTGCGCCGCGCGGTCACGTTGAAGGAAAAAATCCAATCCCTCGAAAAAAAGCTCAGCCAGCTGCTGGGTTCGACTTCCTCCTTGGAGGCAGAAGTCCAGGCTCCCAAGAAAAAGAAGTTCACCATGAGTGCCGCCGCCAAGGCCAAGATTTCTGCGGCCGCCACGGCGCGCTGGGCCAGAGTCAAGGGCGCCGCCCCCGCCGTCAAGGCTGTGAAGGCAGTCAAAAAGGGGAAGCGCACGATGAGTGCCGCTGCCAAGGCCAAAATTTCCGCCAAATTAAAGAAGGCGTGGGCGCTCCGTAAAGCGGCTAAAAAGTAATCCCGCCTTTCTTAGTTCTTTCAAAAACCGGAGTCCCCTCGGACTCCGGTTTTTTTTTGGCGGTGGATCAAGTCTTCACCGCTCTCTTCTCCCCGGGGTATCAGTGTCAATCCGCCGTGCGAGGTGGGGGTCTGGCTTGTCGCTTGACTCTCTGGCCAGGACTTTGAACCATTCGCCCCGATGTCTGAACTTTCATTGAAAGCGGATTCAATCATAAATCCATTGGTGCGGCTCGGTCATTTCCGGTTTTCGGCGGCGCAGTTTCTTGCCGTGCTGGTTTTGATGCTTTTCCTGACGCCCCTTGTAGAAGGTCTAAAGCGCGGCGAAACGATCAATGTGGTCCTGATGACCCTGGTGTTGGTCTCGGGAGTGTTGGCGGTGGGTCGCTCGGGTTGGACGATCGTGCTGGCGTTGCTGCTGATGCTGCCGGCTGTTGTGGCCCGGTGGATCACTCTGTTGTGCCCGGATTTTTTGCCGCCGTTTTTGCATCACACCACCGCCCTTCTATTTATTGCCTTTGTTGAGTGGCAGCTGCTCCGTTTTATTTTCCGAGCGCCCCGGGTAGATGGCGAGGTCCTCTGCGCCGGCATTTCCGGCTACCTGCTGCTGGGCATCCTCTGGATGTCCGCCTACATGATGGTCTCGCAACCCGCCGTGGTGGATGCAATCCATCCGGGTGCATTTGCCTTCAGTCATGGTCCGATGGCCACGGGCTCATTGTGTTTTTTTGATGCCTACTATTTTAGTTTCATCACGTTGAGCACGGTGGGTTATGGGGATATCACGCCGCTATCGCGCGGGGCGCGCACTCTGGCGATGATGGAGGCGATGGTGGGGACGCTCTACATGGCGGTGCTGATCTCCCGGTTGGTGGCTCTGTATTCAGCCCAAAGCCCCGCTGCACCGGAGCGGAAGAATTAATGCCGCCCACTTTGGTCATGCCTTTGAATCAGCCGGCCTCAGAAACGATTGTGCGGCAGTGTCATCTCACCTAAATAATGATGACTTTAACTCAAATTTCGAAGCGAGCCTTTATAGAAAATAGCAGGGACAGCGCGCTGCGCTCGGCGATCGGGACGGCGCTGCACGCCAACTCTACCCCATTTCGGAATTCGGGTTTAAACCGATTGAAACTGATTTTCAGGAATCTATCGCTGGCCGCTGCCCTGGGGTTGCTGGCCGGCTGCGTCTCTCCAAGCTATGACAAGGGCGCGGCCACATCCGCCGCTCTGACGTCCGCCGCCGGGGCTGTGTCCCGGACCTCGGCCAGTGTCAACGCCGTGCTGGGGGCGTTGAATGCTCTCACTTTCAAATCGGAAGGCGATCTGCGGCGGCAATACGATGACCTGGTTGCCGCCACCCGGCGGCTGGCTCAATCCAACGAGAACCTGGCGGCAAAAGCGATGGCCCTGCGGGAGGCTGCCGCGGCCCATTCCGAAAGCTGGAGCAACCAGCTGGACACCCTCCAGAGCCCTGAACTGCGCCAGCGCGGCAGCGAGCGCATGAACGAGATTGTTTCTCGGCTCCGCGCCATGGATGCGAGTTATGCTCAGGTAAAAAACGCCTTGCGCCCTTTCATGGCGGATGTGAGGGACATCCAAACCTATCTGGGCGCGGATCTGACGGCGGGCGGGCTAGCCAGCCTGAAGGACATCGTTTCCAAAACCAAGGTAAAGGCCCTTCCCCTGCGCGATTCTCTCAAGCAGTTGAGATCCAGCCTCACCAGCCTGGGGGCAGCGCTCTCGCCGGTCCTGCCCGCAGCGGAAAAGAAATAGTCCGGTCATGGTCCGAACCGATGCCGCGTTTTCCCCGTCCGCTCTGAAGCCGCTTTGAGCCCGAATTCCGAAATAGGTAGGGGCAATCGCGCTGCGATGCCCCCGCCCGGGAGGGCGGAACGAACGGGTAGGATATCCGCCTTGCCTCATTGCTTTCCGTCGCCTGGCGCTGCGCTCGGCGACCGGGACGGCGCAGCGCGCCATCCCTATTTCGTAATTCGGGTTGAAAGTGGAATCGCCCCATCTCTAGGGCAGTTCAACTGAACCGTGGCACATCGGCGGGTAGGGCGGGCAGTCCTCTGCCCGCCGCGGTTGCCAACCCGCGTCACCTTATGCCCGGGGCGGCGCGCACGGAGTGACGCGCCCTACCTATCCCACAGTTACCAAGAACTACTCTGGGACGGCTCTGTCTGATGGAGTTCTTCCTAATGTTTGGGCTGTTCCGCCCCCGGCGTCGGGATCCCCGTTATGACGGCCGGGGTTGCGGTGCGGCGCTGGAACCAGGTCTGGAAGGATTCCAAGTAGAGGTAAATCACCGGGGTGATATAGAGCGTCAGCAGCTGCGAGACGGCCAGGCCGCCGGTGACGGTCAGGCCCAGCGCCCGCCGGGATTCCCCCCCGGCCCCGAGCCCCAGTGAGATGGGCAGCGACGCCATCAGCGCGCACATGGTGGTCATCATGATGGGCCGGAACCGCAGCAGGCAGCCCTCAAAAATGGCGTCGTATGGTGTCTTCCCCCGGTGCCGCGCCTCGATGGCGAAATCAATCATCAGGATGGCATTCTTCTTCACGATGCCCACCAGCATGATCAGCCCGACGAAGGCGTAGATGTTCAGGTCCACCCGGAAGAGGATCAGGGTCAGCAGCGCGCCGAAGCCCGCCGAGGGCAGTCCGGACAGGATGGTCAGCGGATGGATGAAGCTTTCATAGAGGATTCCCAGGATGATGTAGATCACTAGGATGGATAGGATCAGCAGCAGGCCCAGCCCGGCCAGCGACGATTGGAACACCGCTGCCGCACCCTGGAAACTCGCCGTGAGGGTCGCTGGCAGATGCAATTCCTCCTGAAGTTCGCGGATCTTATTTACTGCCGTCCCGAGCGCCACCCCCGGTGCGAGATTGAAGGATACGGTGACGGACGGAAGCTGTCCGACGTGCGAAATCGTCATGGGACCCACGCCGCGCGATAGCCGCGCCACGGCGCCCAGGGGCACGAGTCGGGGCTGACGGTTGCTGTCGGTGAGCGAGCTGGAGATGTAAAGCCGTCCGAGCGCCCCGGGATCGCGCTGAAACTCCGGCAGCACCTCGAACACGACCCAGTACTGCGCAAGGTCGCCGTAGATGGTGGAGATCTGCCCCGACCCGAACGCGCGGTAGAGCCCGGTTTCAATCTGCTGCGCGGTGACTCCCAGAGAGGCGGCCTTGTCCCGGTCGATCTCCACGACGACCTGCGGGCTGGCGATCTGTAGGTCGCTCGTCACATCCTGGAAAATCTCCCGGCAAGCGGCGATCTTGGACATGAGCACCGGGGTCCATTGGAACAATTCCTGCGTGTCGGTGTCCTGCAGGCTGAATTGGTAGAGCGTCTTGGTGAGCGAGCCGCCGACGCGGATGAGCGGGGGATTTTGCGGGAACACGTTGAAGCCGGGGATCTGTGCGAACTGCCGGCGGAGGTCCTGGATGATTTCGCCGGCGCTCTGCTGGCGCTGGGAGCGGTCCTTGAGCCGCATGAAAATGCGGCCGTTGTTGCCGCTGAGGGTTGAGCCGCCAAGCCCGATGGACGACACGTAGGCAGCCACGTTGGTGTTGGCGGCGACGATAGCGGCCGCCTGAAGCTGATGCTCCCGCATGGCTTCGAAGGAGATATCCTGGGCCCCCTCAGTGATGCAAAAGATTTGGTTGGTGTCCTCGTCGGGAAAAAATCCCTTGGGGATTACGACGAACAGGACTGCTGTGGCAGCGGTGATGGCCAGCGCAACACCGAGGGTGATGCGGCGGTGCTTGAGCGCCAGCTGCAGGCTGCGCTCATAGGCCACCAGCAGACTCACAAAAAAAGTCTCAAAGGCGTAAAAGAAGGCGCCGTGTTTTTGGGCCCGGACGGAGCGGATGAAGCGGCTGCACATCATGGGCGTGAGCGAGAGCGACACGAAGCCGGACACCAGCACCGCGCAGATGATGGTCACCGCGAATTCATGCAGCAGCCGCCCGAGCAGTCCCCCCATGAATAGCACCGGGATGAACACCGCCGAGAGCGACAGCGTCATGGAGATGATGGTGAAGCCGATCTCTTTTGCGCCCCGCAGCGCGGCGGTCATCGGCGGCTCGCCGTTTTCCATGTGCCGCACGATGTTCTCGAGCATCACAATGGCGTCGTCCACCACGAAGCCGACGGACAGCGTCAGGGCCATGAGAGAAAGGTTGTCGAGGCTGAAGCCGCCCAGTTTCATCGCCGCAAAAGTTCCAATGATGGAGATCGGCAGCGCCAGGCTGGGGATAAGGGTGGCGGACAGGTTTCGCAGGAAGACGAAGATCACCATGACCACCAGGGCAACGGTGAGCAGCAGGGTGTGTTCCACGTCCCGGACGGACTGGCGGATGCCCTGAGAGCGATCGAAGATTTGGTCGATGCTCACGGCCGCTGGGATCTGGTTTCGCAGTGTGGGGAGCTGCTTTTTGATGGCGTCCACCACGGCCACCGTGTTTGCGCCCGGCTGGCGCTGCACCGCCAGAATGATGCCGCGAGTCCCGTTGAACCAGGCGGCCACTTTTTCATTTTGGACGCTGTCGATGACCTTGGCCACCTCCTGCAGGCGCACCGGGTTGCCGTTGTGGTAGGCGACGATGAGCGGCCGGTAAGCCGCGGCGTTTTTTAGCTGGCCGTTGGCCTGGATGGTAAAGGACTGGTGCCGTCCATACAGCGCCCCGAGCGGCTGGTTCACATTGGCTGCCGCCACGGCCTGGGCCACCTGGTCAATGCCCAGCTGACGGGCCGCCAGCTTGTCCGGATCCACCTGCACATGGACCGCGAACTGTTGCGGCCCCAGCACGCTCACCTGAGCCACGCCGTCCACCATCGAAATCCGCTGCGCGAAGAGATTCTCGGCAAAGTCGTCCACGGTCGAAAGCGGCAGGGTGGCGGAGGACATGGCCAGGTACAGAATGGGCGCGTCGGCAGGGTTGACCTTGTTGTAGGTGGGCGGGGACGGCATCTCCGGCGGCAGCTGGCGCGAGGCCTTGGTGATGGCCGCCTGAATGTCCTGCGCCGCGCCGTCAATGCTGCGGTCCAGCGAAAACTGGATGGTGATCTGGACGATGCCGAGGGCGCTGACGGACGTCATCGAATCCACGCCGGCGATGGTGGAGAACTGTTTTTCCAGAGGCGTCGCCACGGAGGAAGCCATGGTGGACGGGCTCGCGCCGGGCAGGCTGGCGCTGACTTGAATGGTGGGAAAATCCACGCTCGGCAAATCGCTCATCGGCAGCTGTTGGAAGCTGAACACGCCAAAGAGGAGGATCGCCGCCATCAGCAGCGTGGTCATCACCGGACGGCGGATGAAAATTTCCGAGACGTTCATGGATAGGAAAACCGCAGGGCCGTCCGTTTCATGGCACCCGCCCCTTCATTGACGCGGGAGCGGCGGCGCCGCTTTTGGCGTTCACCTTCATGCCGGGGGACAGACGCAACTGCCCGTCGGTCACCACCTGTTCGCCCGCCAGCAGCCCCCGCTCCACGACGATCAGATCCCCCTCGGCACTGCCGAGGGTCACCGGGCGCTGCTCCACCGTTTGGTCTGGCTTCACCACGTAGATGAACTGACCGCTCTGTCCGGTCTGCACTGCCTGCGAGGGAACAACCATCGCATTGGTGCGCTCGGAGAGCGTCAGCGTCACCTGCACGAATTGCCCCGGCCAAAGGGTATTGTCCTCGTTGTCGAAAGTTCCCTTGAGCTGGATCATGCCGGTGGCCATGTCCACGGCATTGTCTACGAACGTCAGTTTGCCCCGCGGCGGAGCCCCGTCCCTGTTCTCATAGGCCGCTGTCACGGTCAGCGATTGTTCCCGCATCTGCCTTTGGATTTCCGGCAGGTACCGTTCCGCCACCGCAAACGCCACGGAGATGGGGTGGATCTGGTGCAGCGTCAGCAGGATGTCGTCCGGCGCCTTGACCACATTGCCCTCATGAAAGAGCAGGGCGCCCGTCCGCCCGTCGAAGGGCGCGCGGATCTCGGTGTATTCGAGGTTCAGCTCCGCATTCGCCACCGCCGCGGCATCCGCGGCAACCGTTCCCCTCAGGGCCTCCCGCGCCGCCGTGCTGGTGTCGAATTCCTCCTGCGAAATCAGTTTCTGCCCGAGCAGGTTTTGCGCGCGCCGAAATTGGATCTCCGCGTTTTCCAGCTGCGCCGTGTCCCGCGCGCGCGCCGCCCGCGCCGCCCCCAGCGCGGCCTCCATGGACCGCGCATCGATGGTGAACAACCGATCCCCCTTTTTAACTTCCTGGCCCTCTTTAAAGTGCACCGAGCGGATGACGCCGCCCACCTGGGGGCGGAGGGTGACGGTCGAATAGGGCATCACATGCCCGACCGGCGGCGGGTCGATCCGCACCGGCACCCGGGTGCAAATAACCGTCGCCGTCAGCACCGGCGTGCCCGCCGCGCCGGGTTTGGTGTCGCCGCGGGAACAGCCGCCCATCAGCGCGGCCGCGGCAATCGTCAGGGTCATTAAAATGCTTTGATTCATATTCAAGTGGATTTGCTGCCGGGCGCCAGTTTGCGGCGCCTCTGCGCCGGCTCAAATGCCGCGGCGAATTTTTTCAAAAATGCTGCCTGCCGGCGCCGGAACGCCGGGGCGCTGGCGGCCCGGCCTAGGATCATCCGCGTCAGCTGCGGAAACGCCACCGGAAACATCGTCAGCGACACCATCGCCAGCAGCAGTTCCGGCGCGGCAAATTGGGTGGTCACCAGGCCGCGCTGCTGCTGGTTCCGGACCCGGTTTACGGCGCGGGCTGCCGCCGCGCACCGCTCGTCCTCATCGATCACTTTTTTGCCGGCGCTCTGCAGCGCCTCCCATTCCAGCAGCCGAATCCAGTCCGCGTCCTTGCAGTTGGTTGCAAACCAATCCGGCAGGGTGTCCGCCGGCCCGTCGGAGGAGGCCTCAATCTGCGTCTGGCGCTCGGAGATTTTACGGCGCAGCACGGCGCGGAACAATCCCTCTTTGCCCCCGAAATAATGGTAGAGCATCCGCTTGTTAATGACCGCGCGGAGCGCGATGGCGTCCACCCGCGCTCCCGCGAAGCCCCTCGCCGCAAATTCCTTGAGAGCAGCGCGGAGGATCCGTTCGCGCGTGCGCGCCGGGTCGCGCGTCGCGCTATCGATGTGAGCGGAGGAGGCCATGCTCTTGCTATCAAGTAACCATAAAGTTACTTAAGAGGCAAGCCGGCGTTCGTTGGCTTTCTGAAGCGGGGTTGCGCCGTGCGCTGCGCCGTTCGGGGTGTCCGCTCGCAAGAACCGTTTTCATGGCAGTTCAACTGAACCGTGGCACATCGGCAGGTAGGGCGGGCAGTCCCCTGCCCGCCGCGATTGCCAACCCGTGCGTCCTGGTTTACCACGCCGGCGCGCACGGAGTGACGCGCCCTACCTGTCGCAAAGTTGCTAGGAACGGCTATATCTGGCCCGGGTCCGGGGGCGCGGAAATAAAAAACCCGCGGCGCGAGCCGCGGGCTGTAGGTAGAAAAGGGGGTCAGCCTTTGGGGCGGATTTTTTTCCAGATCCAGGCGAGGGGGTCATAGAACTCATCCACGACCCGTTCCTTGAGCGGGATGATGGCGTTGTCGGTGATGGCGATATGCTCCGGGCAGACGTTGGTGCAGCACTTGCCGATGTTGCAGAGACCGATGCCCTGCGCCTGCTTCAGCTCGGGCAGGCGGTCTTCGGTATCCAGCGGGTGCATCTCCAGCGCGGCGGTGTAGGCGAGGAAGCGCGGGCCGATAAACTCGTCATGCTTATGATGGTCGCGCAGGACGTGGCAGACGTCCTGGCAGAGGAAGCATTCGATGCACTTGCGGAATTCCTGGACGCGGTCCACGTCCTCCTGCTGCATCCGCCAGGTGCCGTCGGGGGCGTCCGCCGGGCGGGGCTTGAATTTCTTGATCTTGGTTTTGACGCGGAAATTCCACGAGACATCAGTCACGAGATCGCGGATGAGCGGAAACGCACGCATCGGCTCGACGGTGATGACTTTATCCGTGTTCAACGTGTCCATGCGCGTCATGCACATGAGTTTGGGGACGCCGTTGACCTCCGCCGAGCAGGAGCCGCATTTGCCGGCTTTGCAATTCCAGCGGCACGCGATGTCGTTCGCCTGCGTCGCCTGAATTTTGTGAACGACGTCGAGCACCACCAAGCCTTCGGTGATCTCCGTGGTGTAATTCACGAATTCGCCGCCCTGCGAGTTGCCACGCCAGATTCGGAAAGTAACGGTCTTATTCATTTCATCTCCTCAATGACTTGTTTCAAATCTTCCCGCATCGCCGGAATCGCTTCGCGGCGTAATTTCATGGAGCCGTCTGTCGACTTGGAAATCACATTGTTATATTTTCCGCCGTCGGGATGTTTTTCGGGAAAATCTTCGCGGAAATGGCCGCCGCGACTCTCTTTGCGATCCAGCGACGCCATCGTGATGGCTTCTGCAACGGTCAGCAAATGTTTGAGATCAATCGCCGTGTGCCAACCGGGATTATATTCGCGATGGCCTTGGACAGAAACTTTTGCGGCGCGCGCCTTGAGCTTGCCGATGACATCGAGCGCCAGCTCCATTTCATTTTGCAAACGCACGATGCCGACATTGGCCTGCATCATGTTTTGCAAATCGTATTGCACCTGATACGGACCTTCGTTTTGCGCGCCAGCGGGGCGCTCGAACGGTTCGACGGCTTCGCGGTAAGCGGCTTCGATTTCGGCCTCGCTCGGAGCCACCAGAGAATTTTCCTTGGCAAATTTTGCCGCATATTCGCCAGCGCGTTTGCCGAAGACGAGCAAATCGGAAAGCGAATTGCCGCCGAGACGATTCGCGCCGTGTAAACCCGCGGCGCATTCGCCCGCCGCAAACAAGCCGGGAACATTCGTCGCCTGCGTATCGCCATCCACGCGGATGCCGCCCATCGCGTAATGCGTGGTCGGGCCGATTTCCATCGGCTCTTTGGTGATGTCGAGGTTCGCCAGTTGCATGAACTGATGATACATCGAAGGAATTTTCTTTTTGATGTGCTCGGCGTGGTTGGGGATTTTTTCTTTGATCCACGAAATATCTAGGAACACGCCGCCGTGCGGGCTGCCGCGTCCGGCTTTCACTTCGCGCATAATGCAGCGGGCGACGTGATCGCGCGTCAACAGCTCCGGCGGGCGCTTCGCCTCCTTGTCGTTCTGCGTGTAGCGCCAGCCTTCTTCGGGATCGGTCGAGGTCTGCGATTTGTAATTGTCGGGAATATCGTCATACATGAAGCGCTTGCCGTCCTTATTGCGCAACACGCCGCCTTCACCACGCACGCTTTCCGTGACTAAAATACCCTTCACGCTCGGCGGCCAGATCATGCCGGTCGGATGAAACTGGATGAATTCCATGTCGAGCAGTTCCGCGCCCGCATGATACGCGAGGGAAACACCGTCGCCCGTGCCTTCCCAGGAATTGCTGGTCACGGCATACGCCCGGCCAAGTCCGCCGGTGCAAACGACCACGGCCTTCGCTTTGAAAACGCGGAAACGCGCCCGCTCACGGTCGTAACCAAAGGCCCCAACGACGCGCCCCGATTCTTTAAGCAAGGAAACTACCGTGTATTCCATGTGGACGGTGATGCCCTGGTGAATGCCGTGATCTTGAAGGGTGCGGATGAGTTCGAGGCCGGTGCGGTCGCCCACGTGGGCCAGGCGGGGATAGCGATGGCCGCCAAAATTGCGCTGGGAAATTTTTCCCTCCTTGGTGCGGTCGAACACCGCGCCCCACGCTTCCAGTTCGTGGACCCGGGCTGGCGCTTCCTTTGCGTGGAGTTCAGCCATGCGCCAGTTGTTGACGTACTGCCCGCCGCGCATCGTGTCGGCGAAGTGAACTTTCCAGCTGTCGCGGTCGTCCACGTTGCCCATCGCCGCCGCCATGCCGCCCTCGGCCATGACGGTGTGGGCTTTGCCGAGGAGTGATTTGCAAATCAAACCGACTTTGACGCCCGCCGCACTGGCTTCAATCGCCGCGCGCAAGCCAGCTCCGCCCGCGCCGATGACCAGCACGTCGTATTCGTGAGTTTCGTAATTAGTAGCCACAAATTTATTAAGTTAAAAAATTCTTACGTCATGCCAAATGCCCATGGAGCACAGGCGAATGTAGAGATCGGTGAATCCCACGGAGAACAGGCTAAACCACGCCCACATCATGTGGCGGCTGTTCAGGCAGCTCACGCAGTTATAAGTCTTGGCACACGAAGGGGATTTAGTTTTGGAATCGAGGAAACCACCCACCAGATGACGCAGCGAATGGCAGCCCAGCGTGTAGCTGCTCAGCAGAAAGACATTCAGCAACATCACCAGCGTGCCGACCCCGATGCCGAAATGGCTTGCCCCGGTGACAGGATCTGTGAACCACATTGCCTTGAGCGCGTCATAAGCCAGCAGGATGACGAAGGCGACGGCGATGTAGAGGAAGTAGCGGTGGATATTCTGGATCAGGAGCGGGAAGGAGCGTTCGCCCAGATAAGTTTTGCGGGGCTCGCCCACGGCGCAGTTGATGGGGTCGGCCCAGAACGCTTTATAATAAGCGCCCCGGTAATAATAGCAGGTGAAACGAAATCCGCCGGGCACCCAGAGAATGAGCAGAGCGGGTGAGAACGGAAGCCACGCAGGCCAGAAGCCCGGCTTTCCATGGAAAATCGCATGAGGCGAATCCCCGAAAATTTCCGGCGAATAGAACGGCGAGACATAATTCGCCCCCCCCGCCGCAAGCCAGTAGTGGTTGCCTTGGAAGGCCGCCCACGTGGAATAGATAATAAAGGCCGAAAAGCCGAGGAAAATAAAGATGGGCTTGACCCACCACGCGTCAGGGCGGGTGGTTTGCCCGAAGGAACGTTGTTTGGGAAGGGTGTCTGCGTAAGCCATAAGCAAAAGTACTTTAATAACCCCAGCGCCCGGGGTCAACGCGGGAAAAAAGTTATAAGCTGCGCTTCGGCTTTGATGGTCGCAGCTTATCGTCGCGCCGACCATTCATTCAGGGCGCGCTCGCCCGTTTCCGCCGGGGACAGCCCGAGCTGTTCCAGCGCTTCCCCCACCAGATAGAGCGAACCTGTGATCACCAGGAAAGGCTCGCCCCGGGCGGCGGCGAGCGCTTCTGCCAGAGTCGAGCAGGCCACGACTTCCGCCCCGGGGTGGGCCGCCTGAAAGGCCGCCGCAAGGTCGCCGGCCGCCGCTGTCCGCTCGCTGGCCACCGGCACGGTGAACACCTTCGCCGCCAGCGGCGCCAGAATCCCGCACATCGACTGCCATTCCTTGTCGCCCAAAAAACCGACGATGAACGCCGCGGGAACAATCATCTCAGGGTCGCTGGGGTGAAGTTCGCTCCGGTCCGTCAGCGCCGCGCGCAGGGCTTCTGCGCCCGCCACATTGTGAGCCCCGTCCAGCAGGATTCTTTGTCCTTGGGGCCCTTGCACCCGCTGCAGCCGGCCCGGCCAGCGGACCGTTGCCAGCCCGGTGCGGATCTGTTCCTGGGTCACAGGGATCTGGGGCTGCAGCGCCTCCACGGTCGCCCGCGCGAGGGCCGCATTCTGGCGCTGATGTTTCCCCCCAAGCGCCGGTCGCATGGACTCATCCTCATCGGGATCCGGGCGGACGCGGGTGAGCGGCGCGCCGATTTTCCGGGCCGTGGCTTCAATCACTCGCAATGCCTCGGGCGCGTCCGTGCCGGTGATTCCGGGGATGCCCGGCTTGAGGATGCCCGCCTTTTCGGCCGCGATTTTCCCGAGCGTGTCGCCCAGCCAGGACTGGTGGTCGAGGGCGATATTCGTAATGACGCTCGCGAGGGGGGTGACGATGTTGGTGGCGTCCAGCCGCCCACCCAGACCTGTTTCCCAGATCACCAGATCACAGCCTTCTGCCGCGAAATGCTGGAGCGCCAGCACTGTGGTGACCTCGAACAGGGTGGGGTGGGCATTGTCAGGAAACTGCCGGAGCCGTGTTTGGATTTCCTCCACTCGCCGGACCAATTCGCTCTCGGGAATGAACTGGCGGTTCACCTGGATTCGTTCGCGGAAGGAGACCAGGTGGGGCGAGGTGAAGAGCCCGACCCGCAGCCCGGCCGTGCGGTAGATGCTTTCGAGCAGGGCGCAGGTGGAGCCTTTGCCGTTGGTGCCGGCCACGTGGAGGAAGCGGAGTTTTTCCTGGGGGTTGCCGGCGAGCGCGGCGAGACGGCGCGTGTTCTCCAGACCCAACTGCGCGCCAAACACCTGCAGGCCGTGCAGAAACTCAATGGCTTGGGCGTAGTTCATGCGGGATGGGTCCCGGGTTCAATGGCCAACCCGGGCGCGCACCGCCCTCCGCCGGCGGGCCCCGGGGCAAGGACGGATTACAGCCTCGGCCATGCGGTCACAGCGGCTTGCTGTGGTGATGCGCGTGCGCTGCGGCGATGAAGC
The DNA here is from genome assembly GCA_903835255.1 of uncultured Verrucomicrobia subdivision 3 bacterium. GTDB lineage: Bacteria > Verrucomicrobiota > Verrucomicrobiia > Limisphaerales > UBA11358 > UBA11358. Next base: position 29,896 of record CAILMI010000059.1, read on the forward strand.
CTTTGAACAGCGGATGCGGCTGGTGCGGCTTGCTCAGGAATTCTGGGTGGAACTGGCTGGCCAGATAGAACGGGTGGTTCTTGAGTTCGATGATTTCCACCAGCTTGCCGTCGGGCGACAGGCCGCTGAACACAAAGCCGGACTTCTCGAACCTCTCGCGGTAGGCGTTATTGAATTCGTAGCGGTGGCGGTGGCGTTCGCTGATGACGAAGGCGCCGTAAAACTCCGCCGCCTTGGTGCCCAGGGCCAGCTGGCAGGGCTGCGCGCCCAGGCGCATCGTGCCGCCCTTCTTGGTGACCTTGCGCTGCGCGTCCAGCAGAGCGATGACGGGATGCGGGGTGTCGGGGTTGAACTCGGTGGAGTCCGCCTTGTCGAGCTTGAGGATGTTCCGGGCGTATTCAATGGTGGCGATCTGCATGCCGAGGCAGAGGCCGAAATAGGGAATCTTGTTCTCCCGGGCGTAGCGCGCGGCGATGATTTTGCCCTCGATGCCGCGCTCGCCGAAGCCGCCGGGCACGAGGATGCCGCCCAGGCCCTTCAGGATTTTCGCCGGGCCATTCTTCTCAATCTCCTCGGCGTCCACCTGCACGATCTCCACCCCGCAGTCGTTCGCCACGCCCCCGTGGATGATGGCCTCATAGACGGATTTGTAGGCGTCCTGCAGGCCGATGTATTTGCCGACGACGCCGATGCGCACGCGGTGTTGGGGCGCGATGAGTTTGCGGATGATTTCCTGCCAATGCGCCATGTTCGGCGCCGGCGTGGTGAGATGCAAAATGCGGCAAACCAGATCGTCCATGCGCTCGCGCTGCAGCATCAGCGGCATTTCGTAAATGGAATGGTCCACGTCCTTCGCCTCGATGACGGCTTCGAGCGAGACATTGCAGAACATGGAAATCTTCTGGCGCAGCTCTTTGTCGAGCGGCTTTTCGCAGCGGCAGGCGATGATGTTGGGCGTGATGCCGATTTCACGAAGTTTGGCGACGGATTGCTGCGTGGGTTTGGTTTTGAGTTCGCCCGCCGCCTTGATGAAGGGGACGTAGGTGACGTGGATGAAGCAGGTGTTGCCAATGCCGGCTTCCAGCGCAAATTCGCGGATGGCTTCCAGAAACGGCAGGCCTTCAATGTCGCCGGTGGTGCCGCCGATTTCGGTGATGATGACATCCGCCTTGCTCTGTTCGGCGAGGTTATGGATGCGGCGTTTGATTTCGTCCGTGACATGCGGGATGACCTGCACGGTATTGCCGAGGTATTTGCCCTCGCGCTCATTGTTGAGCACGGTCTGGTACACCTGGCCGCTGGTGAGGTTGTTCATCCGCGTGAGCTTCACATTGGTGAACCGCTCGTAATGGCCCAGGTCCAGATCGGTCTCGGCGCCGTCGTCGAGCACATACACCTCGCCGTGCTGGTACGGCGACATCGTTCCCGGATCCACGTTGAGGTAGGGGTCGAACTTCTGCAGCGTGACCTTGAGGCCGCGGTTCTCGAGCAGCGTGGCGAGCGCGGCCGCGGTCAATCCCTTGCCGAGCGAACTCACCACCCCGCCTGTCACAAATATGTATTTCATTTTTAAAAATTGTTCCAATCCGGAGTCAAAATCCGCAGCCCTGCCCGGCGGGGCCTCAACCGCGGCGGCCCGCCCGCAGCTGGGATTCCACCCGTGCCACGTCTTCCGGCAGGTCCACGCCAATGCTGTCGTAATCGACCGTCACCACGGCGATGCCGATGCCGTTTTCCAGAGCGCGCAACTGCTCCAGCTTCTCCGCGTTCTCCAGCGGGGACACCGGGAATTTCACCAGTTGCAACAGCGTTTCGCGCCGGTAACCGTAGATGCCCAGATGCTTCAAAAAGGGAAATGCCGCCAGCTGCTCGTTCCCCGGACGGCTGGCGGCCTCGCGCAGATACGGAATCGTGCGCCGGGAAAAATATAGCGCGCGGCCGGCGGCGTTGACAACGACTTTTACCACGTTGGGATTGTCCAGATCGGACAGCGTGCGGATGTGCGTGGCGGCGGTGGACATCTCGTTCTGCGCCAGGGCGCCTGCCACCGCGTCGATCACCGCCGGATCTATCAGGGGTTCGTCGCCCTGGATATTCACCACCGCGTCGCCGCCGCAGCGTTCCGCGACTTCGGCGATGCGGTCGGAGCCGCTCGGGTGTTCCGGGCGGGTCATCTCCACGCGGCAGAACTGCTGGGCCGCCTCCCAGATGCGCGTGTCATCCGTGGCCACGATGATTTCGGAGAGGGATTTTGCCCGCTGACACTGTTCGACGACATGCTGGAGGAGCGGTTTGCCGGCGATGAGCGCGAGCGGTTTGCCCGGGAACCGTGTGGAACCGAAGCGCGCAGGGATGATGCCAACAATGTTCACGCGCCCCATTTAGCCATAGTCCGCGCCGCCGCGTCACGCCCAAACGCAGGGCAATGGTGCGCCCCGCCCACTCTGACTCTGTCAGCCGTTGACTCTCTTGGAAAAATCGCTGACCCCCCCCGTCCGCTCCCAGCGCCCGCAGTGCGGCGATCTCCTGGGGTCGTTGACCGTGTAGGTCAGCAGCCGCAGGCCCTGCCGATACGCCACGGTTCAGTTGAACTGCCATAGACCGCGCTTCGCCTGATTTCTTGATTTCTGTTTGGGAACCAAATTCCGAGGTTGCGTCGGGTATTCCGGTTGTTAATCTTATTCGCTGAATTACCTTCACATGAATCCACATCGGAAAGCGCATCTGCTCCGTCGTTGTCACTTGGTAAGCCTGGCTTTGCTGGCATTTCTCGTGCTGGGGGCGACGGGCTGTTCTATGGCGCGCCTGTCTCCGGCGCAGCCCAAGGCCAAGGTGAATCCCGGCCAGTTGAGCGGCAGCCCGACCGGGCCGGTCACCCCCGTGGTTTTGCAGGCGCAGGTCATGCGCTTCGCCGACACCTATGCGGCCACCGTCGCCCAGGCCTGCGATGATCTCACGGCAAAGACGAATCACTCCGCCGTCCGCCTCGCTGCCTTGCGTTGGAAGCTGGGGCAGGCCACGGCCATCTTCACAGACGCCACTGGGCCCAATGCCTCGGTGAACGCGTTGGACATGCTGGTGCTGGTCAGCATGGCCCGGATGGTGATGGAGGATTACGGCGTGGAAAATTACGGCGATGTCGCCCGGGAATTGCTGGAGGCTCATCGCGGCCTTGAGGCCAAGGCGTGGCAGCTGGCGGGGGGCATTCTCAAGCCCTCCCAACAGCAGGAGCTGCGCGATTTGATTCAGGAATGGCGCTCTAAAAACCCCCATCAGCGCTACATCGGGCCCGTCCGCTTTCAGGAGTTTGTGACCGCTTTGGGCAAGGCTCCGACCAAGTCGTCCTCGCCCGGGAGCATTTTCAGCCTGCTCTACCTCGACCCGCTGGCGGGCCTGGATCCGACTGCGGCCGCCATCCAGGAAATCCATGATCTGGGGGATCGCGCGATGTATTACAGCCAGCGGATGCCCATGCTGCTGAGCTGGCAGGTGGAGGTGCTGGCCTATCAACTGGCGGTCCAGCCGGAATCCGAGGGGCTGCTCACGGACGTCGACCGCCTGGCGGATGCGGCTGAGGTGTTCGCCTCAACGGCCCGGCAGCTGCCCCAGCTTGTCAACGATCAGCGGCAGGCGGCCATCCAGCAAGTCCTGGATGGACTCACTGCCCAGGGCGACAAGTCGCGCGAGCTTCTGGGCGGCACCCGGTCCACGCTGGACGCGGTCGGCACTGCTGCCGTCCACCTCAACACCACGATCCAGTCGCTGACAGAATTTGTCCGCTACGTTTCTTCTACGAATGACGGTCCGGCGTCTGCTCTTCCGGAGGAGCCGTTTCGTGTGGCGGATTACGGGGCGGCGGCGGCACAAATCGGGGTTGCGGCCAGCAACCTTAATGCGCTGTTGGCCTCGGCTCATCAAACCGCTCCGGAGATGGCGGAGTGGAGTCGGCAGACCACGGCGGAGGCGGAGCGCGTGCTGGACCGCGTGTTCTGGCGGGGGGCCGCGCTGATCCTGATTTTATTGGTGGGATCGGTGCTGGCCGCACTCGCCTATCGCGCGCTGGCCAACCAGATGAACCGGCCCGGCCGCTGATGCATTAACCCGAACGCCTGTTTCGGAGTTCCGGTTAAAAACAGTTGGACGGCGAACGCAACGGCTCATCCGCCATTTTCAGGAACCGCAGAAACGGCAATGGATCCATGTCGTCGTCGCAGGACAAACCGTCATCGCGGTAACTGTTGCAATCATTTTAAAGTTTCTGGACAAGGCGGATGGGATTGCTCGATTGCTCATTTGCGGGAACGTAAAAGTTTTCGAAGCCGGGTGGTCGTCTGCTCTCGGTCAAGTCGGCTGGTCGCGACACCCAGCGTTAATGCCTCCCACGCCTCCCTGTCCAACTTTTCATTCGGCAGCAACTCGTTTTCGCTTAAAAAAACCAGACACGTCGCCAGCGCCGTCCGCTTGTTGCCGTCCGCGAACGGATGATTGTGGCACAGATAAAATAAATACGCCGCCGCAATTTCCACCGGATCGGTGAACAGCGGTTCGCCCATCATCGTCGCCTGCGGCGCGGCCACCGCCGATTCCAGCAACGCTGCTTCCCGCAGTCCCGCGCCGCCGCCGTGCGCCGCCAGCACTTCGGTGTGAATGGCCTTCACCGCTTCCACTGTGGGATGCGAGAGCGGACGCTTCATGACAGCCGCTGGAACAGCTCCGCATTCTTCTTGATTAAACGCTTCGCGGTGGCGGCCGCTTTCTCAGCGTTGATAACCGGGCGCACGGGCGTGAGCACAATCGAGCCGCCTTCGTGCAGACTGATGTTCACCTGGTCGCCCACCTTGATGCGCGCCAGATCCATCAGCGCCGAATCAAACATCAGTCCCTGGGAGTTGCCGATTTTCGTGATCGTCTTGGTCATTGTGTTAAACTATGTTTTACGTGCGAGACTGTCAAGCCCGTGGGCCGGTCAAAGCTTTTTGCGGAATAAGCGGGGGGAGGCGGGTGGCGCGCTGGAGGTGGGCGGTCGCCGCTGATTCCAACTCCGCCACCCTCAGCGTCCGTTCGGTCAGCGGTGGAATGGGCAATGGGGAATGGTAACTCAACGAATGCGTTACGAAAAAATGAATCCTTGTGCGAAGCCGGATCCCAGAAAGCTAATCTCCGACCGCGGGTCAATTAGGGTGGCCGAGTTGACAAGCTCAAATCTGTTCCTTTGATAAATTCCATTAAGCCCGAACACTTAATTGGGTTTTGGGTTAAAAACAGTTGGCACGGAGGATGCCGATCATCCTATTTCGAGAAAAACTTGTTTGGTTTAATATCGCCGAAAAGCCGGTTGACCCTTCGGGGACTGGTTGACGGGGAACAATATCTCGTGCGCGAACAGTCTGGTGGCTGGTTTATCGCCCCTGAAAAAACGCATCGGGTAAAAAAAGCGGCAGGACTGCGGAAACTTTCGCCAGCCTCTATCGGGCGCGTCAGCCTTTGGACGCCGAAACCGCTGCCAAAATCGCCCGCAACCTGGCCGCCATTGACAATGCCAAATGAGAATCCTGATAGACACCGCACTGCGGGTGGAAGGCGAACGCCGGAATTTTGATTTGGTGGGATCGGTGCTGGCCGCACTCGCCTATCGCGCGCTGGTCAACCAGATGAACCGGCCCGGCCGCTGATGCATTAACCCGAACGCCTGTTTCGGAGTTCCGGTGAAAGGCGGCCATACCATTTTCACCAAGGCAGGTAGATGACAGCGCGCTGCGATGCCTCCGCCCGGCAGGGCGGAACGAACGGAGCAAGACGCCCCGCCTTGACTGATTGCTTTCCGTCGCCTGACGCTGCGCTCGGCGACGGGGACGCCGCAGCGCGGCGGTCCTTACCACCCTGGCGCAAACATGTAAGTCGGAGTTTGGGTTCAACTTAACCGCGGCACATTGCCGTGCAGGGCAGGCAGTCCTCTGCCTGCCGCCGTTGTCAATCCCCGCGTGCGGGCTTACCACGACGGCGCACGGAGTAACGCGCCTTCCCTGTCCCACAGTTGCCAAGAACTGCTAGAGAGGCCCTGGACTGTCTTCAATCCGACCGCCGAAGTGGGTAGAGGCATCGCGCAACGATGCCCCCGCCGTATCCGGCTCAGAAGGGACTTTAGTGGGCTTCCTTCAATGAGACGGTGTGAATCTGGCTCAGGTCTTGACCCTTGGCGTTTTGGTACTTCATTTGGACGGCATGGTTCCGGATCATTGCTCTCCGATTCCGGCGGGTGACGCCGGGAAAAGATGCAATTGGGATGCGGATTGAGAAGGGCGTATTCCAGATTTCCCGTTCGCTGATGATATTTTTTTGATTTGGCATTAAAACTGCAGTACTTCCGACAACTTTGAGTTCGCATATTGTCGGTTGGCGCGGGTTGTTCCCTAGGCATGATTCAGTTGGAATGACTTTGACCTGCGGTCGCGGTGATGCTCCGGCTGTCCACGGTTGGGGCATGTGTCCTGTTTTGGGACACGCTTTTGTTTTTAGTTGGCAGATTGCGCGTGTTTGATTCCAATGAGTTTGTTAATAGTAGTACGATTCATCGTGATACATCGTTATTGAGTTAAAAATTTGAAGTTCGAAGCAAGTGATGTAGTTCCTCCAATTTCAGAGTATTGAAAATATCACATAAATGGATATGAAAAAAAAACTGGCTAGTCTTTTGGTTTTGGGTTTTAGCACAACTCTATTTGCTCAGGGAACGATTAACTGGTCGGCTCCTGTAACTGCTTTTATTGGTCAGACCAATTCCGCAGTCTATTCCTCGTTTGTGGCCTCATCGGGATCTCCTTCGGGGGGCGGTGCGGGGAATACAGCGGGAGGGGGGACAACTCTTTATTATTATGCATTGCTCACCAGTGCAGGCCTTTCAAGTGCGCCAACCAGCCTGACTTCATTCTCAGGCACCCTTGCCAACGCCTGGTTGGACACGGGATTGTTGATGACCAACGGGCCGGTCGCAAACGGCCGCGTATCCCCTGTTGGAGGGGCGAATACTGCCGCCGTGGCTTCTAATTGGGCAGACCAATCCACTCAGAATATTATTATGGTGGGATGGTCGGCTAATTTAGGTTCCACTTGGTCAGAGGCATTGAATAAACTAAATAACTGGGCGGTTGTCGGCTCAGGGGTTGTCGGTAAAGCTTGCTTTGGTGTATGTAATTCAGTTGGCACTCAAACGCTTGGATTAGCAAATCCTGGGACGGTAGTGATTGGGGCAAATGCGGGTCAAATAAATGGTTCTGTCACCGGAGGCAGTCCCCTCGTGATGAATTTGCTCTATGTCACTTCGGGATTGGGGTCCGCTCCAATCGTGGATTTTATGGGCATGCCCACCACTGGGTTTGCCCCCCTGACGGTGTCCTTCACTAACACGACTTCCGGGGCGACCAGTTACAACTGGGCTTTTGGCGACGGCAACACCAGCAGTGCGACGAATGCGGTGAATGTTTACACCAACGCCGGCGTTTATTCCGTGAGGTTGACCGCGTTTGGGCCGGGCGGAAGCAATGCTTTGACCCTGACGAATTACATCACGGTGGCCAGTTCGTCACCGCCGCTGGTGAGCTTTTCGGGCACGCCCACCAACGGGTTTGCACCTCTGGCGGTGTCCTTCACCAACTCCAGTGTCGATGCCACAAGCTATATCTGGGATTTCGGCGATGGGAATATCAGCACCGCCATCCATGGATCTAATATTTACACCAACGCGGGAACGTACACGGTGACCTTGACCGCCAGCGGGCCGGGAGGCACCCGCGTGCTGGCTCTGACCAATTACATTGCCGCCGCTATTCCGCCGCCGCTGGTAGCCTTTGCGGGCTCGCCCACCATGGCCTTGGCTCCCTTGCTGGTCTCCTTTACTAATTCAACCGTTGGCGCGACAAGTTGCAACTGGAATTTTGGCGATGGCAACTCGAGCATTGCAACCAATGCAGTCAATATTTATACGAACCCCGGGGTTTACACCGTCACCCTGACCGCTTTTGGGCCCGGCGGGAGCAATGTGCTGACTCTTACGAATTACATCACCGCCGTCGCGCCGCCGCCGCCGTTGATGGCCTTCACGGGATCCCCCACCAACGGCCTGGTGCCGTTGACGGTGAATTTCACCAACACGACGACGGGAGCGACGAATTACATTTGGACCTTTGGCGACGGCAAAACAGGTATTACCACGAATGCATCGAACGTGTACACGAATGCGGGGACGTACACGGTGACATTGACGGCGTATGGGCCTGGCGGCAGCAATGTGCTGACTAAGACGAGTTATATCCGGGTGACGAATCTGCCGCCGCCGGTGGTAGCCTTTGTGGGATTCCCCACCAACGGTCTGGTGCCGTTGACGGTGAATTTCACGAATACAACGACGGGAGCGACGAATTACAGCTGGGTGTTTTGGGACGGCAAAACAGGTATTACCACGAATGCATCGAACGTGTACACGAATGCGGGGACGTACACAGTGACGTTAACGGCGTATGGGCCTGGCGGCAGCAATGCGCTGACTAAGACGAGTTATATCCGGGTGACGAATCTGCCGCCGCCGGTGGTGGCCTTTGTGGGATC
>CAILMI010000060.1 GCA_903835255.1 uncultured Verrucomicrobia subdivision 3 bacterium
CAATTTTACAGATTTTGAGCCTCACACTTTTTGAGAAAATGCCCATTTCACAGGCTCTTTCTCAACTCCCACCACCACCCCAGCTAACCGATAATTATAATCATCAATGTTTATTAGCCTTTTAAACGGGACAGCAGTGATGAGGATTAATTGTCCACGCGAACAGGTTAGGCGGCTGCCTATCCCGTTGTCATGTCCCGGCCCGGAATCAGTGTTCCACGTCGGCCACTCCGGATAATTTGAGGGACAAAAAAACCGCAACCCGGTTCACGCTGTCGAAGTTTTCCGGCAACATTTCTTCAGGCTGCACTTTGACCCCATAAGTATTCTCCAAAAACATCACCAGTTCCAGAATGCCCGTGGAGTCTATGACGCCGTCCCCAATAAAGGAGGAGTCGTTTTGGAGGGATCCCGCCTCACCGAACAGGAAGTTGGCGATGATAAAATCCCGAATCTCGCCTGCATGATTTGGTATTGCGCTCGTATGCATAAATAAATAATCCCGAAAACCGAAATATAAACTGTGGTCAAAGATTGATTTTAAGATCAGGCTGACAGGACATCAGCCTGGTTATGGATATTTCGAGACTGAGATCTGGCATCGCATTCGGGCACACCCAAAGGGTACGGCTGGCAAAACTCTGCCGGTTTTAACTCTTCGATTGGTTTCTCCCACCAGCGCCCGGACAGGAGTTCTTCGATGACGTCTGGCGGAAACCGAAACCTCACGATGCGTGCCGGGTTACCCACTACAATTGCATACGGCGGAACATCCTTGTTGACGACCGCACCGGCAGCAATGACCGCGCCGTCGCCAATTCGCCGAACATTCGGCAGAATTAGGGCGTTGGCGCCAATCCAAACATCATTGCCTATGTTGAGGGGAATAAAATCCACCTGATCGGCCGGGCTGAACCCTAGCCTGGGATTAAAAAAATAGGCATGGGTGGACTTAAACTCCAAAGGGTGATTCCGGTTCATGACGCGAACTCCTCTCGCAATAGAACAATAACGCCCCACGGTCGTATGGCAGTCAAAGGCACCAGGAATAAAACACTCCCCGTGAGAATAAAGGCCAATCTTCACCCGATGATAATCACGGAAAATGCGCCTCAGCGTCTGCGAACATAACTCCCCCGATTCTAACCCGCCCACCGCCTGAATGAATATCGCACGCAACAGCCGCGCGTTACTCGGATAAAGAAAATAGAGCGCTGCAGCTATCGGGGCCGCAAGGTATTTATTGATCATAGAGTGCCGTAATTTTTTTTCCGATGTCAACGGATGTTTGCCGCAGGCTGAAACTGGAGCCCATGAAGGGCGGTTTTACGGATACGCTGGCAAGGGAATCTGGTCTTAACGGCTTAAACAGCTGGCGCGTCAGTATGCGGCGGACCGTGCCGAGTGTGGACCGCAACTTATCCTCCGCAGAAAGAGTTTTCCAGAAGCGCCATAAAAATAGCCCTTCAAACCGAGTGACCGGGAGTCGAAAAAGCTGCAAAGCCAGACGGCGCCCCCAGACGGAAGACTTTTTTGCAATCAAGCCAGACTGTGACTTCACCAACTTCCACGGCTCAGCTGGCTCCAACGCCAGGTAGCCTGCCGCGATTGCCCCTTCGATGATTTCAAACCCGCGGTCCGTGCGGGCCACCACGAGAGAAAACCCCGGGTTCCTCCCGTCCGGCTGCTCATACCACGGGTCGCCGCAAGTAATGTCCGCCAGTTCGCCCGCCCCGTCCGGCCATAGCTGCACCGACCAGGGACGGAATGCCTCAAGGAATGCCCAGCTCTTCCGGTAAGAAACTTGATAACAAGGCTTCGTGTCGCCACGTATTGCTGGTGCAAAATGTCCGGGCCAGCCCAAGCCGCGATAGCGGAGGTCGCGGACGGCGGCGGGGTCAACACCCAGTTGCTTCAACAAAGAAACTGTTCCACGCGTAGCTGGAGTTTCGGCGCAGAAGAAGGAAAGTGTAACCCCAATTTTCCGGTCGAGCTCCGGGCGCATTGCGCGGGCGTTCCGCACGGCCGCAATTTCAGATGGCTTGCCAATAATTACGCAGGATCCAGGCGCGGCCTCGACCAGGCCGAGGCCATTGCACACCGACGCCGGCGCGTAGCGCGATCCGGTCGCAGCCAGCAATTCTTCCCGCGTCTGACTGAGCCGGGTACGATTGCGGACGGGATCATCTGGATCTTGTCCGATTTGTAACACGCCGTGCATGCCGAGAACCTCTAGACAGTAGGCCGAAACAGCCGTCAGCACCCCGCCGGATGAACCTTTGAAACGAATCTCCGTGTCGGTGGCGTGACCTTCCCAGAGCGCAATCACCGGGCCCCATTCCCTGGTGAAAGCGTCGGAAAAAGTTGAGCTTTTAGCCGGAGCGTGGCGGAAATCGCTTTGAACTGCCGGGCAAACGTCGAGACACTGTCGGCACTCTTGGCAGTCGGCGGCGGCAACCACCGGGCGAATGCCTTCGGCGAAGAAATCCACCAGCTGGATCTTTTGTTCCGGACAAATATACGCGCAAGCCCCGCAACCCAGGCAGAGTCGCCAGGACACAACGTCGGATAATTTATTAATATGGGCCATATAATAAAACCAGTTAACCACCGATAAACAACGGAGGTTGAACGAGGAAACGAATCACTCAACTAAAGCCGGTCGGCCCACTCCATTCAGGACTTCCGGAGCAGCTTGCGGCGCTGGAACCTGCTGACTCACCAACTCCCGGAAAACAGTGGTGAGTTGCTGGCGAGCTAGAGCTGCTCGTTTAGACAATTCCTGCCGCACCTTATTCCGTTGATGAAACAGGGCAATAATCCGAGCGACCGCAATATCCTGTGCGTGAAACCGGGCATCGACCACCCACTCCGCCATGCCCACGCTTTCAAATACGCCCACAAATTTTCGGCTGTAGGCTACTCCGACGCATGGCACACCTTGGGATAGCGCGGCGATACACGAATGCATGCGGGAACCGATAAAGAATTCGCATTGCCCGATGATGCCCTTTAACTCGTGCTGGTCATACTCTGCGGTGACCAGCCGCACTCGCTGGCGTAAATCTGGCGGCAGGCTGTCGCGGAGTTCTTGCGAGGCTTCATTATCGCTCTCAACGTCCCCACGCGGTGCGTAGGTATGCGGAATAATCCACAATTCACCGAAGTGCTCTGCCAATAAGGACCTGACCAACTCAGGCAAAAAGGTGGCGTAATCCATCTTTAGTCCAAACATGTTGTTGCGCGTGTATCCGCCGTGGGCCATTAGCCCGTTGACATTCAATCCAATGACTCCTTTCGGAACAGATCCGGCGAGCGGCGGATTCAGCTCGATGCGTTCGGGCTGAATAGCGGACAAGGAAAATGCCACGTCGGGGCTAAGTAGCACCCGCTTTTTTGGGCCAACTAGATCCTGAGCCATCTGCTGACTTTGCGGGTCACGGGCGATGATGACGGAGGATCGTTTCAGGATAAACCGCGCCAGGCAGCGTGCCACCGGACTCTTATAAGGGCCGTAGGTCTGAGGGAACTGCACGATCTCGCCTTTTACAAGCAGCACCGTCCAGACCATTAGGAAATCAAACAAAAATCTTTTCATGCCGTAGAGGTCGCTGAAACTGTCGCCGCCGCGGACATCGCCCACAAAATCAGCCTCGACGACCGTCTTGATCCATGGCGTGGAACGGGCAATGGCGGCGCGAATGCCTGTAATCGGCACCCCCCGATACAGCAGCGACATGAGAACTATCCAAAACAAATGATTCTGCGGGTGGCAGCGCGGCGAAAGGCGGCAATGCACTATCGGAACAGGGCGAAATTTTTTCCCTAAGCGAAACAGCACAGGCTGGCTGTCAAGGTTGTCCAGCAGCAACACCACCTCACTGTCAGGCGACGCCTGCGTACAGAGGTTGATGATTGACGTGCCAAGGGCAAGCACGCCGCGATTACCACAGTTCACCGGAGTGCCCATGACGGCGATCTGCCTAGTCCGCGTGGCATAAGAATCCGTTTCGGCTTTTAATGACGAGCGGGCTCCGGCCGGCCTGGCCATGGCACTACAGTTAATTTTTTGAAGCTCCATAAATATTGGCAAGCCCTGTGGAATGGTAGGTTTAAACTCCTGCTATAGGATGGAGTCAAGGGCGGGATTAGGGATGCTTGTTATCCGCTTGCCTGCAATCGCCGACTGCACCAGTCGTGCAAGGTTGGGGAAGGAAATCCAGGCGATCCCAATGGAAAACGCTAGCATCGTCAGCGTGGCCACCGCCGCAAGCCAAACGCTCCAGTGCGACGCTCCGAGATAGACTGTAACCAACCCCACGGTCACAAAGCATAGGACATAAATTGCCGCGCCTGCGGTGTCCCTCAAGGGCACTCCCTGACGCCGACGCAACTGCGACACAGAAAATCCGGACGCCACCAACTCGGCCAGCAAAGCGCAGGCGGCAATTAAATTCACGCCGCCGCCCAGCGCCGCCACGGCAAAAGCAAGGGGCAGGCCAAGGCTCCGGCAGGTGTTCGAGTACAGTTGATTCATGGTATCCGCACGGGCCATGGCTGCGACCGACGGAACAAACCGAAGGAACCTCACGGCCGCCGCGGCCCCCAAGAGAGCCATCAACGTGCCCGTCCCTACATATTTCGGGCCAAATAAAATAGTCACAAGCTGTTCGCCGGCGATAATCAGCGGCAACATCAAGACAACTGCTCCGACGCCGGCACACTCCACCCCGGCACGGTATTTCCAACGAAACCGTTCGGGATCGTCTTGGATCCGGGACAAAATCGGCAGCAAAATGGAGGACCCCACCTGGCCAAAAACGAACCATGGTATGCTGACCAAAGACAAGACTAAAGCGTAAGGGGCCAGCTCATTCAGTGAAAGAAACGCGCCCACGATTACCTGGTCAGCCTGCTGGGAGGCAAACATCAATAGGCCGTTTAGCAGCAGCGGCCAGCCAAAGATCCACATCACCTTCATATAGTCCCGCCGCCAGGCCCAGCGATACGATCGCTTGGCGAGCCATTGGGTCATCAGGATTCCCAATGCCGCCTTGCTAAGCATGACCCAGATGATCACCCGGAAATCACCCAGCCAAACTGCCAGCGGCCAGGCGGCCAGGGTAACCACGGTTTGTGGCACCAGTTCGCAAAGCACCACGGGGAGATAGTTCAGTTCACGCTGCTGCCGAAAATAATCCAAATTCTCAAAGCCGCGTGCGAGGGGCACAAAGGCCAGCAGGCTGAACGCCCACGCAAAGTGCGGCACCTTGAAAGCATAGGCCAGCGGATGACTCAAGGCGGCCACCAAGAACGCACCGATCACGGAAAGCATGAATTGGAACGTGTGCGAAGTGGCCTGAAAAGATTCAGCGTTGCCATCCTTCGACTGGATGATTTGCTGGCCAAAAGACATGCGGCCAGATACTTCCAGCAACGACAGCGTCATCCCGAACATGGCCGCCAAACCGAAATCCACCTTGGTCAGCATCCGCGCCAAGATAACGTTGCGAATAAAAGACAGGCCATAGCTGGTCACCTGCCCCAAGGTCAAAAGCATGGTGCACCGGAGCAATTGTTGGGACTGCGGCGATAACTCTACCTTTGGCGTATCAACCATAAGAGCCACGGGATGAATCACGGAGAGCCGATTACTTTCAATCCCTGCGGCGGCGCCGGGCGAGGCATCGCCAGAATTTGAATCTCAGGAGCCGACAACGCGCGCTTATACAAGCGCACCTGGCCCAAGCTTCCTTTGACTGTTTCGTCAGACGCGCCATACCGGCCAATACAAAGGGGTTGAGAACTTGGCAAAGTTGCCCCGGTAAATGCGGTGTTTCCCTCCAGAATCCCATTTACATATATTACCAAGTTAGCACCGTCGTACGTGCCCGCAATATGATACAGAACACCGTAGGGATGAGCTGCGCCGTAGGCAAGACCCCTTGTAGAGTCCGACCGGGTGATACCGATTCTAGGCAGAAAGTTAGTTCCCTGGCTCAAGATGACTAAATCATAAACTGAATAGGGATATAAATTAGTGGTTTCAGAATATACTTTCCTCAGGATGGTCTGCATTGGGGTGTTGCTATAGAGGGTCACCCAAGCCGAAATAGTGACGGCGTTTGTCACCTGCTCCAAAGCGGGCGAACTGGCCACGCGCATATACCCGTTAGTGCCATTGAGAACCAGCTGTCCCTGAGTGCATATTGCCGGAGATACAAGCGTGCCGTCATTACCCTGGCCAGAAGAATCCAGCACATTGGCGACAATTGTGTTATTAAAGTTCCACGCCCCAATGAGTCCGTTAGTCGGATCTATCGGCGGCGCATTTTGGACCGTAACAGTGACCGTGGCAGAGAAAGTTTGGTTGCTGGCATAATCGCGCGCCGCGGCCTGAATCATGTGACTGCCATTCGTTACCGTTCCGCTGTTCCATGCCAGCGTGTAGGGGGAATTCGTCACGCTCCCCACAGCCACCCCGTCCACTAAAAAGCTCACCGTCGCAATCCCCGAGCCGCCCGTGTTGTCGCTGGCAGAAGCCGTAAGGCTGACAGTGTTGGATACAATCGCGCCGGTCGCCGGAACTGTCAGACCGACAATCGGCGGAGTCGTGTCTGCAACCTTATTTTGAACACTCACGTTCACTGAGTTTGAGGCCTGGTTTCCCGCAAGATCCTGTACCCGGGCCACAATTGTATGGCTGCCATTCGTTACCGTTCCGCTGTTCCATGCCAGCGTGTAGGGGGAATTCGTCACGCTCCCCACGGCAACCCCGTCCACTAAAAAGCTCACCGTCGCAATCCCCGAGCCGCCCGTGTTGTCGCTGGCAGAAGCCGTAAGGCTGACAGTGTTGGATACAATCGCGCCGG
>CAILMI010000061.1 GCA_903835255.1 uncultured Verrucomicrobia subdivision 3 bacterium
ATTCTGGCGCTTAACGCGGCGGTGGAAGCCGCGCGCGCGGGAGAAGCGGGCGCGGGGTTCGCCGTGGTGGCCGACGAGGTGCGCTCGCTGGCCCAGCGCAGCGCGGCGGCCGCCAAGGAGACGGCCGCCAAGATCGAGGCGGCCATCGCCAGCAGCCGCAACGGCTCAGCCAGCTGCCGCAATGGATCCACTAGCTCGACCAAGGTGGGAGAATCTCTAAAAAATATTGCGGATAAGATTTCCGCCACCGATACGCTGGTGGCTGAAATCGCCACGGCCGCGCGGGAGCAGGCGCAGGGCATCGAGCAGATCAACGGGGGCATTGCCCAGATGGAGCAGGTGACGCAAAGCAACGCCTCGAGCGCCGAGGAAAGCGCGAGCGCCGCCGAGGAGCTCGCTGCCCAGGCCGAAACCCTCAACGAGCTCGTGAGCAAACTGCGCGAGCTCATCGGCGGAGCCGCCGCAGACTCTGCCCCGACCGGATCCACACCTGGATCTGCGCCTGCATCCAAGGCCCGCTCCACCGTGGTGGTACCGTCCCACAAGACAGCCGCCCGCAAACCGGCGCCGCCTCTGCCGGCCAAAAGCCGCATCAGCATTCCTATGCCCAAAGAACCCGCGGCGGGCGCGATAGGCGAAGATCAAAACTTTCGCAATTTTTAAATAAACCGGAAGACACACTCCTTATGACCTCAACCGCTCCCAAAGCTACCGCTGTCAAACCGACCCGCTACCTGACCTTCAGCCTGGGGCATGAGTCCTATGGCCTGCCGGTTCTCAATGTCCGCGAGATCATCCGGCTCTGCCCCATCACGCCCGTTCCTAACATGCCGTCCCATATCAAGGGCGTCATCAACCTGCGGGGCACCGTGATCGCCGTCCTTGACCTGCGCGCCAAATTCCAGATGCCCTCGGGCGACTACAACGAGCGCACCTGCATCATCGTCATCCAGGTCGCCTCCCCCTCGGGTCAGCCCCTTCTCATGGGCGCCATCGTCGATGCCGTCGAGGAGGTCATCCAGCTCACCGACGCCGAAATCGAGCCCGCACCCGATTTCGGCACAGGCACCGGTCCCGGATTCATCACTGGCATGGCCACCATTCAGGGTGGCGTCAAAATCCTCCTCAACATCGACAAAGTCTTCCTCGAGGAAGGCACCATTGCCCTCGCTTTAAATAAAACCAACCCCCACTAAAACAGCCACGCAAGACCATAAAATTGATAGACGGATGCGAATAACTTAAAACCTCAAAATCAAAAAACAATCCCCCATGAACACTCCTATGAACACCGGCCCCAACGATTCCAACAACTCCAGCTCCAGTTTCTGGACCATTTCCCGGCGCATTATCACCGGGTTTATCGCCCTGCTCCTTATCACGTCCGCGCTGGGAATCTTTACCCTGACAAAGTCGGACAGCCTCAAGAAAAATATTTTCGACTTGGGGAAAAACACGCTGCCGAGCCTTGAACTCCAAGTTGAAATCGTCGACGGAATTAAAGATAAAATGATTTTCATTCAGCAGCTGAATGACAATTTAAGTTCCGAACGCCGGGCCGACTTGATG
Source organism: uncultured Verrucomicrobia subdivision 3 bacterium (assembly GCA_903835255.1). Lineage (GTDB taxonomy): Bacteria > Verrucomicrobiota > Verrucomicrobiia > Limisphaerales > UBA11358 > UBA11358. The sequence continues at coordinate 1,570 of CAILMI010000061.1, forward strand.
AAGAAACTGCAACATGCCATCGATGAAACGGCGGCTGGCCTTAAAAAGTATGAATCCCTGCTGTCCGACGAGCGCGATCGGAGCCTCTGGTCGGAAGCCACCAAGCAAAACGAAAATCTGACCGCCTCCATTCATCAAGCGGTGGACTTAATCAACAAGAACATCAGCGCCGCCGCTGGGAACGGCGCTGCCACTCAGGAAGCCCTTTCCAAATACCTGACGGGGACACTTGACCCTGTTTTCGCCACCGCGATGGAAGCCGCTCGTGCGGACTATGATTACAATGTCCAATTGGGCGGGGCCGCCTCTGAATCGGGAGATAAAAATGTTTCTTCCACTATTTCACTGACCCGCGTTTTCTTGGGCATCGCCATCGGGGTCAGCATCCTGATCTCCTGGATCATTATCCGGAGCACCAACAAGGCCTTGGGGGATATCACCCTGAATCTGGACCATGGCGCCCTTCAGACCGCCTCCGCCGCGCGCCAGGTGGCCTCGGCCAGCCAGAGCTTGTCCTCCGGCGCCAACGAGCAGGCCTCGTCCGTGGAAGAGACCAGCACCTCGCTGGAGGAAATGTCCAGCATGATTCAAGCGACGGCTGAGAACGCCCAGAAAGCGAAATCGCTGGCTTCGGAAGCCCGCGCCGTGGCTCAGGCCGGTTCCAAAACCATGGTGGAAATGACCCAGGCGATGGCGGCGATTGATTCTTCCAGCGCCGAGGTGGCTAAGATTGTTAAAAACATTGATGAGATTGCTTTCCAAACCAATATTCTTGCACTGAACGCCGCGGTGGAAGCGGCGCGCGCGGGTGAGGCGGGCGCCGGATTTGCCGTGGTGGCCGACGAAGTCCGCTCGCTCGCGCAACGCAGCGCGGCGGCCGCGAAGGAGACCGCCGATAAGATCGAAGCGGCCATTGTCAACAGCCGCAAAGGATCGCTGAGCACGGCCAAAGTGGAGGAAGCCCTCACGCAGATCGCAGAAAAAGTCACCAGCACGGACTCGCTGGTTGCGGACATTGCCACGGCCGCGCGCGAGCAGGCTCAGGGGATTGAACAGATCAACAGCGCCATCGCCCAGATGGACAAGGTTTCCCAGAGCAACTCGGCCAGCGCCGAGGAAAGCGCCAGCGCCGCGGAAGAACTGGACGCGCAGGCGAAGGGCCTCAAAGATCAAGTGACCAAACTCCGCCAACTGGTGGGCGGCGGCACTAGCCGTGGCAAATCGGACGCTTCCCAATACAGTGTTTCGGTCAATTCATCGGCGCCCCAGCGCTCCCGGAATAAGACGGCTTCTGCTGTCAGCGGCGGACCCCGTCGGGCAGCCATCCCGATGCCGGAAGACGCCCCCGCAAAAAATGGCGGCGAAGATGAATTCCGGAATTTTTAAGAATAGGGTTCCTTGACCCGCAGCACCAAACCAATCCAGCGGATGACAAAAACCAGGAGCCAACTGGGCACTAGCGCCCTTTCCACGACCCTTGTGGTAATTCTTCTCATGCTGGCCATGGGAGGGATTATGGCTTGGATGCTGGGCAATCAATCCCAAATCCTCTCCGCTCAGGAACGGCGGTATGAATCCTATCGCCTGGCGGATGAACTGCGGCAAAGCTCGGATGACCTCACACGTCTGGCGCGTACCTATGTCACCACTGGGGACGCTCAGTATGAATCCCAATATTGGACTATCCTGAATATCCGGAACGGTACCGCCCCCAGGCCCCAGGAATATGGAAGGATTTATTGGGATTTCATGGCCGTGGACGGCGTCAAGCCGAGGCCCGATGGAAAGGTCATCGCCCTCCGTCAGCTGATGGAAGACCAAGGATTCACCGAAACAGAATTCGCCAAGCTCAAGGTGGCTCAGGACAATTCAGATGGCTTGGTTAAAATTGAGACCATCGCCATGAACGCGGTCAAGGGGCTTTTCGATGACGGCAACGGCGGCTACAGCAAAAAAGGGGAACCCAACCCCGAACTGGCGAGAAAGCTGATGAATAGCCGGGAGTATCACCTTGAAAAAGCCCGGATCATGAAGCCCATTGACGAGTTTTTCGTCATGCTCGATCAGCGGACTCAGAGCGAGGTGCAAAACTTTGTCCAGCGCGGCTACATCCTGTTCTACACGCTGCTGGGTATGGCGGCATTGACCATCGTCGTGGTCATCCGCATGTGCGCTACCTTTTTCACCAAAATCATTCGCCCGCTCGACGCGCTGGCTAACGAGCTTTCCCATGCCAGCCAGGGACTGGAAGGAGCCTCATCCCAACTCGCCCGCTCAAGTCAAAACCTTTCAGCCGGAGCCAATCATCAAGCGGCTTCCGTGGAAGAGACGAGCGCCTCGCTGGAGGAAATTTCCAGCATGGTCCGCGCCACGGCCGATAACGCGCACAAGGCCAAAACCGTCGCCTCCGAAACCCGGCTCATGGCGCAAACCGGGTCGGGCAACATGGTGGACATGGACCGGACGATGGGGGAGATGAACCAGGCGATGGCGGCGATTGAATCCTCGAGCGGCGAGGTGGCCAAGATTGTCAAGGGCATCGACGAGATTGCGTTCCAGACCAACATTCTGGCGCTCAACGCGGCGGTGGAAGCCGCGCGCGCGGGAGAAGCGGGCGCGGGATTCGCCGTGGTGGCCGACGAGGTGCGCTCGCTGGCCCAGCGCAGCGCCGCCGCCGCCAAGGAGACGGCCGCTAAAATCGAGGCGGCCATTGCCAGCAGCCGCAACGGCTCAGCCAGCTGCCGCAATGGATCGGCCAGCTCCCTCAAGGTGGGAGAATCTCTAAAAAATATTGCGGATAAGATCTCCGCCACTGATGCATTGGTAGCCGACATCGCCACTGCCGCGCAGGAGCAGACTCAGGGAATCGAGCAAATCAATCGAGCCATTGGCGAGATGGAGCAGGTGACGCAGAGTAACGCTTCCAGCGCCGAGGAAAGCGCGAGCGCTGCCGAGGAGCTCGCTACTCAAGCTGAAACCCTCAATGAGCTCGTCAGCAAACTTCGCGAGCTTATCGGCGGAGCCGCCGCAGACCCTGCCCCGACCACACCAACGCCAGTTTCCAAGGCCCGCTCGACCGTGGTGGTGGATACCCATAAGCCCGCCGCCCGCAAACCCGCACCCCATTTGCCCCCCAAAAGCCGCGTCAGTATCCCCATGCCCCAGGACCCACCGGTCGGCGCGGCGGGCGAAGATCAGAATTTCCGCAACTTTTGAACGGACGGAAGACGCCATTGATATGACCTCAGCCGCCCCCGCTGTTATTGCCACCAAGCCGGCCCGCTACCTGACTTTCAGTCTGGGGCGCGAGTCCTACGGCCTGCCGGTTCTCAATGTCCGCGAAATCATCCGGCTCTGCCCCATCACTCCCGTTCCCAAAATGCCGTCGCATATCAAGGGCGTCATCAACCTGCGCGGCACCGTTCTGGCCGTGCTCGACCTGCGGGCCAAATTCCAGATGCCCCTGGGCGACTACAACGAGCGTACCTGCATCATCGTCATCCAGGTCCCCTCCCCCTCGGGCCAGCCCCTCCTCATGGGCGCCATCGTCGACGCCGTCGAAGAGGTCCTCCAACTCGCCGACAGCGAAATCGAGCCCGCCCCCGACTTCGGCATGTCCTCCACTCCCGGCTACATCATCGGCATGGCTACCGTCCACGGCGGCGTCAAAATCCTCCTCAATATCGAAAAAGTCTTCCTCGAGGAGGGATCCATCTTGCTGCCCCTACACCTTCCCCAGTAAACCCGGAGTATCCATTCAAAGCATGAACCCCAAAGTTGATCACATTAAGAAAACGAGCCACCAACAGGGCGGCAGAATGCTGTTGGCGTCCGGCAGCTTCATCCTCTTGCTGCTGATGATTGGAGGCATGACCTGGCGCATGCTGGCGAACCAGAAAGACATCACCGATGCCCAGGAAAGACGCCACCAATCTTATCTGCTGGCGGCTGAAATGCGTCAAAGTTCGGATGACTTGACGCGTCTGGCCCGCACCTACGTGGTCACCGGCGAGCCCAAGTATGAGGAGCAATACTGGACCGTGCTAGCGATTCGGAACGGGAAAAGTCCGCGCCCCCAGGAATACAACCGCATTTACTGGGATTTCATGGCTGCGGATGGGATCCGTCCGCGCCCCGATAACCAGACTATTTCCCTGCAGCAGTTGATGAAGGACACCGGATTCACCGAGGCGGAATTTGCCAAGCTCAAGGAGGCGCAGGCCAACTCGGACGGACTGGTCAAGATTGAGACCATCGCCATGAACGCCATGAAGGGCCTCTTTGATGATGGCCGCGGCTACTACACGAAAAAGGGCGAACCCAATCCGGAGATGGCCAGGGAATTAATGCACAGCAAGGCGTATCATCTTGAAAAAGCACGGATCATGAATCCCATTGATGAATTCTTTGCCATGCTGGAAAAACGCACCAGCAGCGAGGTTCGGCTCCGCGTGGATCAAAGCTATTTCCTGTTCCGGGCCCTGCTGGTCCTGGTGGGCTTGGGCACTCTGGCGGTGGCCATTTATTCATGGCGGATCAGGCGCGCCAATCAGGAGGCGCTGGTGCAGATCGACCTCGAATGGAAATCCATCCTGGCGAAGATCGACTGCGACTGGAAAGTCATTCTAACCAACGTTTCAGAGGTCATCGTGGAACTCGACCGCAGCGCCGTCCAGACCGCCTCCGCCGCTCGACAGGTCTCCCTGTCCAGCAACACCCTCTCCTCTGGAGCCAGCCTGCAGGCCTCCTCGGTGGAGGAGACCAGCGCCTCGCTGGAGGAAATGACCAGCATGATCCGTGCGACGGCGGACAACGCGCAGAAGGCCAAGGCGCTGGCCTTGGAATCGCGCTCGGTGGTCGCTGCCGGCTGCCAGACGATGGGGGAGATGGACCGCACGATGGTGGAAATGAACCAAGCGATGGCGGCGATCGAATCCTCGAGCGGCGAGGTGGCTAAGATTGTCAAGGGCATCGACGAGATTGCGTTCCAGACCAATATTCTGGCGCTTAACGCGGCGGTGGAAGCCGCGCGCGCGGGAGAAGCGGGCGCGGGGTTCGCCGTGGTGGCCGACGAGGTGCGCTCGCTGGCCCAGCGCAGTGCCGCTGCCGCCAAAGAGACCGCCGCCAAGATCGAGGCGGCCATCGCCAGCAGCCGCAACGGTTCGGCCAGCTGCCGCAATGGATCCGCCAGCTCGACCAAGGTGGGGGAATCCCTCAAGCACATCGCGGATAAAATCTCCGCCACCGATTCGCTGGTGGCTGAAATCGCCACTGCCGCGCGGGAGCAGGCGCAAGGCATTGAGCAGATCAACGGGGGCATTGCGCAGATGGAGCAGGTGACCCAGAGCAATGCTTCCAGCGCCGAGGAAAGCGCGAGCGCTGCCGAGGAGCTCGCTGCCCAGGCTGAAACCCTTAATGAACTCGTCGGCAAACTCCGCGAGCTCATCGGCGGCGCCTCTACTCCGACCTTGGTAGAACCGCCGCCCGTTTCCAAGGCCCGCTCCACCGTGGTGACGGATGCCCGCAAACCCGCATCGCATCTGGCGCCCCAAAGCCGCATCAGCATCCCTATGCCTCAGGAGCCAACCATCGGAAGCGCGCCGGGCGAAGACCGCGATTTCCGTAACTTTTAAACCCAGCAGACATGAGCGATCTCCGCGACGATTTATTTACCGATAGAGCTTACCGAACGCTGACAGAGTTGGTTTACGAGCACAGCCGCATCCGGCTGGGTTCGGACAAGCAGACGCTGCTGGCCAATCGGCTGCGGAAGCGGCTTCAAGTTCTGGGGCTGGACTCGTATGACGACTACTGCGAGGTGCTGCATTCCGCCCAGGGAAAAGCAGAGATTGAAGAACTGGTCGATCTGATTTCAACCAATCACACGCGGTTTTACCGGGAGGAAGAGCACTTCACTTTTCTGACCCGGCGGGTGCTGCCTGTGCTCGTCCCCCAGCTGCTCGCTGGCAAGGCGCCTTTGAGGCTGTGGTCTGCGGCCTCCTCTTCCGGCGAGGAGCCGTACACGATGGCGTTGGTGGTGTCAGAATTCATGATGGCCTTTCCCTCGGTGGAATGGCAGATCACTGCCTCCGATATCTCCCGGCGAATGCTGAACACCGCTCAACAGGGAATCTACCCGATGGACGCCGTCAAACCCGTGCCCCCGGACCTGCTGAGGCGCTACTTTCAAAAAGGCGTTGGAGCCCGATCCGGAGTCTGCCGGGTGAGACCTGAACTCCGGAAGCGCGTGCACTTTGAACGCGTCAACCTGTTCCAGTCGGAATATCCCGTGCCCCTGAAGCAGCACATGATTTTCTGCCGCAATGTAATGATTTATTTTGATCCCCCGTCCCGGGCGACGGCGGTTCAGCGCCTTGCCCACTATCTGGCTCCAGGGGGGTATCTGGTTGTGGGCCATTCAGAAAGTCTGCTAGGCATCCGCCATGGACTGCATTCGGTACAACAGGGAGTGTATCAAAAAACATGAAGCCCCCTGTCAAACGAATCCGGGTGCTGGTGGTGGATGATTCTGCATTGGCGCGTCGCGCCATCAGCGATGCCCTGGCGCGCGATCCAGAGATTGAGGTGGTGGGTTCCGCGAGCGATCCCTATGTGGCACGGGATAAAATTATTGCCCTTCAGCCAGATGTGATCACGCTCGATCTGGAGATGCCGCGCATGGACGGGCTGACCTTTCTTAAAATCCTGCAGGAACATCATCCGGTTCCCGTCGTGGTGGTGAGTTCCCTGACCCAAGCCGGATCAGCCAAAGCCATGGAGGCGCTGGAAGCAGGCGCTCTGGACGTCCTAGGCAAGCCGGACGGCAGCCGCAGCTTTGCCCAAATGGCTCATCAGCTGGCGTACCATGTGAAAGCGGCGGGGCGTTCCCGCCGCAAATTAGGCCGCGTGCAGAAGGTCGCCAAGCCGATCAAGGTGGTGAAACCCACCGCTCCTTCCATCGCGCCCGGAGACTTCTCCTCCCGCCGGATCATCGTCATCGGCGCGTCGACCGGCGGTGTAGAAGCGCTGCGCTTCCTCCTGCCGCGGCTGCCCGCCGGACTGCCTCCGATCGTCGTGGTCCAGCACATCCCTCCCAACTTTTCTCGGATTATGGCCGAGCACCTCGACGAGCTATGCCCCTACACCGTCCGCGAGGCGGTGGACGGCGAAGAGCTGCGGCCAGGACTGTGCTTGATTGCCCCGGGCGATTATCACCTTGCGCTCGCGCGGGCCGGGCTGGGCTACCGCGTGCGCCTGACCCAATCGCCCCCCGTCCATCACTGTCGCCCCTCGGTGGACATTCTCTTCCGTTCGGCCGCAGAGCAGGCGGGACACCATGCGGTGGCCGCCCTTCTGACTGGGATGGGAGTGGATGGCGCGCACGGCCTGAAATTATTGAGGGCGGCGGGATCCCGCACCCTGGCTGAGGACGAGGAGAGCTGCGTGGTGTTCGGCATGCCTCAGGCAGCGATCAACTTGGGGGCTGCCGAGCAAATTGTCCCCCTGCCCCGGATGCCGCAAGCCATCCTAAACGCCCTTGCTCAACCCCTCATCAAACCATGACCGCAATAACGACTTCAGAACTGGGCCTCATGGCCGCCAGCGCTCTGCAAGAGGTGCTTGCCACCCAATTCAAAATTTCCGTCGCGCCGGCCGTCGCTGGAGATACTTCGCCCACCAAAAAAAACGAGCCTTTTCTGGATGGATCTGTTCGCCTTCACGGCCCAAAACTGTTTGGCAGTCTTCATCTTCAAGTGCCCGCCGCCTGGGCTGCCCGGCTGAATGATTCCCTGCAGGCGCCGGGAGATCCCCCTTCATCGGAAGCCGACCAGGAAGATCTGGTGGGCGAACTCTGCAACATGGTGGCGGGGCGCTTGGGCGCAAGCCTTGCCGCCAGCGGTTACGCCGGCACCCTGAGCACCCCCGATATCCAGCGCGGCAGGTTTGCGTCCTCGGAACCCCCGCCGGGAAGCCAGCAGAGCCGCACAGACTGGACATGCGAGGGACATCTGCTTACGCTCATTCTGCGGATAGACTTAAACCCGAAATGACCCAAAAAATCCTCAGCGTCGACGATAGCAAAACGGTGCGCCGCATGCTCGCCCGCGTGTTTCAGCCCTACGACTGCACCCTCTGCGAGGCTGCCAACGGGGAGGAAGGACTGGCGGTGGCCGCGCGTGAAAAACCGGACTTGATTGTTCTGGATTACAACATGCCGGTCATGGACGGCATCACCATGCTGCGCAAGTTGCGGGAGGACGCCGCCCTCCGAAACACGCCGGTGATCATGCTGACGGCCGAAACAAGCGCGACGAACATGGCCGTCGCCGCCCGGCTGGGCGCACGCGATTACATCACCAAACCTTTCCAGGAAGACCGCCTTGTGGCCAAGGCCTCCCGAGTTATCCCGCTGCTCCCCCGCCTCGACACGCAAAAACAACCTTAACCGTTTCCCCTTTTCACTGAACACCCATGAGCTCTATTCCTACAGAAACCGCCCCTCAAGCTGCCCCGTCCGCCGCGCCGGCCGCCACGGTCCAGCAGGCCTCCATCCTCGTGGTGGATGACAGCCGCACCATGCGGATGGCCCTGATCCGGGCGCTCAACGGCCTCGGTTTCCAAAACATCACCGAGGCCGCTAATGGACGCCAGGCTGTGGATCTCATCGTTCAAAAATCGTTCGACCTGATGTTGCTGGACATGGAAATGCCTGAGATGAACGGTATGGAAGTGCTGGCCGCTGTGAAGCAAAATCCCCAGCTGAGCGGTCTGCCGATCATTGTCATCTCCGGAGCCGAGCAGGTGGAGAACGCCGTCAAGTGCATTGAGGCCGGCGCCGAAGATTACCTGCCCAAACCGTTCAATCCCACCCTGCTCCGCGCGCGGGTGAGCACCTCTCTGGAAAAGAAACGGCTGCGCGATCTGGACCGCGTTCGCCTCGTGCAGCTGCAGACGGAAAAAGAGCTGCTGGAAAAAACCCAGCGCCGCCTAGACGAGGAACTGGGCGAGGCCGCCCATTATGTCCGCTCCATCTTTCCGGCCCCGACGGAGACTCCGCTGCCGGTGGACTGGCACCATCAGCCCTCCACCGAGCTGGGCGGCGACGCTTTTGGCTATCACTGGATTGATGCCGATCATTTCGCGATTTATCTGCTCGATGTCTGCGGCCATGGCGTGGGCGCCTGCCTGCTCTCCGTCACCGCGATCAACATGATCCGTTCCGGCTCATTGCCCAACACTGACTTCCGCGATCCAGGGGCCGTCCTCACGGGTCTCAACAACGCCTTTCTGATGGAGCGCCAGAACAACATGTATTTCACCCTGTGGTACGGGGTCTATCATGCACCCACCCGGACGCTGCGCCACGCCAGCGGCGGACATCCCGCCGCCCTGCTATTGACCCCCGATGCCTCTGGCGCGACCGCCAGCGTCCGCATGCTGGCCCCGGGCCTGATCATTGGGGCCATGGAGGACATGGTCTACACGGCCAAGTCCGATCCCGTCCCTCCCGGATCCAAATTGCTGGTGCTCTGCGACGGCTGCTACGAGGTGGCGGACTCCGCGGGCCAGATGCTTGAGTTCGATGAATTTGAACGGTACATGCAAACCCAGGGCACGCAACCCGAGGGCTTGGCCCAGCTTTTCAAATGGCTTCAGGCGCGGCACGGCCCCGGCCCCCTCGATGATGATTTCACCATCGTGCGCGCCCATTTTTAAAATACATTTTGCTTGGGCGACATTCGGGCGAGACTGTCGCTGTTCTCTTTGCCATTGCCATCGCCATCGCCAACCACGAAAGGCTGCGATTCAGAATTGTAATTTTTAAAAGCGGCTTTTTTAAAGCGACCTTATGGAAATCACCACCCAACTGGAAGACCTGATTCCCATACTCACACTCTCCGGACGTTTTGATGGAGCCGGCGCGGTGGACTTTGACAAGGCCGCCGAATCCGTTGCGGCCCATGCCCCGTTTCTAGTCCTCGACCTGACAGGAGTTCATTACCTCTCCAGCATCGGACTTCGCTCCCTCGTGGGACTCGAAAAAGCGCTCAAGCTTCGCGAGGGCGGACTGGTTCTGACGGGAATGACCGCCCCGATTCTGGAAGTGCTTCAGGTGTCGCGTCTGGATTCTCTGCTGCGCCTCGCACCCACCCGCATGGCGGCACTGTCGGTGGCCCGGGCGGCTCACGCTGCCGGTCCCGTGGTGGAACATCGCCTGCCCGGCTGCCACTTGCGCGTCCGCCGGCTGGCCGGATGCGGCAGCGCGATTGAATGGTGGAAGGCCGCCCCCGCCGGCGCCACGGGCAGCCAGCGGCTCATCCGAACCCGGCCCGAGGATTTGGGGTTTGGCTTTGGAACCGGTTTTTTGGGTGAAAGCCAGGCCGCTTCCCCCACCCTTCCGGGCCGGCTGATCAGTGCCCCGACCTTTGCCGGCGTCCTAGGAAGCGCCGCGGGCGATGTCTCCGACTTTATCAGCGGAGGCGCTGCCGGCGCGGTGCCCGTTCAAGTATCGCGAGCCCTGGGCCTAGCCGGCTGCCCAGCGTTCGTGGTGGAAGCCACCGGCTCGCAGCCGTTCCGCCTGCTGGAACTGTTGGACGGATTGTTTCCCATCGTAGCCGGCTCGGGCTCGACGCTTCCGCTGCTAGGCTTTGTGATGATGGGAGATTACCCGGAGAACCGGGGAGCGGTTCTCGTCACGGGCCTCGCCTTTGAAGCGGGGTCCGAATTGACTCGAGTGGACCCGGACGGGCATATCGCGCAATGGGCCGAGTCCAGCCGGCTTCCCTCGGGGCGACGGGCCCTGGGAGGCGGCGTCACGCTGATCCCTGGCACAGCCGTCTCCACGGGAAACGATCCGGCAGAAGCCGTGCGTACCCGGGCCACCCTTGAGGCGCTGCAGGCGGTGGTCGGTCTGGAAGCCGTCGGCCCCCTTTCCCGGGCGGTGCTCTGGCTGTATGTGCCCGAAACAGTCCGGGGCGGCGCAGAGAAACTCCTGCAGGTGACCCGGGAAGGCGAAGGCGAGGGCAAGGGTGAATGGCGCGAAGAATGGGACACTATTCTGCGTCAGTTGTACGGCGATTGCCGGTCCGTCCATCTGACCCCGCTGCACGGCGGCTACATGTCCAAGACCTTCCGCGCGGTGGCCTATGATGGCGAAGGGCGGCGGATGCTGCCGACGGTGGTCAAGATCGGGGCGGCGGCCCTGACGGCCCGTGAGGAGCTAGCCAACCGGGAGTATGTGTCGCGCTTTATCTTGAACAACGCCACCACCCTGCTGGGAGGCGCCCGGGCGGGGAGCTGGGCGGGCTTGCGCTACAATTTTCTGGGAGTCAACGGCCCCGAGAGCCGCCTGGTCTGGCTGCGGGAACATTACCTGTCCCGCCCAGTGCCCGAGGTGCTGGGGCTTTTCGAGACGCTCCTGAGCCGCGTCCTCAAGCCGTGGTACGGCCAGCCCAAATGGGAACAGGTGAGCCTCTACCGCGACCACACGCCGCTCCGGCTTTTTCCCACACTGATCGAGACCGCCGAGACCGTGCTGGGCATATCCGCCGACGACCCCGACTTTGACTGCCACGAGCTGGGCTTGAAACTCCCGAACCCGTTTCATTTTCTGAAGCACGAATATCCGCGGCGGGCGTCGCACTCGCGCCTCTGGTACACCACCATCTGCCACGGCGACCTAAATCTGCAGAACGTGCTCGTGGACGAACGGGACAACCTCTATGTCATCGATTTCTCCGAGACGGCTCCGCGCAATGCCGTGTCCGATTTCGCGCGACTGGAGCCGATCCTCAAGTTTGAGATGACCCGCCTGGAGACGGACGAGGACCTGCGCCAGCTGCTGGAGTTCGAGGTGGGCCTGACCGGTGTCACGCGCCTGAGCGATCCGCCGCCGCTCGAATATCGCGGCGATGATCCCCGGGTGGCGCGCGCCCATGCGGTCATCACCTCCCTGCGCCGCTGCGCCGACACGGTCACCCTTTTTGAGCAGGACCTGATTCCCTACTGGCTGGCGCTTCTGGAATGGACTTATTCGGTGGTCTGCTATTCCCAGCTCTCGCTCCGGCACAAGCGCTACGCCGCCTGCAGCGCGGCGTTGATCTGCCGCTCGATCCAGCAGCTGGAGAGCGCTCCAAGAAAATGATGAAACCCGCCGAACTCGTCCCATCAAATCAGCTGGTCGACCCTTATAAAGGAACGGTGATTGCCACTTATCCCCTGGAATCGTTTACTTCCGCCGACGCCAAGATCAGGAGCGCCAAGGCGGCCCAACAACGCTGGCAGCAGCTGCCCTTCAGGAAACGGCGGGAGCTTTATCTGGACGCGCTGGCCACCATTGAAAAAAACCTGGACACCTACGCCGCCCGGATGACGCAGGAAATGTTCAAGCCCCTGCGCCACGCTCAAGGAGAACTTGAAAGCGGGGTTGCCAAACTGAAACGCATTGCCGATCTGGCTGAAGCCGCGCTGCAAGACCGGCCGGTCGCTGCCAACGGAGCCGCTTTTGAGTTCCACATCCAGCGCGTGGCCAAAGGGGTCATCTATACGATCGCGCCCTGGAACTATCCCTTCTTCACCGCGCTCAACAGCATTGGCCCGGCGCTGCTTGCGGGCAATGCGGTGGTGCTGAAACACGCCTCAACGCCGGCAATCGGCGAACTGTTTGAGCGCGCCTTCAATCATATGGGCGGGATCGCGGGCCTCTGCCAGCATCTGTCCCTCGACATCCCCACCTCCAATCGGGTGATTCTGGAATCTGCCATTGACCACATTGTCTTTACCGGTTCAGTGGCCGGGGGCGCCGCCATCGCCCAGCTGACCGGACAGCGGGCAGCGAACCTCACGCTCCGCGAACCCTTTTTGCAGACGTCGCTGGAACTGGGCGGCAGCGATGCCGCCTACGTTGCCGCCGATGCCGATCCCGTGCACGCCGCGCAGATGCTGATATCCGTCGGGCGCCTGGACAATTCGGGCCAATCCTGCTGCGCCACCAAGCGCCTTTTTCTGCACTCACGGATTGCCGGGGCATTTCTGGCCGAGGCGAAAGCGCTAATGGAAAAGGAAGTTTCCGGATCGCCTCTGGATCCCCGCACCACCCTAGGGCCCCTGTTTGGCGGTCCCAAAGCCATTGATGCCCTCATGGAAATGATTGGTGACGCGAGCGCCGCGGGCGCGCAGATTTTGACGGGCGGCGCCGTGATCCAAAAAGACGGCTACCGATTTCTTCTCCCGACCCTCATTACGGGTGTCAGCTTGAATATGAAGATCATGCAAGCGGAGACGTTCGGCCCCGTCCTCCCGGTGATGATTGTCAAAGATGACGAGGAAGCCCTGGCGCACCTGAATCATCCCCTGTTCGGTTTGACCACGGCGGTATTCACCCACGATGCCGGGCTGCAAAAACGGGTGATCGACACAGCCCAATCCGGAACCGTTTTCATCAATTGGTGCAACGACGTCCATGCGGAAGTGCCATGGAACGGCTGGGGTCACTCGGGCAACAGCATGGCGGCATTGTCCCATTATGGATTTGACGCCTTGACCCGCCCCAAGTCCATCGTCAAGGCATTGCCATAACCATTTCACCGCCGACCGTTTGCAGGGTCGGCAAATTCGTTATTTTAACCCCTTGGATCCATCCTTTTAAATCATATAATAGCCCCATGAAAATCGTCTCCCAAAAGAATGGCAGCGCGCTAAACATCTCCCTGTCGGGACCGCTCGACATGGCCTCCGCCGCCGCATTGGAAAAGGATCTGCAATTGGACGGCGTGGAGCACCTCACCCTGGACCTGAACGAGTGCGCCTACATTTCCAGCGCGGGGCTGCGGGTGCTCATGGGCGCCCAAAAGCGGATGGCCGGCGGAAACCGGACGATGGTTTTGACGCATGTTTCCAAGGAGGTTTACGCCGTGTTCGACCTGACGGGGCTTTCCAAAATGCTCACCATCAAACAAAAGGTCCGCGAAATTTCCCTGGATGGTCTGGAGTTTCTCTCCGCCGGCGTGTGCGGGGAATGCTACCGGCTGGATCCCGAGCGCATCGTGAAGCTTTACAACGAGGGCGTGGGACCGGAGATCGCCGAGCGCGAAAAGGAGTACGCGAAAGCCGCTTTTGTGATGGGCATCCCCACGGCGATTTCCTATGACGTGGTCGCCTGCGGCAGCCGGACGGGCATCGTCTACGAAATGCTGGAGGCGGAACTGTTCAGCACGGTCATCCGGAAAGACCCGGATAATATGGATCAGCATGCCCGCACCCTGGCGCAAATTGCCCAGTCCATCCACTCCACCCCGGCGGGCGCGGGCGTGTTTCCCAACATGAAGGAGCGGTTCCGGGGATATATCCGGCAGATGGATTTCTTCCTGAGCGCCGAGGACATCGCGTTTCTCTTGGGTAAATTGGAGTCCATTCCCGAGGCGGACACCTGCGTCCACTTTGACATCCACAGCAGCAACATCATGATCCGCAACGGCGAGGCGCTGGTGATCGACATGGGGGATCTGTCCGTGGGCAGCCCCCTATTTGATGTCGCCCTGCTCTACATGATCTACGGCGTGCCGGAGATGGGGATTTCGGAGCTGGCCACCAAGATCCCTAACGCCCGCGGCGTGGAGCTCTGGAACGGGTTTGTGAAGCATTACTTTGCCGGCCAGCCGCCGGAAGCCTATGAAGTATTTCACCGGGACCGGTATTTTTTCGCGTCGCTGAGGATTATCTACACCATTACCTTCCTGCCGAAACTCCGGGAACAATGCGTTCACTGGGTCCGGGACATCCTACTTCCGAAAATGCGGGAGTGCGAAACCGCTGCGGCAGGGCGACGCTGACAGAAAAAGGCCAACGCAGCAGACGGCACAGTCGCAGGATTGTAACACTTTATAATTCGCCCGCGCACGTCCCCGTTACCTATACTTATTTGGTAATCGATTTCCAAACATTTGCTCAATGATCACTGAAATATGCGCCAATTTATTTGCCGGGTTGGGGCTATTTTTTATTGGAATCAAGTTCATCTCTGAGAACATGAAGCAAATGACCGGCCGGAGCTTCCGGCGGTTTGCTTCCCTCTTTTCGACGAATCGCTACCTCGCCGCCTTCGCCGGCCTTGTTTCCGGGGCGCTGGTGCAGAGCACCACGGCGGTGACCTTCATCATGGCCAGCTTGGTCTCCAGCCGGATGATTCCGCTGAGGAACTCCATCCCCATGGTCGCTTGGTCCAATGTCGGCAGCACCTTAATCATCCTGCTGGCGGTGCTCAATCTCCATGTCGCCTCCCTATTCCTCATGGGGTTGATCGGCTTATTATATTACCTGAATCTTCATAAAAGTGATTCCTTTCGCTCCGGAATCGGCGCCCTGCTCGGCCTGGGCGCCATCCTGACCGGCCTCACTTACATCAAGGCGGGCTCAGCGCCGCTGAAGGAAATTCACGACGTCACGGTCGTTCTCAATTATATCAAAGATTCGCATGCGCTTCCCTTTCTCGTCGCTGGACTGCTGACCTTGGTTCTTCAATCCTCCACCACCATGTCTGTCATCGCCATCGCCCTGGCCCGGTCCGGACTGCTGAGCGTGGATCAAACTATCATGGTGATTTACGGGGCGAATCTGGGTTCGGGCGTCAGCACCTGGATCCTCTCCTCCACTCTCAGCGGCAGCGCGCGCCAGCTGGCTTTATATCAGTCGGTCTTCAAGGTCGTTGGGACGGTGATTCTCGTGCCCCTTTTCTACGCCGAATACTACCTGCACCTCCCCGGCATCCATTCCCTGCTGCCGCTCCTGAGCTCGGACTTTGGCCGTCAGATGGCCTATGTGTCCCTGATTTTTCAACTGATCTCCACGGCGACCACCTTAGCCGCTCTGAAATGGGTTTTATCCTTTCTGGAGCGGATATCCCCCGTAACCCGCGAGGAGCAGCTGAGCCTCCCGCAATTCATTTACGAAAAAGCCCTTGAAGAGCCGGAGACGGCCGTGGACTTGGCGGAGAAGGAGCATCAGCGGCTGGTGAGCCATCTGCCCAGCTTTCTAGATACCGTCCGGGAAGAATCCGCCGCCTCTCCCGCTGACAATGCCGACACCCTGCACCGGTCCGTCTCGAGCGTGGCGGGAGAAGTGACCCAGTTCGTGAACTCGCTGATGGAGCGGCAGCCCTCGCGCGAGTGTCTGGAGCGGGCGCTGAATCTCCAGAACCGGAATGACCTCCTTATTTCGCTGTCGGACAACCTTAAAACCTTTGTCGCCGTCTCGACTGAGTCCAAGGATTCCCCGCAGATCCTTAGTTTCAGCCAGCGGGCGGCGGAAGCGCTTCATCTCATCCTTACAACCGCGCAGGAGACCGTGGAAACCCCGGACGAAGACAACCGCCAGATCCTACTTCAATTGACCGCGGACCGGGGCGAGATGATGGGGCAGATGCGCCGATCCCTGAACAACATCGGGCAGGACCTGACGGCGGCACAGAATCAGTTTCTGATGTCGCTGACCACGCTATTCGAGCGCATCATCTGGCTGCTGCAACGCCTCGGAACCCTCCTCGCCCGCCCCGCAACCGCCTGAGTCGCGAAGCGCCCAGAAACCGAAGTTTTCTCGATCCTCGAACGCGTCGCCTCGAACCGTCGCTTCACTTCAGGTCTCGCAAATCGCCCTTGGGCATCAAGCGCTTCATCCCGGCACCCGGCACCTTAATTGCCACCGCCGGCGCCATTGTTGCCGCCCCGACCGCCCCGACCACCAAAAAGTCCTCGCATCACATCCGGCTGAATCGGCTGATTTTTTTGCAGGGCGTCCACCACAGCCGGAATCAACTTGGACAGGGCCGGGTCGTTGGCGAATTGGGACTGCATGGAATTCAGCAGCCCGATGCGGTTGGCGGCCACCTGGGGATCGGTGGGAACCTCGCTGCTGGCCGGCCCGAAGTCGCCGCCTGCCAACTGCATGATCATGAAACTTTTCATGCGAGAATCCAGATCCGGATTCCCCATCGTCTGGGTGAAGAGCGCGTTGGCCTGGGAATTCTGGCCGACGTAATTCAGCACCTCGCGCCCGACCCGCATCTTGTCGAACTGGTTGGTCAGCGCCGGGTTCTCATAAGCCGCATACAGGGCGGAAACCGACTGGTCCTTCATCACCGTGGCCAGATAATCCATGGCGTCCTGATCCAGGCGGCCGTCCTTGCCTACCAGCATCTGCTGCGCGTTGACGGCAAAGGTGGTGTCCTTGAAATATTCCAACACGCCGTAGAGATAGGATTTGGACAGTTCGTCGAGGCGGTCCGGGCTATCGATCGCCGGGGGATTCATCAGCAGATCCCGCGCGGCGGCCACTGCGGAATCCCGGTGTTTTCCAGGCGCCATTTCCTCGAGCAGCACCGCCAGATAGGCGACTTCCACCCCGCGGCCGGTGGTGGCCAGCATCTCGGCCATGGCCGCCTCGGATTCTTCCCCGCCGATTTCCTTGAGGGTGCCGACCAAGCCGAGGCGCAGGGACGGCGGCACCACCCAGTCTGCTTGCAGCGTTGTCAGATTCCGGGCCCGGCGCGAACTGCTGCGGTTGTTGCCGCCCCGGTTATACCCGCGGTTGTTGCCGGCTGTGGCATCCGCCGCATTGGTGGGGCTGTTGGCATTGTCCTGCGCGCTGTAGGTGATATCCACGTTGCGTCCGATGAAATCGTGGATGGCGGGCACCGCTGAGTTGCCGCGCAGCGTGAGTGTTTCCAGCTTGAAAACCACCTTCCGGAGGCCCGCATTGTGCGCGTTTCCGGAGCCCAGTTTCAGGTTCAACAGATCATTGAGAATGTCCTGAGCGGTTTCCTCGGGAGGAGCCGGCACCAGGACCACTTTTTCGACCGGGGCCGGGGTCGGCGCCGGAATGGCCGGGGCTACCGGGACCTCCGCCGCGACGACCTGCACCGTCTGCGGGACGGAATGGGAAGAGAAACCAAAATAGGCGGCGGCGAAGCCCACGCCGAGGGCCAGCACGGTGATGAGGATGGTTTTCATCGGATAAAATGGTTTCAGGCTCAGTAAATAGGGTTTTTAAAGGATATCAGCATCCGATTGACGCGCGCGGGGCTGGGATAGTTACAGAATTCTCACCTTCAAACACTCCAACGCGGTGCTTGAATTCAACAGGGGCCCCCGCTAAGCTTTGCGTCCGTTTATGAGCGCTGAATCACCCGTTAAATTGACACACAACGAAGAAATCAAGGCCGCCAGCCCGACTTTGGCCGGCACTCTGGCTGCCACCTTGAACGATCCCGCCCAGGATCACTTCTCCGATGATGACAATAATTTCCTGAAGTTTCACGGGTCCTATCAGCAGGACGACCGGGACCTGCGCAAGACCGGCAAAAAATACATCATGATGATCCGGGGCCGCATCCCCGGCGGCGTGATGACGGCCCAGCAGTGGTGTGTGTTTGACGAGCTGGCCTCCGCCTACGGCAACAACACGCTCCGCATCACTACCCGCCAGAGCATCCAGTTCCACGGCGTGGTGATTTCCGGTCTCCGCCCGCTGGTGAAAAAAATCAATGAATCGCTCCTGTCCACGCTGGCCGCGTGCGGCGATGTGAACCGCAACGTGCTCGCCCCGGCCACGCCCGCCTACACCCTGGCGCGCGAAGACGTGTTCCGCGACTGCCACAAAGTGACGATGGCGCTGGCGCCCCAGACCCAGGCCTACCACTCCATCTGGATCGATGGCGTCCAGCTCGACAACGAGGCGGCGGAAAACAAAGATTTCGCGGACCCGCTCTACGGCAAAACCTACCTGCCCCGGAAATTCAAGATCGCCTTTGCCATCCCCCCGGTGAACGACTTGGACATCTTCACCAACTGCCTCGGCTTTATTGCCGTTATCGAGCAGGACCGGCTCATCGGCTACAACCTGTCGGTGGGCGGAGGACTGGGCCGCAGCCACGGCAATGAAGCCACCTACCCGCGCCTCGCCGACGTCATCGGGTTTTTCACGCCGGATAAAATCGTCGAGGTGGCGAAAGCCGTTCTGACCATCCACCGCGATTTTGGGGACCGCTCGGACCGCAAGCATGCGCGACTGAAATACGTGGTGGCTGAGCGCGGGGTAAAATTCATGCAGGACGAGGTCAACCGCCGCGCCGGCATCACTCTGGAGCCGGCAAAGCCTTACGTCTTCACGACCATGCAGGACATGCTCGGCTGGCATAAAGCCGTGGACGGCTCCTGGTTTCTGGGCCTGTTTGTGAACATGGGCCGTGTGAAGGACTCCCAGAAAACTGCGCTGCGCCAGATCGCTGAACAATTTCCCGGCGTCGAATTCCGCCTGACCGCCAACCAGAACGTCCTGCTTGCCAAGGTGAGCGAGGCCGACAAAAAAGCCATCACCGCCCTTCTGAACGCTGCCGCGGTGAAAATGGAAAACCAGACGTCCGTCCTGCACGCGGCTTCGATGGCTTGTCCGTCGCTGCCGACCTGCGGCCTCGGCCTTGCGGAATCCGAGCGCTACCTCCCCGGGCTGATTGACCGGATTGAGACGGTGTGCGCCGATCTCGGCCTCGGCGGCGAGGAGATCATCATTCGCTCGACTGGCTGCCCGAACGGCTGCGCGCGCCCGTACATTGCGGAGATCGCGTTTGTTGGCAAGGCGCCCGGCCGCTATCAGGTCTGGCTTGGCGGCAACGCCTCCGGCACGCGGCTCAACCGGGTGTGGAAAGAGGTGGTGAAAGATCCGGACATGGAAACCGAACTACGCCCCGTGCTGACCCGCTTCGCCAAGGAGCGCGCGTCCGGCGAACGCTTTGGCGACTGGTGCAACCGCGTCTTGTTAAATGAACCCAGGAATTAATGGGTCCGACCCCCGGCGCTAACTTCCGAGAAGCCGCAGAGCACTCTTTCACTTATCAAATGACACGCGACCAAATCGCCCAGGCCAACGCCGAACTGCGTTCCCAATCGCCGCAGGAAATTGTGAGATGGGCCCTTGCGCAGTCCCAGGGGCGCGCTATCGCCTCCACGAACTTTCGCCCCTACGAGGCCGTACTGCTGCACCTTGTCACCCGGGAGCAGCCCGATATCCGAGTTTTATGGGCGGATCACGGCTACAATCGCCCGGCGACGTACACGCATGCCGAGCAGCTGAAGAAGCAGCTCAAACTGAATATTCAGGGCTATGTTCCGAGGATGACGGCGGCGCACTACGACGCCGCGCTGGGCGGGGCGCCTGCGCCCACGCCCGAGAATGAGGAGCGCATCAAGGCCTTCAGCACCGTGATGAAGCTGGAGCCGTTCCAGCGCGGCATGAAGGAGCTGGCGCCCACCCTGTGGATCACGGCGCTGCGCCAAGTGCAGAACCCCAACCGCGCCGGACTGGACATCGTGGTTGCGGACACAAATTTCAACACCATCAAGGTCAGCCCCCTGTTTTACTGGACCGATGCCCAGATGGAATCCTATCTCCAGCAGCATTCTCTGCCGAATGAGTGGGATTATTTTGATCCCGCCAAGGCGGATGAAAAGCGCGAGTGCGGGCTGCATGCCAGCTGGGGCGGCGCGGCCATCGAAGGCGGCGCGACGATTTAATTTTAAATGAACAGCTATCACTTGGATCATTTGCAGTATCTGGAGACGGAGGCGATTCACGTCATGCGTGAGGTCGCTGCCGAGTTTGAGCGCCCTGCCCTGCTCTTTTCCGGCGGCAAAGACTCCATCTGCCTCCTGCGCCTGGCAGAAAAAGCGTTCCGCCCCTCGGACATCCCCCTGCCGTTTCTGAACGTGGAAACCGGGCACGAGTTTCCCGAATTGCTGGAGTTCCGAGATCGCCGCGCCAAGGAGCTAGGGGCCAAGCTGATTGTCCGCACGGTGGATGAGGCCATTGCCAAGGGGCAGGCGCATCCGGCGCCCGGCGAAGTCAGCCGCAACAAGCTGCAGATCCCCGTCCTGCTCGGCGCGATCGAGGAATTTCAGTTTGACTGCGCCATCGGCGGCGCCCGGCGCGACGAGGAGAAAGCCCGCGCCAAGGAGCGCTTTTTCAGCTTCCGCGATGCGTTTGGCCAGTGGGACCCCAAAAATCAGCGCCCCGAGATCTGGAACCTTTACAATGGACGGGTGAATCCGGGAGAGAACATGCGCGTGTTCCCGCTCTCCAACTGGACGGAGATGGACGTCTGGGAATACATCAAGACCGAAAAGCTGGAGGTGCCAAACATTTATTTCAGCCACGAGCGCGACTGCTTCCGGCGCGGCGGACAGTGGCTGCCCGTTCCCCCGCCCCACACGGATGTCGCCAAGCCCGACCCTTACGCCGGGGCACGGCCCAAGGCGACGGAGCCGATTAAAAAGCTTGTCGTCCGCGTGCGCACGATTGCCGACATGATCAGCACCGGCATGATTGAATCGCGCGCCGACTCCGTCGAGGACATCATTGCCGAGGTCAGCGCCGCGCGCGTGACCGAGCGCGGCACCCGGGCCGACGACAAGGCTAGCGAGGCCGCGATGGAGGACCGTAAAAAAGCCGGATATTTTTGACCGCTATGCCACACACGCAGCATCCCATCGAACTTTTGCGCTTCAACACCTGCGGCAGTGTTGATGACGGCAAGTCCACGCTCATCGGCCGACTGCTGTATGATTCCAAAAACCTGATGGAAGATCAGATCGAGGCGCTTGAACGCAGCGCCGACATCACCGGCGGCGGGCAAATCAATCTGGCCAACCTTACCGACGGCCTGCGCGCCGAACGGGAGCAGGGCATTACCATTGACGTGGCCTACCGCTACTTCGCCACCCCCAAGCGGAAATTTATCGTCGCCGACACACCCGGGCATGTGCAATACACGCGCAACATGGTCACCGGGGCCTCGACGGCCAACCTCTCCATCGTGCTGGTGGATGCGCGGCAGGGTGTGATTGAACAAACGCGCCGCCATACATTCATCGCCGCGCTGCTGGGGATTCCGCATCTGGTCATCGCGGTGAACAAGATGGATCTGGTGGAGTGGAGCGAGGCTCGCTTCACGGAGATCCGGGACGAGATTGAAGCGTTTCTGCCGAAGCTGGGCGCTTTCCATGACGTGAAGTTCATTCCCATGAGCGCGCTGAATGGCGACAACGTGGTGGAACTCTCCAAGGACTGCCCCTGGTATGGCGGGCCCACCCTGCTGGACCATCTGGAAACGGTCCACATCGCCAGCGACCGGAATCTGAATGCACTCCGCTTTCCGGTGCAATGGGTCAACCGCCCGAACAATCCCACCGATGCGGCCCTGCATGATTTTCGAGGCCTGAGCGGCCAGATCGCCAGCGGCATCGTGCGCCGCGGACAGGAAGTTGTCGTGCTGCCCGCCGGCATCAAGACCCGGGTCGCCACCATCTGGACCTACCAGGGACCGCTGGAGGAGGCCTTCAGCCCGCAATCCGTCACGCTCTGCCTGGAGCACGACATCGACATCAGCCGGGGCGATATGATCGTCGGTCTAGATCAGCTTCCGGGACACAGCGCGGATCTGCACGCCCAAGTCTGCTGGATGCACAGCCGCCCGCTGCAGGCCGGTAAAAAGTATTTTCTCAAGCACGGCACGCAGACCGTTCAGGCCATTGTCAGCAGCCTTGAAAGCAGGATTAATATGACCACGCTGGATCCGGAACCGGCCCCGGCGGCCCTGGCCATCAACGATATCGGAGGCATCCGCCTCAAGACCGCCAAGCCGCTGATCTATGACGGCTACGCCACCAATCATCTGACCGGGGCATTCATCCTGATCGAACAGGGCACCAACGCGACGGTCGCCGCCGGCATGCTGTCCGCGCCCACGGAGACGGCGCGGCCGGAGTACGCCGATTTTGCGATATAGCCGTTCTTGGCCACTTAGGGACAGGTAGGGCGCGTCACTCCGTGCGCGCCGACGTGGCAAACCAGGACGCGTGGGTTGGCAATCGCGGCGGGCAAGGGACGGCCCGCCCTACCTACCGATGTCCCAAGGTTCAGTTGAACTGCCACATAACTCGGATACCGCGGTGACATCGCAGCGTTCGGCTTCAAAGGCCATAGCGCTTCATCGGAGATTCCACTCATTTAAAAGATCCCGGGGAATTTCTGAGAGGAAGCGGGACGGGGACTGCATGGAATCCATTCCGGTGCTGCCGTATCCGGCGCGGATCAGCGGGTAGGAGATGTAGAGTTCGTTCTTCGCGCGCGTGAGGGCCACATAAAACAGCCGGCGCTCTTCCTCCTCGCCCTCGCTGCTTTCCATCGAGCGCTTGGACGGAAATAGGCCGTCACACAGCATGATGACGAACACGGCATCGAACTCCAGTCCCTTGGCCTGATGGATGGTGGAGAGCTTGAGCTTTTCCGCATCGCCCTCCGCGCCCGCGTCGTCCTCCGCCTCCACGTTGGTGAGCAGCGCGAGCTGGGTGAGGAATTCCTCCACGCTCCCGAACTGATAAGCAAACTCGGCCAGCTGCTGCAATTCCTCCAGCCGGCGGGCGTAGTTGGCGAACGTCTCCTTCAGGTAATCGTCATAGCCCGCGTCCATGACCAGCCGCAGCATCTTCGCCGCGCTCTTCCGCACGATCGGATCCTCCAGCTGGGAAATCGTGGCAGCAAACTGCGCCCACGCCACGACGGCCTTCTTCGGCACCGCCTTGGAACACGCTTGGAGGGCCGTCGCAATCCTGCAGGAGGAGTGTTGCGACGCCTCTGAATGGGGCGCGGCCTCCGTTTTCAGAGGGCCGTCATTTTGAATTTTGATTTGAAAGGATTGAAACAGCTTGTCCGCGCCCTTGGCCGCGATGCCGGGCTGTAGCTGGACCAGCCGCTTGAAGGAGATTTCATCGCGGGGATTGGCCACAAATTTCAAATAGGCTGTGGCGTCCTTGATATGCGCCTGCTCAAAAAAGCGGAGGCCGCTGGTGATGGAGAACGGGATCTGCTGCCGCGTGAGCTCCAGCTGCAATTCCAGGGCATGAAAATGGGAGCGGTACAGCACGGCCACCTGGTTCAAGCTCACTCCCTCGTCGCGCAACTCCAGCGCGCGCTGCGCGATGAAGGCCGCCTGCTGACCGGCGTCCTGGCAGGCTACGAGCGCGGGCTTCACCCCGGGCGGACGGGCGGGCGCGAGCTCTTTGGCGAACTGGCGGAGGTTGGCGGCGATCGCCGCATTGGCCACGGCGAGAATCTGCGGCGTGCTTCGGTAATTGGTCTCGATCTTGAAGACATTGGCGCCCGGATAACGACGGGGAAACTCCAGAATGTTCGCAAAGTTGGCGCCCCGCCACGCGTAGATGCTCTGCGCATCATCGCCCACCACGGTGACGTTGTGATGTTTCTCCGCCAGCAAATCCACCAGATCGCTTTGAAGCTGATTGGTGTCCTGATACTCATCCACCAGGATGAATTGGAACCGGCGCTGGTACTGTTCCCGAACCTCGGCGTCGTCCTGCAGCAGTTTGAGCCACAGCGCCAGCAGATCGTCAAAATCCATCGCGTTGGTCGCACGCTTGCGAGCGGTATAGCGCCCCGCCAGATCCACAATCGGTCCGGCAAACTGGGACAAATAGCTGAACTGACCCTCCATCAACTCCCCGGTGCTTTTGTGAGTGTTGGCCGTCATTGAAAAAATCTCGTTCAGCACCGCCGGCTTCGGAAAATGAGTGCCCTTCGTCTCAATCCCCGCATCGGTCACACAGGCCTTAATCAGGTCCTGCGCGTCGTCCCGGTCGAGGATGGTGAAGTCCGTCCGGTAGCCGATCCGGTCGGCGTGCTGCCGGAGGATCCGGGCGCCGATAGAATGAAAAGTGCCGCCCCAGAGTGCCCGCAATTCATGGCCCAGCAAATCCCCGATGCGCCGCATCATTTCGCCCGCCGCCTTGTTGGTGAAGGTCAGCAGCAAGATCCGGTCGGCGGGGATCCCCTGCTCCAGCAGATACGCGACCCGGTAGGTGAGCGTGCGCGTCTTGCCGGAGCCGGCGCCGGCGATCACCAGGGCCGGCCCGGGCGGCGCGGTGACGGCCGCCAGCTGCTGGGGATTGAGTTCGCGCGCATAATCGATCTCGAGCCGCACCTCCGGCTGATAGGGTTTGAGGACGTATTCGCGCGACATGCGAGAGAATTGAACGGGCAAACTGTCCCCGGTAAAAGGAAATAATCAGCCGCCCTTGGGATTTGCGTTTCCCCACCCCGTTGTTTACCTATTGTTTTAATTCCGGTTTGAATCCGGCTCGAGTCTTACCCCTTTGCGTCCTCGGCGCCTTGGCGGTTCATTCGCACCACAGGGTTCTGGGTCACAGCGGCTAACACCCCACGCGCGCCAGCCTCATCGGGGCAGTGAAGGCATGCCGCCGCACTGCGGCGTGTGGGTCTCTGCCGGATGTTTAGCGGGCTTCCTGCTGCGTCTCCGTCCAGCGCGCCATCAGCCAGAGCAAATCGGATAGACGGTTCAGAAATATCATCACTTCCGCGTTCGGCAGGTCGCCCGCCGATTGCAAGTCGTACACCCGCCGCTCCGCGCGCCGGCATACTGTCCGCGCCACGTCCAGCGCTGCGGAATCCGGCGTCGCTCCCGGAGTGGCCCAGCCCTTAAAACTCACGTGTTGCGATTCGATTTCCTGCACCTGCACATCCAGCTTGGCGGTGAGTTGCGGCGTCACCAGCGTGTATCCTCCCTGAACATAGCGCGTCACATCCTCATTGCTCACGGCCAGCTCCCCCATCAGCACAACCAGATCTTTTTGGATGATCAGCAGCGCCTCCTGGAGCCGGGGATGCACGGTGGTCGCGCGCGCCAGGCCGAGGGCGGCGTTCAGTTCGTCCACCGTGCCGTAGGCTTCCACGCGCGGATGGTTTTTGGGGACGCGCCGCCCGTACATCAGGCCTGTGAGTCCCTCGTCGCCGGTTTTAGTCGCAATGCTCATTTGAATTTATATGTTTCTGGCGGTTTCACCGCCCGTTTACGGACTGGGGCGGCGGCGCTGGCCGCCGTCGATTTGACTTTCGCAGGCACCGAAGCCGGTTTCTGATACGCCAAGATTCCTTTCACAATCGCTGCAGCCATCTGCCGGCGATAGGCCGAATCAAAAATCTTCTTTCCCTCAACCGGATGGCTCAGATAGCCGCCCTCGATCAGGAGGGCCGGCATCGTCGCATCGCGCAGCACGGCGAACCGTGCCCGCCGCACGCCGCGGTCCTCCGCACGGAGGGTTTGCACCAGCGATTTTTGCATTTGATAGGCCAGCTGCAAACTTTTATTTTCAGACCGGTTCGCCGCGGTCGGACCGTGACGGCTCCCCTCCCCCTGCGCGTTGGAGGAACTGGCCCCCACCGGGGTGATGCAATAGGTCTCCACGCCGTCCACCTCATTTTTGCTGGAGGGCGTTCCGTTAAAGTGCAGGCTTAAAAAAAGGTCCGCGCCGACCCGGTTGGCCAGCGCCACCCGCGCGGGGAGCTCTACAAAGCTGTCCCGGTTCCGTGTCAGAATCACATTGAAGCCGGCGCGCTTGAGCTGGTCGCGCAGCTCCTGGGCCAGCGCCAGTGTATAGGTTTTCTCATTGCGCCCGAACATCCCGCCCACGTGGTTGCCGGTATCCTTGCCGCCGTGCCCCGGATCCAGGCAGATGGTCGTGATGCGGCGCGGCGCCGGGTCGCTTCCCGGCGACAGCAGCGGGCGGAGCGTTTTGTCCAGATCCAATTGGGCCAGGTGCGGCGCCCCCCTCACGCTCGCCACCGGAAAGCACAGCCGCACATTGACGCCATTGATACGGGATTGGGCGGAGTCCACCTCAAATTCCAGCCGGTTGACGCGATTGGTCACCACCACCCGCGCGCCGCGCCAGGATCCGGCCGGCCTCAGACTATTGGCGCCAGCCCAATCCGACACCGGCACATACCACTGCCCGTTGAGGGACGCCGCATGCCCCAGCGCCGCGCACCCCGCAATCCCAAGCATCAACATCCCTAGCCGGAAAAAGTTCAAAGGCGCACAGTGCCAGACCGGCCGCCGGATTCAAGGGAAAGCTGCCCCGCATGAGCTAATAAACATATCTTCAAATCAGGATGCGTTGATTTTTGAGTTGAATTAGGCGGCGGTTGCCCTATGGTGGCGGCATGTCAAAAAACGTCGGTCTTCTTCAGCAGGCGCTCCGGGAGCGCATCGTTATTCTCGATGGGGCGATGGGCACGACCCTCCGGACCTACGGGCTGGGCGAGGCGGAGGTCCGGGGCGAGCGCTTCCGGGATTCGCAGAAGGATCTTAAGAATAACGGGGATCTGTTTTCGCTGACGCAGCCGGCCACGGTGGGGGACATTCACCGGCGCTTTCTGGAGGCGGGGGCGGACATTATTGAGACCAACACCTTTTCCGCTACCAGCATTGGCCAGAGCGAGTTTTTTGTGGACGATCCGCGGGAGCGCGGCGGGCGGAAGGACCCGGCTTTTTATCAGGGAATCATTGAGAACCGATTCCTGAATGAACTCGCCTGGGATATCAACGAGCAGTCCGCCCGGCAATGCCGCGAGTGGTGCGACCGCATCGCGCTCAAGACCGGGCGCCCCCGCTTTGTGGCTGGCGCCATCGGGCCGCTGACCGTCTCGCTCAGCAATTCGCCGGATGCGGATGATGCCGGCTTTCGCGTCTGCACCTTCGACCAGGTCAAGGCCGCCTACCTCAACCAGGTGCGCGCGCTCATCGCCGGAGGCTCGGACCTGCTATTGGTCGAAACGATCTTTGATTCGCTCAATGCCAAGGCTGCGCTGGTCGCCATCCAGGAGGTCTTTGAGAAGGATGGCACTTCCCTGCCCGTGATGATTTCCGCCGCCGTCGGCCTCGGCGGGGAAACGATGATCTCCGCCCAGACCGTCGAGGCGTTTT
This sequence comes from uncultured Verrucomicrobia subdivision 3 bacterium, assembly GCA_903835255.1. Lineage (GTDB taxonomy): Bacteria > Verrucomicrobiota > Verrucomicrobiia > Limisphaerales > UBA11358 > UBA11358. The sequence continues at coordinate 29,414 of CAILMI010000061.1, forward strand.
GGAATGCAATGAAGCATGTGAAGCCGATCGCCATTGGTCTCAATTGCTCGCTCGGCCCGGATTTGATGCGCCCCTTTCTCTCGGAGCTCTCCCGGAAATCGGATACGGCCATTTCCTGCTATCCCAACGCGGGCCTGCCCAATCCGCTGTCGCCCACGGGGTTTGATTTAAAGCCCGAAGACATGGGCCGCTATCTCCGTGAATTTGCGGAGGACGGTCTGCTCAACATCGCTGGCGGCTGCTGCGGCAACACTCCCGAACACATCGCGGCAATCGCCAAGGCCTTGGAGGGACGCCATCCGCGGGACTATGCTGTGCGCGCCTCGCGCCGCGTGAGCCCGGTGCGGCCCCAGAAATCTGAGGACCGCGCGCCGGCGCCCGTCGCGGAACCGCTGCCCCTCCGCCTTTCCGGCTCGCTGCCGTTCACCCAGCAGCCCGGCCAGTTCATTCTCATTGGCGAGCGCACCAACGTGGCCGGGTCCCCCAAATTTGCCAAGCTCATCAAGGAGAACCAGTACGACCAGGCCGTGGCCATCGCCCGGCAGCAGGTTGAAAACGGGGCGAATATTTTGGATATCTGCATGGACGAGGGGATGATCGACGGCGTGTCGGCCATGACGCGCTACCTGCTTTTGCTCGGCAGCGAGCCGGAGGTGGCCAAGGTGCCGTTCATGATCGATTCCTCCAAGTGGGAGGTCATTGAAGCTGGCCTGAAGTGTGTTCAGGGGAAGGGCATTGTGAATTCCATCTCGATGAAGGAGGGCGAAGCCAAATTTTGCGAGCAGGCCGCCCAGGTGCTCCGCTACGGCGCCGCGGTCGTGGTGATGGCCTTTGACGAACAGGGCCAAGCTGCGACGCTTGCCGACAAGATCCGCATCTGCCGCCGCGCCTATCATCTGCTGGTGGAGGAAGTGGGCTTTCCGCCCGAGGACATCATCTTCGACCCGAACATCCTGACCGTCGGCACGGGCATCGAAGAGCACAACAACTACGCCGTGGATTTCATCGAGGCGACGCGCTGGATCAAGGCCAACCTGCCGCACGCGAAAGTCAGCGGCGGCGTGTCCAACGTCTCCTTCGGTTTCCGCGGCAACAACCCCGTGCGCGAGGCCATGCACAGCGCCTTTCTCTATCACGCCATCCGTGCCGGCCTGGACATGGGCATTGTCAACGCCGGCATGCTGGAGGTGTACGAGGAGATCGAGCCGGAGCTGCGGGATTTGGTGGAGGACGTCTTATTGAACCGGCGCCCCGACGCCACTGAGCGGCTGGTGACCTTTGGCGAGCAGCTTAAAGCCGCGAGCGCGGGCACCACGGCCACGGACAAAAAAATTGAGGAGGAATGGCGCCAGGGCACCGTCGAGCAGCGGCTCGCGCATGCGCTGGTGAAGGGCATTGACACGTATATCGACGCCGATACCGAGGAGGCCCGGGTCCAATACAGCCGGCCCCTGGCGGTTATCGAGGGCCCGCTGATGGCGGGCATGAGCATGGTGGGCGACTTGTTCGGCGCGGGCAAGATGTTCCTGCCGCAGGTGGTGAAGTCCGCGCGCGTGATGAAGAAATCCGTCGCGTATCTGACGCCGTATATGGAGGCGGAAAAGGCGGAGATGGCGGCGCGGGGCGAAGCCGTCAAGGCGCAGGGCAAGATTGTGCTGGCCACCGTCCGGGGCGACGTGCACGACATCGGGAAAAACATCGTCGGCGTGGTGCTCGCCTGTAACAACTACGAGGTGATCGATCTCGGGGTGATGGTGCCGTGCGAAAAAATCCTGGAGCGCGCCCGCCTCGAGAAGGCCGACCTCATCGGGCTCAGCGGGCTGATCACGCCGTCGCTGGACGAGATGGTTCACGTGGCGCGGGAGATGGAGCGGACGGGCCTCAAAATCCCCCTGCTCATCGGCGGCGCCACCACCAGCCGAGCGCACACAGCCGTCAAAGTGGCCCATCATTACAGCGGACCGGTGGTCCATGTGCTCGACGCCTCGCGCGCTGTGCCAGTGACCAGCAGCCTGTTGAGCAAGGACGGGAAAGCGCCCTTTGTGAAGCAGCTCCGGGAGGATTATGAGAAACTGCGCTCCCAGCACGCGGGCTCGCAGGTGGGATTACTTTCCCTGGAGGCGGCCCGCGCCCTGGCCCCCCGGCTTACTTACGGGTCGCTGCCGCGGCCGGAGTTCACCGGCACCCGAGTGCTGGCGGCGGGAGCCAGCGGCGGAAATCAAACCTTGGAAATCTCCCTTGCCGACTTGGTGCCTTACATTGATTGGTCGCCGTTTTTCCACACCTGGGAACTGCGCGGCGTTTATCCGCAGATTCTGCAGCATGAAAAACAGGGTGAGGCGGCGCGCAAGCTGTTCGCCGATGCCCAGCAGATGCTCGGGGAGATGGTCCGCGAGCGCTGGCTCCAGCCGCGCGGCGTTTACGGATTCTTCCCCGCCAACCGCGTGGGCGACGACGTGGAGATCTACAGTGACGAATCCCGCACCACCGTCCGGGCCCGACTCCATTTCCTCCGGCAACAGATCGAGAAAGGCGACGGCACACCGAACTGGTGCCTGGCGGATTTCATCGCCCCCAAACCGGAGCCGGACTACATCGGCGCCTTCGCCGTCACGAGCGGCCACGGCTTGGACGAGCGGGTGAAAAAATTCAAGGCCGATCATGACGACTACAACGCCATCCTTGCGGAGGCGCTCGCGGACCGTCTGGCGGAGGCCTTTGCCGAGTCTCTGCACCGGCGCGCCCGGGAAGCCTGGGGATTTGGCGCCCAGGAAAAACTCACGGTCGAGGAGATCATTGGGGAGAAGTACCGGGGAATCCGTCCGGCAGCGGGCTATCCCGCCTGTCCGGACCACACGGAAAAGGAGGGGCTCTGGAAGCTTCTCGATGCCGAGAAAAGTACCGGCATCCGGCTCACTGAAAGCTTTGCCATGTGGCCGGGCAGCTCGGTGAGCGGACTGTATTTTGCACATCCGGAATCCAAATACTTTGCCGTGGGCAAGCTCGGCCAGGATCAAATTCAGGATCTGTCGGCGCGCAAGGGGAAGTCCGTTTCGGAAATGGAGCGCTGGCTCGGTCCCTGGCTGAATTACAATCCTGGGACACCCTGAACCTGGACTTGTTTTCCAGTCGTTTTCGCCTAGATTAACCGCATGAAGAACGAAGTTGTGCCGGTCCAAATCCGGGGCATCCTGCCCGCCAATAGCGGGTGTGCGCTCTTCGTCGGCAATGAAGAGAAAGTTTTCGTTATCAACGTCGAGCCCCAGATGGGTGCGGTCATCGGTATGTTCCTGCGCAACGAGCCCAAGGAACGCCCGCTCACGCACGACCTGATGCAGCGCATCTTTCAGGGCTTTAATATCACCGTCGAGCGCGTCATCATCACCGACCTCAAAAATTCCACCTACTTCGCCCGACTCATCCTGCAGCAGCAGAACGAAGTCGCCCGCAAGATTGTGGAAATCGACGCCCGCCCCAGCGACTGTCTGGCGATTGCCGCGGCGCAGAAGAAGCCCATCTTTGTGGCCACGCCGCTGTTTGAACAGGTGGAGGACATGAGCGAGGTGCTCAACCGGATCAACGAGACCGGCAGCGACGCCTCCGAGTAACCTGGCATGCCCCCCGCCCCCGATTCTCCCCTAGCCCTGGTCTGTGGCGACGATGAGTTCGCCGTAAAGCAGCGCGCCCGGCAGCTATTTCAGCAGTGGTCAGAAGATCTTGGCGGCATGGATCACGAAATCATCGAGGCGTCCGTTGCCAACAGCGGCGACGCGCTGGCGGCCCTGGGCCGCTTGCGCGAAGCGCTGCAAACCCTCCCCTTTTTCGGTTCCGGCAAGGTCGTCTGGCTGCGCGACTGTAATTTTCTGGGCGATGAGCGCACCGCCTCCTCCCAGGCCGTCACTGCCGCACTCGGGGAACTAGCGGAAGAGCTCAAGGCTTTCACCTGGAAATCGGTGCGACTGCTCATCAGCGCGGGCAAAGTGGACAAGCGAAAATCTTTTTACAAGACGCTCGACAAGATTGGCTCGGTTGAGCTTTTCACGGCCTGGTCGGCGGACGACCGGGATTGGGCGGAGCGGGCCGAGGCGTCGGCCCTGGCCACCATCCGCTCCCGCCAGAAGGAGATTTCTCGTGCGGCTCTCGCCGAACTCGTCAGCCGGGTGGGGCCCCATGCGCGCCAGCTGGACAGCGAAATTGAGAAGCTGTGCCTTTTCACCGGTGACCGGAAGCAGATTGAGGTCGCCGATATCGCCACCATTTGCACGCAAAATAAAACCGCTCGGGCCTTTGCCTTGGGCGATGCTCTGGGCGACCGCGATCTGCCCCGTCTGCTCAAACGGCTGGATGAGGAGCTCTGGGAAATGAAGACCGACAAGGATAAGTCGGAAATCGGCCTGCTCTACGGCCTGATCGGTAAAATCCGGGCGATGCTGCTGCTCAAGGAGATGCTGCGCGAGGGCTGGATCAAGCCGGAAGCCGATTACAACCGGTTCAAGACGCAACTGGAGCGGGTGCCGGCGGACAAGCTGCCGGCGGACAAGCGTTTTAATCCCCTGGCGCTCAATCCCTATGTGCTTTTCAAGGCGCTGCCCCAGGCCAAAAAATACACCCGGAATGAACTGGTCCGAGCCATGGAACTGCTGCTGCGCTGCAATCAGCGGCTGGTGTCCAGTTCCCTCGAGGAAGCGCTGGTGCTGCAGCAGGCCCTGGTGCAGATCATCACCCCGCAACCGGCTGCGGCCTGAACCCGAAAAATGACACTTCCCTCGGCCAGTTTAACGGTGTTGGTGGGTGATAATTTCGTCTGCGTCAAAATCGCCGGGCGCGCCAACTTCGTTTCCAGCCCGGATTTCAAGACCCTGATCGAACAGCTCCAGCAGAAGGACTACGCGCATTTCATCATCGACCTCTCAGAATGCGCTTTAATGGACAGTACGTTTCTGGGGGTTTTGGCGCAGTTCGGTTTACGGCTCAACACGGCTGGCGCCGCCACCAGGGCCGGCATCGAATTGTCCAACCCCAATCCGCGGGTGACGGAACTGCTTGAAAACTTGGGCGCCCTTCACCTTTTTAAAATTCTCTCAGGAGAACTGGCCCTGCCCGGCGTCGTGGAGACCTCCACTCCGACTTCCATCCATCCCTCGCGGGAGCAAATTGCCCGCACTAGCCTCGAAGCACATCAGACCCTCATGCAGGTGAATCCTGACAATTACGCCCGCTTCAAGGATGTGACCCAGTTCCTCGCCGAGGATCTCCATAACCTTCAAAAAGCCCGGTGATCAGAGACGCCGTCTGCAGTAAAAAAAGCCTTCCGCCGGAAAAATTAATTTCTCAGGGAGCGTATCAATTCCTGCTGAATAGTATTAATCCCGAATTCTGAAATGGGGATAGGGATGGCGCGCGGCGCCATCCCTACCCTTGTCCGCAAAGGTTCGCTTCGGAATTCGGGTTTATGCCTCCTCCAATAGGATCTCCAAAAGATCACACCACCGTCAGGAAATCCTACAGGAATGACGTCGGATTGAGTGCTGCAGGGGTTCACATATTGATGGTTGTCTTATTGAATCTGGCCAGCGTTGCAACTTGGAAATGGCAAGGGTTGATTCTGAAAAGGGTCGGTTCTTGATATCGACTACTGTAATCCTCCCGTCTGCCAATACCAATTCGCGTCAATTAGTGAAATTCGTGTCTGGATTTAATAATGGGGTCCCGCCCCCCTATCTCTGCGCTCCCTGCGTTCTTTGCGGTTAAAAATTTCCCCTCCCATTCGCGTTAATTCGTGAAATTCGTGTCTCAATGGAGTCCAGCGTCACGCTGGCGTTAGCAACTCCAGCAGCCACGGCCAATCCGACGACCACGTCTTTTCCCTTAACCCCTTCACAATCCTCCTGAACTTCGCATCCGGTTTCTCCAGCGAAACCGGGACCTGCGCCGGCGCCGCCGCCGCGTGAAATTTAATAAAAATTTTGACATTAAAATAAAAAACGCCACCATCCCGAAAAATCATATGAAAATACATAACATGTCTCCTGCGCCCATTCGTTTACGCGACGCCCGCAGTGGTTTTACTCTGGTCGAACTCCTCGTCGTCATCGCGATCATCGGGACCTTGGTTGGCTTACTGCTCCCGGCAGTACAATCAGCCCGCGAAGCGGCAAGGAGGAGCACAACGGTGCCGGAACTTAAACCCTTAGCGGAACAAATCCTTTCAATCCTTGGCGATACTAATCTGGCGCCCGCTTCGGGATCCACAATGGCAGGCAGATCAATTCAGCTACCGGCGTCTCTCTCAGTAACTATCGATCAAGTGGAGGCTGTTATTGCCGAGGTTGAAAATAACGGCACTGTTCCTCAACGTAAAATAATCGACAGACTGGTTCAGGATCTCCAAAGGGCAGAAATAGAACTCAAGAAAATCGAGGGCCGACTTGAGGCGGTGTACGTTGGTTGCACTTCTCCTAACTTCGAAGCATTAATCATATGCCGTAGTGAAGCAGAGGCGTTGCGCGAGGAACTGATTGTGCGCATCGAGGAGGTATTGTTGGTGGTTGAAAGGCTTAAAACAAAGCTGAAAATGGTCCGTCCCGCGACCACGACCGGCTAGCAGCTGTCGAGGTTTCGTAAGAGGTCCGTTCTTGATAGCGATTCCGCCCGCCTGCAAAGCAGATTCGGATTCGCGTTAATTAGTGAAATTCGTGTCTGGTTTTCATCAGGGAATTCGTTCGCTTCTTTATAAGAGCTGCGTTCTCTGCGGTTAAATTATTCTTCCTCGTCGGAGCCCAACAATCCCCGCAGCCCGCGACCCCCTTTAAATAGCGGAATCGGCTCCAGGGTTGAAAAGCTCTCTAAATTCGAGCCGCTAAAATCCAAAGACCATGGCTGAAGTTGATTAATGCCCAATTCTCACCGGGTGAGTGCTCGCCATTTTACCCTGAACTTTGAACTCAGAGTTTGCGCCCGCGTGGCAGGGTCATCGCGGTGCGATAACTTCGCCAAATGAGGAGGTCGAATTAAGCCCGCTCTCGGACTTGCCATCCTTCCATGGAAGAGGTGAGCGTGATGGCATAGGCCAACCCGATGTTTCCGGGGTGTGCGCCCCCGCCCGGATCAGGCTGCGGCGGGCGCTGCGGTGCCCAGTCCCGGCAGCTTGGGCGGGACGGCTTTGGGCGGGACTTCCGGCAGCGATGTGGCCGCTTGGGCGCCCGTGGGCGGTTCTATCTTGGGCGGCGGCGGCGGCGGCGTGAAATGGCCCAGCTTCACAATGTCCGCCACCTGCACTCCATCCAGAGTCTCATATTCCAGAAGCGCATTGGCGATCATCTCCAGCTTGTCGCGGTTGGCATAGATGATCTCGTGCGCGCGCTGATAGCAGCGGCTGATGATGCCGCGCACTTCCGTGTCGATCTCCTGCGCGGTCGCCTCGCTGTAGGTCTTGCGCCGCATCATGTCCCGGCCCAGAAAAAACTCATCGTCTTCGGCATATTGCACCATGCCCAACTTCTCGCTCATCCCGTACTGGCAGACCATGGCGTGCGCCATCGCCGTCGCCTGCTGAATGTCGCCGCCGGCCCCGGTCGAAATGTCCCCGGAAGTGATCTCCTCGGCGATGCGTCCGGCCATCGTCATGGTGATGCTGTCGAGCAATTCTTTTTTCCGATAATTTAAAATGTCTTCCTTGGGCAGGGACATGGTCGAGCCCAGCGAGGGCCCGCGCGGGATGATGGTCACCTTGTGCAGCGGATGGGTGTGCTCGAGAAGCACATTCACCAGCGCATGGCCAGCCTCGTGCCACGCGGTCAGCTTTTTGTTCTCATCGGTCATCGCCAGGCTGCGGCGTTCGCGGCCCCAGCGCACCTTGTCGCGCGCCTCTTCTAGCTCCGCCTGGCCGACAAATTTCTTTCCCGTGCGTGCCGCCAGCAGCGCGGCCTCATTCAGCAGGTTGGCCAGCTCCGCCCCGGAATAGCCGGGAGTTCCCCGCGCCGTCACCGACAAATCCACGGCCGGATCCAGTTTCACGTTGCGGGAATGCACCTTCAAAATCGCCTCGCGCCCGCGGACGTCCGGCAGGTTCACCGTGAGGCGACGGTCAAACCGCCCAGGCCGCAGCAGCGCCGGGTCCAGCACATCCGCCCGATTGGTCGCCGCAATGATGATGATCCCTTCCTGGGTGTCAAAGCCGTCCATCTCCACCAGCAAAGCGTTCAGAGTCTGCTCCCGCTCATCGTTGCCGCCGCCCAAACCCACCCCGCGGCTGCGGCCGACGGCGTCGATCTCATCGATGAAAATCAAACAGGGCACATTCTTGCGGGCCTGCTCGAACATGTCGCGCACCCGGCTGGCGCCCACGCCTACAAACATCTCCACAAAGTCCGAGCCGCTGATGCTGAAGAAGGAGGCGTCTGCCTCGCCGGCAATGGCCTTGGCCAGCAGGGTTTTTCCCGTGCCTGGCGCGCCCACCATCAGCACGCCCTTGGGAATCCGCCCGCCGAGACGCTGGAATTTTTTCGGGTCCTTCAGGAAATCCACAAGCTCGGAGACTTCGTCGATGGCCTCGTCGATCCCTGCCACATCCTTGAAAGTTGTCTTGTTGCGGTCTTTGGCAAGCATCCGGGCCTTGCTCTTGCCGAAGCTCATCGCGCCCTTACCCGCCATCTTGATCTGGCGGATAAAGAAAAACCAGAACAGCAGGCCGATCAGCAGGAACGGCGCGATGTTCATCAGCAAGCTGAACAACACCGTGTTCTGCTGGACGGCGGTGAATTTGTGCGAATCCCTCAGCTTGTCCAGCGTGCTGGAGGTCAGCAGGACCTGCGACACCGTGAAGGGCAACTCCACGGGCTTGCCGTTTTCCTTGACCTGATTGCCGCTGGTGTCGGCCTTGTAATACGTGCCGCTGATATCGTTGAACGTCGCGTTGGGATAGGACGATTGCGGGGCGTAATCGATGGTGGCATGCGCAATCAGATTCGACTCAAACAGTCTGAAAAACTCGCCCTCGGTGATTTGATGAGTCGGCGCCTGCATCCGCTGATGAAGAAAGGTCAGCCCCACAATGCTGCCCAGAATCAGAATCCATACCACCCAGGTGCTCACGGGGAACTGAAAATTCGCCGCCGGTTTTTTCGGTGCGTCCCCGCCTTTTTTATTTTGTTCGTCGTCCGCCATGTCGTTTAAAGTTGAAACTGAAATTATCATGGCATTGACGCTTTCGCAATCAGCGAATTCTGCTAGGCTTGCAGTCATGCGCCTCGGTTCGCTGGTCCTGCACTCCAACCTGTTTCTCTCGCCGCTGGCCGGTTACACCAACCTGCCCTTCCGGCGGGTCGTGCGCGAACTCGGCGGCGTGGGGCTCTGCACCACCGACCTGGTCAACGCCCGCTCGCTCTTGGAAAAAAATCCGCGCGCGCTCAAACTCATCGAAACCGACCCGATCGATTCCCCCCTCGCCGTCCAGCTCTTCGGCTCCGTGCCTGAGGAGATGCGGGATGCTGCCGCCTATGTCGAATCTCTTGGCGTTCATTCCATCGACATCAACATGGGATGCCCCGTCAAAAAAGTCTGCAAGGTCGGCGGCGGCTCCGCCATGATGACCGAGCTCCCCAAAACCGCCGCGCTTGTGAAAGGCATGGTTCAAGCCGTTAAAATTCCCGTCACCGCCAAAATGCGGCTCGGCTGGGACGACGACAATCTCACCGCCCCGGATCTGGCCCGCACACTCGAGGACGTCGGGGTCGCCGCCATTTTTGTGCACGGACGCACCCGCGAACAGGGTTTTGACGGGACGGTGAACCTGGCCGGCATCCGCCGGGTGGTAGAATCTGTGAAATCCATTCCCGTCATCGGCAACGGCGACATCCTCACGCCCCAAGCCGCCCGCAAGATGTTCGAAGATACCGGCTGCGCGGGCGTCAGCATCGGGCGCGGCGCATTTTACGATCCGTGGATTTTTAAGCGCACGCACCAATACCTCAGCTCTCTGCCGAATGCTCCACGAAGCTCGGAGCCGGAGTCCGGTCCCAACGAAGGATTGCCGCCCGAGCCTTCCTTTGAGGAGCGGATCCGCATTTTGTGCCGTCATCTGGATCTGATGGTGGAGGTTTTTGGCGAGGAGCTCGGCTGCCGGATGTTCCGAAAGGTGGCGCCGTGGTATGCCAAGCGATTTGGCCCGTCCCACGAATTTAACAAGCAGGTGGTTCAGGTTTCCACCCGGGCCGGATTTCAGGCCGTTTTGGAGCATTACATCCAATGGCGCCGGCAGTTTGTGGATGAGCGGGGAGAACTCCTGCCGCGCTACCGTCAGCCGCCCATGATTGCCTCCTTCATGCGCGAACCCGAGCCCGCGTCCACCCGGCGCGAACAGATCCCCGTGCCCCGCGGCCCTGTCGAGGTCTGGTAAGCGTCCCGCTCCTATGGCAGTTCAACTGAACCTAGGCCCATCGGCGGGCAGTCCTCTGCCCGCCGCGGTTGCCAACCCGCGTCTACTTATACCCCGGGGCGGCGCGCACGGAGTGACGCGCCCTACCTGACCGCGATCCAGCGAGGGAGGTGGCCGGTCCTTGGGTCGATCCATCCGGATCCAAGCATCCTTCATCCATCGGGGTGTATTCGGTCTGCTCTTGCTGCTAAAGCCGGGGTCATAACAAAGCGATCCGCTTGCGCAAAAAAGCGCGCAGGTAGGGCGGGCAGTCCCCAGCACGCCGCGGCTGCCAACCTACGTCACCTGATGCCCCGGGCGGCGCGCACGGAGTGGCGCGCCCTACCTGACCCACAATTGCCAAGAACGGCTATAAGGGATTGGGCTAATGCCTACGGCGGCTTAAAGTGGGGGGACGGCGAGGTTATTTCCCGAGGCAAAACTGGCTGAAGATGGAGTCAAGCAGATCGTCGGTGGTGGTTTTTCCCACAATCTCGCCAACCGCTCCGACGGCGATCCGCAAATCCAGCGCCACCAGCTCCAGAGTTGCCTCGGCGCGCAATGCCGCGATGGTTTCCCGCGTGGCGGTGCGGGCCCGGCCCAGCGCCTCCTGATGCCGCGAATTAATCATCACCTGCAGCATCCCCGCCTCCGTCCTGCCCGCCCAAACCATTCCTTTGATGGCATCCTTCAAGGGCTCGATCCCCTGCCCGCTCAGACAGCAGACGTCCACGGCCGGCAGACTTTCCTCCCCGACATGGGAGCATTGCGACGGCAGATCGGTTTTGTTGCGGACCAGGATCCGCGGCTTTCCGGCAAATTCTTTCAGATAGGCCTCGTCTTCGGCCGTGAGCGGTTCGCTGGCGTCGAGAACGTGGAGAATTAATTCCGCTTGGGCTAGGGAGGCGCGGCTGCGACGGATACCCTCCACCTCAATGGCGTCCTGCGAATCGCGCAGCCCGGCGGTGTCGATGAACACCACCGGCAATCCGCGGATGTCCGCGGTCTCCTCAATGGTGTCGCGCGTCGTGCCGGGCACTGGCGAGACGATGGCCCGGTCATGGCCCAGCAGACGGTTCAGCAGGCTGGACTTGCCCGCGTTAGGACGGCCGATAATAGCCGCGCGGATGCCGCGCCGGAGGATCTGCCCCTCGTTGGCGGTGCGCAGCAATTCCTCCAGGAACGCCGCGCCTTTTTCCAGGCGCTGAATCAACTGGAGCCGCGTTTCCGGCGCGATGTCTTCATCTGGGAAATCGATATGCGCCTCGACATGGGCCAGCGTCCGCATCAGCTCATCTCGGAGTTCATTGATGCGCTGCGAAAGTTTGCCCGCGAGCTGTTCGTTAGCCGCCGCCAGCGCCAGGGCCGTGCGCGAGTGAATTAGATCCGCCACGGCCTCGGCCTGCGCGAGGTCGAGGCGTCCATTGAGGAAGGCGCGCCGGGTGAACTCGCCCGGGTCGGCCAGCCGCGCGCCGTTTTCTAAAACTGTGTCGAGCACCAGCTTGGCCGGCAGCAGTCCTCCGTGGCAGGAAATTTCAACCGTGTCCTCCCGCGTGAAGGTGCGCGGCCCGCGCAGAACCGAGAGCAGCACCTCGTCCACCAGCACCTCGCTCCGGAAAATCCGGCCGTAAAGAATCGTGTGGGTGGGCGCAGCGGACGGGGCGGGTGAATTCTTTCCTGCCGGACGAAAGACCCGGTCCGCCACGGCCAGAGTGTCCGGGCCGGAAATGCGGATGACAGCAAGCCCCCCCTCGCCCAGCGGCGTGGCAATGGCGGCAATGGTGTCGTCAAACATGGCGGCAGTTCCCCGCTTGATTCTCCGCCTCCCGGCCCTCCAAAAAGAGCCGCGCCTTCTCGTAGCTTTTCTTGTGCAGATAATGCAGGAGAGTCGGGTCGGTGTGGGGCGGCAGCTGCGCCGTCAGTTCGTCCAGACGCGCAAACTGCGGCAGGAGGTTGGGCTTGGGATGGGAGGTGGCCATCGTTTTGACAGTGCGATCCAGCTCCACCAGCTCCGTTAAAATGGTCTTTAATAGGTCCATGGGGAAAGTCTTGCCGTTCGTTGGCGCGCTGACAATCAAATCCGTTCCGGACCCATTTGCGCTCCCCCAAAAAAAGGGTAACTTTCAACGTGAAAAAGGGAGGGCTCACGTATTTTTCCGTACTGGTTCTGGCTGGCTGTATCACAGCCGGGAATAACCAATGGGCCGCCCGCATAGGCCATTACACCCTGGAACAGGCCATGTTGGAGCTCGGTCCGCCACAAAGGTCCGCCCAGCTAAAGGACGGTGTGGTTGTGGCGGAATGGATCAACAAACTCGATGGAAACGTAAAACCGGGCGGTCCCAATCAAGAATGGCCGACCCATTTCCACAACGGAGCGGCGGGCGCGTCCGCCCCAGCTGGTTTTCCGGCCTCTCATCTCCGGCTGACGTTTGCACCCGACGAAACGCTCACCGACTGGAAAATGTACAGCCGCTGAAAATCCGCTTCCTCCCCCGCAGCCTGCATGGTTTACTGCTGCTGTGAATGTTGACCTCGGCATCTGGAGCAAACTGACGAAACTGGTCGTCGGTCTTGTCGTGCTCGCCGTGCTGCTGCTCATCGGCTTGTGCTATCTGCCGGTGATCAAGGAGAACGAGCGCATGCGCCGACAGATTCTGCGGTTTCAAAATCAGATCGAACGGGAAGAAGCCCGCTCCAAAGAATTGCAGGCGCAGGTGGACGCCCTGCTGCACGACCCTAAAACCGTCGAGCGCCTGACCCGGGAAAAACTCGGGTACGCCAAGCCGGATGAAGCTGTCGTGCGCTTTGAGACGGCACTTACTAATTCTCTCATCCGTCCTTAAATTTATTGGCTCTCCGGCCGGCATCTTGGAATGCCTTGGGGGGCTGACCCATACTAACAGGCACGCGGCAGCACTCGGTCTAATCGCGGTCCGCAGATTCCGGATCGGAGCTCAACAGGGACCGGGCATGTTTTCGAGCCGCGTCAGTCTGGCCGCCCAACATCCGCGCCAGTTCGGTCACGCGCTCCTTGGGGGTCAGCCGCGTGATCTCTGAAACCGTGCGCCCGTCCCGGATGAGCTTGGTCACGACGTAATGGGCGTCCGCAGGGGCGGCCACCTGCGGGAGATGCGTGATGCAGAGCACCTGCCGGTTGGCGGCAATCTGCTTCATCTTTTCGCCCACCGCATGGGCCGTCTCGCCGCCGACATTGGCGTCCACCTCGTCGAAAACCAGCACGGGAATCTCGTCTTGCGCCGCCAGCACCGTCTTGAGGGCCAGCATCACGCGCGCCATTTCGCCGGAGGATGCGATGGCCCGGAGCGGACGCGCCGGCTCTCCCGGATTGGGGGCAAACTGGAATTCAATCTCATCCAGGCCGGTGCGCAGCGGGGCCGCACGCTCGGCCGCAACAGCCGGACCGTCCGCCAACGCTGAGGTTTCGGGTAAGGAAGACGCCCCCGCCGGACGCGGCGACGGGGCGGCGGCGCTGCGAATGTCCACATCAAACTGGCTCTGCCGAAACCCGAGATCGGCCAGCTGGCGAACCACGGCCTTGGTCAATAGCGGAATTACCTTCCGGCGGGCGGCGGTCAGTTTTTTACCTGCCGCCAAAAGGGTTGCATCCAGCGCGTCCAAAGCCTGATTGATCCGCGCCAGCTCGGCGTCGCGGCCTTCCAGCGCCGCGAGTTTCGCCGCCGCCTCGGCTCCAAAGGCCATCACTTCCGGAAGCGTCGCGCCGTACTTGCGCTTGAGGGACCGGAGCAGGTCCATCCGCGCCTCCAGCTGCTGAAGCTGCGCGGGGTCGATGTCCACGTTTTCGGCGTAGCGCGACAGCTCCGACTGCAATTCGCGCCATGCCCCGGCAGCCTGCGCGTGCAGCGCGACCATGCCCTCCGCGCCCGCGTCCACGCGCTGCAATTCCTGCAGGGTGCGCCCCATCTGACCTGCTTGGGCCATCAGGGGATTGTCGTTCTCGCTCAGGGCGTCCAGCGCGGTCTGGCTCAACTGCAGCAGTCGGGCGGCGTTGCTGGACCGCTGGAAAGCCGCCTCCACCTGCTCGTCCTCGCCGGGCTGAAGCCGGGCGCTCGAAATCTCCTTCACCTGGAAGCGCAGGAGGTCGAGCTGCTGCGCGTAGGTTTTCTCATCGACGATGAGCGCCGACTTTTCCGCAGCGAGCGCGGCGCGCGACCGGACCCGTTCGCCGAAGGCCGCCCGCTCTTTTTCCAGGCCGCCAAACGCATCGAGGATGGCGAGCTGTTTTGCCGGATGCAGCAGGGACTGGTGATCGTGCGGCCCGTGCATGTCCACAAGCCATTCGCCAATCGTCGCCAACGTGGCCAGGGACGTGGGCGTGCCGTTGATGAACTGACGGTTCGCCCCGGCGCTGTTGAGGGTGCGCTTGAGGACCAGCTGATGATCGTCGCAGGGCTCCAGGCCGTTCTCCTCCAGAAAGGGTCCGAGCGGCGCGCGCAGTTTTTTTATTTCGAAGACCGCCTCGACGGAACAGCTGTCGCTTCCGCTGCGGAGGAGGGAGCGGTCGGCGCGATCGCCGAGGACGAGGTTGAGCGCGCCAATGATGATGGATTTGCCGGCACCGGTCTCGCCGGTGATGACGTTGCAGCCCGGCTGGAGTTCCAGCGTGAGGTCCGGGACCAGCGCGAGGTTTTTGATGCGGAGCGTCGTCAACATGGGTAACGTTTGCTGCGACCATTTGAACGGTTATTGTCCCATTGGGCAAAAAGAAAATTTCAAGTATGTCATTCAGCGTCACCTTTCTCGGCACCGGCACCTCCCAGGGAGTGCCGATCATCGGCGTGGACTATCCGCCAGAATACTTGGCAAACCCGAAGAACTGGCGCACCCGTCCCGCCATCCACGTCTCCACCGACGCGGTGAAGCTGGTGGTGGACACCCCTCCGGAATTCCGGCTCCAGTGCCTGCGCGAAAACATCAAGCATCTGGACGCGGTGCTAGTCACTCACGCCCACGCCGACCATGTGCTCGGCATGGACGACTGCCGCCGGTTCTGCGATTTGCGCGGCGGCACCGCCCTGCCCATCTACGCGAGCGAGGAGACGATGGCCCATCTGCGGCGCGTTTTTCTCTATGCGTTTCATCAGGGACCGTGGCCGAGCGGGTATTTTATCCCGCAGGAACACGTTTTAAAGGGCCCCTTCGTCATCGGCGATTTAAAAATCACGCCGCTGGACCTGCCGCATGGCCGGATGACAACGACCGGCTTTCTCTTTGAGCAGGGCGGCCGCAAGCGGCTGGCGTATTTGAGCGACTGCAAGGAAATCCCGGACGCCGCGATGGAGCAGGTTCGCGGGGTGGAGGTGGCTGTGCTGGACGCGCTGCGCCACAAGCCGCATCCGACGCACATGTGCTTGGATGAGGCGCTGACGGCAGCGAGGCGCATCAATGCCCGGGAGACGTTTTTCACGCATCTCACACATGATTATGACCACGACCTCTCCCAGGCGGAATTGCCTCCGGGCATCCGGCTGGCCTGGGACGGGCTGAAAGTGAACGCGGACGAATGAATTTCATCCGGCTCATATTCCTGGCGCTGATGGCTGTCGGAGGGGGCACCTATGCCGGGGCTGCTGCTGTAGCCGCCGGAGGGGGCGATGAAGTGGTAGTAATCTATAACAGCAACGTGCGGGGTTCAAAAAAAGTTGCCGATCATTATGCCCAGGCCCGGCAAGTTCCCCGGCGGCAGGTTTACGGATTCCCCCTGCCCGCCGCGGAAGAGATCAGCCGCACTGAATTCCGGGAATTGCTCCAGCAGCCGCTCGTTCAGAAACTCGAGGCGGACAACCTCTGGACCTTCCGCTGGATGAAGACGTCTGCGATTCCCAGCCAGCCCGGGCGCGAGGGGCGTCTGGTAGCGGCCTCCCAAATCCGCTACGCCGTGCTGTGCTATGGCGTGCCGCTGAAAATCCGTCCGGATCCCGGTGCTCTTGAGGCGGGCAAAACCAATTTGCAGGCGGAACTCCGGCATAACGAGGCCGCGGTGGACTCGGAGCTGGCCCTGCTGCCACTGATCAACCTCGAGCTGACGCTGACGGGCCCGCAGGGCAATTCGTTTTACGGGGCGACCAATGCGGCGGACCTCCATCCGACCAACGGCATCCTGCTGGTGGCGCGGCTGGACGGCCCCACGCCGGAGATAGCCTGTGGGCTCGTGGATAAGGCCCTGGCGGCAGAGCGGGACGGGCTATGGGGCCGGACTTATTTTGATGCGCGCGGGCTGGGCAAAACCAACGCGTATTTTCTGGGCGATGAATGGATCCTGGGCGCGGCGAAACTGTGCCGCGAGCTTGGTTTTGAAACCACGGTGGACAACTTGCCAGAGACGTTTCCCGCGAGTTTCCCGTTGAGCCAGATTGCAATTTATTGCGGCTGGTATGACGGGAATGTCTCCGGGCCATTTGCGGCGTCCCAGGTGGAATTCATGCCCGGCGCCTTTGCTTATCATCTCCATTCCTTCAGCGCCAGCACGCTCCGCAGCACCCATGAAAATTGGGCTGGGCCGCTGCTGGCCCGGGGGGCGACCTGCACCCTGGGTTGCGTGTACGAACCGTATCTCGGCGCCACGCCCAACGTCGCCATGCTTCTCGCCCGGCTTACGGTGTCGGGCTTTACCTTCGGCGAAGCCGCCTACGCCGGGCAGCCGTTTTTATCCTGGCAGACGACCGTGGTGGGCGATCCCCTCTATCGTCCGTTCGGGAAAGCACCCACGGTCCTGCATGAGCAGCTGACGCAGCAAAAAAGCCCGCTGCTGGAATGGTCCTATCTGCGGCTGGCAAACACGGCGCTGGCGCACGGCTCCCGCGCATCCGCCGTCGCCAGCCTGATTGAGAACTTGGACGTGGCCGCCCACAGCGCGGTGCTCACAGAAAAATTGGGCGACCTCTATGCTCTGGAAGGCAAGCCTTCCTCGGCGATTTGGGCCTATCAAAACGCCCTGAAAATGAATCCATCGCCCCAGCAAAAGCTCCGCCTGCGGCTGTCGCTCGGCGAAAAACTCCAGGAGCAGGCGCGCAATGCCGAAGCGATCGAGAATGACCGGAAACTGTTGTCCGAGACCCGCGATTATCCCGGCAAAAATTCGGTGGAGGTGAAAATAAAATCTCTGTCACCAACGGCCACCCCCCCTGCCCTCCCAGCGCCATGACCTGGATCACCCAGCAATCAGGGCCCTCAGATAGCCTGAGCCTCCTCGGGCTCAGCGTTTTTTTAGGTTTAAATCATGCCCCACTTTTTTGACACTCACGCCCATCTGGATTATCCGGATTACGCGCTGGACTTGCCGGAGATCATCGCCCGCGCCCGGGCCGCCGGAATCACCCGGATCATCTCCATCGGGACCCGGCTGGACAGCAGTGAGCGCGCCGTCCAGCTGGCCGAACGCTATCCGGAAGTCTACGCCGCCATCGGCTGGCATCCGACGGAGGCCCTGGAGGCGCCGGAAGATTTGCGGCCGGCCCTGCGCGCGCTCGCGCGCCATCCCAAAGTCGTGGCCATCGGGGAAACCGGTTTGGATTATCACCATTTGCCGAGCGAAAAGCCGGGCGGCACTGCGGACGACGACACGCGTTACAAACAAAAGCAGGCGGATATTTTCCGGCAACAGCTGGAGATCGCCTCTGAATCCGGCCTGAACTGCGTCATCCATCAGCGCACCGCGTTTGAAGACACGCTGGAGCAGATGCGCCCGTTCATCGGCCGGACGCGCGGGGTGTTCCATTGTTTTGGCGAGACCGTGGCGCGGATGGAGCAGGTTTTCGCAATGGGCTCCCTGGTGAGCTTCACCGGGATTGTCACCTTCAAAAATGCGCAGAATGTGAGGGACGCCGTGGCGGCCGCCCCGCCGGACCGGTTCATGTTGGAAACCGACTGCCCCTACCTCGCCCCGGTGCCGTACCGCGGCAAACGCTGCGAACCGGCTTATGTGCGGGAGATCGCCGAGGCCGTGGCTCGGGTCCGAGGCTGGACTCTGGAAGAACTGAGTGCGGCAACGGAAAAAACAGCGCTGGATTTTTTTAGGAAATTGTCCTCCCCGGCTGCTTGATTTTAAACTGAATTCCCAAAACAGAGGCTCGCTCATCCTAGCCGGGGCAGCGCCGAAAAAAAACGCCCCCCCGGGGCCTCTCCCCACTCCTGCTTCGCGGAGCGAGGGGGAGAGGGCGGCGAGAGCGCGGCCCGCTTTGGAATTCGTGTTTTGCAGAGTAGGCGGGGCGGTGCGGTTTGGGGTTTTTGTCCGCGCTCAGCCCACCCGGCCCCGGACAAAAATGAAATAGAGCACCAGCAGCGCGGCCAGCCCTCGAGACAGCCAGCCGGCTTCCCGACCGCGGCCGCTCAAGATTTTGATGACCGGATAACTGATGAACCCCAGCGCCAGGCCGTCGGCGATAGAATACGATAACGGGATGCCGATCAGGGTCAGGAATGCCGGCACGGATTCGCTGGGATCTTTCCATTCAATCTTGGCGACATTTTGAAGCATCATCGCCCCGACGATCACCAGTGCCGGGGCGGTGAGCGGGGGATAACTTCCAATCATGGCGATCAGCGGGCTGAAGAACAGGGCCAGGAGGAAAAATCCCGCCACAACCAATCCTGCCAGACCGGTGCGCCCGCCCTGCTCCACTCCGGCCGTGCTCTCGATGAAACTCGTCACCGTGCTGGTCCCCAGAGCCGCGCCGGCTACCGTGCCGACGGCGTCGGAAACCATCGCCTGGCGGGCGCGCGGCAGACGGTTGTCCCGCATGAACCCAGCCTGCTCGCTGACGCCGATCAGCGTGCCGAGGGCGTCGAAGGTGAGCATGAACAGGAATACCAGCACGCAGGGGAGCATGGAGAGGGACAGCGCATGCCGGAGATCCATTTGCAGGAACGTAGGGCCCAGGGACGGCGGCAGGGAGACCACGCTGTGGGCCAGGGTGAACTGCTTGATCAACAGGGACTGGGCCGCCTGAGGGGAGGCATCGGGCGACAGCGTCCCTTTCAGCACGACGGCCAGGAGTGTGGCGGCGACGATGCCCCAGAGGATAGCGCCGCGCACTTTCCGGGTGAGTAACACGGCGGTCGCAAAGAGCCCTGTGAAGAATACAATCAGATCGGGCGAGTTGAAATGGGGGTTGAGCTTCACCGCCGAGCCGGGGTCTTTGACGATCAGTCCGGTATTTTGGAGGCCGATGAAGGCGATGAACAGGCCGATGCCGCCTGCGATCCCATTCCTCAGGCTGGGAGAGAGAGTATTGAAAATCATCTCGCGCAGACCGACCAGCGACAGGATCAGGAACAGGATTCCGGAGAAGAAAACGCAGCCCAGCGCCACCTGCCAGCTATTGGAAAAACCCGCAGCGGCCGCGGTGGGGATGGCAGAAAAAACAAAGAAGAAATTCTCGCCCATGCCGGGAGCCTGGGCGATGGGATAGCGCGCCAGAAGCGCCATGAGCGCCGTGGCCAGCGCCGCCGCCAGACAGGTGGCTGTGGTCACCGCGCCGAAATCCATGCCCGTCTCAAACCCGAACATCCGGCCGGACAGCACTGCGGGCTGGACCACGATGATGTAGGCCATGGTCAGAAAGGTGGTTGCTCCCGCGAGAACCTCCGTCCGCACCGTGGTATGGTTTTCCGCCAGATTAAAAAAACGTCCGAGCATAATTTGAGAGTGGCCGAGTTTAAAAGGCCGGTGACGATTTCAAAGCCTGAAATGCCTGAGGCTTTTTCTGCCGGCCGGGTTTGCCGGGCAGCTGGAGTGTCACTCCATGGTCTGGTTGTACTGCCGGACGATTTTGCGGGGAATCGACCGGGGCAGAAGCCGGTTCAAAAAGACGAACAGCTTATTTTGAAATCCGGGCACGGCGGTGACAACCCCCCGGCGATAGGCCCGGTGCCCATGGTCCGCCACCGCTGCGGAGGTCATCTTAGAAGTCTTCAGGCGCCGGACTTTTGAGCCGCGCGCCACGCGGCCGAAATCGCTCTCAGTCGGGCCGGGGCACAGCACCGACACGGTCAGGCCCGTGCCGCGAAGTTCCTCGGCCAGCGCCTCGCTGAAGGACAGCACAAAGGCTTTGGTCGCATAATAGACCGTCATGCCGGGGCCGGGCAGGAATCCGGCGACCGACCCGACGTTGAGGATTCCGCCGCGCCGGCGCTGGAGCATGCCAGGCAGAAACAAGCCGGTCAGCTCCGTCAGCGCCGCGAGGTTGACCTGAACCATTTCAAGCTGACGCGCCAGGGAGATTTCAGCAAAAGACCCGCTGGCTCCAAAGCCGGCATTGTTGACCAGCACGTCGACCGAAATTTTTTCGCTGGCCAGCTCGTCAAAAATCCGCCGGGCCTCTCCCGGGCGAGAGAGATCGGCCGTCAGGACGCGCACCTGGCTCGGATGAGCCTGGTGGAGTTCCTCGGCGAGCGCCTCGAGCGCCTCGGTGTTGCGGGCAAGGAGGATCAGCTGAGCGCCGTCGGCGGCGAAGCAGCGGGCGAGATCCCGGCCGATGCCCGAGGACGCGCCGGTGACTAAAACGGTTTCTTGATTCATAGGAAGCGCAAGATGCTGGCGCCCAGCCGCACCGTAAAACGGGGTTACTGGTTGCCCCAGCCAAACCGCGCGGTGATGGGCCAATAGACGAAAAAGGATTTGCCGATGACATTCCGGGCCGGGAAAGAACCCCAGGCGCGCGAATCGAAACTATTGCAGGTGTTGTCCCCCATCACCATGTAGGAATCACCGTCATTATTAAAGACGGTGGACGCATCCGGAAAGAGGGGCGCCAGGCTGGGATAGAGCCCAAACTGCTGAGCCACCGCGCCGTTGACGTGGCCGGAATACAGGCTGTCTGCCGGGGCCGTTTTCGGATTGAAGCCATAGATGTTCTCGAAGTGCGGCGTGGAGGCGTCCAGACGCTCGCCGTTGATGATCAGGTGCCGGTCGTCCCCGATTTGCACGCGATCGCCCGGCATCACCACCATGCGTTTGATATAAAACTGGTCCTGCTTCATCTGGGCGTGCTCGATTCCCCGGGTCTCGAACACCAGGATTTCGCCGCGCACCGGCTTGCGGAAATTATAGGAGATCCGGTCCACGAACAAATGGTCTCCGGCCACGATGCGCACACTGGCCACCACGTCGCCTTTATGATAGATGTGCCCCTGCTCCAGCCGGGCCCGATAGGCGAACGCATCCGCCCCGGGATAGGGCGGCTCGCCATAATCCGGCGGAAACCACATGACATGTTCCACCCCGCCAATCCACAGCGATTGCTTGAGATTGAAAATCAGGAAGCGGCGCATCGGGCTGATCTTTTCAATCTCGCCGTCCGCCTGCGCCACCACGCGGACGTAGGAGACGCCGGCAAACCATTCCCGGACGCGTTCCCAGCCGGTGGGAATCTTGTAGTCGGGCTGCTCCAGCAGGTTTTTAGCTGTGACGCCAAAGAGCGTGGGCTGCATCGATCCGGTGGGGATCTTGAACGGCTGGACGAAGAAAGTGCGGATGGCCATGGCGACGGCGAGCGCCACCAGCAGCACCTCCACATTTTCACGCCAGGCCGGATGCGGATACGGCTTGAGCGACTGATTAGCGGCGGCTTCAAGCTTGTTCACTTCCAATTTTAATGCCGCCCCCTTGGCACCCGCGCGCAAGGCGGACGCCAGACCCTCCAGGGCGCGCTGGACATTTTCCCGCGCCGTGGGCGGGAGCAGGTCTCGCTGTGCGCCCAGCATCCGGCGGACATGCTTCATCATCGCCGCCGCCTCGCGCACCTCAGCAGAAAGAAACCAGCGTAACATCATATATTTGTTTCTGAACGCGGTGTCCCGGTCGGGAGCCCCTGCCCGGCCGGTCGGTTGAAGTGAGTGCGCATGGGCGGCGGATCAGGATTTGAGCACGGCGATGAACGCCTCCTGCGGGATTTCCACATTGCCGATGGATTTCATGCGCTTCTTGCCTTCCTTTTGCTTTTCCAGCAGCTTGCGTTTTCGCGACACATCGCCGCCGTAACATTTCGCCGTCACATCCTTGCGGAAGGCGCTGATGACCTCGGAGGCGACGATTTTGCCGCCGATGGCCGCCTGGATTTTGACCTGGAACTGCTGGCGCGGGATCACTTCTTTCAACTTCTCAGCCAGCGTCCGCCCCCGGCCCTCGGCCTTGGTGCGGTGGACGATGCAGGAAAATGCGTCCATCGGCTCGGTGTTCACGAGCATGTCCAGCTTCACCATGTCGGATTCCATCTCCCCGTCAAATTCATAATCCATCGAGCCGAAGCCCCGGGTCATGCTTTTGATCCGGTCGTGGAAATCAATCAGGATTTCGTTGAGCGGCAGCCGGCTGGTGAGCATCACCCGCCGCGCGTCGAGCGTCTCCGTGTGGTCCACGGCGCCGCGCTTCTCAGAGATCAGCGCCATCAGGTCTCCAATATTTTCGTTCGGGCAAATGACAAACGCCTTCACCATCGGCTCCTCAATTTTGGCGATGTGGCTGGGATCGGGCATAAACACCGGATTGTCCACCAGCTTGACCGAGCCATCATTCATCGTCACCCGGTAGATGACGCTGGGATAGGTGGCGATGATGTCCATGCCATATTCGCGCCGCAGCCGCTCCTGCACGATTTCCAGATGGAGCAGCCCCAGGAAGCCGCAGCGGAACCCGAAGCCGAGCGCCACGGAGCTTTCCGACGAATAGACAAAGGCCGAATCGTTCAACTGCAACTTGCCCATGCTCACCTTGAGCGCCTCGTAATCGGCCGTGTTGATGGGGTAAATGCCGCTGAAGACCATCGGATGAATCTCCTGAAATCCGGGCAGGACATCGGAGGGATTGCGGGAATCGGTGATGGTGTCGCCCATCTTCACTTCCTTGGGGGACTTGATGTTGGCCGTGAAATACCCCGTCTCGCCCACCTCCAGTTTTTCGCGGGCGTAGGGCTTGGGATTGAAGCTGCCGACCTCCTTGACCTCGACGGTTTTTCCGGAATGCAGCAGCTTGACCATCATGCCCGGTTTCAATTCCCCGTTGAAAACGCGGACGTGCGTCACGACGCCCTTGTAGGTGTCGAAATAGGAATCAAAGCCCAGCGCCTGCAGGCTCGGCGCCCCGGTGGGCTTGGGGGGCGGGATGCGCTCCACCACGGCTTCCAGAATGTCCTCGATGCCGATGCCCTGCTTGGCGCTGGCCAGCACGGCGGTCTCGGCGGGGATGGCCAGAATATCTTCCAGCTGCTGCCGGGCCATGGCGACGTCGGCATGCGGCAGATCAATCTTATTGATGACGGGGATGATCGTCAGATTCTGCTTCATCGCCAGGTGCACGTTGGCCACTGTCTGCGCTTCCACGCCCTGCGCCGCATCGATGATGAGCAGCGCGCCTTCGCAGGCACTCAGACTGCGCGACACCTCATAGGAAAAATCCACGTGGCCGGGGGTATCGATCAGGTTCAGCTCGTAGGTTTCCCCGTTCCGGGCCTTGTACAACATGGTGACCGGATGCGCCTTAATAGTGATGCCGCGCTCGCGCTCGAGATCCATCGCGTCCAGGAGCTGGTCCGACATATTGCGGGTGGCAATTGTGCCTGTCAGGTGCAGCAGGCGGTCGGAAAGCGTGGTCTTTCCATGGTCGATGTGGGCAATGATGCTGAAATTACGTATGTGTGCGGCGTCCATTATATCTTAAATCAGAGCGTGCAGCTTAGCGGGAAAACGCTTAATGAAAAGCAAATTTGCCAAAAGCTCCAGTTGCCAAAAGCACCTTTCGGTTCCCCCGAAAAAAGAATCAACCCGCGACTGGCGCAGCGGCTCACTGCGCGTACCAGCGGCAGAGCCGGACGATGTCATTGCGCTGGTGGAGCAGGCGCGTCCGCCAGCTCATATATGGCGAATAGCTGTAGGAATGATCAGCCAGCCTGACAGCCCGCACCACGTCGGACTCGGACAGCGCAGAACGGCCGTCGCTCACGGCCAGCCAGCGCGCCAGCCAGAGGATCACCGGATAAAGCAGCGCCAGATTCCGGAACCCTTCAATCAGGGGGCGCCCATGAAACGCCCGCCCGCAAAAGTGGAGGCTCTGAACCTTGACCCGGAAATAACGGGTCAGCAGCGCCTCGGCTCCCGGCGGAATCGGGCCGAACGGTTTTTCAATGTCGGCGAACTCCACGCGCTTGAGCCCCTCCCGCAAGGCCGGGGTGCGGCCCCGGGAACGGGCCAGGCGGAAAGCGGCCGCCAGAGTTTTCCAGCGCGAGGCGCTCCGCACATCCTGATCGGCAACCGTCACCGATCGCGCATGTTCCAAGACCAGGAGGCGCAAGAACAGTCGACCGATGGGGCTCGGCTTTTCAATGTCCGCCGGCAGCCCGGTCGTTTTTTCCGCCGCGCTCGCCACCAGGGCGTCCAGGATTTCCTCGGCACCCTCCCCGGCAATCTGGTCCAGGCAGCCCCGCTCGACCCGGTTCAACCAGTCGAGCGCCTGCACTAATTTGAGCGACACCGGGATTTCAGGGGCGGCGAGGGTGTGATCCAGCCACCGCGTGAACCGCAGGAAATCCGGCCACCCCAATCCCGATGCCTCGGCCACCGGCGGCGGCGGGCTTTGTTTCCATCCCTCCGGCAGAACTTCTTTCGCCAGCTTTTGCAGGGCCGCCCCCTGCTCCGCCAGAGGCCGCCCCCGGTTATCCGTCGCGGAGGGACAGCTGAACCGGAGCCCGACCTTCCATTCATTCCCGGCCGGATGGATTACCAGCGGATACAGGCGGCAGGCCAGCGGCTTGGCTGCCTCGCCGAACTTGCTATGGATGCGGCAGCGGGCGGAAGAGTCGAGAAATACACAGGCCCCATCCACCTGATGCCCGAGCCGGTGCCGCCCCAGCCCCGAAACGATCAGCCCTAAGGGATTCACCCCATCCGCCGCCGTCCAGTTCTGTTGTTCGATGCGCTGCTTTTCCTCCGGCGATACCGTGATCAGCAGATGGTTCCGGCAGCATTCCCCGCAGCTGTGACAGCTCCAGTTCTGGCCGGCCGAGGGGTCCATATGCGCGGTTTTCATTGTGAGCCCAAGGCTAATTCTTTCCCGCGCTCGGCAAAAGAAAAACCGCTCCGTTTCCGGAGCGGTTTTTTGAATTTATCGGGAGCGGGTCGCCCCGCTGGAATTATTTCTTTTTGGCGACTTTGGCCTGGCGCTTCTCTTCGATCGCGGCCTGCGCAGCAGCGAGGCGGGCGACGGGCACGCGATAGGGAGAGCAGCTGACATAGCTCAGGCCGATCTTGTGGCAGAACTTCACGGAATCCGGCTCGCCGCCGTGCTCGCCGCAGATGCCGAGCTTGATGTTCGGACGCGTCTTGCGGCCCTTCTCGATGGCGATCTGCATCAACTGGCCGACGCCGGTCTGGTCGATGGTCGCGAACGGATTCTTCTTCACGATCTCGAGCTCGGCGTAACCGGGCAGGAAGCTGCCGGAGTCGTCGCGCGACATGCCCAGCGCGGTCTGCGTGAGGTCGTTGGTGCCGAAGCTGAAGAACTCGGCGGTCTGGGCGATTTCGTCGGCCGTGAGAGCGCCGCGGGGGACCTCGATCATCGTGCCCACGCTGTAGGCGATCTTGGTCTTCTTCTCCTGCTGGACGAGCGCAGCGACCTGGTGGACGACGGCGACCTGGAGATCGAGCTCCTTCTTGAATCCGACGAGCGGAATCATGATCTCGGGCTTCGCTTTGAAGCCCTTCTTGTTCGCATCGGCCGCGGCCTCGAAGACGGCGCGGGCCTGCATGGCGGTGATCTCCGGGAACTTGATGCCCAGACGGCAGCCGCGGAAACCGAGCATGGGGTTGAACTCATGCAGCTCGTGCACGCGGTGCATGATCTTCTCCACGGACACGCCGAGCTTCCGGGCGAGGTCCATCTGCGCTTCCTTGGAGTTCGGGAGGAACTCGTGCAGCGGCGGATCAAGGAAGCGGATGGTGGCGGGATAGCCCTTCAGTTCCTTGAAGATGCCGAAGAAGTCTTCGCGCTGGTACGGGAGGAGCTTGGCGAGCGCGGCCTGACGGGCCTCGAGCGAATCCGCGAGGATCATCTCCCGCATCGCGTCGATGCGGTCGCCCTCGAAGAACATGTGCTCGGTGCGGGTGAGGCCGATGCCGACGGCGCCGAACGCGATGGCGTTGGCGGTCTGCTCGGGGTTGTCCGCGTTGGTGCGGACCTGCATGCGGGTGGCCTGCGCGCACCACTTCATGAGCTGCGCGTAGTTCTTGAACTTCTCCGTCGCCTGAGCGGCTTTGTTGCCGTTGATGAGGCCGGAGACGATCTCGGACGGCGCGGTCTTGATCTGGCCGCCGTAGACGAGGCCGGAGGTGCCGTCGATAGAGAGGAAATCCCCTTCCTTGAACGTCTGACCATCGACCGTGACCGTCTTCTTTTCGTAATCGACCTGGAGCGCCGCGGCGCCGCAGACGCAGACCTTACCCATCTGGCGGGCGACGAGCGCCGCATGGGAGGAGACACCGCCGCGGGCGGTGAGGATGCCTTCCGCCGCAATCATGCCGCGCAAGTCCTCGGGCGAGGTCTCGACGCGCACGAGCAGGACCTTCTCGCCCTTGTCGGCCGCTTGGACGGCGCGGTCGGCGTTGAAGTAGATCTTGCCGGTGGCGGCGCCGGGGCCGGCCGGGAGACCGGTGGCGATAGCCTTGGCCTTCTTGACTTCGGCGAGGTCGAAGATGGGCGCGAGCAGCTGCTCGAGCTGGTCGGCCGGGTTGCGCATCACGGCGGTCTCCCAGTCGATGAGCTTCTCCTTGACCATGTCGGCCGCGAACTTGAGCGCCGCCATGGCGGTGCGCTTGCCGTTGCGGGTCTGGAGCATGAACAGCTTCCCTTCCTGAACCGTGAATTCAATGTCCTGCACATCCTTGAAATGCTTCTCCAAGGTCTTGCGGACTTCCATCAGCTCGGCGTAGCTCTTCGGCATCTGCTGCTTGAGCTTGAGAACCGGCTCCGGGGTGCGGACGCCAGCGACCACGTCCTCGCCCTGGGCGTTGATGAGGAACTCGCCGTAGAACTCGTTGACACCATTGGCCGGGTTGCGGGTGAAAGCCACGCCGGACCCGGAGGTCTCGCCCGTGTTGCCGAACACCATGGCCTGGACGTTAACGGCCGTCCCCCATTCGGTGGGGATGTTGTACTTGGCGCGGTAGACCTTGGCGCGGTCGTTCATCCAGGAGCCGAACACAGCGCCCGCCGCGCCGCGGAGCTGGTCCCACGGGTCATTGGGGAACGCCTTGTTGGTCCGGGCCTTGACGAGGGCCTTGAAGCGCTTGACGAGCTCCTGCTGGTCCGCCGCGGTCAGGTCGGAATCGACAATATCGCGGTGGTAGGTGTCGTGCTTGAAGGTGTGGATGGTGTGCTCGAACGGGTCATGGTCCTCGCCCTCGCGCTTCTGCACGCCCATCACGACGTCGCCGTACATCTGGATGAACCGACGGTAGCAATCCCACGCGAACCGCTCGTTGCCGGTTGCCTTGACCAGCGCGACCACGGATTGGTCGTTGAGTCCGAGGTTGAGAATGGTGTCCATCATGCCCGGCATGGAATCACGCGCGCCGGAGCGGACGGCGACGAGCAACGGCATGCCAGAGGTGGCGCCGAACTTTGTGCCCATGATCTTCTCCATATTGGCCACGCCGGCCTCCATCTGGGACTGCAGCACCTGCGGATAGGTGCGGCGGTTGGCGTAAAAATAGGTGCAGACCTCGGTGGTGATGGTGAAGCCGGGAGGCACCGGCAGGCCGATGCGGGTCATCTCGGCCAGGTTCGCGCCCTTGCCGCCAAGCAGCGCCTTCATCGTGCCGTTGCCGTCCGCTTTTTTATTGCCCCAGGTGTAAACGTATTTGTTGGATTTTGCTTTTGCCATAAATGATATTCGCCGCCGCGCGTTGTGTGTGTTTTGTGTGTGTTGTTTAAAACCGCAAAAAACGAAGGGAGAATTTATCAAAGCCCCTTTCGGAGTCAATCCACGAGTCGCGGATTTCGAGGCTCCGGGCAGAAATCAACTTTTTCAGAGTCATCCGCACAAACCTTGGGATAGGAAGGCGACCAGAACGGACGCCCGCACACGTCCCTCCCGCGCCAGTTTTTGATCGGTAGGGATCGCCGCGCTGCGGCGTCTCCCGGCGCCGAGCGCAGCGTCAGGCGCCGTAAAACGAATCGCACTGCGAGTGTCTTTTTCCCATTCGTTCCGCCCTCCCAGGCGGGGGCATCGCAGCGCGATGCCCTCTACCTGCTTGGATGGCGGAATCTCATTTTGAAACCCGTTCCCGAATAAAAATGTTGCACCGCGCCACCCCACGCCACACTTCAATGATCTTAGCCGTCCCAACGCCCCAGGTAGGGATCGCCGCGCTGCGGCGTCCCCCGGCGCCGAGCGCAGCGTCAGGCGCCGGAAAACGCGTCGCAAAGCGAGTGTCTTATTCCCATTCGTTTCGCCCTGTCGGGCGGGGGCATCGCAGCGCGATGCCCACTACCGTTGCTTCGCGTTCGGGTTTAAGCGCCTTTTTTCATTGGCGTTCCCTGCCCCCCCCCCCGGCCCTCGCTCAAGCTTTCGCGGGGCGAGGGAGAAGAACTGGGATCGTGGCCTACTTCGGCAGTCGGGTTCAATGACGGCATGAATCCGCCCCAGGTCTTACCCCTTGGCGTCCTAGGCGCCTAGGCGGTTCATTGGGACTTCAGGGTTCCGGCTTGCGCGCTCTGCACCCTCTTCAGCCACCCCATTTTACTTGCACGCGCCGCTCCACATGTTAACAAATCACTGTCTAAAATAAAAAGCGTCATGCCCAAAATCTCCGTCATCATCCCCTGCTATAACGAGGAGGCGGTCTTGCCACAATTGTTCCAGAGGCTGAGCGCCGTTGCCGCAACATGGGCGATGGATTACGAAATCGTTTGCGTGGACGACGGCTCGCGCGACCGGACCTGGGAGATGCTCAAGCTCCAGAACGGCAAAGATTCTCGCTGGCGCTGCCTTTCCTTCGCGCGAAATTTTGGCCATCAGGTGGCCGTGAGCGCCGGGCTTTATCATGCGGCCGGCGACGCGGTGGTGATCATTGATGCCGATTTACAGGATCCGCCCGAGGAAATCGCCCGGCTGCTCGCCCAATGGCGCGAAGGCTTTGAAGTCGTTTTTGCCACTCGCAAACAGCGCAAAGACCCATTGCTCAAACGGATGCTCGCCTGGGGCTTTTATCGGCTGCTGCAAAAAATGACACCCCTGCCAATGGCACGCGATGCCGGCGACTTCTGCCTGCTGGACAAAAAAGTCGTCGCTGTAATGAATGCGCTGCCCGAACGCAGCCGCTATCTGCGCGGCCTGAGGACTTGGTGCGGCTTTCGGCAGACCTCCGTCGAGTTTGACCGCGCCGAGCGGGCGGCGGGTGTGCCGCAATACACCTTCCAAAAATCATTCAAGCTCGCCATGGACGGCCTGTTCTCCTTTTCCGCCGCGCCGCTGCGGCTAGCGACGTATTTTGGCCTGTGGGCTTCCGGCTTCGCCTTTTTTGGCGTTCTGTTTACGCTCCTGCAGAAAATTTTTGCCGGGCAGTTCGCCAAGATCGGCCTCGCGCCGGGCGCGGGTTTTCCGACGATTGTGATTTCAGTCCTGTTTCTCGGCGGGGTGCAGCTGATTTGCCTGGGCATCCTCGGCGAATACATCGGGCGCATCTACAACGAAGTCAAAGGTCGGCCCCTTTGGGTCTTGCGTGAAAGCGTTGGCTTGGGCGCGCCCGATTCCTTCATCCGGGGAAAGCCCGAAAGCGGCAGCGCTGCGGCGAAAATAGCGGAGGAGGGTTAAAAACCCGCGTGAAGAATCTCCTGTCTCAAAATAATCAATTCCTGCTCTATTTCATCATCGGCGTCATCGGCGTCATGTTGGATTTTACCGGTTATTCGCTGCTGCTGACGTTCACCGGGCTGCACTATCAGGCGGCCAATGCCGCGGGCTACACGGCAGGCACTCTGCTGTCGTTTGTCCTCAACGCGCGCTATAATTTCCGCACCCGCGACTGGCTGGCGGTGCGGTTCCTAAGCTTCCTCGGCGTGGCGCTGCTGAGCTGGATGGCATCAGCCGGGCTCTTAGGCTGGCTGGTGGGGCATCTCCAATGCAATCCCTACGCCGCTAAGCTCGGCACGCTGGTGGGGGTTGTGCTATTGCAATACAACCTCAACCGCCTGCTTTCCTTCCGCAAATTCAGCTGATGCCCGCGCCAAAAAAAATCCTCATCATCGGCGGCGGCTTCACCGGCCTCACCGCCGCGTGGCGGTTATCGGCGGACCCAAGATTTTCCGTGACGCTGATCGAAAGCTCCGGCCAGCTAGGCGGACTGGCGGCAGGCTTTCCGCTGGCGGGAACATCGCTGGAAAAAACCTACCACCATCTTTTTTTGACCGACACGGCGATTTTGGACCTGGTTCAGGAACTGGGGCTGGAAGACAAATTGATGTGGTGCGAAAGTTCGGTCGGAATTTTCCGCGATGGAAAGATCCATTCTTTCAAGACGCCGCTGGACTTGCTCCGGTTTGCGCCGTGCAGTTTCCTGGGGCGGCTGCGCACGGGTCTGGCCGCGCTGTATCTCAAGCACCTGAAAAACTGGCGCGGCTTGACACGCCAGACCGCGCACGATTGGATGCGGCGCGCCTGCGGGCGAAGCGCGATGGAGACCATCTGGACACCGCTGCTCAAGGGCAAGTTCGACGGCCATTCCAAAAATGTTTCGATGGCCTGGTTCTGGGCGCGCATCCATATCCGCGCCAACTCGCGCTCCGGCGGCGGCGGCGAAAAACTGGGCTACTTTCGCGGCGGATTCAACGTCCTCACGTCCAAACTCGAACAGGAAATCCGCCGCCGCGGCGTGGATGTTCGGACCAGCGCAACAGTCGAAAAAATAACCCAGCACTACACCGCCGTCGTGAGCGGCGAGGAGGTGCCGTTTGATTTCTGCATCTTCACCGGCCCGTCGCCCGCCTTTGCCCGGCTGCTGCCCACGCAGGCATCGCTCGAGGACTACGCGGCACGGCTCCGCAGCATTGACTACTTGGGCGCGGCGTGCCTGGTTTTCACCAGCGACCAGTGCCTCGGTGATTTTTATTGGGTCAATGTCAACGAGCCGGAGGCCCCGTTTCTCGTCTTCCTCAACCACACGCGGCTGGTGGATAAAAGCTTCTACGGCGGCCAATATGTTTATTACATCGGCGCGTATCTGCAGCCGGACGAAAAAGTGTTTTCACTCGCGGACGATGAACTGGCGAAACTTTGGCTCCACTACCTGCTGAAAATATTCCCCACCTTCGACCCGGCGCGCATCAGCGAACGCCATATTTTCCGGTTCCGGGCGGCGCAGCACATCGCGGGCACTGATTACGAGGAAAAGATTCCCGATTACCAGACACCGCTGCCGGGGGTATTTCTGGCGAATTTCTCACAGATTTTCCCGGAAGACCGGGGCACCAACTTTGCCGTGCGGGAAGGCCTGAAAATAGCCAGGCGGGTGTCGCAACCTCCCAACAGTTGATGGATTCCCATGATCGGCATTCCTCCGGCAAAAAGATCAGGCTGGCAAACCTGGATCATGATGGCTGGCATCTTGTCACTCGGCGCGCTGGGTTAGCGCAAGTCTTTTCCCGCCAGGCGAGACGCCCCGGCTCTACGGCAGGCCAGAGGCCGCCGCTACAAACACTGGGGGGGGAATCTGCGCCGTTCCGGAGCGCCCCTTAGCGGGCTTGGCGGTTCATTCTCGCGACTTGGTTCCGGCTTAAAATGCGGGGCCGAGACCACGGAGTTGGGATCGTGGCCTGCCTTGGCATTGGGGTTTAAGCGCCTTTTTCATTGGCGTTCTCCGGGGTTTTTTGGAAAGGTTCCCTACCTGCCCGGACACCCTTCCTGCTCCGGCAACGGGCGAAGAGCGGCGATTCGGTTCTATACCGATGGTGGCGGATAAATAATTATGATTTCGTGGTGGACTTATCAACAGCTGCGGTCGGGTAATCCGAAGACGCGGCAGGCGGCGGTGGCACGGCTCGCTGACTCCGGACATCCGGATTCGGTGGAACCGCTGGTGTTCGCCCTGAAAGATGCGGCGGCGGCAATCCGCGGCGCGGCTGTTGCCGCGCTGGCGCGATTTCAGGATCCCCGATCGCTCGAACCGCTCCTCCAGCGAGCGGGCGATCCGGTTGCAATCGTAAGGTCCGCGGTGGCGGAGACCTTGGGCCACTTTCAAGCAGAACGGAGTCTCGAAACGTTAACCGGCCTGCTAGGGGATCCGGATGGCGCGGTGCGCTTGTGCGCCGCCCGCAGCCTGGACCGGCTCGGCTGGCATCCGACCGACGCCGACCTGCACCGGGCGTATGCGCTGGCGACGGGCAATCTCGGGGGCGTGGCGGATCTGGATGCGGACCACATTGGCCCGCTGCTGGAATGGCTGGAGCGCGGCCCGCTAGAAAAGCAGCTGGCGGCGATTCAAGCGCTCCGGCAAATCAGCGATCCGCGCCTATCCGGCTGGATGCAGGCGGCACTCCAAAAGGACAGCGTGCCGCTGCGGCTGGCGGCGCTGGAAGCATTGGAACAGCTGGCCGATCCCTCGGCGTACGAGGCGGTGGAACGCCTTTTAAAAGACAAGGCCTCAAAACTCCGTGCGGCGGCCGCGATGTCGGCGGCGCGATGCGATCGCAAGCGGGCCGGGCCGATTCTGGCGGGGATGCTAAAGGATGTTTCCTGGGAAGTCCGTCTGGCGGCGGTGAGGGCATTGGGGACCACGGGGGATGCCGGCGCTCTGGACAGTCTTTGCAGGGCTCTGCAGGACATGGACCATGATGTGCGCGAGGGAGCGGCGCAGGCCCTGGGCCGGATGGGCGATGCGCGGGCCATCCAACCACTAGTACTGGCCCTGCTGGATGTGCAAAGCTTTGTCCGCACCGCGGCGCATCACGCCCTTGTACGGATCGATACCAGCTGGGAAAAAACCGCCGCTGCCAGGAGCGCCCTGCCCCAAATTCAGGCTGCCCGAACCCATCGCGAACACTGGATCAGTGAAAGTGCCGGAAAATTGCTGGAACAAATCCAACCCGCGACCGAAGGCCCCGCCCTGACTCTTCTGCTAGAGCTGCTGGAAGATTCAAATTGCGATCTACGGCTGGCGGCGGCGCAGGCGTTGGGCGAATTGCGCGACCCTAACGGGGCGTCTGGGCTACGCGCCGCCACCGAGGACAAGGATCCCTCGGTGCGCCAGGAGGCCGGACGCTCCCTCGCCGCGCTGGGCTAAAGCCCGGCTTTTAATGCCCGGCTTGCAACTTGTTTTTCCGGGCCGCCGTTGGCAATCTTCCGAAAGAGATTGTTAGCCGCCGCCGGAAACCCTGAATCCAAAATCCTGAATCCATCGTGTCGCCACCTGCCAGACAACAGCAGATTTTATTCGTGGATGACGAGAAATATTTTCTCGAAATCATCCGGCCGCTGTTCACGGATTGGAGCCAAAACCGCTGGGGGATCGAGGTCGCCACCTCCCCGGATCAGGCGCTGGAAATCCTCAAGACCCGGCCGATCGATCTCATCGTGGTGGACGTGAATATGCCGGTGCTGGACGGCGGACAATTTCTCACCCTCCTCACCCGGCGTTATCCCGCCCTGAAGAAAGCCGCCCTCACCGCGCTGGCCACCGAGGAAAAACGGTCCACCTGCCTGGCCAATGGGGCCGAGCTGTTCATCGAAAAACCCGGCACGCTGGAGGGATTGAAATCCGCCTTCGCCATGCTGGACGAACTGGTCAGCTGGAAAATGCAGCCCGGCTTTCAGGGCATGCTGCGCCGGGTCGGCCTGCAGGATGTCATTCAGATGGAATGTCTCGGGCGCAATTCCTCCATCCTCGAGGTCAACGACCAGACCGTCAGCGGCCGGATTTACATCCAGGACGGACGCCTCCTTCATGCTGTTGCCGGCAGCCTGACGGGGGAAGCGGCTTTTCAAAAACTGCTCTCACTCCCCGGCGGCGCCTTTCAACTGCAACCCTTCGCACCGCCGCCCGCCCGCACTCTGGACGGGCCGTGGGAATTTCTGCTGTTGGAAGCCGCGCGCGTCCACGATGAATCCGGCCCCAAATCTCTGGAACCAGCGCGGGGTCAGGAATCCCCACCGGAGAACGGGCGGACGGTGCGCCTGATTGAAACCCTGATCTGCTCTGGGCAGGGCTCGCCGCTGTATCAATGGAAGTGCCCCGATGCCGCGAGCCGGGTAGAGCTATTGCAGGCGATTTCCCACTCCGCCATGCAGCTGGGCCAACTGCTGCCCCTGGGAAATTTTAATCGGGTGGAGGTCCAGTGCCAAGACAGTCGCGCCGTGGCGCGGACGGTACCCGACCGCCTGATCTTCGTGCGGGTCGCCGCGGAAAACGCCACGCCTTCGCCATGACACTTGCGCTGGACCAATGGCTTTCCAGTTGCGCCCGGTCATCGGGAACGCTCGGTTGCGCGGTGCAACTGCCCGGTCAGGCCCCAGTGATTCGGAGTTTCAACGACCGATTTTCCCCCGCCTCACTGGCGGAAGCCCTGGGCTGCCTTGCGGAGTCGGCGCGGCTGATTTCCGGGCACGGGCTTCTTCCGCGCTGGTTCACCTGGTACTTCGAGCTTGGCCAACTGCGCGCCGTCCTCCGCGCCGATGGTGCCCTGTTCCTGATCCTCGCTCAGGCGGACAGCACCGGCGACAGGAGTCTGGAAGTTCTCACCCGAGAGTTTCTCGCTCTGGGATAGGAGGGATACAACCAACAGAACCAACAGGCGGGGAGCGGACGGGGCTGAGAGACCCCAGCCAGCAACCCCCTACCCGACCGGCCTGCTCCTCTTCAAAAAGCGGGACACCCGCTCGGCGGCATCGCCGCCGGAGACAATGGAATCCCCCACAGAAACCCCGCCGCGATAATGGCCGGCGAGGAAAAAACCCGGCGCCCGGCTTTCCAAGGCAGACATCTGATCCTTGAATTTCCCATAGCCCACATTGTATTGCGGGATGGCCCGCGGCCAGCAGTGATGATGCTGGAACACCGGTTTTCCTTTCACCCCTAGCAGCCGGCGCAAATCTTCACACACGAGCCCAACGAGTTTTTCGGGCGGCAGCGACGCCAACTCCGGCTGCCGCTCGCCGCCGATGTAACTCGAGAGCACCAGGTGCCCGGCCGGGGCGCGGTTGGGGAAAAGCGAGGAGGAGAAAATGGTGCCCAGAATCCTGAAGCCTTCCACCTTGGGAATCAACATCCCAAAGCCGCCACACGGATGCGCGACATCCTCGCGGCGGAAACCGAGGACCACGCTCGCTACCGGCGGGTGGCGTATTTCCGAGAAGGAAGATAGGTCGGGGGCAGCGGCGGACGGCGTGCCGCTATCGGCCACGATTTTCAACTGCGCCAGCTGGTGGGCCGTGCCGCAATAAATCACCGCAGAATGTTCGCCGCCGCCGCTCCCGGCCGCTACGCGCCAGCCGGCGCTGACCTGAGCGATCCCGGTAACGGACGTGTTTAATTTTAAGGAGTCGCCCAACTGCGCCGCCAGCGCGTCCGGCAAGACCTGCAATCCCTCGTCAAAGGAAAATTTAGGGGCGCGATCCTTGGCGACTTCACCGGTTTTTCGTCGTTCCCGGGCGCCGAAGAACTGGCCCTTGATGAGGGATCCGTACTTTTCCTCCAGCAGCGCGAGCTTTGGCAGGGCGTGCCGCACCGAGAGCCGGTCCGGGTCGCCGGCATAGATTCCCGCGACCAGCGCATCAATCATCCGGTCAAGGAATTCCCGGTTCAGCCGGCGCACCACAAATTCGGAGACGCTCTCCTCCCGGCCATCGCGTCGGGGCCGAAGGAACGGCTCCCGGACCAGCGCCAGCTTGGCCCGCATGCTCAACAGCTTTGAGGTGAAGATGCCCAACTGCGACCCCGGCATCGCGAGCGGTCGGCCATCTCGCACGAGGTAGCGTGCCTCGGCTTCAGGATGTGTGTCCAGCCGGCGCGCCGCGAGCCCAGCTTCTTGGACGAGGCGGGTGATCTGGGGCGAGGTTTCCAGGATCGTGTTCGGACCCAGCTCGGCTAAAAACCCGTCCTGCCGCAGGGATTGGATCACGCCCCCCCCACGGGCGCCCGCCTCATAAACCGTGACCGGCAGACCGTTGCGCCGGAGATAGAACGCCGCGGTCAACCCGGTGATGCCGGCCCCGATGATGGCGACGGATTTCATATTATTATTCTGTCACTCATTAAATACCGATGAGCGCTGGAGAAGCCAATCACTATCCCATCCTCGGCTGGTCTTTTTGCTGGCACAAGCCCCGTGGCCGCTGTAAGTATTTTGGTCATGAAAAAAAACCTTATGGTCGCCGGCGTCGCAGCCCTGATTCTCCTCGTCGTTGGCATCCTCACTGCCGTGCTGTTTCTGAACAGCCTCGTTAAAAAAGGCGTGGAAACCGTCGGGCCGAAAATTCTCGAGGTTCCCGTCACCCTGACCGAAGTTCGGATTGGCCTCATCACGGGCTCGGCCAGGGTCAAGGGCCTCGTCATCGGCAATCCTCCAGGCTACCAGACACCCCACGCCATCCGCGTCGGCCTCGCTGAAGTCGGCGTGAATCCTCTGTCGATCTTGGCGGACAAAATCGTCATCCGCTCGGTGCGCGTCGAGGCGCCTGAAATCACCTTTGAAGGAAATCCTTTGAGCAAAAACAATCTGGGCGACATCATGGACGCCGTGAATGCGATGGCACGATCTGGGGGACCCGCCGCCACCAACGCCGCTTCCCGAGCCAAATCCAAACCGGCCCAAAAAATCCAAGTGGATGATTTCCTCATCACCGGCGCGAAGGTGCATGTCAGCCTCACTGGCATGGGCGGCGAGCCCCTGAGCCTGACTTTGCCGGACATCCATCTGACTAATCTAGGCAAGAGCGGGGATGGGCTGACCCCGACCGATCTGACCCGCGCAGTCATGAGTGCGATCACCTCATCCACCATCAAGGCGGTTGCCGGTGCCGCCACGGATATTGGCCGGGGCCTGGGGAATCTCGGCAAAGAGGGTGGAAAAGCCCTCGGTTCCGGCATGGAGAAAGTGACCAAGGGCCTCGGCGGCTTGTTCGGCAAATAACCGCCCGCTAGATTTTTTCTGACGCCCATGCGAATGTGCGCTTGCGCATGGGGAGGGTTGCCGTAGAGTCCGGTTGAAAGCCGAAAGGAAAAATCTATGTATTTTGGCGTCGATTATTATCCTGAACACTGGGTGTTCCCCCATGGCGGAACGGCGGAAAAGCCCGAAGCCGCATGGGAGCGCGACGTGGAGCTGATGGTCAGGGCGGGGATCAATGTGGTTCGCATCGGGGAATTCACCTGGAGCCTATGCGAGCCGGAGGAGGGGAAATATGATTTTGACTGGCTCAAACGGCTGATGGATCTGCTGGGCACCGTTGGCATCCAAGTGGTGCTGACAACTCCCACCGCCGCCCCGCCCCTGTGGCTCACCCGCCAGCATCCGGAAATCCTGCCGCTAGACGAACACGGCCGTGTCAAACACGAGGGCACCCGCCGCGCCGCCTGCCTCAACACCGAGGCCTACTGGGACCATGCCCGGCGCATCGTGGAAAAGATGGCCGAGGCGCTCGGGCAACATCCCCAGCTCATCGCCTGGCAGATCGACAATGGACTGGGCGCACATTCCACCGAGGCGGCCTTCAACGACGACGCCCGTACGGACTGGCACGGCTGGCTGGAGGCCAAGTACGAAACCGTGTCGTGCATGAATGATCGGATGGGGCTGCGCCACTGGGGTCAGCAGGTCACGCGTTGGAATCAAATGCCAATGCCCATGCATGCTCCAGCTGCCCATAATCCTGCCCTACTGCTGGATTGGAGCCGGTTTTGTAGCGACACCATCGTCCAATTCGTCAAAATGCAGGCCGAGGTGCTGCGGACATTGTCGCCCGACTGTCCGGTGACAACCAATCTGCGTCCGCTCGCCTACCGCTTCGACCATTTTGACCTAGCTGAAGCCATCGATTTTGTTTCCATGGAAAGCCAGGCGTCGCCTCAGGCGAAACCGTCGGAACAGGCGTGCGATATCGACCTGCTCCGTTCGCTTAAAAAAAGCGGCATCCGGATGCCGGGGGGCGATACGGGCTTTTGGGTGATCGAACAAAAAGTGGGCAGCGCGAATCGGCAGGAGATGAATACGCTAGTGAGGCCCGGGGTGTTGCGGATGCTCACCTACCAACTGGTGTCGCGCGGGGCTGCCGCGATTCTTTTCTTTCGCTGGCGCCAGCCGCGGTTCGGCCCTGAGAAATTTCAAAGCGCCGTCCTACCCCATCACTTGGAAGGGTCGCGCCGGATTTATGAGGAGATCAGCCAGATTGGCGAGGAACTCAAACTGCTCGCGCCCGCGCTGAAGGACACCCGGGTCGTTTCCGAGGTCTGCATCCTTTACAGCCACGACAACGACTGGGCCCTGCAACAGCCGCAACAGCCCAACCCATTTTTCAGCCTGCGCGAGCACCTTCAGCTCATCTACAACGCTCTTCACGACCGCAACATCCCGGTGGACTTCGCGAGGCCGTCGGAGGACTTGGCCCGCTACAAAATCGTTATCGCCCCCTCATTGTGTTTGCTCTCTGCCGGGGAAACCGACCGCCTGAAGCTCTATGTTCAGAATGGGGGCACGCTGGTTGGCACCTGCAACACTGGCTTGATCAACCAATACGGGCTCGCGCCGGACACCGGTTATCCCGGCGACATGACGGATCTCTTCGGACTAGAAGTCGTGGAATTCGACGCCCTTCCACCGGGCGAGGAAAACCATCTCGCCTTTAAGGGGGCGTTCCCGACCAGCCACATGCACCCGGCAAAAACCTGGTGCGACCTCATTGAACCCCGAGGCTGCCAAATTCTGGCGACCTATGGGAAAGATTTCTATGCCGGCCGGCCGGCTCTGACCCTGAACAACTTCGGTCTGGGGAAGGCCATCTATATTGGTACAGTGAGCCACTCCTATTTTTATCAGGACCTTGTCGCCTGGCTACGCCAGATGTGCAGCCTCAAACTGCTGCTCAAAGTCCCTGAAAATATCGAGGTCAGCCTGCGGGAAAAAGAGGGCACACGCGTTTTCTTTCTCCTGAACCACCAGAGCTCGTCCGTCCGCATCCAGTTTTACAAGCCCATGCATGATTTCCTTACCGGCAACACTTTCTCCGGCAACTACGACCTCCCGCCGCACGGCGTGCTTGTCCTGGACGAACATCCCGCCGAAAAAATGTCCGGGACCGGAAGCTGACTGCGGTGACCGAACGCAGTCAAACTCATCCCGTTTCCAAGCAAAATAGCCACCACTGGCAGCCGACCTGCGGGGGGAATGCCGGAGCTTCTTGGGTTGGTTTTAAAAAATGGTGGGCGTTGAGGGACTCGAACCCCCGACCTACTCGGTGTAAGCGAGATGCGCTAGCCACTGCGCCAAACGCCCATCCAAGTAATGATTATCCCAAACTGACGGACTTTGACAACGGAGAACATTCAGCAACGCGGCCGCGTGGCCGCCTCTTAAATCGCTTATTGAAGCGATAGAATCCACACTCAGACTCAAGTCTATTTTATGTTGCATATGCAACATAAAATGGACTTGAGTTTTTGAGGGGGAATGTTCGCAGCTGCCTGGCGGCGGCGCGCAGCACTTCCACCCGCCGTCGCCAGGCGTGCTGCCCCAGGTAATCCGACGGCAGAAC
>CAILMI010000062.1 GCA_903835255.1 uncultured Verrucomicrobia subdivision 3 bacterium
GGCAGGCTGCCTTGGAACTCGGCGGGCAGGGTCTCGGTGATTTGCTTCTTCCAGTCGGCGACGGCGATGGATTGGTCCAAACCGCTGAGCGCATACTCAACCACCAGTTTGTTTTTCCCCCGGCAGAGCAGGAGGCCGATGGTGGGCTGGTCGTCGGGGTGGCGGAGGAGGTCGTCCACGGCAGCGCGGTAGAGATTGATCTGGCCGACGTCGCCCGGCTCGAAGGCGCGGGCTTTTAGCTCGATGACGACGTAGCGGCGCAGGCGGAGGTGGTAGAAGAGCAGGTCGAGGTAGAAGTCATCGCCGCCGACTTCGAGATGCACGCGCCGCCCGACGAAGGCGAAGCCCGCTCCCAGCTCCAACAGGAATCGCTGGACGTGGTCCATGAGCGCCTGCTCTACCTCGGCTTCGCGGCGCGGGTCGGCGGTGCCGATGAAGTCGAACAGGTAAGGGTCTTTGAAAAGCTGCGCGGCCATGTCGCTCTCCGCCGGCGGCATGGTGAGGGCGAAGTTGTTCACGGCTTTTCCTGCGCGGAGGTGGAGCTGGCCTTGAATTTGGATTTCCAAAATGCTGCGGCTCCAGCCGTGGGCGACGGCTTCGCGGATGTAGAACTCGCGGGCAGCGGGGGCTTTGAGCCGCTGCATGATCTGGAGAACGTGCCCCCACGGCAATTGCGCAACAGGTTGTTGCGCAATTGGGCCTTCAGGAAATTCGCGGGCGAAGATTTTCATCGCTAGCAGGTTCCGCGGGGATAGCCCGCCCATGTCTGGGAACTCCTCCCGCAGGTCCGCCGCCAGCCGGTCAATCACCTTCGCGCCCCACGCAGCCTCGCTCTGGCGCTGGAGGATAATTTTGCCCGCGTGCCAGTAGGCTTCGATGACGATGGGATTGGCCGCGAGCACGGCGCGGACGCGGGCACTGCGGAGATGCTCTTTGATGTCCTGCAAAGTGCCCGCGTAACCAGTCGGCAAGCTGAGCTTTGGTGGTCCAGCAGTGAACAATGCGCCTTCACGCGTCCTGCCGCGCGAACCGCGTTCGGGCGCGGGCTTTGGCATGGGGAGTTTCTTTTTAGAGGGCATAGCCGAGTCCTTTCAGGTTGGCCTTAATTTGGGCTTCGAGCTTGGCCGACTCGGCGAACTGGGCGTGCAGTTCGCCGACGAGGCGCGGCATCTTTTCCTCGAAGGGGTCGCCGTCGTCTTCGACTTCCTCGGCGCCGACGTAGCGGCCGGGCGTGAGCACGTGCCCGTGCGCGGCAATTTCGGCGGTGGTGGCGGATTTGCAGAAGCCGGGGATGTCCTGGTAGGGCTGTAGCGGCGCTCTGTGAGCGCCGTCTTTCTTCGCACCTGGGGAACGGCGGTCACAGACCGTCGCTACAGGTTCCGAACGCCAGGCGTGGTAGGTGCTCGTGATTTTCTCCAGGTCGGCGTCGGTGAGCTCGCGGTGGACGCGGTCGATGAGGGTGCCGAGTTTGCGGGCGTCGATGAACAGCGTTTGCTTCCTGCGGTCGCGCAAACGCCCCTCATCCCCGTCCCTTCTCCCACTGGGAGAAGGGTGGCCGGCCGGCCGGGTTGAGGGTTTCCCGCCTGATTTGTCGCGGGAAATAAACCAGAGGCAGACGGGGATCTGCGTGCTGTAGAAGAGCTGGCCGGGGAGGGCGTAGTCCTTGGGGAGGACGCCTTTGAGGCGCGGGTTGTCGCGCTCGATGGCAACCATGGCGTCGTCCACGGTCTTGCCGATGGTGGGCTGCTTGGCGCTGGCCTGGAGGTGCGACCAGCGGGCATCGGCGGGCACCCAGAAGACGTTCTCGGCTTTGTATTCGTCCGGGTCTTCGGCATTGGCCCCGGCGTAGTCGCCCTCCCCAGCAAGGAGTTTGGCGCGGTGTTCCTCGAAGGTGTCGGAGATGTATTTGAGGAAGATGAGGCCGAGGACGACGTGCTTGTATTCCGCCGCGTCCATGTTGTTCCGCAGCTTATCGGCGGTGAGCCAGAGCTTGGCCTCGAAGCCGATGGTGGCGGTGGACTGGGCGGAGGCGGGGGATTTAGTGCGGGCCATGGAACTTAAAAGCTTAGGTACGACGGGGTTTTGTGGCGTTTGGGGTCATTTCCGGGTGGTCAGTGTTGTCAGGTCGCACGGCGGCGGCAAGTTTTTAAATGTGACGTGGATTACAGGGGTTCCACAGCGCAGCCACAGACACGAATTGCACGAATGAACACGAATTGGGAGGGGACTTTGACACGCATTACACGAATTGACGCGAATTACGGAAGGGGACATTTTTAACCGCGAAACAGCAAGGAATTGGACCCGATTTTAAGACTGGGACTTTGACGCGAATTGCACGAATTGACACGAATTACGGAAGGGACATTTTTAACCGCGAAACACACGAAATATGCGAAAGACGGAAGGGGGACTTTGACGCGAATTGCGCGAATGAACACGAATTTAGGGCGGGATTTGCAGGCAGAAGAAGCTGTGTCGTCAATATCAAGAACCCCCTTTTC
The DNA here is from genome assembly GCA_903835255.1 of uncultured Verrucomicrobia subdivision 3 bacterium. Classification (GTDB taxonomy): domain Bacteria; phylum Verrucomicrobiota; class Verrucomicrobiia; order Limisphaerales; family UBA11358; genus UBA11358. The sequence continues at coordinate 2,505 of CAILMI010000062.1, forward strand.
TTTTTTCGGCCGGGCTTCTCTCTCCCTCTGCTGAGAATGGACAAAGAAAGAACAAAAACATAAGCTCAAGCCATTGCATGGACTCATACATCAGCGGTCCAGAAGAGTGAGCGCGGTCACCCGAAAAAAATATGACTACTACAACTCGTCCGAATGAAGGCACGCTTCTCGTTGCTTTGTCTGGAAAACTGGATGCGACAACATCCGCCGCTTTCGAAAAACAAATCCAACTGGACGGGATTCAAAGCCTGGTTCTTAATTTCAACGGGTGTGATTATATTTCAAGCCTTGGCCTGAGATTGATTTTGGCCGCCCATCAAAAGATGAGCGCCAAAAAAGGAGCGATGTCCTTGATCCATGTCTCGCCTGAGGTGTATTCCATCTTCGAAACGACCGGGCTTTCCAAGGTCATTGCCATCAAACGTAAGATGCGCGAGATCTCAATCGAAGGATTGCAGTTCATATCAGCGGGCGTGGGGGGCGAGTGCTACCGGCTCGACCAAGACACGGTCGTCAAACTCTACCACGAGGGAGTGGATGCATCCGTCGCCGAGCAGGAAAAGCAGTCGACTCAGGCGGCGTTTTTAATGGGAATACCCACGGCGATTTCTTATGACGTGGTTTCGTGCGGAAACAGAACCGGGATCGTTTTTGAAATGCTGAATGCCGAGATTTTCAGCACGGTCATCAAGAACGATTACGCCCTCCTGGATCAGCATGCCAAGACGCTGTCGGATGTCGCAAAGACTCTTCATAGCGCCAAGGGCGACCCGGCAATCCTGACGAATTTGAAAACGCGCTTTCGCGATTACATCCCCCAGATGGGAGAATTTTTACCCCCGGAAGACGTCGCACTTCTGATGCGAAATCTGGAATCCGTGCCGGACTCGGAGACCTGTGTTCATTTCGATCTGCACTCCAGCAACATCATGATTCAGGACGGCAAGCCGACCCTCATTGACATGGGCGATTTTTCCATAGGCAGCTATCTGTTTGATATCGGAATCGTCTACACCCTGTATGGCGTCGAGGAACTGGCATTGACCTTTAAAGCAACCAAAATTCCCAACGAGAAAGGCCCGGAGATTTGGAAAAGTTTTGAAAAGCATTATTTCGCCGACAAGCCCGACCACGAGCGCGCCTTTTTTCATAACAACCGCTATTTCCTGGCATCCCTGCGGGTTATTTATGTGAGCCTCGTTCTGCCGTATTACCGCGAGGACTGCCTGAAGATGCTGAAAGATATTTTAATGCCTCGCATTCGAAGCGCGCATTCAGGGGATCGCTCCCCGGCAAAATAAAATCGAATTCAGAAACAGCCGCGGCGCGGGCGATGGGGGAATATCCCAGCCCAAGATAGCTAAAAAGGGTCAAAAAGGGTCACCCATTTTTTGAAAGTTAAATTTGATATAAGGTAATTTATAATTGACATCATACTAGTGAATGATAATTTTTTTAATATGAATATTAAAAAAATTACCCTAGCTAATTTTCTACAAATTTTTTCACAACCATCCCATAAGCCGGTAGAAGCGGTTTAAACCAGTCCGTTTTCTTGAAAACTGGAGGTTGATCTGGAAAAGGGCGTTGGGAGTTTTCGGGTGTTTTACATATTGGTAGATTTGATTTTCATGGGGAGTTCA
>CAILMI010000063.1 GCA_903835255.1 uncultured Verrucomicrobia subdivision 3 bacterium
ACGAATTACACGAATTACACGAATTACACGAATTACACGAATTACACGAATTACACGAATTAGGGAAATGTGCCAAAAGCGAGGTCTAACCTGTTTACGCAGGTAGGGCGGGCAGTCCCTTGCACGCCGCGGCTGCCAACCCGCGTCACCGGATGCCCCAGGCCGGCGCGCACGGAGTGTCGCGCCCTACCACCACGCCAAGCCAACGGGTCGCTGGACCCCCACTACAAAGACCAAGACTGAGACACGAATTACACGAATTACACGAATTACACGAATTACACGAATTAGGGAAATGTGCCAAAAGCGAGGTCTAACCTGTTTACGCAGGTAGGGCGGGCAGTCCCTTGCACGCCGGCGGTTGCCAACCCGCGTCACCGGATGCTCCGGGACGGCGCGCACGGAGTATCGCGCCCTACCACCGCGCCAAACCAGCGGGTCGCTGGACCCCACTATGAAGACAAAGACTGAGACGCGAATTACACGAATTAACACGAATGAGGGAAATGTGCCAAAAGCGAGGTCTAACCTGTTTACGTGGGTAGGGCGGGCAGTCCCCTGCACGCCGCGGTTGCCAACCCGCGTCACCGGATGCCCCGGGACGGCCCAGCCCGGCGCCGTTAGGCGACTTCTTTTTGAATCCGCTCGACCTCTTCTTTGATCAATTCCGTCACGCGATGCTTGGCCAGATAGACTTGGTTGAGGGAGACGACAAAGGTTTGGGCGACCCGCTCGGCCGGCCATTCCTTGTTCACGTAACAATCGAAGAGCTGGTATTGCTGCGGATCCACCCGGCGACGGGCTTTGGCCAGGGCGGCACCGAGCAGATTGGTTTGCCATTCCTCCTCCCACAGACTTTCCAGCTCCGGCGGCACACCACAGGATTCCGCTGATGATGCCCCCTCCCCGGGACCAGGCTCAATAGGCTCCTCGATGAGTTGGACCTGGGCCTGCCGTTTGCGCAACTGATCAGAGATCCGCCAGCGGGTCATGTTCAGCAGCCAAGCCTTGAAGGAGCCGAGGGCCGGATCGTATTTGAAACCGGGCATGTGCTTGGCGACCGATATCAGGGTGAGCTGCACCACCTCCTCCGCCTCGGTTTTTGTCATCCCGCGCTTGAGCGCCACGCCATAGATCAGCTGCCAGTAGGTGTCAAAAAAAACCTGCCAGCTGGCCTCATCCTGCCAGTCTTTCAGCCGGCGCAGCAGCGAGGCGCGCGTTGGAATTAATTCTTCAACCGGTTCCATTACAGCCATTTAAAACAAACCAGGAGGGGTCTGGCAATCAATCTCAAAAAATATATTTCAGATAATTACCATTGCTAACCTATCCAGACACGGTGCAAGATTTAGAATCTCCATCCACTGCTTACACCTGCCCATCAAGCAATCATGGGAGATCAAGCAATCATGGGAGATCAAGCAATCATGGGAGATCAAGCAATCATGGGAGATCAAGCAATCATGGGAGATCAAGTGATGGCGGGATTCCCGGTGGCGAGGCGACCTGGATTGTTCCGGGTTGGGGCTTTTTTGGGGATGCTGATTTGGTCGTTGAATTGTCCGGCCCAGACTTCCGTGCCCGACACCAACGCCATCCGTATTGTGGAGTTCCAGGGCACAGTGGAGGTGGCATCCGCGGGGGCTGCGGTCTGGACTCCGGTCCACAAACAGCGGTCACTGCATCCCTTGGACCGCATCCGCACCGCCGCCGCCAGCCGCGTGGCCCTGCGCTGGTCCGACCAGAGCATCGTGTCTTTCGGCGCGTCCACCGAGCTGGAGATCCTGCCGCCGGAGGCACCCGGCTCCCAGTCCGGCCTCCACCTGATCCGCGGCCTGCTCTCCTTTTTCCATCGCGATCAGCCCGGCCGCATCCGCGTGCTCACGCGCGGCGCGGTGGCGGGGGTGGAGGGGACGGAATTCGTGATCGCGGTGAACGACGCCGAGGCCACCACGCTGTCGGTGGTGGATGGCCGAGTGAGATTCGGGAATGACCGGGCCACGCTGGTCCTGACCAATGGGCAACAGGCTATCCTGGAATTGGGGCAGGAGCCCGTGCGCACGGCCGGCTTCATCGCCAACAACCTCCTGCAATGGTGCTTTTATTATCCGGCGGTGCTGGACCCGGGCGAACTGCCGCTCACGGAGGAGGAGCTAAAAACCCTTGCCGCCTCCCTGGAGGCGTATCGCTCCGGCGATGTGCTGCAGGCGCTGGCCCGCTGCCCCGAGATTCCTGCCGGGGCTTCCGACGGGATGTGGATTTATCTCGCCGCACTGCTGCTGTCGGTGGGCGAGGTGGAAAAAACCGAGGCGATTCTGTCAGCACATGCCACCTCAGCAGAGCGGTCCTGGCGGCTGTCCCAGGCGCTGCGCCAGCTCATCGCCGCCGTGAAGCGGCAGCCCCCGGCGATGACCCGTCCGCCGCAGCTCGCATCGGAGTTCCTGGCGCAGTCTTATTATGAGCAAGCGGGCGCCGTGCGCGAACTATCGCTGAAGAAGGCGCTGGGGCTTGCCAGAGAGGCGGCGGCGCGCGCGCCGGAATCCGGCTTTGCCTGGGAGCGGGTGGCGGAACTGGAGTTCTGTTTTGGGCGCCTGCCGGAGGCGATGGCCGCGCTGAACCGGAGCCTGTCGCTGGCGCCGCGCAATGCGCAGGCGCTGGCGCTGAGGGGATTCATTCTGTTGGCGCAAAACAAGCCGCGCGAGGCGCTGGCCCGTTTCAATAAGGCGCTGGCCACCGATGCGGCGCTGGGGAACGCGTGGCTCGGCCGAGGATTGAGCCGCATCCGCACCGGCAACGGCCCGGGCGGGCGCGAGGACTTGCTGGTGGCCGCCGCGCTGGAGCCGCAGCGCGCCGAGCTGCGGAGCTACCTGGGCAAGGCCTATCTGGCAAAGCGCGACGACGCGAACGCGGCCCGGGAGCTGGCGCGGGCAAAGGGGCTCGACCCCAAAGACCCCACCGCCTGGCTGTATTCCGCACTACAGAACCAGCAGAACAACCGGATCAACGCCGCCATCCGGGACCTTGAAAAATCTCAGGCGCTGAACGACAACCGCAGCGTATTCCGGTCGCAGCTGCTGCTGGACCAGGACCAGTCGGTACGCAGCGCAAACCTCGCGAGCATGTATCAGGACGCGGGCATGGCCGACGTGAGCCTCCGCGAAGCCGGGCGAGCGGTGACTTATGACTATGCGAACTACTCCGCGCACTTGTTTTTGGCCAACAGCTACTCCCAGCTCCGCGCATTGAACTATGGGAACGACCGCTACGGGACACCGTCCACCAGCGAGTTTCTAGTGGCCAACCTGCTGGCGCCGGCCAATGCCGGCGTGATGACGCCGCTGATGGCGCAGCAGCCTTACACCCAGCTCTTTGATCAGAACCGGGTCGGCGTGATTTCCGAATCCACCTATTTAAGCCGGGGCTCCTGGCAGGAATCCGGCGCGCAGTATGGCGTCTATGACAATTTCAGCTATCTCTTCGAGGCGGACTATTATTCCGATCCCGGCCAGACTTGGAACGATTCCGTAGAGAACCAAACCCTCAGTTTGACCGTCAAAAACCAGCTTACCTCCCAGGACAGTTTTTTTGTCTGGGTGCAGCAGCACCGGCAAACCGCCGAAAATTTACAAGACTATTACGACCCGTCGCTTTTGAAGCCCAGCGATGACCCCCTGCAGCGCCCCCCCAGCCCCAGCCATAGCGAGCAAACGCAGAATCCGAATCTGCAGGTGGGGTATCACCACGAATGGGGGCCGGGGTCGCACACGCTGTTCCTGGCCTCGCGGTATACGCCGCACCTGACCCAGTCCCAAAGCAACACGACCCAGGAAGCGGCGGCCTATTTCGATGGCAGTTTTGGGGGCAACGCTCCGCTCTTTCTCAATGTAAACGCCCAGATTGACTGGACGATTCATTCCACCGAACTCCAGCAAATCCTCCAGACCGCCGAGCACACGACCATTGTGGGCACGCGCTTCCAATGGGGCAGCACCCATCTGAAGAACACGGAAGATTCCAACGGGTCGATCGACTGGAACGGGTGGTGCGGGGGCCTTTTCGGGCAGACTTATCCGATCATGACAGACCAGGACATCGATTTGAATTTTTATCATTACAACGGCTATGCCTATCACACCTGGCAGATCGCGGACCCGCTGACGCTGACGGCCGGGCTGGATTATGACTGGCTGCAGGAGCCCGCCAACACGGCCAGCTTACCGGGCACAGACAAGAACAAAACGAAAGCGCAAGTATCGCCCAAAGCCGGATTCATCTGGACCCCTGCGGAACGGACCGTGGTCCGGAGCGCCTACACCCGGTCCCTGTCGGGATACGGCCTCGCCCAGAGCTTGCGGCTGGAACCGACGGAGGTGGCCGGCTTCAATCAGGCCTTTCGCGAACTGATACCGCCCTCCGTGCTGGGCGATACCAGCGGGTCCACGTTTGACACGGCGGATATTTCCATTGAACAGCGATTTGAAACCGGCACCTACCTGGCCTTGTCGGGCCAGCTTTACTATTCGCAACTGGACACCCTGCAGGGCGGGTTTGTCCTGAACGAAGAAGACGTAAACAGCGACAATCAACAGCCCAAACCGAGGGGATTCCAGCAGACCCAGAATTTCTGTGAAAAATCGGTCGTTTTAAGCGTCAACCAGCTTCTGGGCGAACAATGGTCGGCCGGAGCTCTCTACCGGCTCTCCCAAGCCGAGCTGGATTTGAAATACCCCGAATTCAACTTTCGCGACATGTATAACCTGCGAGAACCTTTCTATATCCGGCAGACATTGGAGAGCGTCCTGAACACGGTGAACCTGCACGCCAACTGGAACCATCCCTGCGGCCTCTTCTCCGCCCTCGACGGGAGCTGGTATCACCAAAACAATTCAGGCTTCACGCCGGCGGAACCCGGGGACGATTTCTGGAAATTCAATGCGTTCGCCGGCTACCGGATGTGGCACCGGCGCGTGGAGCTCACGCTCGGGCTGCTGAACATCTTCGACAAGGGATACAAGTTGGAGCCGCTGAATTTCAACAATGAAACGGCTCACAGCCGGACGTTTCTCGTCCGGGTGCGCATCAACTTCTGAAAGCGGTCATTGCCAGGTGACTTTCAAGGTCATCGGCTGGCCGTTGGTCGGCGGCGGCAGCGAGCTTTTGACGTAAACCGTCAGCGAATACTGCGCGCCATTGGTCACAGGAAACGTCACGCTGTTGGTGTCGCACCAGCTTGAAAAACCGCCATTACGCGCCACCCTTGCGACCGAGACATAGGGCGCGGCAAAGCCCGAGGCGTCTGTGAACGTGCCGCGGATGGTGTTCGTGGGCGGCGTGAGAAAAAACGTGCCGGCGCTGTTGGTCATTCTGGCAAGACCGGTATAGGTGCCGGAACAGCCGATCCCGCTGCCGCCGGGAGTGGCGTTAAAAACCGCCGATTGCTGGGTGGTGCTGGTTGAGGTCAGCGCAGGGGTTTTGCAGCCGGTGAGGGCCGACAGGGCGAGCGCCACGGCGGCGCTGAGGACGACCCAAGTTGTTTTTGAAGGGATTGTTTTCATGAGAAGAGTTCTGATGGGGTGATACGGTCGGTTCCGGGACAACTGTTTCCGCTGCCGGCCCGCGTGTAAAGAGAATGAGGTAAAAGAAAAATAGGCTGCGCTCCCGGGCGGCGCCGGTTTAGACTGTGCCCGCACAAGTCCGCATGAGGTTCGCCATCCACAACCCATCCCTTCGCCGGTCCGTATTCGGCGCGGCTCTGGCCGGGCTGGCGGGCCTGCTGCTCTGGGGCACCTCTCCCGGCGAGCCGTGGGCCAATGCCAGCTACGATTTCCTGTTCCGGTTCGGTTCGCGCGCCGTCACCAACCGGGTGACGCTCCTCCTGATGGACAATGCGGCCTTCGACCAGCTCCACCAGGCGCGCGGTCAGCCGTGGGACCGGGCGCTGCACGCGCAGCTGCTGAACCGGCTGGCTGACGACGGCTGCGAGCTGGTGGTGATGGACTCCTTTTTCCGGGAAGCGCGCGACCCGAAAAAAGACGACGCGCTCGCCGCGGCGATGCGTCGGCAGCGGCATCTGGTGCTCATGGCCGAACAGTCGCAGGTAACGCATCCCGGGCTGGTGGGCGCGCAACCCGTGCCGCCGCTGGGAACTTTCCGGGAAGCCGCCGGCCAGCATTGGGGCGTGGCGTGGCTGGACCCGGACCTCGACGGCATTGTCCGCCGGCAGTGGCCGTTTCCCAATCCGGGGCCGTATCCGAGCCTGCCGTGGATGGCCGCGCAACAGGCGGGCGCCCGGCTCGAGGCATCCCCCCAGAAACGCTGGCTGCGGTACTACGGCGCGGCCGGCGCCTGGACGCGCCTGAGCTATCCGTTTGCGCTGGATCGGCCGCCCGGTTATTTCCGGGGTCAAATCGTCTTCATCGGCACGGCGCCCCACACCACCGTGCCCGGCGGCGAAACGGACAAATTCTCAACTCCCTACACGCGATGGACAGGCGAAGCCTCCGGCGGCGCGGACATCCTGATCACCGCGTTCCTCAACCTGCTGAACGACGACTCCCTGCAACGTCCGCCGGCGGGAATGGAACTGGCACTGCTGACGCTGGCAGGAATGATTCTCGGGGCCGGCCTGGGGCGTCTGACACCATGGGCGGCGTGCGGGGTGGCTGCGGTGATTTTCCTGACGGTGACGGTGGCGGGCGTCTGGCTGAGCCATTTTTCCCACTACTGGTTTCCCTGGCTGATCATCGGCGGCGGACAGCTGCCGTGCGCCCTGGCGTGGGCGGTGGTTACGGGCTGGCGGCGCGCGCCGGGACCGATCGGGACGGCACGGGACCCCCTGCCGGAGACGCCCGGCTACGAATTTTTTTCCTCGCCCTTTGCGGAGGGAGCTTATGGCAAGGTATGGCTGGCGCGGAACGCCGACGGGGAATGGCGGGCTTTGAAGGTCATCTCCCTGGCGCAATTTGACGGCGACGCCGATCCGTACGAACGCGAATTCGAGGGGATCCGGAAATACCAGCCCGTTTCCGGCCGCCATCCCGGCCTGTTGCGGGTGGATTTTGTCAGCGAAAAAAAGGCGGGCTATTTTTATTACGTCATGGAGCTGGGCGATGCCATTGCGCCGGGCTGGGAAGAGAATCCCGCGCTGTATCAGCCGCGCAATCTGGTGAGCGAACGGGCCCAGCTGCGGGGCCGCCGGCTGCCGGTGAGGACGTGCGTGGAGCTAGGGCTCAGCCTGAGCGAGGCCCTCGACTTTCTTCATGGACAGGGCCTGACGCACCGCGACATCAAGCCTCCGAATATTATTTTCGTGGGGGGCCGCCCCAAGCTGGCGGATCTGGGATTAATCACCGGCATCCGGGAGCTGGGGCACGAGGGCACGCTGGTGGGGACGCCCGGCTACCTGCCGCCCGCGCCGGAACGGCCCGGCACGGTGCAGGCGGATATCTATTCGCTGGGCATGGTGCTGTACGTGCTGTGCACCGGCCGGGCAGCGGCGCTGTTTCCGGAGGTGGCCACCACGCTGGTGAGCGCGGGAGAACCGCCAGAATTTCTGCCCCTGAACCACGTCATCCTCAAAGCCTGCCAGCCGCTGCCGGAAGAGCGCTACGCTTCCGCCGCCAAAATGCGCGCGGCGCTGGAAACCGTTCGCGCCGCCTTGAGCACGGAATCGCCCACCGCCACGCCCTCCGCCGAGTGAATCAGCTCCGAGCTCCCCATCCCCAGGGCGGAATGGGCGGAAAAAAGTGTGCCAGGTTTCACGCGCCACCTCACTCGTTTCGTCGCCTGACGCTGCGCCCAACGCCCGCAAAAATCTCTTCCGCGCCGGTTTTTACCGGTAGGGAGCGCCGCGCTGCGGCGTCCCCGTCGCCGAGCGCAGCGTCAGGCGACGGAAAGTAATCAGGCCAGGAAGCTGTCTTGCTCCCGTTCATTCCGCCCTGCCGGGCGGGGGGGCCTCTACAGCAGCGCGATGGACCCTACCTATTTGGGAGTTCGGGTTAAAAACTCCACCTTCGCGCTCAGCTCTGGAGTCAGGAACTTGTCCGGGTCATGAATCTGGACCTTGATCTGCAGGGTGCCTTTAGCGCGATTGGCTTCTGGCGCAATTTCGGCAACGGTGCCGGCGTAGGTTTTTTCCGGATAGGCCTCCGGGCTGACGCGGCATTTCTGGCCCAGAAAAACCTTAGCCAGATCGGATTCGTTCATATCAATCTCCACCTGCAAATCCTGGGGATCGGCCAGGGCGATGAGCGCGGTGCTGGGGCCGCGGCCGCCACCGAAACTTTGCGGCATCACCAGCTCATTCGGATTGACGAGTTTTTCCACCACCACGCCATTGATGGGCGAGCGGATGATGCACCAGTCCACGTAGGTGCGGGCGAGTTCGGCGACGCCTTGGGCCTCGTGCAGCGCGGCGCGGACGGAATCGAGCTGCAGCCGTGCATCGTCCTCGCTTTGCTTGGATTCAATCCGGGTCAGGGTCAGCTGGCGGGTGCGCTCGTAATCCAGCTCCCCTTTGGCCACCGCCACCCGGGATTGGGCCACGCGGCCCTCCGCTTCATTCAGCCGCGCGCGATATTCGGCGTCGTCCAGCAGCACGACCACCTGCCCGTTAGTGACCGCATCGCCTTTCTTCACGCCAATCCATTTCACCACGCCCAGAAAACGCGGGCTGATCTCAATCCGCTCCCGGTTGATGATGTAGCCGCTGACTGTGAGGGCCCCGCGGTCGTCCGCCGGCACCACTGGCGCCGCGGTCGGGGCGATCGAAGGCGCGATCGAAGGCGGGGTCGCCGCGGCCATTGCATCAGTGCGGCCCGGACGGGTGATTGTGCGCTGCCCCTCGCTGGACCAGGGTTTCCAGGCCAGCACAGCGGCAAGGATGACCCCCGCCACGCCGATGAAAATCCATTTCACGGTGCTGCTGGAGCGGCGGCGGTCCTCAGGAGAGATGTGAAGCTGGGCGACGTTCGATTTCTGTTCTGGGTTCATAAGGATTTGAGAGCGGCGATGACCGGCAGGCGCGCGGCGCGGAGGGCGGGCAGGAAGGTGCCGGCGAGCCCGACCATCACGGCGAACAGCAGTCCCTCGGCCACGAGGCGCGGGGTGATGCGGAATTCAAAGACGATTTCGCTAAAGGTCTCGAAGCCCATGGTGGCCGTGGTGTAGCCGTTCCAATAAAACGCCACCGCGCACCCGAGGGCGCCGCCGATCAAAGCCAGGAAACCGCCTTCGAGCAGCAGCGCTAAGACCACGGAACGCCGGCGAAATCCGAGCACGCGCAAGGTGCCGATCTCCCGCGTCCGGGAGCCGACGGCCGCATACATGGTGTTCATGGCGGCAAACACGGCGCCGATGGACATCGTCACCGCCAGGAAATTGCCCAGCCATTTGATGGGGGCGGCGGTCATGGTCTGCTTGCGGTAATAATCCACCTCCCGCTCGGCCTTGAGCTTGAAGCGGCGGTCCGCCTCGATGCGCGCCATCAGCTGTTCGCCCGCCGCCGCGTCGCGGGGCCGGATGAGAAAGCTGGAGTACATGTCGCGCTCAAACAGGGAGCGGCACTCGTCGGCATCCAGCCAGCATTCCGAATCAAACGCGCTGCCGCCGCCCTCCAGCCAGCCCACGACGGTGAGCGTGGCGCTGCCGGAGCGGAAGGACTGGCCGATATCAAAGTGCTCAAACCGCCGGGCCAGCTTGGCGGAAACAACCACCTCGCGGTGCCCGGGCTCGAACCAGCGGCCGGCCGCCAGCCGGACCTGCGGGCGCAGCTCCATGCCGCGCGGCGTGACGCCCCGGAGAAGGACATTGGCTTCGCCGGCGCCCTGGCGGCGCGGCAGATTGACCAGCACGAGCACATCCGCGGCCATCAGGGGTTCGCCCTGCGGGTTGCGGGCGATTTCCGGGAGGTAGCGGAGGTCCTGAAAATTCTGGCGAGCGATCAGGCTGGCGGATTCGGCGGTGGACCCTTTGCGGACGACCAGGAGATTGCGGGGGTCGCCGGTGTTGCCGCTGCTCCGCTCGATGCCGGCGGCGAGGGATTGCAGGAGCACAAAGACGAACACCACCAGGGCGATGCCTAGCACCGTGGCGCTGGTGGAGCGCCAGCGGACCAGGGCATTGCGAAAGCTGTAGCGGAGGGGTAGCGCCATGGTCAATCGAGTGTTTTCAACCCTTCCACCACGCTGGTCCGTACCACCGTCAGCATCGGCCCGAGCGCGGCCAGCACGCCGAGCAGCGCGGCCACCGAAAAGGCCAGGCCCATCATCCGGGGCGTGACCTCGAACATCACGAAGAGCCCATTCGTCAGCTTTTGAATATCCAGCTGATGGAACACTACCCAGGCGCCGCCCGCACCCAGCAGGGCGCCGGCCAGCGCCAGCCCGAAACTTTCCGCGAGGATGAAGGCGAACAGCTCCCGGCGGCGGAACCCGAGGGCTTTGAGGATGGCCAGCTCGCGGAACCGTTCGCGGATGGCCATGCTCATGGTGCTGACCGTCACCAGCAGGAGGGCAAAAACCACCACCACGCTGATGCCGCCGATGAGCGTCTTGATGTTCGCCCACATGGAAACGAAGCCCAGCACAAAGGCGCGCTCGGATTCCGCGCGCACCTCCGCGCTGGAATTGGCGAAGGCGCGGTTGATGCGCTCCGTCACCAGGGGCGCCTCCGCGATGGACGCCGCCCGCACCCACCAGGTCCCGACCGTGCCGGGATTGCCGAGCAGCTCATCCAAATATTTCTGGTGGAACATCAGGTTGCGATCGTCTGCCGTGCCTTGGTAGATGCCGGCGATGGTCAGGTCCAAGTCGCAGGGATAAATCTGCCCGGTGAACTGCACCCGGTCGCCCACCTTCAGCCCGTAGCGCTCTGCCGTCATCCGGCCCAGAATGCAGGAGGTCTGGCTGGCGACCCACGCCTCATACTGTTCCTGAGGGATCCGCGCGTCCGCGAGCAGCTCCCGGGTCCGCAGCGGGTCCACGGCAAACTGGGCAAAGCTGGTGAACTTCTCGTCCCCCTTGTAAAGCCCACCGTAAAAGGTGAACGGGGAGACGGCGGCCACCCCGGGAATTTTTTCAAGCACCTGCCGCTGCCGGGCCGGGAGGGGCTGCCCCAGCGACACCTTATTGCGGACGATGATGCGCAGAGTGGAGCCCTCGTCGCTGATCGGATTGGTCAGCTCCCGCAACGCGATCTGCAGGGTGATGAGCAGAAACAGGCTCGCTGCCACGCTCGAAATCGACAGCGCCAGCCGGCGCCGATTGCGGAGGGCGTTCTTGAGAATGAACGAGCTGAGCGTCATTTTGAAAAAAGCCCGCCGCTAATGCCGACACAGCCGAGCTCTAATTTCAATGGCTGCCCGGTCTTCCAGGAAGACGCGCGGGATCCGCAGGGAGACGCCAGTGCGGCAGGAGTCATCGGGTCAGCTCCCCTTTTTCCAGATGGATGCTGCGCGAGCCGAACGCGGCTGCCTTAGGATCGTGGGTGACCATGATGACGGTCTTGCCGGCGGGCCGGCTCAACGATTGCAGAAGCCCCAGGACCTCCTGGGCGGAGCGGGAATCCAGATTGCCGGTGGGCTCATCGGCCACGACAAGCTTGGGATCGGTGACCAGAGCGCGGGCAATGGCCACGCGCTGCTCCTGTCCGCCGGAAAGCTGCCGGGGCAGATGATGCATCCGATCAGAGAGCCCCACGAGGTCGAGCACCGCCTCCACCTGCCGGCGGCGCTGCGCGCTGCCCAGGCGCGTGAGCAGCAACGGCAGCTCCACGTTCTCAAACGCGGTCAGCACGGGGATCAGATTGAATGTCTGGAAGACGAACCCGACGTTTTGATTCCGCCAATCGGCCAGCTCCGATTCATTCAGCTGGGTCACGTCCACGCCCTGAACCAGGCACTCGCCGCTCGTGGGCCGGTCCACCCCGGCGATGATGTGGAGCAGCGTGGACTTGCCTGAACCGGACGGGCCCATGAGCGTAAGAAACTCCCCCGCCGCGATGGTAAGGGAGATTTGATTCAGCGCGGTGACCTGGATTTCGCCCTGGGCATAAATCTTGGACAGGTTGCGGACCGTAACAATGGGCTCTGGGATATCCATTAATCCGGAAATCAATAGGGCAACCGCCGACAAAAGGCAATCGCCGCGACGCGGTGCCATCGCTCTCAAAAACGGAAGCGCTACAGAAAACCGGCAACCCACCCGGCGGCCGGCGCATCATTAACTCACAAAGGCTGACCGCCTTCGTTCAAGATTTTGAGGTAGGCATCGTACACAAACACTCGATTGCGCCGCTGCCCAGTCAGTTCCCGGACGATGCCCAAGCCCACAAGAAGCTGCATGGACTTTGTCGCTGTCGGGAAAGTCATCCGACACTCATCTCTGAGATGCCTCAACGTAATCGCCGGTCGCTGCCGAAGCGCATGAATGACGCTCAGGGCATTGGCTGAAGCCCGGCCACTCCGCTGGATACGACGGGCGTCTTCCTCGAAGAGCGTAACCAGTCGACGAGCGGTCTGCACCGCTCCGCTGGCGGTCTGCTCAACCCCTTTCAAAAAAAAATCCACCCATGCCTCCCAGTCGCCGTTACGCCGGACGCGATCCAGCAGATCATAATACTCAGCGCGGTGCTGTTTCAGATACAGCGACAGATACAATAAAGGCTCCGCAAGTAAACCACCCTGATGCAAGAGCATGGCAATCAGCAGACGGCCAAGGCGGCCATTGCCGTCGAGAAACGGATGAATGCTTTCAAACTGCACATGCGCCAGCGCTGCTTTCAGCAACACCGGCAGACCAGCCCTGTCATCGTGCAGGAATAGCTCTAAAGCCCCCATGCAGGCGTCCACTTCTTTCGGGGGCGGCGGAACGTAATGCGCGTTACCGGGACGCGTTCCGCCGATCCAGTTCTGGCTGCGCCGGAACTCGCCGGGCTGTTTGTCGCTGCCACGCCCTTTCGCCATCAGCACCCCGTGCATCTCCCGAAGCAAACGATTCGATAACGGAAAACCTGCCCGCAGTCGTTTCATCCCATGATTGAGGGCGGCGATGTAATTTGAAACCTCCACCACATCATCGACCGGAGAACCCGGAGCCACTTCCAACTCGAAGAGGAGCAGGTCAGACAGGGAGGACTGCGTCCCCTCGATCTGGGAGGAAAGGACCGCCTCCCGGCGGACGTAGGAATACAGGAACAGATGCGGATCCGGCAGCAACGTGCTGATGCTGTCCAGCCGCCCCACGGCCAAGGTGGCACGCTCCAGCAGCACCTGACGCCCACCGGCGACCTCTAAAGACGGTACGGGCGGCAGCGGCAGCGGCACAAACGCCCGCACCGTTTCACCCGCGATGTTGGTGACGCGAAGCGCACCTGTGGTTGAACGTTTCATAGCCTACAACTTTAATAAGGATATCACTTATTAAAGCATAGTCTAATTTACTTTAATAAAGAAACAGGCTCAGCACCTAGAGCCGTTCTTGGCGACGGTGGGACAGGTGGGGCGCGTGAGCCTGAACATCGCCCGCCGCCTTTTCTCTTGAATCCGACCGGCAAACCCACAAACTGAAGCCTCGGATTGACCCCTCAAACTGGCTGGAAAACTGTCACCCTTAAAAATAAACCCCGATGAGACCCCTCTTCCATGCCGTCCTTGTGTTTACCATCTCCATCGCCAGCCTTTCGGCCGGCAACATCTTGTTGAAGATGGGCATGGACCGTTTCGGTGCGCTGACCGCCTCCGGGGTTCCCACCGTGGAGGCGCTCGTCCGGGCGCCGCAGCTGCCGGCCGGCATCGTGCTCATGACCGTGCAGTTCATCGGCACGCTGCTGCTCTTCAAGTGGGGCTGGGAAGCCAGCGTTGTGATCCCGATCATGGGCCTCTGCTATGTAGGCACGGCCATCCTAGGCAAATGGATGCTCGGCGAACCGGTTAACAACCTCCGCTGGTTCGGGATATTCCTGATCGTCCTCGGCGTCCTCTGCGTCGCACGCTCGGTGACGCCAGCGAAAGTCCCATGATGCTGTTGTGGCATGCCGCAACCGTTCTGGTCGGACTCCTGGTGCTCGCGGGCCTGGCGTCCGCCCTGCTCGGCCTGCTGGCCGCCCGCCGCCATTTCGCCCGACCCAACCCGCCCGCCCTCCCCCGCCCCGCCCCCTCCGTCAGCATTCTCAAACCCGTGGAGGGTGCCAGCTCAGAAACCTACGAGGCCTTTGCCTCCTTTTGCCGGCTGGATTATCCCGGCCAGGTGGAACTCCTCATTGGCACTGTTCGACCAGACGATCCGGTGGTGTCCGTTGTCCAGCGGCTGCGCGCGGATTTTCCCGCACACGCCATCCGGCTGGTGTTCGCCCCCCTGCAGGGCACCAACCGCAAGACCAGCATCATGGAAGCCCTGAGACATGAGGCGACGGGCGACCTGCTGTTTTTCTCGGATGCGGATGTGGCCGCGCCCCCGGATTATTTAAATCAACTCGTGCCCCGGCTAACATCCGCGGAGGTGGGCTGCCTCACCTGCCTGCCCCGCGGCATCCGGGCGCAGACGCTCGGCGGCCAGCTGATTGCGCTCCATTACGGTTTTAATTACCTGCCGCAATGGATGCTCGCGCAGGAAACCACCGGCATCCACTGGGCCATCGGCCATACCATGGCCGTGCCCCGCGCCGTGCTGGAACGGCTGGGCGGATTCAAAAACTTCCTGAACCATCTGGCCGATGATTACGAGCTGGGCAATCGCGTGTCCCAACTGGGGCTGCGCGTGATCGTGCCGCCGCTCCTCCTGGATTGCGTGGTGCCGGCGGAATCTTTCGGCGCCGCCTTCACCCGGATGCAGCGGTGGAAACGCACCATCCGCCGCGCGCGCGGCGCCCAATTCCCCGGCGTCGCCCTCACCTACCCGGTTTTTTGGGCGGCCCTCCTGGTCCTGATCCACCCGCTGGCCGGATGGTCCTGGGGCGTGCTGGCGACGGTGGTGCTGGCCCGCGCACTGCTTGCCGCTGGACTGCAACCGTTGGTGAAAATGCCCGACTGGCCCCGCGCCGCATGGCTGCTGCCCGTCGTGGATCTTCTGGAGGGAATCACCTTCTTCGGCGCCTATTGCGGCAACCGGATCACCTGGGCCGGCCGCCATTACAAGCTGCTCCCCGATGGGACCTTGGAACCGGCACACCCTGACAGGCAGAGCGGTCAGTAACCGGACCTCCCCCCGCATTCTTTCTGTTCATCCAGACCATTCTGTCTCATTTTATCCGCACTGTGAACGACAGCCCCCTTCCATCCCCGGACAGTTCCGCGCCCGCCGCGCCCCATCGCCGGCGCGTGCGCTATTCCGGGCGAAACCCCCGCCGGTTCGAGGAGAAATATAAGGAACGCGATCCTCAGCGCTACGCCGACACCGTCGCCAAAGTTCTCGCGTCCGGCAAGACGCCTGCCGGCACCCACCGGCCGATCATGGTCGGAGAAATCCTGGCGACGCTCGCGCCCCAACCCGGCGACCTGGCCGTGGATTGCACGCTGGGCTACGGCGGTCATGCCCGGGAAATTCTCGCCCGGCTCCAGCCCGGCGGCCGCCTGATTGGATTGGACGCCGATCCGGTGGAATTGCCCAAGACCGAGGCCCGCCTGCGCGCCAGCGGGTTTGGTCCGGAAACCTTCACCGCCATCCGCAGTAACTTTGCCGGGCTGCCGCAGGCGCTGGCAGACAAGGGACCGCTGGCGGAGGCGCCCGCCGCCGCCCCGCTCCAGGCCGACTGCCTGCTGGCCGACCTCGGAGTGTCGTCCATGCAAATTGACGATCCGGTGCGGGGATTTTCCGTGAAGGCCAACGGCCCGCTCGACATGCGCATGAACCCGCACCGCGGATTTCCCGCATCGGCCCTGCTGGAGCGCACTTCTCCCGCCGCCCTAACAAAACTGCTCCAGGAAAATGCCGACGAGCCCCAGGCGCGCGAACTAGCGGAAGCCCTCGCCGGGAAAAAAATCCTCACCACCCAATCCCTCGCCGCCGCCATCCGAAACGCCTTGCCGCGATTTCATCCGGAGGATCTCGACCTCACCGTGCGCCGGGTATTTCAAGCCCTGCGCATCGAGGTCAACGACGAGTTCTCCGCTCTGGAAAACCTCCTGCGCCATCTCCCGGCCTGCCTGAAGCCCGGCGGGCGCGCGGCAATCCTGACATTCCATTCCGGCGAGGATCGGCGGGTAAAGAAGGCGTTCGAGGCCGGCTGGCGCGAGGGCATTTATACCGAAATCGCCCAGGAAGTGATCCGCCCCACACCTGAGGAGCGCCGGGAGAATCCGCGGTCCGCACCCGCAAAACTCCGCTGGGCGCGACGGGCGGGATAACCTGGGCCGGGGAAAGAGTGTCAGGGCGCGACGCACCCCCCGAACTCCGAAATAGGTAGGGGCCATCGCGCTGCGATGCCCCCGCCCGGCAGGGCGGAACGAACGGGATCAGACATCCGCCTTTCCTGATTGCTTTCCGTCGCCTGACGCTGCGCTCGGCGACGGGGACGCCGCAGCGCGGCAGTCCCTACCTGTAAAAAAACCGGCGCGGAAGGGAGTTTTGGGGGCGTCGGGCGTTTATTCCAAGCCCCTTCCTGACGTCCGCTGAACCCGGGTGAGGTCCGCTGCGCGCTGATCCAGCCATGCAGGCGAGAACTCCTATTTCGGAATTCGGGTTTAAATGAAGTCAGGCGGTCCGACATCGGACCCGAGCCCAGAAAAATATTCCCTCCAAGGCATCCAACGGGATTTCCATTTTAAAAGGTCCGTGTATATTGCGGCCATGCTGGCAACTCCAGAACTCATTCGCGAAAGCGGACAATGGTCGCGACTCGAAGAACACCTCGCCCAAATGCGGGAGGTGCCCCTTTACCGCGACTGTCTGGCAGCCCACGCGCTGAGCCTTGGGACGGCGGAGAGCAATCCCGATTTCCAGCGGCTGCCGCTGATGGGCAAACCGGAGATGCGCCGGGACTTTCCGCATAACTTCCTGCTGCCCGGCCAAACGCTGGAGCACCTGCTGTCCGGCAACCGGGTAGAGCTGGAACACACCTCCGGCACCTCGTCGGAACGGCTGCCGGTGATTTTTGGCCGGGGCTGGTGGAATGCGCAGGAGGAAAGGGCGCTGCGCCTGAATGCCCGGGTCGCCGGCGTGCTGAACGACCATCCTGCCGCCCGCCGCGCCACACTCACCTCGCCGTCCTGCAACGGGCTCACCTGCCCCACGGTCTGGATGTCCCGCGACCAGCGCACCCAGGGCAACACGCTGTTCGTAAACCTGGCCCGCATCCCCTTCCTGCTCGGCGAACCGGAGCTGGCGCACATGGCGGCGGAAATCGCCGACTGGTCCCCGCAATTTCTCGATGTGGATCCAGTGCACGGCGCGCGGTTCGCACTCTACTGCGAACAGCACGGCCTCCGCTTTCCATCGCTGAAATTCATCCTGTGCAGCTACGAATTCGTCAGCGTGGTGCACCGGCGGATTCTGGAGCGCGCGTTCGGCGTGCCCACGTTCAACCTCTATGGCTCCACGGAAACCGGCCACCTGCTCATGGAAAACGAGCGCGGCGAAATGGTGTCGGGCTACGACACCGCCTTCCTGGAAATCGTGGACGAAGATGCCGATGGCATCGGCGACCTGGCCGTCACGACGCTGACGAATGAGTACATGCCGCTGCTCCGCTACCGCATTGGCGACCTCGTGGAACGGCGCCTCCTGCCCTACGGAACCCGCTACACCGTCCACGGACGCGCCCGCGATGCGCTCAAAGCAGACGACGGGCGCCGGGTGACGACCTGGCAGGTGGACCAGTGTTTTGCGGGCGCGACGGGCATCGCCCACTACGAACTGCGTCAGCGGGAAAATGGCGAGAGCGTCCTGCGATTCGTGCCGGACGGTTCCGGACCGGAAGAGGAAACCCTGCGCGCGGTGACCGCCCGCTTGGAATCCCTGCTGAAGATTCCATCTCCCCTCCGGACTGAATCGACGCCGGTCTTGTTGCCCACGCCCTCCGGAAAATTCAGGCTCACCGCCCCCAAGACCGATTAAATCGGAATCCCGAGGTTAGCTGGGGCAGCGCGCGGAACCTGTCATGCGGGCGCGAACTCCTATGGCAGTTAAACCCGACTTCCGAAGTGGGCCAGCCTCTCGCGGCCCTGTGAACCAAGCGCCTCCTCTCCACGCCCTCTCCTCCATTTGATGGAAGAGAGGGAGTGCAGGCAGCGACGCCTCGCCGTTGGATCCCCATCTTAGGATTGGCGAGCCTCTTTTTCGGAATTCGGATTAAACTTAACCTTGGCACATCGGCGGTAGACCGGGCAGTCCTCTGCCCGCCGCGATTGCCAAACCACGTCACCTTAGGTCCCGGGACGGCGCGCACGGAGTGACGCGCCCTACCTAAGAGCGATTCCGCGAGGGAGGTGACCGGTCCTTAGGTCGATCAATCCGGATCCAGGCATCCTTCATCCACCCGAATGTTTCCGGTCTGCTCTTGCTACTGAAGCCGGGGTAATAACAAAGCGATCCGCTTGCGCAAAACAATCCGCGGGTAGGGCGGGCAGTCCTCGGCCCGCCGCCGTTTCCAATCCACGCGTGCGGGTTTACCGCGTCGGCGCGCACAGAGTCACGCGCCCTACCTGCCCCACAGCTGCCAAGAACTACTGTATTTCGGGGTCGGGTTCAATTCAGCCCTCCTTCCGGCTCATAAAAAAACCTCCGTCCGGAGAGATCCGGGACGGAGGTAAGAAAGATAAGGGCAATTACTTTTTACGGGCCGGTGCGGGGGCGGCCGGTGCGGCAGCAAGAGGAATCCCGTATTTTTTAAGGATGGGCTGAAAGTCGGGATGCGTTGCCCCGAACGCGCTCAATTCCTTGACGAAATTCTGAATGTTTTGCCCGTTTTGGGTGTAGGCCTGGATGATTTGGGTGGCCTGCGGTTTGACGGCCGCAATGTCCCGTCGCGTCAGACTGGCCTGACGGTACAGAAACACCGTCAAGGTGCCGCTGACGATGATCAGGGCCAGCAGCAGGGTGAAGGACTGGCGGCGCAGAGCGGCGATCTGTCCCTGGATTTCGGAGCTGGAAGCAGTTTCGTTCATGGCGATAAATGGGGCTGAAGATTACTTTTTAGCCGGAGCGGCAGCCGTCTGGGCGGCGTTCAGGAGCTTGGTGAGTTCGGGACTGGGGGACTTCTGATTGTAGGCGGCCACGTCGCCTGCCAGCGCCTGCACCTGCATGAGGCCGTTGTTGGCGACGGTCGCCTGAACGGTCAGCGACCGGAATTCACGCGTGAGAAAAATGGTTTGCAGGGCAAAAACCACACCGGCCACCGCCAGCACGCCCAGAAAAAACGTCAGAAGGGTATTGGTCATTTCAGATTTCATACGGGTGCTGCCACTGTAGCGACTCGCCGCCGGATGTCCACTGCGTTTTTTTGAATTCTTTTGCCCGCGCCCGCTGTTTTGTTCTGTTGAAATCAGGGGGCGCTTCGGCTAATTTCCACAGAATTATGACGCTGACTGAAAAAATCCTCGCGCGCGCCGCCGGCAAAACCTCGGCGCAGGCCGGCGACAATCTCTGGGTGAATGCGGACGTGCTGATGACGCACGACGTCTGCGGACCGGGCACCATTGGCGTGTTCAAGCGCGAATTCGGCCAGGCCGCAAAAGTCTGGGATAAAAATAAAATTGTCATCATCCCGGACCATTACATTTTCACCGCCGACTCGAAGTCCAACCGCAACGTGGACATCCTGCGCGATTTTTCCCGCGAGCAAGGCATCGAATATTTCTACGATGTGATCGATGACGCCAACGGGCACTGGGTCTTCGACGCCGCCAAGGGCAACATGAAGCGCCAGTACGGGTCGCGCTACGCCGGGGTGTGCCACACGGCCCTGCCCCAGAAAGGCCACACGCGCCCGGGCGAAATTCTTTTCGGTACTGATTCGCACACCTGCATGGCCGGGGCGTTCAACCAGTTCGCCACCGGCATCGGCAACACCGACGCGGGGTTTGTGATGGGCACCGGCAAGCTGCTCCTCAAGGTGCCCGAATCCATGCATTTCCGGCTCGAAGGCCGGCTCCAGCCCGGCGTCATGGCCAAGGACATCATCCTCCATTGCATCGGCGAGATCGGGTTCGACGGCGCCACCTACCGCGCCCTGCAGTTTGACGGCGAAGGCGCGCTAAACCTCTCGATCGACGACCGCATGACCATCGCCAATATGGCCATCGAGGCGGGCGGCAAAAATGCGATGTTTGAATTCGACTCCCGCACGGCGGAATACGTGGATGCCCGGGTCAAATTGAACGGGACCAAATCTACCTACGAACCTGTCCTGCGCGATAAGAACGAAAAATTCGTTTACGAACATGTGGTGGACCTGAGCCAGCTCGAACCTACCGTGGCGTGCCACCCCGATCCGGGCCAGCGCAAGAAGGCTCGGGACATGGGCGACACCCGGCTCGACCGGGCCTATGTCGGTTCCTGCACCGGCGGCAAGACGAGCGACTTCGTGGAATTTGCCCGGGTCCTGCGCGGGAAGAAAGTTGTGATCGACACCTTCGGCGTGCCTGCGACTCCGGAGATCGTGCGCGATTTGCAGTCCACCTATTGGGGCAACACGACCATCTGGGAGGTGCTCGTCAATGCGGGGGTGCAGATGACGGAGAACGCCGGCTGCGCCGCGTGCCTGGGCGGCCCGGTGGACACGTTCGGCCGCATCAATAAATCCGGCATCAAATGCATCAGCGCAACCAACCGCAACTTCCCCGGCCGCATGGGCGACAAGGAATCGCAGGTGTTCCTCGCCTCGCCCATGACTGTGGCCGCGAGCGCGCTGACCGGCAGGGTCACCGACCCGCGCGACCATTTGGGGAATTGAGAAAACCCTTAAGGCCAGCCTGAGAAAGGCAGCGTCGGTCCTCCGGGCTGACGCAGACTGTGGTTTCCGCCCGGCGGAACGGCGCGCGCCTTGGCGACCTTGTCGCCTTGGCGGTTCATTCGAACGGCATGGTTCCGGCTCAGAGCTTTTTACCGGTCAGCTTTTCGTATGCTTCCAGATACTTCGCGCTGGTTTTGGCGACCACCTCGTCCGGCAGAATCGGGCCGGGCGGAGTTTTATCCCACGTCAGCGTTTCGAGATAGTCGCGGACAAATTGCTTATCGAAGCTCGGCTGGCCTTTGCCGGGCGCGTATTGACTGGCAGGCCAGAACCGGGAGGAATCCGGCGTGAGCACCTCATCGATCAGGATGAGCTTGCCCTCGAACACGCCAAACTCAAATTTCGTGTCGGCAATGATGATGCCGCGCTGGCGGGCGTAATCCCGTCCCGCCTTGTAAATCATCAGGCTCCAATCGCGCGCCTGCGTGGCCAGCTCCTTGCCGACGATCTGGCACGCCTGCTCGAAGTTAATATTTTCGTCGTGCCCCTCCTCGGCTTTGGTGGAGGGCGTGAAGATGGGCTCAGGCAGCTCCGAGGAATCCACCAACCCGGCGGGCAGCGAGATGCCGCAGACGGTCTGGGATTTCTTATATTCCTTAAGGCCGCTGCCGGAAAGATAGCCGCGCACGATGCATTCGATCGCCAGAGGCTTGGCCTTCTTCACAATCATGCTGCGGCGCGCCAGCTGCGAGGCAAACGGCTGAAGATTTTTCGGCAGCGGATCCTCCGCTTGGGCCAGCAGATGATTGGGCACGAGCGAAGCAAATTTCTCGAACCAGAAATGGGAGATCTGCGTGAGCACCTCGCCCTTGCGGGGGATGCCGTTGGGCAGGATGACGTCGAAGGCCGAGATGCGGTCGCTGGCGACCAGCAGGAAACTGTCGCCGAGATCGTAGACTTCCCGCACCTTGCCGGAGCGGACTTTTTTGATACCTGGCAAGTCGAGCTGGAGAATTGTTTCGTTCATGGCGCGGAAATTAAAGCCCCGGGACCCAAGTTAAAAGCCAAAAGTAGGAACACGCCAGCGAGCAGGCCTGGCCCTCACTTTTTTCTTTGATCCAAGGGCGCCATCACCATCAATCCGGAGGCCGAACACTCAGGCTACCGGACGTTCCACCAGCTTGATGGAAAGCGGGATGTTCCCCTGTGATTTCTCATCCAACCGCACATCCACGGAATACAGCCCGGCCTCGGCGAACTTCAGCTGCTGGATGTTCACGATGAAATTGCGCGTGAGAAAATGGACCTCATCGGGCAGCGCGACCCCCACGGGGATCTCGATGGGCGGCATGATGGCGCGGCCGTCGGCGTTGACGAAGTTCAGCTTGAGCTGGTGGGCGCCCTCGTCGCCGGACATGAACGTGACGCGCAGAGCGACGGCGCATTGGGGATGCACCGCGGGCAGCTGCGGAGCGTAGATGGTGTCAAAGGCGCCCAGCAGGTTGAGCTTGCCATTGTCTTCGGTTGCCGCGTCGCAGAGCACCGCCACTTGAATGTTCATGGATCCGATTAAGCCATGAATGTCACGGGTTGACACGCACTTCTTTTGGGGCTCCGAGCGTCCGGGCGTCCAGAAAAGCCTTCAATTCCGCGGCCGCACGCCCGCCGAAACCGGGGACCTCCGCCAGCTGCTCCCGCGTGGCCTGCTTGAGCCGCTGCACCGAGCCGAATTTTTTAAGGAGCGCTTTTTTGCGCTGCTCGCCGATGCCGGGAAATTCGTCCAGCACGCTCTCGGATATTTTTTTAAGCCGGAGCTGGGCATTGTAGGAATTGGCGACGCGATGGCATTCGTCGCGCAGACGCTGCAGCAGCTTCACCGCCGGATGATCCAGGCCCAAGCGCAGCGGCTCGCTGCGGCCGGGCAGATAAATCTCCTCGAACTCCTTGGCCAGCCCGATGGCCGGGATGCGTTCCAGCCCGAGTTTTTTCAATTCGGCGCAAGCCATGCCCAGCTGGCCTTTGCCGCCGTCGATCAGGATCAGGTCGGGCATCGGCTTGGACTCGCGCTTCAGCCGCCCGTAGCGGCGGCCGACCACCTCCGCCATGCTGGCAAAGTCGTCCTGCCCCTCCACCGTCTTGATTTTAAACCGGCGGTAGTTGGCGCGATCCGGACGTCCGTTCTTAAAACTCACCAGCGATGCCACGGCGAACGTGCCGCTGATGTTTGAGATGTCAAACCCCTCGATCCGCTGGGGCGGCGCGGGCAGTCCCAGAATGGTCGCGAGCTCCACCAGATCGTTTTCCGGGTGGAGCGACAGCGGCAGCGTGTAGGGCACGCGGGCGAACTTGTCCGTTTTCTTCCAGGTGTCGTTCAGGTCCCGGATGAGATCGCGCAGCTCGGCGGCGCGCTCGAACTGATGCGCGGCAGCGGCCTTTTTCATCTCCGCCTCAAGCTGCCCCTGCATCTCGCGGCATCGGCCCTCGAGAAAATGGCAGGCGGCGGTGACCTGCTCGAGGTATTGCTCGCGCGTGACGTTGCCGACGCAGGGGGCGGTGCAGTGCTTGAGATGCCCGTAGAGGCAATGCTTGTAATCGGCCGGGCCGGGGGTGAACACGCGGCAGCCGCGCAGGTTGAATTGCTTCCGCGCGAGCGCCACGGCATTGCGCAGACCGACTGAATTGACAAACGGGCCGAAGTAGCGCGCGCCGTCCTCCTTTTTCATCCGGGTGAAGGTGAAATGGGGGATGGGGTCGTTCAGGTTCACCTTAAGCATCAGGAATCGCTTGTCGTCCCGCAGGCTCACATTGAAACGCGGCTTGAACTCCTTGATCAGCTTGCTTTCCAGCAGCAGCGCCTCGGGCTCGCTGCGCACAACGTGGATATCAAAATCACAGATGGCCTCGACCAGCGCGTTGAATTTGAGGTCCCAGCCTTGGCGGCGGCGGGATTGGAAATACTGGCTGACGCGCTTGCGCAGATCGCGGGCCTTGCCCACATAGATGACCGTGCCGAAGCGGTCCTTGTGCAAATAAACGCCGGGCTTGTGCGGCACGGCGCTCAGTTTTTTGCGGATGGCTTCGGAGACAGGCACGCGCTGAATTTCAGGCAAAGCCGCCCGGGGCGCAAAGAAATTCGGGGCGCGAAGGGGTCGAACCGGGCGAAAGTTGCGTCAGGATTTTTTCTTCAGGTGCCGGTGGACGAAGAAATAATAGAGACCGCCCAGGGCCACCATCCCGCCCGCCAGCCAGAGGGTGATGCGATGGTATTCCCCCTTCATCAGCGATTCGTCCTGGCCCATCTTCACCCCCAGCCAGCACAGCACCGCGCACCAGATTGCCGAGCCGAGCAGCGTGTAGAGGGAATACTTGAGATAGCTCATCCGCACAATGCCCGCCGGGATGCCGATGAGATGCCGCACCACCGGAAGCAGCCGCGAAATGAAGATGCCCATGGACCCGTAATGCGCCGCCCAGCGTTCTGCGCCCTCGATTTTGTCGGCGGAGAGGAAGGCATATTTGCCAAAGCGCACGAGCAGCGGCCGCCCCGCCAGCCGCGAGACCCAATACATCGCGGTGGCGCCCATCCAGGAACCGAGGGTGCCCGCCAGCACAATGCCCCAGAGCGACAGCGGGATCTGTCCGGTGTGGGCCAGGTGGGCGGCCGGGGGGATTACAATTTCGCTGGGCAGCGGAAAAAGAGAACTTTCCAACGCCATCATAAACGCAACGAGCAGATAGCCGCCCGATTGCAGCGCGTGCAAATACCAGTCGTTCAGACTTTGGATGAGATGATGCATGAGGACGTGTTTATAGCCGGAAAACAGGGTGCAGGGACAGGATTAAATCCATTTCAGATTTTTAACCGACAGAAACCCCAAGGGCGAAGTTCGCGAAGCGGCGGAGAACAAAACCTTTTGAGTTCTTTGCGCTCCTTGCGGCTGAAGCTCTTTTTCCGGATTTTTTACGCCTTTAAAAAGAAACCCCGCTGTTTGTCGCTGATGGGCATCCCCACTTTTTCCATCACCTGCAGGAGATCCTCCCAGACCTTGCGTTTTTCCTGCAGCGACGGATTGCGCAATAGGTAAGCCGGGTGATAGGTCGGCATGAGCGGTGTGCCGCGGTGACTCTGCCACTGCCCGCGCAATTTAGAGATGGGGGCGGTCTTGCCGAGCAACCCTTCCACCGCCGTCGCGCCCAAGGCCACGATGACCTGCGGGCGGATCAGATCAATCTGTTCATACAGATACGGGAGGCAGGCGGCGGTCTCTTCGGGGGTGGGCTTGCGGTTGTCGGCGGATGAACCGGGCATGGCAGGACGGCATTTCAAGAGGGTCGTAATATAGACCTCTGCGCGGGAAAGTCCGGCGGCCTGAAGGATCTTAGTGAACAGCTGTCCGGCCTCGCCCACGAACGGCTCGCCCTGCGTCTCCTCCTCCGCGCCCGGGGCCTCGCCCACGAACAAAATGGACGCTTCCAGGCTGCCCGCCCCGAACACCACCTGCTGGCGCGAGGCGGCCAACTGGGGGCATCTCACGCAGGCCAGCGCCCGCTCGCGCAAGGCCGCATAGGCGGCAACCTTTTCAGCCGGAGATCGGGCGGCAGCCGCAGCGAGGGGGATTTCCGGCATCGGAACGGACTTGGTGGCCGGCGGACGGACCTGCCCCAAGGGTTTGAGAGGGGCAGCGGAAACTTTGGGGGCAGCAGAGGGCGGCCGGGCCAGCGCCCGCAGGGTTTCAGGCGTCACAGCGAGATGCCGCACGCCGCGCGCTTTCAACCCCTCAACATGCTGAAGGGTGGCGTCGAGCAATTGCCGGTAACGGTCGGACATGAAACCATCCTAACGGCTCGGCACTGAAGCGCAACCTGACATCCACAGTTGGGGGGATTGTGCTGGGCCCAACTTTGCCGGATGCTGGCCCTCATCATTCCTATGCGAACATCGCAAATCCTCCTGGCTGCAATCACTTTTTTGCTGCTCACCGTGCAGCCCCTGCGCGCGCACGCGCGTCTGGATCATCCCCTTCACCGCCAGCCATCTTAAGGCGGTCGCCCGAAATGAAAGGAAAGCTGTTGCGACCAACGAGCTGCGTACCGCCGGGGCGCCGGCGAAAATTGTGCTCGCCACCCCCCGCAAAAAACTCGGGACGAATTGGGACACCCTCGCCCTGGTCACTGCCACCCTCGTGGATAAAAAAGGCGTGAGGGTTCCCGGCGCGGAAGACCTCATCACCTTCAACATCTCCGGTCCGGGGAAGATCACCGCCGTGAACAATGGCGGGAACGCCAGCCATGAGCCGTTTCAGGCCAACAAACGGGGGGCCATCCAAGGCCGGTGCGTGGCCTTCATCCGGGCCGGGCCCGGATCCGGAACAATAGTACTGACTGCATCTGCCCCGGGTCTGATGGATGGCTCTCTTTCCATCCGGACCCCGCCCTCCTCCCCGAGGGAATGATATGCGACGATTCCTCAAATCAACCCGAGGGCAAGACGCCCCTCTCTACGGCAGGCGCGGACGCCCGCCACCTTATTTTCAGACAGGCTCTAAGGTCCCGGCGGGCGCAGGGTCACTTGCCCCCTGCCCTGCGGAGAAAGGCCGGCTTGGACTTCAGACCCAGCTTGGACTTTAATAATTCAAGGAACCCCTTTTTCTTTTGGGAGGGCGCTGCCGGAAACGGCTCGCAGGGGTGACTGCAGCGCACACAGAGAAAATGGGGCCGCCCCCCCTTGCGCCGCATCACTTTCACGCACCCATTGCACATCAGCTCCTTGCATTCCGTGCACCGGAAGGTCGCCGGCGCTTGCAGATGGCGCGGGCAGGAAATCTGACCGCCCGGCAACACCCCCGGCGGCGGGGGCACTTGGGAAGGACGCTCAAACTGAGGAATGGCGATGGGGGCATCCGTGGATTCCACCCCTAATTCGATGTCTCCCACCCTCAAGGTCTGCCCGGATTCCAGCCGCGCCTCCCGGACCGGCGTCCCGTTGATAAAAGTGCCATTGGTGGAACCTCCGTCACGGACATCCACGCCGGACGCCGTCAGGATGAGGTCGCAGTGCCGGGTGGAAACGGTGGGGTGATCCAGGCACAGCTCGCATTCCGGGCCCCGCCCGACGCGGTTCACGCCCAGCCTCAAGACCAGGGCTCGCTCCCCAAATCCTTTTGTTTTAATCAGCAGCCGGGCCATGATTGAATTCCTTTCAGAAACCGAATTGAACTCTAGGGAGCGGAAGAAGGAGCGTCGAGGGAAAACGCCGCCAAACCAATACCGGAATCATCACGGCGTCCGGCAGAAGCACAAGCCAGGCGGAGCGGTCCCGCCGAGCGAGGGGAAATTCAGGGGGAAGCCGGCGGGCGGAGCGGGTTGGTGGCAAACGCAAATTCCGCCACGGGCTTGCCGCCAATCACATGTTCCTGGAGGATGCGTTCCAGCACGGCTGGCGTGCAATCGTGATACCAGACGCCCTCGGGGTAGACGACCGCAATCGGTCCGCGCACGCACACGCGCAGACAGCTGGCCTTGGTGCGGTAAACCTGCGGCTCCAGGCCCGTGAGGTTCAGCTCCTTCAGTCGGCGCTTGAGAAACTCCCACGCGTCCAGGCTGACCTGCCCGGCACAGCATTTCGACTCAGCCGCGGCGGCGCACAGGAAGATATGGCGCCGGACTTTTTCAAGCCCGAGAGCCTCCACCGCGGTCCGGAGTTGAGGATTCAGGGAGGACATCCGCACAACGCCCCCCGGCCAACGGAGCCTTCGCGCCCGCTGCCGGGGAGTGAAACTTTCCTCAGACCTGCACGGCCACGCCGGGCTGCGGCTGAATGATTTTGATTTTGGGATGGCGCGAGCGAATCTGCTCCTCGAACCAGGCGCGGGAATCGTCGTCGCCGTGGCCGAGCAGAATCGCGCGCGGCGAAACCTGCCCGACAAAATCCAGCAGGTCTTCCCGGTTCGCGTGCGCGGTCAGGTCAAAATCCTGGATTTCGCACCGGCGGGTGATCTGCCCCGCGCTGGGGCTGAAGACAAACGTCTCGCCCTGTTTCGCAGCCTTCAAACGTCCGCCGGGGGTGCTGGGGTCGGCATAGCCCACGAAGAAAATCGCGTGCTTCTCGTCCCCGGCCATCCGCATGGCCAGATTATGCGCCGCCGTGTTCTCGCTCATCATACCGGCAGTGATGACGAAAATCTTGCCGCCGGTCAGCTTCATGTTCTCCGACTGGCCTTTTTCCAGCACCTGAAGATTCAAGGCCTGATTCAATTGAAGGTTGGTGTGCTGCCGGTGCGTGCGGTGCGCCTCCAAGTCATAGATCTCGGTGAACACGCGGCCCAATCCGCCGATGAAAATCGGCTGGGGCTTGAGCTTGCCCTCGCGCATCAGCAGCGCCAGCAGCGCCAGGATCTCCTGGGTGCGCCCGAGCGCGAAGGCCGGGATCAGGACGCTGCCCTTGCGCTTGAGCGCGTTGTGAATGGCCTCCACCAGCCGCTCAATTTCCTTCTCCCGCGTGAACTCCTTGGGCACCGGACGGTTGCCCCGGGTCGTCTCCATGATCAGCACATCGGCCTTCACATCCTCAAACCGCGCCGCGCGCAGGATGGTCTGGTCGTGAAAACACACGTCGCCGGTGAAGAAAAGCGTCTCCTTCTTGCCGCGCACCATCACGCCGGCCGAACCGAGCGTGTGCCCGGCGTCGAAAAACTCCAGCGTCGGCGAGGCGAACCCCGCGCGCAGCTTGTTGAACGACGCCCACTCCACCTCGCGGTTGTACTTGAAGGCCTGAAAACGGGCGGCGATGTCATCCACCTCGTCGTGGGTGTAGAGAGGGTAATCGCGGATGCCCAGCTCATCGCGCTGCCGCGTCATGACGTTCACGGAGTTGTGCAGCACGCGTTCGATGATGAAATAGCTCAGCTCGCTCATCAGCACATGCGCCTTGGGAAAGCGGCGCAGCGCCACCGGCAGCGACCCCACATGGTCGTGATGGCAGTGCGAGACCACGATGGCATCCACGTCGTTGTTGCCAGCCCGCTCGAACAGCGGCAGGCCGTCGCGGCCCTCGCGTTTGGGGTGCATCCCGGCATCCAGCAGCAGGCGGTGCTCGTCCAACTCCACGAGCCACGAGCTGGCTCCGATATCCGTGTCCGGATTCAAATTAGTAATATTCACCGTCTGATTGAACCACAAATGGGCACCGAGGGACACAGTTAATTCAGGAAAGTGAACACGGCCCCACAATGGGGACGTCTGAAATCAATTCTCCCGGGTTGCGCCATCGAATGGACTTGCCCTTCAGCGGGAATCGGGCAAAATGAATTTTCGATGACGTGAGCGGGTAAATTCAAGGCGTTCGGCCTGACTCAATCCTGATTCAAGTTATCCAGTACGGCCTGCCCCCTAGGGACTGTCGAGCGGCGACGGACGGCGATGCGGGGCGGGTTGATTTGAGGTTCGGGGCGTAGCGTAGCCTGGTAGCGCGCTTGTTTCGGGTACAAGAGGTCGTGGGTTCGAATCCCACCGCCCCGACCATTCTTCCAGACTTTCACAGCTGCCGGAGTTTCCGGGTCCCCTTTCAAAACCACTGGGGCGACGTCTTTTTCAATCACGGCCCTGGATCACCGGCTGCGAGTCGGCACGGGGACATCGACAAGCGGGCGGCGAAAGACCCACTGCATCCCCCGCATAAAACGCTCACGGATATTATCGGAGTGCCGCCCGGGCGGCTCATAAAAGGCACAGCGCCCGGGGCGCGTCCTCAGCACGTCGTATATTTTCTGGGCGCCGACATTGGCCCGAAATTCGTCCAGAGAAGCGCCCTCCAGATAAATGCTCTGCCGAGCATCAAAGGCTTCCGGGTTTTTTTGGACGATCGTCAACGGATCATTGTCCAGCCAGAGCTGCCAGATTTCCGGACGAAAGTTTCCTGCAGAATCAAAAAGCCAACTGAACTCCCCGCCCTGAGGAAGCGGGCGGGGGGCATAAGCGGCAGACAACCCGAACAGATACTTAAGGGAGCCATTGGTGGGCATCGGCGACTGTCCCGCGGCAATTTTAAGAATTTCCGTCAGCGGCACATTCGTGACGGCCGGCACCAGGACCAGGGGAAGATGGCTGACGGGGAAATCAGAATCCGGGCTGAGCGCAATCACGGCATCGAAGAGGGTTTGATGGGAGCTTCCCAGCCGCAAGGCGCCGAAGCCGCCGCTGGAATGACCGGCCAGGATGCGTCGCACCCCATGGGTGGGCGCGGCGTGCAACGCCTCCACAGCGGAGACAATTTCATTGCAGACATAATCCTCATAATTGCCCTGGGCGGCGGAATTGAGATACTGGCTCCCCCCCCAGCGGGTTCCGCCGTCCACCATGGCGATAATCACCGGCTCGATTTCATCGGCAATTTTTTGAGTCAATTTCAACCAGGCGTTGGAATTTTGAATGAAGCTTTTTTGGATATTATTCCCATAGCCGGGCAGATAATAAACCACCGGCAGCCGGGCGCCCGGCGTCGCTTGCGCGGGCAGGAAAACCGGAATCTTCCGCAGGGTCGGATCGTGGAGCGGATTATTTTTCAGGAAGCGGCTCTCAATCGACAACACCTCCAGACGCGCTTCCGCAGCCGCACCGCACACCCCCGACGCGACAACAAAGAGCAGGCAACCCAGATATACTATTTTGAAACCGCGATGGGCCGTGGATTTAAGTCGTTTCATGATTAAAAAATGTCATTGGGGAATGAACCGGATAATAATAGCACGGGCGGAGGGAAGTTCCATTTGAAAACGGCCCGGATGGCTGCCGCTCCTATTAAAATCTTCCTGCCGGACCCATTTTTCATCCCAATGCCCGTCTTCCATGACGCCGGCGCCGCCAAGGGTGCACCCCCGACTCGCGGCGATATCATTGTTGGAAACGGCCAGATCCATCGTTTCGACCGCTTTAAAAAAACCGTTTTTGAATTCGATCCGCAGCGGAACCGGGCGGGCAGCGGCATCATATGCCTTGTTGATCGCCGTGACATAAAGAGTGCGGTCATCGCCCAGCACGGCATACAGAGCCAGGTTGCGTTGGGATGGATTGGAAAGGGTGACAGGAATCATCCGGCCATGTCCGCCCAGATCAAATGCCTTGATCGCATGGCCCAGGGGCCGGACTTCATAGCCATTCGCCGTTGAACAAAAAGCGGTGTATTTGGAGGTCAGCAGAATGCTTCCCGCGGCGACCCGGTCGCCGGTATGAAAATTCAGGCCGGAGGCGCCGCGCGCCGCCCACCAATGCATGAAATCCAGCCCCCACAATGCCGAGGCAAAGGTGTTGCTCACATTGGTTGCCCCCCCGTTGTAATAATTATTCACTTCCTCGAGCCGGTAAGGCAGGCCGTTGGAAAGCGACATCGGCACAAAACCGTCATAGAGGCTCTGATAGGTCTGGATGAATTCATCGGACAGCATCCGGCTTCGCCCTATTTCCGGGGTCGGCACTTTACCGCCCGCCCCGCCGGCATACAGATGTTCCGTGATCAGCGCCACGTGGTTGGAATTCCCAAACTCAGCGATAAAATGACGTGCCCACTCTGGATCCTTGTGAATGCCCGGCCCGCAGAAGCGGACCTCGGGCACAGCGGCAATGATCGCATCAGAAAATTTCCTCCAATCGCGCGCAAAATTGGAATAGGTGAAACGCTCGGCACCAGCCCCCATGCGCTCGCTGTTGGGGCGATTGTCGACGGCCGTAACAGGATAAGCGCTGGACTCCTGGCCAATGGAAAAAGAGTCCACCAGCGGCGCATACCGGTCCATCATGTATTTCACGGTTTGAGCCGCCACCTGCGGGTCTCCTTTGTAAAGCTGCAGGCCGTAAATCACTTTCACACCCGCTTTTTGGGCGAAACCAAAAAGGCTGTCCCAGTCAGCCGGACCTGGCAGTTTTTTGGCGTCCCGGTCGGATGTATTGCCGCCGATGCGCAGGCTTTTGATGCCGAGCGTATGGAACAGCGTGACCAACGGCAGATTATCCGCACGAAAATAGCGCAGGCCATTTGTATCCGGCATCAATAACTGGGCTTCAAAACTCAAGCCGCTGAAACAGGGCGAAATCTCTGCACCCGGATGCGCCAGGTCCACCAGGGCGGTGACGAGGGACGGCTCAGCGGCGGCGCGCGCCTGCGGAGGGCTGGCTGCCACCACCAAGGATAAAAGGGACAGGCCCAAGCAACGGACCATCGATTGATTCAGTTTTTTATTCATAATGGAAAAGCGCTGTGGCCGAGCAGTCACGGTCGGCTACCAGCCGGACCCAATAGGCGGAAAAGGCATCCGGAAAATCGTATTGGAGGGTCTGACCGGGATTCACCGATAATTCCTTGTAAACAATCCAGGTTCCCGTCCCGGTGATATCCACTTCCATGCGGAACACCACTGGCGTGGCAGCGTCATGCGAAAGCTTCAGGCTTTTTTGATCGTAGCCGGTCATGAGATACGCATCTGAAGGCAGGCCCGATTGGACCGAGGTGTGATTCCACGGCCCGCCGCTGCCGCGCGGCTTGCCCAGCTGCCAGAGATCGTCCACCGCACCGACCCAGAGCGCGCACCGACCCTCGTCAGAGCGAATGATGTGTTCGCCGCCAGCATCCTCGCGGACCCCGCTCAGGACCAGCAGACCGCGATAGCTCGCGTAATCCTGGATGTGCCGGTTGTGCGTGGCGATGGGGCGAATCCCCCCAAAGCCGCCCGCGCTCTCCGCTGGCAATTCATAAAAAGTCCCAAAGGCATTGAACAAGTCGCGTTCGGTGACCACCTCGCGGCAGACCCGCTCTCCCTCGCCCGCGCCGGGAAGCTCAAAGGATGCGTCGCCCCGGGGCAGACGCCATCGACGCCCGTTCTCCACGCAAATCACAGAGGCCGCATCCACGGTCAAAAAATGGCGCGGGATGGAAAGATTAGTTTTAGCCCAGGCCACGCTCGCCGGGTCGTTCGTCCGCCGCAGGCGCAAATCGGCGCCGAGCTCATAGCAGGAGGAGGCGCCGTCGGAGGCGATGCACTGCAGCGTGCGAGCGTTCCCGCCCCGCGGGTGCAGCAGCCCGCGGCTGACATTGGTTTCACCGGGACGCGCCAGCCCGGAAAAAATCTCGGCGGCATCCGCAGTGCGGGAGTCGTCATTGTGATAATGAAAAAATGCGGTGAAACGACTGCAATCGCGGCTGGGCTTGATTCTTATCCACGCGCCGGTTTCTTGGGTTTTAAACTGAATCCAACTCGAACCCCGCGCCGGCACTTCGATCTCGCGCAGTGTTTCCCACTCCCCGCTTCCCCTTTTATCCACTTCCAGACTGCAGGTGACCGGCTCCGGATTATCATGGCTTAAAAAAAGCGTGCGGTGTGTGAAGCCAGCAAAAAGGAAGGGGTCAGAAACGGCATCCGCCGTCACTGGCTCATCGAGCCAGACCGCGCCCCGGCCGATTGCCGGACCCCATTCATCGAGTTGCCCGGGCCTGATCAACTGGAGGTTGGACTGCGATTGTCCGGCCTGCGCAAGACTGCCCTTCATTCCCCGTCGGACTTCCAAGCGGGTGGCGTCGTCGCAGCCCAGGACAATGCGATCTTTCCAACGGCAAAAATCGCCAATGACTTTCAGATAGGCGGAGCGCGGGGCGATGCCTGCGGAACGAGTGGCGCAGAATATTTTAGGAAAATGCCAGAACGCGCCATGCATGGTCATCAGCAGATCCTCCTCGCCAATGTCGCGGATGCGCGGCCACTCCGTAAACCAGCCATGGGCGCCATCATAGGCATGGCTCGCCTTGGGCAGCCGGTAGCTGTGCCAGGCGCCGCGATCGAGGCACATTAAAATCAGAGACCGGGAATCCCAGCCGAGGCTCCAGAGGGGATCGCTGTCCGGATGCGGATTCCCATAAATTCCGCCCGGGCCGGTGACCTCGGTGAATTGGGTGCGGCGCAGGAGCTGCCAGTCTTCCCCGGGGCGATGCCATTCCGCGAGGGCGCCGCTCGGGGAGGCGGGGTTCGTTTCTGCCGCCCGCCCGCGCTGGCCGTTTTGGGCATACACCACGCGGCCTTGTCCAGAGTAAAGCCCTTTGCCGTGGTATCCGGGCAGAGCGGAGATGACGGCGCCGGGATGAAGTTCGGCCCTGGATCCCGGCGGAGGCGGATTGTTATCTTTGATCCGACCGGCGACTTCCAGAGTATGAACATCGACCTCGTAAAGCCCCTCCTCCATGGTGGCAAATAAAATTTTATTCGTGGGATCGTTCAAATCACGGGCATTGGCCGTCAGGCGGCCGGGCATGAATGGAGGCGGAATCACGCGAACATGGCGGCGCGGATCAATCCAGTAAGGCCCGAGGATGAGCTGCTCCGACTCCCGATGAATCATGCGGTTCGCTGGCGTGCCGCCGACACTTTCCGGGCGGATAATCTGTTCCAGTTCCGGAGTGATCTCATACAGTTTATCCGATGACCCGAAGGGCCGATGCGGGGCATAGGTGACCACCCACAGCCGGTCCGCCCAAGGAACCACCGCCCCCGTGCCGCATTCCCCTTCCTCATTAAACATGGCGAGACTCGGATAGATTCCCGAAAGGCTTAAAGGTTCTACCGCCACCGCCGTGCGGACCGCGACTGCAATCAACGCAGACAGTAAAAGCGCGCTGCAATTCATGGGCTTAAGGATGAAAAGCCTAAGGCGAGCGAAGACGAAAGAAGACCGCCGAAGAGGCCGGCTGGAGGTTGGCCGACCATTCATTGGTCAGCTGCGAACCCGGCACATCCACCCAATTATTGCCCAGGCCAAGCCCCAGGGAATTGGTCTGCGACTGCAAGCACCAGCCGGTATAATTAAACGGCCACTGCAGCTGCAGCGCGGCGCCAGAGACGGTGCAGATCAAATTGGTTGGCGGCAGAATCAGCGCGGCGGGATAGAGATTAAATTGCTGGCTGGGGCCCCCGCTGAACGACTGCTGAATCAAGCGCGTTCCGGGCGCTGTGCCGGCCGCGTCCAGAGACAGTCCGCTCAGGCGGTTGATGAACTGATAACAACCATTGCCCGCTGAGACAGGCAGCCACTGATCACTTTGCAATGCGCCGAAGGTCTGCTGGAGGACGGAGGCGCCGCTGTTGGTGGAGGCGCCGCTCACGTTCATGACCTTGGCGCTGTTTTTATTTTTAATCTGATAATAGCCACGGTCAGCCGGAGTCAGCTGCCACTGATCACTGGCCAGCGAATTTGCAAACCCCAAAATGACGGCCGCACCATTGGCCGTGGACGCATTGGTCACGACGGCGAACAGGAAGCTATTGGCGTCCTGAAAGCGGCCGTAGCCCTCCTCATCGATCGAGTTAAAAAACACCTCATTTCCGGAGCTCCCCAGGCTGTTGACGGCTCCCACCTGGTAATTCTGGGAGTAATAATTCTGGGTGCCATAATTCTGCGACTGGATGGCGGCGTTCACCAGGGTGTTATTAAAAAAGAAATTGTGCGACGTGAGGCTATTGGCGGGAGTGGATCCATTCCGCAGACCATTGCCGCCTGAACACCAGTTGCCGACAATCGTGTTGTATTGGACGGGAGTGTTGGTGATGGCATTGTTGTAAAGATTGACCCCCTTGTTCGTGATATTATTAAAAATGTTGCCCAGCACGACATTATAAGAAGCACCCTGCTCAACGAAAACGCCTTCGCGAAGCAGATCATGGCAATAATTAAACTTCACAACGGCGCCACTGGTAAATGAATCACAGTCCACACCGTCCATATTGACTGCGCTCACATCATTGGCAGAAATCAGGCACTTGCCTGCCGACTGCTGGAGCCAGATGCCGCGCGCCGAGCCATTGGTAAGGGTGCAGCGCGTCACCGCCATGGGTGTAATGTTGCCATTGTACCGAATCAAATCCGTAGACCCGCGCACCAGGGGAGACCCGAAGTTTTGCAAGCGCACGGCATCCACCTGAGCCATGAACGCACCATTAAAGGAGATGCCGTCCAAGTTTGTCTGATTGCCGCCGTCAATGATCCCGCCGGAAATGGAAATATAACCGGACGAAGTCCCATTGCTAATGACGCATCCGGCGGTGGTGGCGCCGCTCACCTGCAGGGTTCCATTCAGCAAGACACAGGTCCTTGAGTAGAGTACCAGCGGCGCGGCTCCGACGGGGAAAGTGCCGTTCAGATGGAGCACGATGACGTCGTCAGGGTTGGCGGCCATCGCACTCAAGTATTGCGACTGGACACTGTCAATCGTGGCCGAGCTGATGACCACATCCGTGCGCCCCTTCGCATTGACGATGGCATTGGTATGCTGATTATGAATCAGCGGGGGGTAAAAATAATATTGGTCCGGGGCGGTCAGAGGTGACTGATAGGCCAGAATTTTGTCTCGGGCGCTCGCGGCACCCACATAATTCGTGGCATTCCCCTCCTTGAAAAGCGTGTCGATGAACACATTCTGGCTGCCGATGGAATTCACTCCCGCCCGCGCATTGCCGCCCAGCGAACAGGACACAATCAGGGTATTGGTCCCATCCGCCAGAATCCCGGTGCCATTGAGGTTGCAGGTGTTGTTGGCAATGACGTTGTCGCTGCCGCTGAGAAAGCCGATGCCGGTGCCATTGCTGTTGCAGATATTATTGGCAAACGTGCTGCGGGCGCAGCCGATAGAAATGCCGGTCGCATTTTGATGGCAATAATTCTCCAGGCACACGGCCTGCGTCGCATTGGACACGGAGATGCCGGCGCTGTTGGTGCAACCGGACACCTCGCACCGGGTGACGGTCAGCTCATTGTCAAAATTGGTCTTCCCGTTGCCGTTCATCGCAATGCCATCCAGCCCGCAATTCACGACCGTCACCCGGTCCACGTTGACCCGGTCTGCTGCGGGCACAAAAATGCCATTGATGTTCGCGCCGCTTCCGTCGAGCCATCCGCCCGCAACGGATACATTGGTCGAGCCCGCGGCGATTTGGATCAAGGGAGCGGTCACGGCAGCAGTGGTCGCCTTGATCACCGCGCCGCTGGCCACCAGGCATTCGCGCGAGCCCAGAACAAGGCCCGCGCTGCCCACCCAATACGTCGCATTATTGGTCAGCCGAATCACGATGTAGGAATTGGGGAAGTTGCCGCGGGTCGTATTGATCAAAGACTGGACCGTGGCGATGGAACCTGAGGTGTCATTGATGGTCTTGACGCCACTGTCTCCGGCGGGATTTTCGATGAAGGTGTTCGTGGGCACCGTGTAGAGCATGCGACCCGCGCCCTGAAGCGCCATAGCGACCGAGTTCAAGGAACAATCTAAAGGGGAAACGCCTTCGCTTTCGGCGGATGGAAGACTTTCGCAACCCGACAGCGCGGTCACGGCATAAACATAAATCAGGTTGGGATTGCTGACGCTCGTGTCGGCATAGGCGTTGGCGTTTGTAACTGTGACAATCGAAGCCCAAGTCTGATCGCCACTCAATTTTCGATAAACACTATAGCGGGTCACCCCGCTGACGGCTC
This sequence comes from uncultured Verrucomicrobia subdivision 3 bacterium, assembly GCA_903835255.1. GTDB lineage: Bacteria > Verrucomicrobiota > Verrucomicrobiia > Limisphaerales > UBA11358 > UBA11358. Next base: position 37,381 of record CAILMI010000063.1, read on the forward strand.
CCCAGCTGACGGTGATGGAACCACACGCGGGGCTGACCGCGGTGATCGAAGGCGCGGCGGGCGGAACGCACGGCACGCTTCCCAAAGCAAAATCCCAGGATGAGGCCAAGGCAACGCCGGACGCCGTGTATTGATCCGCGGACACGGTGGCGAGAAAATTAGTTGTCGCCGCACCGTTGTAACCCACCAGCACGGCATCGCCCGCGGGTGAAAAACCCGTTCCATCTACGGTGAGGGTCGCCACAGTGCCGGCGGAAACCGAACTCGTGATCGTCCAGTCAAAATTGGTGAACAAGGTTGTTTGAGGCGACGGGCTCCCACCAAAAGTGCCCGGCTCATGGGGCGTGACGCTGAGGGTGGTGGGGCCGCTATAAGCAGTCAGATTAAGCGAGACCGGACGGTAATGGCTATTCAGTCCTATCGGGAAACTTGCCGCTCCCGCTCCTGCGTAAATCCGGGCCATGGGACCGTTCACCATGGAATGGGACGAGGCACCGCCGGTATAATTGGCTGAACTACCGAGGGTCAGCAGATTGCTCGAGGTGGTGGTTAATGGGCCGCTGGCCAAAGCCAAAATGCCGCTCACCGTGCAGCTACTGCTTAAAACCAAGCCGCTGGCATTCGTGAGCGTCAGATTTTTGACTGTCGCCGGCAGACCAGTGCCCGCGACCTGCGCAGCGGAGCCGGCGTAGGTGTAATATGCCGCCGAATCGAACGTCCGGATTGCCGTCTGGACGTTGCCGCTGGCAGAGGAGGCATTAATGCCACTGGGGTCGGTGATCTGCACCCCCCCGTCGGCCGCAAGGAGGAACGATCCAGATCCCGTCACATTGTTGCCATTGAAATTGAGAGTGGCGCCCGCATTGACCGATGCTGTGCCGGTGACCGCGACCGGCGCACTTAAGGCAAGCACGCCTCCGGTGTTCGCGTTGGTGAAATTAGCGACCGTGGCGGGCATCCCCAATGTTTTTTGATTCGTTGCGCCATTGAAAACATAGTTGGCACTCACGGATAAGGTGACCGCCCCCGCCCCCCCATTCACCTGAATTGCGCCCAAATTGCCGTTGGTGATGCCATTGGCGTTGGCGGTGATCAGGGTCGCCCCCGCTGCCAGGCTGAACTGGCATGATGAATTGTTCAGATTAATGACATTGGTTCCGGTGATCAGGGTTCCATTGACAAATAAACCGATGGACGACCCTGTCGCCGTCGCCCTGAAAATCAGCCCGGACGCGTTCGTGATTCCCGTTAAATCCAGCGTGGTGCCGGAATAATTCGTGATCCCGATTTTCGTATTGGCGCTGGAAAGATCCGCGGAGCCGACCCATCGAGAGTCACCGGCAAAAAGGATATTGAACTGGCCGGCGGACGACGACTGGGCGACAGCTCCATTGTTGGTAAAATTGCCGGACAATTTTAAAACCCGGGTGCTGGTTGTGTTGGTCGCCGCAATCGTCCCCGAGGCATTGACCGTGAGCGTTTTAGCCGAGCTGGGGGCCGCCGATGTCCCATCCACAATCACTTTGGTTCCGGACAGCACCACTGCGTCATCGCTGATGGTGGGCACCCCATTTACCCCGGACGCATTGGTCCATGTCGTCGAGGAGCTCCAATTGGCCCCGCCCGCCGCCGTGTTCGTGCTAAAGTAAACAGCCGCATCCGCATCCGGACGGAAGAGGAAAAAAGCGGAACAAAGACTGCCCCAGAACAAGAGGGGAAAATGGCGGGCGGCACCCGTGATTCGACATTTCTTCATATAAAAAGATGTAAAAACTAAGGGGCAAAGCCTGAAGCTTTGCCCCTCGGCGAAAAAATCACCAAAAACCGGCTTAATAATTCTTTGTGCCAATCACTTTCTTGGACTGGGTATGGCCATCAAAATAACCATAGTTGCGGACTCCGCCGTGAACCGGAGTGCTGGGCAAGGCATTCACACCGCCCGGTTCCGGCCAGGCATTCCCCGAGCCCACCGCGTCCACATCCACCAGGAACCACACATCCGTCAGCGGCTTCAAGTTTGAAATCGCATTTATCTTTTTGGGCGGATAGGGGCCGCTTCCATAAGCCGGATATCCGAAGGGATCCATCGCCACTCCTAACGCGTTGGTCAGACCGTTGGCGATGGGATCTGTCCGCAGATACATCTTCACAGTCAAGTTGGTCGGCGATGTGTTGGCGTTATACCGGCTAAATCCCGGGCACGTAAACGCCGGCGCGGCGCGCAATGTCGAATCCGGGGCTTTATACCCCAGATACGTGGCCAAATAATAAATCAAGTTCTGCATGGAACTTTGAGTGTTGTCGTACGCCGCGTTCTGGCCCTGCCAAAGGCCGAATGAAGACCCCTCCCCCGGCGGCAAAAAATTATTGTTGTCGTCAATAAACATCTGCAACGCCAGATGCGTTTGGTGAAAGTTAGACAGGCACCCCGTCTGCGCCGCCTTCTGCTTGGCTTTGGAGAGCGCCGGCAACAGCATGGCCGCCAGAATGGCGATGATGGCAATCACCACCAAGAGCTCAATCAGCGTGAAGGCTGAAACAAATTTCCCTTTCATTATTTTCATTTTAAAAACTTAAACTGCAGTGCCGCGGGTGTGCCGCATCAGCTGATCCGGCACACCCCGGCAAACTTTTTTCAAGGATAAACAAGGCGATAAAACACCGTCGGGATTGCGGGATCCACCGTATTGGTAAGCGGGGGCACCGGGGTGGGTGTCACCGCCGACCAGTTGGTGGTCAAGCCGGTGGTTAACCCATTGGTTTGGACCTGCAGACGCCATCCCTGTCCGGCGGGCCAATTCAGCACCAGCTGGCTGCCGCTGACAGAATAGGTGATGTTCGTCGGATTCGGCGTCGTTGTCGGCACGGTGAGGACTTGGATTGTCCCATCAATCGCCAGCTTATTTGTCCACGTGTAATCCGACGGCAAGTTTAACGTGGTGAATCCAGCCGCGGCGCCCGTGTTGCTCAGCAGCTTGAAGGTATCGCCCACGTTCAGCGCCGGGCCCAGATTGGTCACCGTCAGGGTGCTGGAGGAAATGGACTGCGTGCCCGTGACCACGAGATAATCATTCGTTGCCACCGCGTTGGTCGTGTTGATGCGGAAAGAGGCGCTGGCGCCCGCATTCAGGGTCAAATCATTCCCAACGGTTAACACGCCAATGCTGGCGCCGCCCGGAGCAAGCTTGGTCCCTGAGCGCAAGGCAACCGGCCCTGCAAAAGAACCGTTTCCAGCCAGGGTTCCATTGCTGACCACGGTGGACCCCGTATACGTATTGACGCCATTCAGCGTGAGCGAACCGGAGCCCGCTTTGATAAGGTCGGCCGCCCCGCCTACAAGCGCGTTGGTGATCGTCAGATTATAGGCGCCGCAATCCAGGGTGTTCGTATTTGCGACGTTGACGGTGCCTGCCCCCGCAAAAAAGTTTGCCAAGGTGCCATTGTATCCGCCCGCCCCCAAGGCCACCACGCTTCCCCCATTTAAGTTTAAAACAACATTCGGAGCGGCCGCGGGCGTTGTGATGTTGGCTGCAACCGTCCGCAACGTGCCTCCATTCAGAGTGATGGTATTATGCCGATACACGCCGGCATTGGCCGTTGAATCCGAACAGAGCTCCAGCTGATTGGAAATATTGAGAGAGCCGCCGTTGATCGTCAGGGTGCTGTACATGTCAACCCCACCCAGAGCGGAGGAAGAAGTCATGGTTCCTCCGACAGCGCCAAAACCCGCTCGATTCAGGTTGACGGTGCCGTCATTGACCGTAAATGTGGCGGCCCCCTTGTAACCGATATCCACGCGACTCCCAGGATCCGGCACATTTAAAGTTCCGCTGTTAACGGTCAGGCTGTAGGAATTGACGGTGTTTCCGCTTTCATGCAGATAAACCACATCTCCCGCCCACCCCAGTAAATTGACAGTGCCGCCATTCAATTCAAATGAGCAGTCCGTACTGTTGTTGGCATTTCCCACGGAAAGGCCGGTCACATTCAGAACCGCGCCATTCGACACAATCATGCTGCCTCCAGAACCGCCAGCGCTGCCCAACAGAATGGTCCGCGTCATGTTCAGGTTGGTGTAGGTCCAATTCGCTGAGCTGGCAACCGCCAGGGTGCCGCCGGCCACGGAAAGACGACCGTAAGGGGTGCTGGCGGAGAGAGTGCCGGTGAGCGTGAGCGCATTGCCATTCGTTTTCACAAGTCCTCCAAAATTGGTGATATTCCCGCCCGGCAATACCAGGTTAGACACCTCCGTATCCAGAAAGAGCACGTTGGTTCCCGCATTAATGGAGCTGTTCAAAGTAATGGGCTGGGTGCCCCGATTACGTAAGTATCCGCCATTGGTCCCCAGGGTAATCGGGGTCGTCCAGCTGGTCAGATTACTACGGTTGAACGTCAGAGCCGAGGCATTTGAAATAATCACATTGGCGCTGGCCCCCAAGTTTCCACTCGCGCCGCCGGTGCCAATCTGCAGCTCGCCGTAATTGATGATGGTGTCGCCGGTGTACGTATTATTTGTGGCGAGAACCAGCATTCCCTGGCCTCCATACGTTTTCGTAAGGCTGCCACTGCCGCCAATCGGGGTGTTGATGGTGAAGGTATACGTTCCCGAGGCGCTCCCGAAACTTCCCCCATTCGTGCCCAGAGTAATGCCGCGGTTCGTATTGGAAATGGATACGTTGCCGGTGGAGCGGAGCGTCCCGCCATTGAGAACCAACTGATTTGTATTCAGAGTGGCCGGATTGGTGCCGAGATTTGCTTCGCTGTCAATCCAGGTGGTTCCGCCCATGAGCGTGAGCGGCTGGGTGAGCAGCCCGGCGTTGGTCACCCAAACAGACCCCGCCATCACCGTCACCGGGGCCGCGTTCGTCCCCACGATGGCAATGTTGCCGTAATGATTCGTGTCCACTTGGAACGAGTTGGTGCCCGTGATATTCCCCGCCAATGTCAGCATCTGATTCGTGGCGGCATCAAACTGCGTATTCGCTGCCAGAACAAGATCCGCATTGATGACATGGCTTCCAATGGTGGCTTGCACCACCGCATTGGTGTTCACAGCCGACAAGGTGACCGCACCCGGGCCATTGAGGGTGTAGGCGTTGTTATTGGCAAATTTGAGTTTTTTAACCGTGTGCCCCACATCATTGCCGACCGCGCGAGGGGTGGTGATATAGCTTCCGAACAGAGCGTCATTGCCGCTGTTGTTCGGCACAAGGAGCGTCCAGTTGGCAAGGGTGGACCAGGACCCATCCGCATCCACTCCCCACTGGTTAATCGTGCCATTCACGCCCACAACCACCTGAATGGCCGAGCCGGTATTCGTGAAGACGTATGTTGTCCCATCCGCAGGATTATTCACCGCCAGATTGGCGACATTGCCCACCAAAGATCCCGAGAAACTAAACAGGGTATAGGTTCCGGGAGTCGAAAACGGGCTGGTGGTGCCTTCCACATACAGATTAATGCGGGCGCCATTAAGGGTGAGCCCGCCGGAATTGGCCACGGAGAAGGAATCATTCGCGCCAGAGCCAAACTGAAAGTTGGCATAGCCCCCGGCGGCGGTGGATCCTAGCGTCAACGCATTGACGTTCATTGTGGTGCCGCCCGACAACGACAGGGAACCGATGGCGCCCCCGTCCGCCACCGTGATAGTGGGGCTCGAGGCCAAAGTGCCAGCATTGAAACCCAAAGTGGCTCCATTGCTGACAGTGATAGAGGAGGCGGTGGAGAACGTGCTCGCCAACGCCAGCGTGCCCTGTTTCACCAGCGTTGCGTTGGTGTAGGTATTGACGCCCGCCAACGTGGTGACGCCACTGCCAGTCAAGGAAAGACCACCGTCGCCCCCCGACCCGGTTAACAAGTTGGCATTGATGGTCATCGCCTGACCGTTATTATCCAAACTCGCTCCCCCCGCATAAATTGTGACGGGCAGATTTGCATCCAGAAGGTTGTTGCCCTGGACCGAGTTCAAGCTGGAAGCGGCCTGGAGCGTGCCGCCATAGAAGTTAATCCCCCCGGAAATAACGCCCGCCGTGGCCGTGGCGAGCTTCCAATTCACAACGGTACTAAATGTTCCGTTGGTATAAATATTAATAAAACCCGCCGCGTTGTTTGAGGGGGCAAATGGCAGAAACTGGGTGGTAATGCTCTGCCCCCCCGTGTTGGGGTAGGCAAAGGTGCCATTGACCACATCCACAATTCCAGTGGAGTTCTGGATGGCGCCAATCTTCAACCAAATTGTCGATGCCCCCGCCCCTGTGAAATCGTTCGTAAAATAACCCGCGGAGGTGGAATCCCCAATGACAATGCGACCATTGCCCGCCGCAGTCGTCCCCTGACCGCCGAGTTGAAGGCGCCCCCTCAGGGTAAAATTAGCATTGCTGCGGACCACCAGCTTGGCCTCATAACCCGGAGACACATCGCCTACGGTGAGATAACCGCTGGTGTTTAATCCTTCACTGGCGTTAAGATAGACGGTCAGGTTTGCCTGCTTATTCCCCCCGCTGGGATTGCCCCCGATCTGCCACCGCCCGTTGGAAGTATTGGCAAAATTGGCAACGTTCACATTGGCGGTTGCCGTGACCCCATTCGTGAGGGCTTGAAAGACAAAGCGGCCATTGGAAGCTGCGCCAGTGCCGATATTCAGAATGGCATTTGTATTTGCCACATAATTAATGGTTCCCGGTGTGCCCAGAGTCGAGTTAACGGTGGCATTTAGATTGAGCGTCACACCCGAACCAATCAGGAAATTAGCAGTCGGAGAGCTGGCTGAAGTGCCAAAGGAAACGGTTCCGTTTGTGAGGGTATAAGAACTGGTCGCGCCATTTACTTTATATTGAAAAACGGCATTTGAAAAAAGGGAACTGGAATTATAGAAATCCTTGTTAGTGTTACTGCCTACAACCACCGCGATACCGCCTAAATCCGTCACCGCGCTGGTGATACTATTAGTCACGCCGAAGAGCACTGTGTCTCCAAATCCCGGCGCGGACCCAGGCGTCGGCGACCAGTTGCCTGCCGTCGCCCAGGCGCTGGACGAGGCGCCCGTCCAGTTATAAATGGTCGCCTTGGCTACGGGAACGGCCGAGAGAAGCAGGGCCAGCCCCAATGCGGCTCGAACGAGAATCGTCTGAAGTGTCTTTAAGATGTGGGTGCGCATAACTATGAATGATGGGTGTTGTTGGGACTCGGTTATGATTTCTGAGGTTATAATCTCGGAACGGGATTGCGAATTCAACCGGACGCGCATTAAGCTTCCATCATTTGACATTAAGAGGGAATCACGCCGTACCGAGCAGTCCTGCCACCATTTACCTGAATTTCAGCGCAGCGCGGGCGGCGTTGCAAAATAAGCGCCTGCCGGATTCCACGGCGCCGCGGGTCGGTCCGCACCGCCCCGGATCACGGTCTGCGAAAAGAAATTGTTCGTGGCGTGCGAATTTCCCATCGCCACATCCACGTCGCGATTGTCGCCGCAGACATTGTTGAAGAAAAAATTGGCGCACGCCGTCCGGTCAGCGGCCCGCCCTCCCACGCTGAGGCCTTTCACATTGCCCCGGCACTCATTCGCCGCAACGACATTGGGCCCCGTGTTCCCCGCCACTTCTTCGTTCCAGACATGAACGCCGGAGCGGTAGTTTCCAGTCAGCCCATTGCCGAACACGAGATTATTGGCGATGGCTTCCTCGATGAACACCCCATGCCGGCGGTTCCCGGTGCAGATGTTGAACAGCACATTGCAATCCACCGCATGCGCATCCACGTCGATGCCGTCCTGCTGATTTCCCACACACGTGTTGCCAATGGCGTGGATATCCCCCGCCACATGCATCCAGATGCCGCGCCCGCCGCTGTCCGCAATGGTGCAGCCATTGATAAACAAGGGCGCATGAGATTCCCGGCCCTTGGTGCGCACCCCGTCCCGCACCGCGCCTTTGAGGGTCACCCCGTCAATCACCGCCGCGCTGGGATTGGTGGCATTGATGCCGTGCAGCACCTGATGCCCCCCATCCAGCGTGCCGCCTGAGAAGGAGCAGTAGCCGTCCGGCGATAAGCGGACGACCTGGGTGACGGCCTCGCCCTTTTGGTAAACCGGATCCCGTTCCGCCCCGAGATCCGCGCGGATGGAGCCGTCCAAAATCACACACGTATTGGCCGCTAGCTCCAAGCCCGCCGGCTCATGCGAAATAAAATACCCCTGCAAATGCGCCACCACCACATCGCCCTGGTGATCCGCTTTTGCCTGGCGCAAACTCTCGGACGCACTTCTCAAATCCGCCGGCGCGTACCGGTTGGTCCCACCCACGAGGGTCAGATCAAACCGGCCCAAACCTGGAACAATGGCCCGGTTCGTGTGCGGATGATTAAATGTCGGGGGATTGAAATACTTCAGCGGCGGCACCGTGGCCGCCCCCCGCAAACCAGGGTTGTTTACCAGCAGATTATCGCCCGCTCCGGGAAGGCATTGGACGATTGCGGCGAGACGATTGTCATAAAACTCATTGCGCTGACCCCCGACCCTCACAAGGCCGGCCTTTCCGAGGCTCCGGTTTCCGTTGATGAGGTTGCCGGCGCTGTTGGTGGCGAGCATCAGGAGAATATCATTTTCATAAAACGTGTTGCGAGCCAGCACGCCGTGGTCCGATGCGCTGATCACGCCGGTTTGATTCCCGATTAAATCGTTGCCCGCAATAACGCTGCGCGCGGACTCCGCGGTGATCGCCGCTCCGGGAATAGCCCGAAATTCATTATCCAGGCACATGAAGCCCGCCGTCTGCGACACTATCAGGCCAGCGCCGCCGCCCTGAATAAGGCAGCGGGTGAGGCTGCCGGCGTCGCGGACCGCCCCGGCATCACGGCCTTTGTAATCCACGGCTGCGACGCCGCAGTCGCGAATCGAAAGATGATCCAGATTGACCTTGCCACAATCAACGACCGCAATGCCGGTAATCATCCGTCCCTTTCCATCCATCGCCCCCCTGTCCGGACCGCTGGAAGAGACGGAAACAAATTCAGCATGGTCGATCTGCAGCAGGCTTGAGGCGGTGGCGTCCGCGTTCGCAGTCAGGCCCGCTCCGCTGTCCAGCACCAGGCACATGCGCGAACCCAGACGCAGGGGAGCACTGCCCACGGAGAGCGTGCCGGTCAGCTGGAGGACCAGCACGGCGCCGGGCTGAGATCGGCGGGCCGAATCAATTTGTAATTGGGCGGCCTCAACGGTGCCGGCGGAAAGAGTGAGCCTCCTGACAGCCTCTTTGGGACTGATGATGTACGGCGACTCTGGAGGCGTGAAAAAGCGCTCCGTCGCCCCCACCGATCCAGCGAAAAGGAGCAGCGCCAGCGCCTGTGGAATACAAGAAATTCGGTAAAGAGTGATCATGGGTGGGTTGAGTTTTGTTTTTTAAATTGAGGAGTGCTCCCCTTCCATTCCAATTCGGCGCAGGAAAGATGCCACGTCTTTCCCCGGTCGTTATTGCCTTGGAAGAAAAGATAGCTGCGCCCGTCGTCATCGGCAAAAAAACCAGGATGGCCGCTCTCGCTTGAATTCCATTCGCCCGCCGCGCCATTCGGCAGCAGCGGTAAATGGGACTGCCGCTCCCAGCGGACGCCGTCCCGACTCGTGGCCACGCCAATCTGCTGCGGATCGTTATTAAAGCCGCCGGCGTAAAACATCACCAAGGTATCCCCGCGCTTCGCGATTGCGGGCGCTTCAATACAGCGGGTTTCCCACGGCAGTTCAGGCTTCAGAATCGGGCGGTCGCATACTTGCGTCCACGTTTCGCGGCTGTAATCCGAGCGGAGGGGCGCGGAGGCCACACCCAGCATCTGGGTGACTCCCGCGGCATCCCGCGTGGCAAAATACAGGAGCAGCCGATCCCCCTCCGGTATCACTTCCGCATCAATGGCCCTTCCATTGTTCCACTCTCCCGTGGGATAAAACACTGGATTGGACGCATCCCGAACAAAGTGGATTCCGTCCGCAGAAACCGCGTGACAGATGGCATCCTTTGGGAAATTGCCATACGTCTGATAAAATAAATGAACGTTGCCGTCCAGCACCCGCGCGCCGGGCGCGCATAATCCGTTCGCATCGCACGCCTGCGCCGGCAGCAGCTCGCCGGTTTTCTTCCAATCCACCAGGTTGGTGCTCTCGGCAATCCCGATATTCCAGCCTTTGGGCGCATTGGTTTGGGCCAGCTCGGTCCCGAAGGGGGGCAGAGAGAAATACATCAGATAGCGTCCGCCAAAGCGAACCACGCTCGGATCTTTAGAGAGCGGGCGCCCCAGGCGCGTGGCATCCGCCCACTTGAAGAGCGGATGGTTTTCAGCGACAGGCGCGACGTTTTCTGCAGCGCGCAGGATTGCCGGCAGCAGCAAGCCAAAAAGGATTAAAGCCGAATTCCGAAGCGAGCCTTTGCGGAAAACTGGAGGGACAGCGCGCTGCGCTGTCCCCGCCCGCGCGGAGCGGGCGGAACAACCTGTGCCAGGGTTCACGCGCCACCCCCTCGTTGCGTCGCCTGGCGCGGCGCTCGGCGACCGGGACGGCGCAGCGCCATCCCTGCCCCATTTTTGAATTCGGTTTAAAAGGAGCCCATTCATATCCAAGGCACTCAAATGGGCCGCTCCAGCCTTTGATTTAAGCTCAGCAATTTGTTCCGGAGCTGGCGATAGTCCACCTGCTGAACAGAGACCCGATCCCGCACCGCCATCCCCGCTGCGACCCCGGCAGATTCGCCCAGAATCATCCACACCGGCTCCATGCGGATGGAGGTCATGGCAATATGACTGGCAGAGACGCACACTGGCACAATCAGGTTACTGCATTCCTCCGGCTTCGGGATGATGGCCCGGTATGGAATCTTATAAATCCCCCGGTGCGCTTCCTCCAAGTAAAGCATCGAGTAGAAGCCGCCTTGCAGCGCCACTTTTCCATTGAGCGGGTAGGTCGCATAGGGCCACTCGTCCACACCGTAGGACGCCAGACCCACGGAATCGTCCGGGTCCGTTTCACCCGCCATGTCCTTCTGCGTGATAACGTAAGAGGATTTCATCCGCCGGGCTTCACGCACGTAGAGCTGATGCGGCCACCCGCCGGTTTCGTCAAAGATACCGGGCTGAAAACCGACTTTGAGCGCGAGCTCCTTGAGCTTCGCCGGCACGGACGGGTCCGTCCTGAGAAAATGGGTCATGCCGCCCATGAAATCCTGTTCCGCTTTCCAGATGCGCGCGCGCGTCGCATAATTCCCGTCGGGATAGCCCGCATTGCTGCCGTAATTTGTCGGCGCAAGCAATGCGCGCGCCAGGTTGCCCTGGCCGACGGAATGAATGCGCCCGCCAGATTCCTCAAACTCACCGAGCTTTCTCATGCGCCGGCCCACATCTATCTTTGCCCTATTTAGAAACCCGCGGCGATACAGTTCAAAGCGGCGCGGATCGTAATCTTCCGGCAGCGGAATCGGCAGCCGTTCGCCGTCCTCAACCATCTTCCAGCGAAAGCCATAGCCCATCGTCAATGAATCCGCGCTGCCTTCCGGCGCCATCGGGATGTCTTGCAGCAACGGCAGCAGCCCGCTCTTCGGGTCTCCCGGTTTGATGTAGGGATCGATGTCGTAGACAGCCATCGGGGATTGCACGCCGGCCAGGGATTCCAGGTAGGCACCGCGCGCCTCGCGCCCGAACGCATAGGACACCCCGGCCCGCGCCATCAGATCCCCCTCGTAACTGCCATCGATAAACACGGTCGCCGCGATACGCTGCGCTCCGCGCACCGTCGGCTCCGCCACAGGGCACCCCCGCTTATCCGGCGGCGCGCCATCCAGCGTGATGCTCGTGATGGTCGTGCTCACCCGCTGGACCGAGGCGACGCGATGCTCGAAAAGGACGGGAATGGAATGCTGCTTCAGCAACGCTGCAAAGGCAGCGCGATATTGGGCGTCATTATAATCGTGTTTTAGAATGGGGCGCGCCGATCCACCGACCGCCTGCTCGCGCCCCCAATCCACATGCATCAGCCCCCCACCCGTCATGCCTCCCAACCAGCGGGAGGGCTCGACAATCATAACGCGGGCGCCTTCGCGCGCGGCTGCCACCGCCGCCATAATCCCACTCGCGGTCGCGCCATAGACACAGACATCCACCTGAACAGGCTGTCTCTCGGCATTTCCGCCCAGCGAAACAAACGGCGACGCCAGAAGCGAGCTGCCGCTCAATACAAGGAATTTTCGGCGATTGATGGGATTCATGGCGTTGGCGTGAATGAGTTCGTGAAAGGTTCCAGAGCAAAAGTGAACTGATAAGCCTTATCTGCCGGCAGCATATACTTGTCGAGCGGCCGCGCGCCCCAGCCTTGGACACCGCCCAGACCCATCTGCTCCGCATCCAAGGTGAGCGTGAGAAAATCCCGGGGCACAAGCCGATACGGATGCGTGGCCGCCTCCAGATCGGCTGCGGTCCACGGCCAGAGATTCAACCCGAACGGAGCAGCGATGCCGAGCACCGTCAGCCCATAACCCTCCGCGGAGGTGAAACTCGCGCGCCGCACCTCACTGCGGTAGCCGGTTTCCTGCGGCGGCAAATAGGCGTGATTCCAGGTCAGCGCATCCGCTTTAAAATACCCAAAACGCACGGCTTCTTTCCGGTCCGGGTAACTTTCGTCCGGCCCCAAGCCCAGCCATTGGATGCGGTGCAAATCTGAAACCAGACCGCACTCCATTCCCACGCGAGGGATTTTATTCGTCGGCGACAAGGCGCCGAGTGGCGAAAGATAAACGGAGGCACAGACAATAATTTTTCCGGCAGCATCGATCTGATACGTCAGGGTCGCGTGACTGGACGCGACGGGAATTCCGACCTCAGCGCTGACCGTGACCGTGCCATCCGCATGGGTTCTGGCTGAAACGCCGGTTGCCATCGATTGCTCGCCCGCCTCGCGCCATGCGCCCAGGATCTCGGGCATTTTCCAGCCGCGATCATTGGTCACCGGCGGCCGCCAGAAGCAAAGGCGCAAGGGACGAGCCATCAGCTCGCGACCGCTATAAATCAGGCTTTCAATCATCCCGCTTTTTTTGCCAATGCGAACACTGAAGCCAGCGTTGCCAAGGGTGATCGCCTGTTCTGTTTCCACCTGATTGAGCTGCCCGGCCTTCAACTCGGGCGCCCTCAAAGCGGGATCAGCATCCAGCGCCAGCTGGTCCCATGCGACGACAAATCCGGCCTCGGCCCACGGCGTGGATTGAGCGAGCGCAAAGCGGACCGTCAGGTGGCGCGCCGTTCCGCTGAACGGTGGCGGAATCAAAATTTCGCGTGACTCCCCCGGCGCACACGCCAGAGGGGGCAATTTTCCTTTTGCGACAACCACGCCTTGATCCGTCCATTCCCATGACGCGACAAAGTTCTTCAAGTCCGTGAAGGCGTGATGATTTTCAATGCGGATTTTTCCATGCGGTAAATCCACCGCCCGGACCCGGAGGGGCTGGCCCACCTTCGCGACTTCAAAATAATGGGGCTTGGGAGCGCGATCTGATTCCAGCAAACCGTTTAGGACAAAATACCCGTCATTGGGTTTATCCCCGTAGTCACCGCCCACGGCATAAAAGGCAGGCGCAGCTGATTTGGATTGCACGCTGAGAAACGGAACAGGCCTGTTGCTCGCGAGCGCAGTGGCCAGGCCCTTGTCAGCCCAGTCCCAGATAAATCCCCCTATCAACATGGGATTGCGCTCGATGACGTCCCAGTAGTCCTGATAGTTGCCGAGATTATTGCCGCCGCCCCACGCATATTCGTTCATGAGGAAAGGCTTGCCGGAGGGATAGCGTCCGTGCTGTCGCAATGCGGCTTTTTCATCGTGCTCGCCCTTGCGCACCGCCTTGCCTTGCACGTGGAGTTTCAGCCATTCGGGCGTGGGGTAGGTCTGGCTGTCCACATCGCAGGGTGCATTCATATCGGCGTATTGAATAGGCCGACGCTCGCTGTCGAGCCGGCGTACTTCCTCCGCCATGCTTTCAAAAGCCCGGCCATAGCCCGCCTCGTTGCCGAGCGACCACATCACCACGCTGGGATGGCTGCGTTCGCGGATCACGAGCCGCCGCATCCGCTCCACCGATGCGGGCTGCCACTCGGGCAAATCCCCCGGCAGGACGCATTTGTGATAGGACAGCCCATGCGACTCCATATTCGCCTCGCTTAAAACCATCAGCCCCAGCTCATCGCAGCACTCCACAAAGCGCGGGTCATTTGGATAATGCGACGTCCGAACGGCATTCAGGTTGGCCCGCTTCATCATTCGGACATCCTCGCGCATCATCGCCTCATCCACGACATAGCCGGTGACGGGATTCCAATCGTGCCGGTTCACGCCGCGAATTTTCAGAGCCTGGCCGTTGAGAGTGAATTCCCCCTGCTTGAGCTCCACTTTGCGGAAGCCAATGCGCACCGCAACGGCTTCAATCGTTTTGCCCTCCTGCAATAACTCCACCACCGCGGTGTAAAGCGCAGGGGCTTCAAACGACCATTTCTCAGGGGCGTGAAGCAGAGCGGAAGCAGTCAGCCATTCGACTTCGCTCCCCGCCGCCAATGTGCCGGGCAGCGCCGATTCCATACGAAATCCGGGAACCGCTTTTCCTTTCGGATTCAGCAAAGAAAGCCGGACGGCAATGGAATCCGCCGGGGCGCGGCTATCATTCTGAATCTGGCAGCGGAGCTTGACCGCCGCGTTGCTCAGCGCGCCGTCGAGTTCGGATTCCACCGCCACATCCCAGAGATGCACGCTGGGCCTCGTGAATAAAAAAACATCCCGGAAAATTCCACTCAAGCGCCAGATATCCTGATCCTCCAGATAGCTGCCATCCGAGTGTCGCAGCACCTGGAGGGCAATGAGGTTTTTGCCCGGATGCACCGCGGAAGTGATGTCAAACTCCGCTGCGAGCCGCGAATCCTCACTGTAACCCATGCACTTGCCATTGACCCAGACTTTCAGGCACGACCCCGCCGCTCCGACGTGAAGATAAACGCGCTGCCTGGCCCAGTCCTCCGGCACCTCCACCCAGCGGCGATACGAACTCACGGGGTTGCGGTCGGCAAAAAAAGTCCAGTCGGGAGGCGGGTCGCCCATCACACGCGGCGGATCCACCTTGAACGGATAATCATAATTTACGTAAAGCGGCGTGCCGTAGCCGAACAGCTCCACGCAGCCCGGGACCGAAATGGTTTTCCAAAGGCGATCGTCATAGAGCGGCGATTCAAAACCGACCGGACTTTTGGCAGGATGATTTACCCAGGAAAATTTCCAGTCCCCGCTGATGCAGCGCAGCCACGGGGAATTTCCGGAAGCGCCCGGCGCCGCTGCGGCAGAACGGGCGGCGGGATACGGCCAGGTCATCGCCCGCGGCGGCATCCGGTTGACTTCGTACACCAAGGGGTTTTCCCATGCGTCCGGGGGGATGGCCTGGGGACTGGGAGAGGGTGCCGCAAAACCATTTAATGCCGCGGCAACAATGAATAATAATCCAGATTTCATGGCGATAGAAACAGACCTGCGACTCATATTGCTCTTCAAATATCCCCGCTTCATTTTTATGAATAGGTCATTCCGCGCGATTTTCAGAATGAATTGTTTTTGAGGCAGTCCGGTAATCCGGGTTGAGCGCCGGCATTTGAGCGCCCACCTGCTTGCGCCAGTCGCGGAGGAGCGCGGAGAGCCTGGCGGCCTGGGATGGATTCTCTCGCGCAAGATCGCGCTGTTCACCGAGGTCGTTTTTGAGGTCGTACAATTCGACGCGACGGTCCTCGTACCACTCGATGAGCTTGAAATTGCCGACGCGCACGGCTCCATGGGGCGGCCCGCCCTGGTTGCTGTAATGAGGATAATGCCAAAACAGCGGACGCTCAGGCAAGCTCCCCCCCTTGAGCAACGGGCCAATACTTTCGCCATCCACGTGTTGCGCCGGGCGTAAGGGCAATCCCACCATTTCGAGAAGGGTGGGATAATAATCCATGGACATCACCTGCCCGTGGCTGACGCTGCCCGGCGGAATCACTCCAGGCCACCGAATCAGAAGCGGCTCTCGAACCCCGCCCTCATACCCCCAGCCTTTTCCGGCACGCAAAGGCAGGTTGGAAGTGGGCATCCCTTCGGCAGTGGAAAGCCCGCCGTTATCTGAAGTAAAGATGACAATGGTGTTGGTCTCCAAATTCAATTCCTGAAGCTTGGCGAGAACGCGGCCGACACTGTCGTCCAGACTTTCCACCATTGCAGCATACGCGGGCTGATTCTGGATCTGCCGCACCGGACAGCCATGGTCCGTCAAAAATTCCGGAGCGGTCTGGGGAATCCGCGCCGCCTTGGCCTTATATTTCTCCACCACCTCGGGCTTGGCCTCCAAGGGCGTGTGCACGGCATATTCCGAAAAATAAAGTAAAAATGGATTTTTCTGCCGCGCGGCGTCCTCCATAAATTTCAGCGCTTCTTCCGTCAAACGTTCGGTCAGGTATTCGCCTGCCGGACCCTCGGGCAAATTCGGGAGATGATACGGGCTGAAATACGATGGAGGATGCCCGGCCCCACAGCCGGCACTATTGAGATCAAAACCTTGATGCTGCGGCCAATAAAGGGCGGAGTCGCCCAGATGCCATTTACCGACGAATGCGGTCTGATAGCCGGCGTCTTTCAATGCTTCCGCCAGCGTCACCTCTTCCAGCGGGAGAAACATCTGAAAATCCGGGCGGCTCAGCTTTTGATCCGGCCGGTTCGGACGACCGCTCAGCCAGTCGGTGAGATGCAAACGCGCCGGATATTTGCCGGTTACAATGCTGGCGCGGGTGGGCGAACAGACGTTGCCCGCCGCATAGGCATCGGTGAAGCGCATCCCCTGTTTTGCCAGCGAATCCAGATGCGGCGTCTCGTAATAGGTGCTCCCGTAACATCCCAGATCAGCCCAGCCAAGATCATCGGCCAGAATGAAAACAATGTTCGGCCGGTCCGCGGCCAATCCCGGCAACGTCCCGCCCCAGACCCCGAAACCGGATAGGATGAGCCAGAGCACGTAACGCATGGCTGATTTCATTGATGTGCCGCCGCCTTCTCAAAAACAACCGCGCCGGCCACATCATTAAGCTGAAGCAGGAGCGTGGGATGAGCTCCATTGGTTTGGACGGCGCCGGAAAGAAAACCGCCGTGCCGGATGCGCAGAAAAAGATGTTCCGGGCGGGGCTTGTCTTCGTCCCAGCCGGCAGCGTGGGCATCGCTTGCAGCCCCGACACTCCATTCCTCGACAGCATTCAATTTATCGCGCGAAACATATTGCCAGTGGCGATCGCCGGTAATGACTGTAAGGTTTTTTTGGCCAGCGAACAGGTTGCGGATCTTCAGACTTTCCGCCGAATAACCGGCATTGGATAAATTATCATTCTTCGTCTCCCGATCCGGCCCGACAATGGGCGTGGGCGTGAGGACAACGCGGAATGTCGCGTCGGACCCGGCCAGCGTGCTCTCAAGCCACGCCACTTGTTCCGCGCCAAGAAGGATCGGTGAATTCGTGCGATCCGCCTCACGCGAGCTGCGGGTTTCACGCCCTTCGAGCAGCCAGATCTCCAGATGTTTTCCCCAGCGAATGGTGCGATACGGAGGAAGCGACTGAGCCGTCTGTTCCCGGAATAAAGCCAGCCCATCTCCAAAAGTAAAATCGCCCGTCCGATCGCCGGGATGGCAGTCATCCGCCAGCGTGTCGTGGTCATCCCTCATGAAATAGCTGCCGACCTGACGGTAAAACTCGCGGAGCGCAGGCAGGCTGAACATTCTCGCCCAGTGATAGCGGGCAAGGTCGAGGGTGAGCGCGTGCACGGGCCCGTGATCGTAATAGACCGCATCCCCGGTATTCACAAAAAAATCCGGTTGAAGCTTAATCATCGATGGATAAATCTTGAAGCCGTCGGGCGAATCTCTGTCTTCGTATTGCTGACAGGTCATCACACAGAATCTCACGTCCGCAGACACAGCGGGCGCCGGAGCGGTCCGAAAGCCGCCATGGATGACACTCGCGAATGTGTCAGCGGAATTTTTTCGGGCCTGAACTTCAACTGCGTAATGCGTGCCAGGCTGAAGATCAGAAAGCCCAAAGATTTTTGTAAAATCGCGCTCAGGACTCACCGGCAGCCACTCCGTTTCGCTCCACGCCTCGCTGCCAGCCATTCGGTAGCGGACGCGCGTCTGCCCCGCCGCGCCCACGGCGGCGCCCCGGATTGAACCCCGATCCGAACCCTTTGCAAAACTCACCACGGGCTTTCCGTTTGTGAAAAGGGCGTTGTCCTTGATCGCGAGTTCCGACCCCGTGGTTTTATCGAACACGCGCAGCACCGGCAGCGGGCGGGCATCGCCTGCGCGCACCGCATCGCGCGTCACCCGCGTCCAGATGGAAACCGTCGAAGACGTCGGATCAGAAATTTTGATGCCGGTGGCTTGATAGGCGCGGCTGGTAGTGCCCGGCGAAGTCACGCAACTTGTCAAGGGGAGTACACCCAACATCACGCATACCAGCAACCCTCTTTGCGCGCGCCACTGGAACAGGCTGGTTGCCCCGCTCCTCATTTTTCGACGGACAGCGCCCCTTGAACGGTCATTAAAACAGTGGAGGATATTTTATCCGGCGCGGCTTCCGGAAGGAGAATAGTGGTGCCGCCAGCCGACTGAACCGTCTTCAATGGCTTGGGCGGAGCGCCAACGAGCAGCGCGGCGGATTCAACCTTGTTCGTCAACCCCGGCACGAACAGCCTCCCGTCTTTAGGCCAGTCAAAAACGTGCAGGTAGAGAAGGGTTCTCCCGTCCGCAACTTTTTTCGTGCAGCGCCCCCACTCCAGCTTGCTGAAGGGACTCGCGGTGGTGCCATAGATGGCAGGTCCGTTGAGCTTCATCCATTGCCCCACCTCGCGCAGGCGTTCAACCGATGGAGCCGGAATGCTGCCCTCGCCCGTCGGACCGATGTTCAGCAGAAAATTTCCGCCCTTGCTCGCGATGTCCACCAGGTTGCGGATCAATTCAGATGCCGGCTTCCAATCGTGGTCGTCTTTCTTAAAACCCCAGTGACGGTTGAGCGTCATGCAGCTTTCCCACGGCAGCGGATTGCCGTCGGCGGGAATGGTCTGCTCCTCCACGGTGTAGTCGCCGAGATGGTAGCCGAGGCGCGAATTCACGACGCAATCCGGCTGCAGCTTGCGGATCAGCTCCAGCAGCTCCCGGCTCTGCGCCGCGGTATTTTTTTCCGGCGTATCGAACCACAGCACATCGATCGGCCCATACTGGGTGAGCAATTCCCTCACCTGCGGCTTGACCTTGCGCTCAAAATATTTAGCAAAATCTTTTTTACCTTCGTCCGGAAAATCCCAGGTGTTGCTGCGGCGGAACCCGTCCGCCTTGACGTCCGTCGGCACATCCGGATCATGCCAGTCGCGTCCGTAGGAATAATACACCCCGAATTTAATGCCTTGCCTGCGGCAGGCCGCCGCAAGCTCGCTCACCGGATCGCGGGCAAACGGGGTGCGTTTGACAATGTTATAACCATCACTCGGGCTGGCGAACATGGCGAAGCCATCATGATGCTTGGCGGTAAGAATCAGATATTTCATGCCCGCATTTTTCGCAATGGCCACCCAGTCATCCGCATTGAATTGCACCGGATTGAACACGTCGGCAAGCTGCGCGTATTCGGCGATGGGAATCTTCAGCTTCAGCATCATGTGCTCGGACTGACCGTCCCTGCCCTTCCAGAAGCAACCGTCCTGCGCATAAAGCCCCCAGTGAATGAACATCCCAAAGCGCGCATCGCTCCACCATTGCATCCGCTTTTCCACGGCCGCGGGCGATTCCAAATTAAGGGGCGCATGCCCGGCATGCATATCACCGGTGTCAGGAGTGCCGTCGGGATTGGTCTGCGCGAAGGACGTCACTCCCATCGCCGCCAGCAGCGCCCCGAATAAAAAGAGGCATTTTTTTGTTTTCATTTCAGGGGCTCGCTCAACTGGGCCATGATTGCACCCGCCACTTTTTCAGCAAGAAACTTGTAGCCGGCGTCGTTGAAGTGGACATTGTTCGGGTTTTGGAATTCGGCGAGCCTCGGCTGGATGGGGGAGCAAAGGTCGTCGATCGGAATTCCGTGCTGCCTCATGATGCCATCGGCGATGCGGTTCACCTCCGCGCACTGTTCCGGTGAAAACTTCTCAGCGTTGCCCGCGCTCGCCGGCGGGGTCGTCCGCGCCCAGATTAATTTCGCCCCGGTCTTCTCCAGTCGGATGACAATCTGCTCCAAGTTGGTGGCGTAGGTTGCGGCCGGCAGATTCCGGTCATGGATCCCAAAGTTGAAATGGATGACATCCCAGTGCCCGCCGCCGAGCCAGGCATCCAATTTCCTCACCCCCAGCGTCGTCGCGCCGCAATTGGCAGGGGCGCGATGGACATTGGCCCTGCCCGCCAGGTCGCGCCGAACATCCAGCGTGTAACCGCGGGAGATGGAGTCGCCAATCAGCAGAACGCGCGGCAGCGCGGGATCATCCTTCACATAATCCCACGCGGTCACCTTGCCGGCGCGCTTGTCATTTTTGTAATACGGCAGATAGAAATCGCCGAGGTTTTCCTCAAGCACTTTTTCCCACTCCAGCTCCCCGGGCGACATCGCCGCCTTGCGCTCGGCGTCGGCGGCCGGGTCGAAAGCCACTTTTTTGGAAGTCTTGGCAAATTCGATGCAGAGAACCGATGCGATTTTATCCGGCGGAATCGCGGGCAAGTCCAGAATCACCCCCGCATCGGTCTGCGCATAATTCACTTTTGTCTTGTTCGCTAAAATCCAAACTTTTTGCACTTTATCCTGCATCGGCGGGAGTTGAAATTTGCCATTCTTCGGCCAGTCAAAAATAAATAAATAAAGCTTTCCCGCCTTGCTGGTGCAGCGCCAGTCCCAGGTGGAAATAAATTTGAAATTACCCCTCCAGTCCTTCTCTGTTTCGCTAAACTTGCCATGCACATCACTGAAGGGCGTCGGACCGGTGCCGTAGATTGCGTCGCCGTTGACTTTCATCCAGGCGCCGATTTCCGCCAGCGCCTCGGAGCTGGGCGACGGGATCAGCCCCTCGCTCGTCGGCCCCACATTGAGCAAATAATTGCCGCCTTTGCTGGCGATATCGCACAGGTTGCGGATGAGCATCTCCGGAGATTTCCAATCCTGGTCATCGCGCTTGTACCCCCAGGTGCCGTTCATGGTCATGCACGTCTCCCAATCCCGACCGGGGTAGCCTTGCGCCGGGATATATTGCTCGGGCGTCTCGGTGTCGCAACGGAGACCGCCGCCGAGGCGATTGTTCATGATGATGTCAGGCTTCAGGGCGTGAACGGCACTGTAAAGCCTCTCCGCACGGTTGGTGGTCATGTTTTTAGGGGTATCCCACCAGAGCACCGCGGGAAATTCACCGTAGCGGGAAAGCAGTTCCTTCACCTGCGGCACGGCGATGGTGTCGATGTAATCGTCCATGTCATGCTCCTGCGCCTGATCCCAATTGCGGTTTCCGGTTGAGCCGCCGTTGTTCCAATCCTGCGCCTGTGAATAATAAAAACCCAGCTTGATGCCCTGCCGACGACAGGCCTCGGCCAGCTCCTGCAACGGGTCGCGATGCCACGGCGTGGCGTCGGTGATGTTCCATTTGCTGACCTTGGAGGGAAACATCGCGAAGCCGTCGTGATGCTTGGCGGTGATGACGATGTATTTCATCCCGGCATCCTTGGCGATTTTGACCCAGGCCTCGGCGTCAAATTTGACCGGGTTAAAATCTTTTGCGAAAGACTGGTATTCCGCCATGGGGATCTTGGCCCGATACATGATCCACTCACCGGCGTTAGTCACTGCGCGGCCATGATAAATCCCGGCCGGCACTGAATAGACGCCCCAATGGATGAACATTCCGAACTTCGCCTCGCGCCACCACTCCATGCGCCTGGCTTTGGCCTCAGGCGATTCGGCGGCCATCCGGTTCAGCGCGGACGGCGCGCCGGCGGCAGGGGTTGCCGGAACCGGGTTCGTTTGAGCTTGAGCGATGACAGCGATCGAAACGAGCAGCGAGGCGGCGAACGTATTTAATAATTTTTTCATGAGCGAGTTTCAGCAAAAACACCCGGGCCGCCCCCGTTTTTTCCGCCCACAACAGGCACCCTGCGTTTGCCATTCTTTTCATTCAATGCCGGGCCGGCTAATAAGCGACGCGCGAAAAGATGGGCCGCCGGATTCGTGGCCACACAATGAGCCAGTTCAATCTGACAAACAATCCAACGCCCATGCCCATCCCGACGCTCCACTGCTGCCGGGGTATATCCCCAGGGCCGCAACCAACCGCCGTCGCCGCTTTGAAGGACCGGCGCCCAATCCGAACCTTCCAGCACCGTGTGGAGGAGAGGCGCCCCGTGCCCCAGCGTTTCAAAATGCCAGAACTTGAAATCGTCCGGCTGGAAACCTTCCACCAGGGGATGGCCTGTGGCGCGAGAGACAAAATGGCGCGGCCCCATGCCCGCTTTGCGCACATTTAGTTTAACCCCTCCCAATTGGTATTCGCCCACCGACAAGTTTAAAAATACAGCAGTGGCTCCCTGCCGGACGGCGGCATCGATCCGCTCAGCCCGCTGGAGATAATCCGCCGGGTTGGCGATCAGCAGCACCCCTTTCTCCTTCGGCGGCTGGGTTAATATCTCCAGCCCCAGCCCGCCCACCACTTTTTCGAGCAGCGGCGTCTGCCGCGGAAGCCAGACTTGAATTTCTTTAGACAACGGCTTCGGAAATACTTTCAGCGTGAGAACCGAGTCATGCAGCGCCGAGCCATCGGCGGCGACCAGGGTCGCCCCCAGCTCAATCTGGCCGCGGTCGGCGGTGTCAGGGATGGCCACCGGAATCACACCCTGACCGCGCGGCGCGCAGGCTTCAATGCTGGCCGGCACCTGGCCCTGTGCAATCACCTTGCCTTGCCAGCGCACGTCATAAAGCACGCGGCATCCAGCCGGGACACCCTCGCGATCATTGCAGATCCATAATTCCACCGGCACGGTCTCCCCGCTCCACACCTGCATGCGATCGCTTCGCAGAGAGACCGCAAGGGGGGCTAATGCATCCCGATATTCAAACCACGCCTGCTTCGGCACGCGATCCACATCCATGATCGACTTCATCCAGCCGCACGGCCATGCATCTATAAAAAGATGGATGGCAAAGGTGTTCATGTCCGATTTTCGGCGAAACGCTTCCGTCATGAACCGGGTGATCCAAGCCTGATGCTGCTGGCTGGCCTCAATCCATTCCCGCGCGGTGCGC
Source organism: uncultured Verrucomicrobia subdivision 3 bacterium (assembly GCA_903835255.1). Taxonomy (GTDB): domain Bacteria; phylum Verrucomicrobiota; class Verrucomicrobiia; order Limisphaerales; family UBA11358; genus UBA11358. Next base: position 60,708 of record CAILMI010000063.1, read on the forward strand.
GGCGTTTCGTACCAGAGATAATGAAAATTCCAGCTCTGAGATTTAGAGATGATTTTGGGCGTCCACGGCGCATCGGGCGACGCCGGCTTCCAGGCGGGAGGATAATATCTATTCATCACCCCGTAGGAATCAAGCCCCTCCGCCCCGAACTCGCCGCAGCCATAATGCCAGCCGGGCTTCACAGGCATCCAGTCGCCGCGATGCAGCGCCCCCAGATCAACGCCATGCCCGATATACCAGCCGCAATAACAATGATTGTCCGGCATGCCGATGGTTGCGGGCGGGTCGTAATCGCCGTCCACGCATTTACAAACGCGGTCGGGATTTTCCTGCAGAACCGCTTCCGTGCTGAGACGGAACATCCGTTCAATTTCCGGGCGCTCAAGAAACCGGTGCGGCTGGCTTGCCGCCGCAGGCCGGGGCTCATTGATGAAGGAGACAAGAATGCTCGAGGGATGCGCGCGGACATGGCGCTCCATCAGACTGGACTGGCGCACAATCTCCAGCAATTGATTGCGCCGCACGGTGGCGAACATCGGCATGTCGGTCTGCAGCATGAGCCCAAGACGGTCGCACCATTCGTAGACCTCCTTGTGAACCGGCCGCTGCGTCAGGCGAAGAAAATTCATGTTCGTCAACTTCGCCAGCAGGATGTCATCGCGGAGCTGCCCGAAATCCCCCTTCATCACGCACCGCTCCAGATGCCCCATGGTGTTGGCTCCGCGAAGCCGGATTTCTCGTCCATTGAGAAAAAATTTGCCCTTGGGATTTGACTGCTCATCCTGCGCGAAGGTCCGCATTCCAAACTGCTGTTTCCTGACATCCAGCACCGCGCCCCGGGCATCCAAAAGCTTCACCTGCGCCTGATACAACCAGGGCGCATCCAGATCCCACAGCCGCGCGTCCGGCAACGGCAGCCGGATGGCGAGATAATTCCGACCCAGCCCCATGCGCGCCGGAATTTCCTCAGCGTGATCGCCGTCCAGATCGCCAAAGCCGCGCACCGTCTTGCCCACGGCATGGTGGACCGCGTCCCGATGCACGACGGCTTCAAAATTCTGACCAAACACTGAAACCAAAACGGCGATATCCTCGCTCGGATTTTGACCCTGATTCTCCACCTCAACGCGGATCTCTACAGCCTTCTGATCCACCAGCGGGCGCACCCAAAGATCGCCGATCTGCATGTGGGCGCGGCCTTCCATCACCACGCGATTGTAGATGCCCATGCCCGCCGGACAGTGATGCCAGCCCAGCACCGGATCATCGTAGCCAAGCCCGGTGGCCGCGTAGATTTTGTCCCCATTCACCGCCTGGCCCGTCTCGTGACTGCCCAGCATGGTAAAATCATTTTCAACGCGGACCACCAGAACATTGCCCTGAGCCCGGGCCACGCCGGTGCAGTTAAATTCAAACTCATCAAAGAAACCCTCGTGCTGACCCACGCAGACGTCGTTGAGATAGACCTGGCACTTATAATCCACGCCCGCAAAACGGAGCGCCACGCAGTCGCGGCGCACCACTTCCGGCGGCAGGTCAAAGGTCGCGCGATACAGCGTCGCAGCCTTGCCCAGAGGCGGACCGTAGTGCGGAATCGTCACCGTTTCCCAGTTGCCCCCACCCGCGAGGGCCTCATCAAATCGGGCCCTGTCCGCCGGCTGCTCGATGCGCCACTGAAACGTGTCCAAGGAGAAACGGGCTCGGGTCGCCGGCAATGCCGGGGCGAGATCAGCCAGAAACGGGCTCATGCGCGCGCGCATCTCCTCCAGCGCAGCGGACAGTTCTTCCGCCGTCTGGATTTTTTGGCTCAAGGGGCGGGAGAACGCCGCCGACCCGCTCCGGAGCGGCAACGGTGTTTCCGGCGCCAGCGCCCGGCTGGGCTGCGCCAGACCGGGGCGCAGCGGCACGGGGGCCATCGTCGCGATTTCTGCAAAGGCATCCTGTAAAGGCTCACGGTTATTCATGCTTCAAAATAGTCATTTCAGATCCCGCCGCCGGCCGCTTGGCCGGGGGGCGTGTAATCCCTATCCCCGCCGAGTTTTTTCCAGTGGCGGAATAGAGACACGCAGGCGGCAAAAGCCAACAAAACGCTGACACCGCACCAGGCAAAGATGAATCGATAGTCGCGAACGCTCTCGAGGCACCAGCCGCACAGCACCGGCGCGAGCACCGCTCCCACCAAACCAAAAATCTGGTTGGCGCTAAAAAACTGACCGTATTTTTCACGCGGCAGCAGGCGCGGGTAGAGCGCAAGATAAGACCCCAGATAAATGGCGCTGGCCGCCTGATTCAGGATGAAGCACACCCGCAGGCTGCTTTCGGAATGGACAAAATAATAGCAGCCGAGAAAGCTCACGCCGGTGAGAAAGGCACCCACCAGGATGACCCGAAGCGGGTGGAACCGGTCCACGAAAGGGCCGACCAGGAGAAAAATGGGGATCTGCACAATGAACGTCCACCCTTTCACCTTGCCAAACTGATCCAGCGTAAGACCCAGCGTGTCGGCGTAGCCGGGCTGACCGGCCTGAGTCGCAAAAAAGATCATAAACGTTTGAAATGGCACGAGCGATGCCCAGAAAAAAAAGGGGATTAAATAGAGATTGAGATAAAAGCGCTGGGAGAAGGATTCCTTGAAAAAAATCTTAAGACTCCCCCACACCCCGCCCCCCTGCTTGGGCGGCGGCGCCGGATAATCCCCCTCCCGGACGCGCCAGACCAGCAGGCTGAAAGCGGTCGCATAGAGCAGGGCCGCCAGCGCATAGACATGCAGCGTGTGGTGCTCCACCCAGCCCAAAATCCAGCGGTTGAAGGCAAAGCTTCCAAACGCACCGATCGCTCGATAGCTGCCGATGAATTTTCCCATGACCTCTTTGGGAATGACGTCGGCAAACAGAAATTGGTACACCTGCAAGACATAGGTGTTGAAGACGACAAAGAGGCCGGCGGCGAAAGCGATCCAGACAAGGGTGCAAGCGGCCGTGGTGGCACCCGACCCCAAGAGCGGCAGCAGCAACCGGTGCATGAGCTCGCCCGCAGGCTTGGCAGCCCCCAGCAGCACTAGGCTCAACACCACGGGAGCCAGACTCCATAGCAAAAAAGGGCGACGGCGTCCCAGGGGGCCCCGGTGGCGGTCGCTCTGCATGCCGACAAGGGGCCCCATCAGGATTGCGATAAAGGCAGGCAGGCTATTGGCAATCAGGCCAACGACGCGATCATTTGCCCCCTCCCAGCGCAGCTGCAGCGGGACCACATTCGGCAGCAGCGACTCCATGATTACGAGACAGAAGTCTCCCCACAACATCCAGAACAGGACATTGATCAGCGCCGCCCGCGTGTAGGTGAGGGTGCCGACCGAGTAGCGCTTGCCATCCGGAATTCCCGACGCCGTCTTTAATGGATTGGTTTCCTGCATAAACGGGTGTTCCTTTTCAGAACGCGGCCCGATGTGTTTTCTATTCCAACAGTGACTCCCGATCATATTGATTTTGGACTGCGGCAGGCGCAACAGCTGGCTGCTTCCATTTGCATCATTCTTGGTTAAACCTCATTCCGCGAGAATTATTACCTTTCAACGAATACGCATTGAATCAGGCCGCACGCAAGGCTAACGTTGCGCTGTGCCCCGGAACTCTCAAACCAAAAAACAGTTCGGCGGACGCAACATCCTGCTGGCTCTCAACTGGTATGATTTGCGAATCCACCAGGGCGTTCTGCGCTTCTCTTCGAAAGCGGGCTGGCATTTGAATGCCGACATGTCGCACTCCCAATCTCTCCTGCCTAAAAACTGGCATGGCGATGGCATCATCACCATGATGCCGCTGCCCCACGCGGAGAATCAGAAGAGTTACCTGAAGCTGATCCGTCAATCCGGGGCAAAATGCGTCGCCATCAATCCGCACCCGGACCGGAGCAATCTGCCGCATGTTCGCTATGACAATCCAGCGATTGGACGACTGGCTGCGGATCATTTTCTAGAACGCGGCTTCCGCCACTTCATCTGCTACGGAAGCAATTTTGATAATTGGTATTCCGCTGAACGGCGGGAGGCGTTTGCCGCGCGGCTCGCGGAATCGGGCTACGGGTGCACGACCTTTCGCAGGCGCTCCCTGGAGCAAATCGACTGGCCGGAACAGCTGGCCGAGTGCGTCCAGATGCTGCGACACCACCCGAAACCCTTGGCGGTCTGGGCCTTGAGCGACTCCGAGGCCAGCCAGGTGCTGGAGGCCTGCCGCGAAGCAAAACTTTCCGTCCCCGAGGAAGTCGCCGTGCTCGGCGCTGAAAATGATCTGATGATTGCGCCGTTTACGACGCCGCCGCTATCGAGCGTGGAGAGCAATCTGGAAGAGCTCGGCTACCAGGCCGCCGCGCTGCTGGAATTGCTCATGGACGGCAAATCCTCCCCCAAAACGGCCAGCGTGATTCCGCCAATAGGGCCGGTGGCTCGCGGCAGCACCGACACGCTGGCCGCGGTTCATCCCGGCGTGAAACGTTTTGTTGAATTCATACGGGCCCACTATTCCGAAGACCTGGACCACGAGGATTTCTGCTGCGCCTCAGGCATGTCGTCCACCGCCCTGTTTAACGCCTGCAAGAAAAATCTCGGGCGCAACCCCGGCGACATGCTCCGCTGGCAGCGGCTCAAGGCCGCCGAAAAACGGATGGTGGAAACCGATGAAAAACTCAGCGTGATCGCTTTGGAATGCGGTTTCAAAAATGGGGTGAATTTCTGGAACGCCTTCCAGCGCACCCACGGCAAATCCCCTGAAGAATGGCGCGACCTGAATCGCTCCAATAAAAAGGGCGCCAAAGACTGACAGAACCTGCCCGCCCCTAATTCTCAGGGGGCTCTTCGCCCCGCACGCAGCGGCCCCTCTTCAATCCACTGGGATGTGGGCGGACGACTTGTGCTTGATGAAGATGCCGCTTCCCCAGGCCGTTGCGGTGGCCACGGCTCCATTGGCTGCCAACTGCACGGAGGTCCACGTGTTCCACGGGGCGTCGGTCCGGAACCAGGTCACCCCGAAATCCGAGGAGGCATACAGGCCGCCCGTGCCCGGCACAATGGCTTCGTTGGTATCCGTTTGCTGGTAGGCCGCCGCCAGCAGGTAGCGACCATTTTGGGAGAGCGAAAAGTTCAGCCAATTGTCCACGGGCGCCGAGGATTCAGAAAACGTCTTCCCATAGTCGCAGGAAATAAAGATCGGCCCGGGCGTGGCTGGGGCAAGATTGCAATTCGACAGGCCCACCACCTGGATGCGCCCATTTCCCGACATGCCGGAGGAGGTGTAATAGTTGGGCGGCAGATTCGTATTCAGTTCCCAGGTATTTCCGTAATCGTAGGAATTATAAAGGCATCCCTGGCGTCCATCCGGATCCTCCGTCCCTTCGATCACGAAGGACACGGCGGTCTGGATGCGGCCCGACGCGGAGAGATTCACGCTCAGCCACGTGTTGTAGGAAAAACTCAACGGCGTCCAGGTTTTGCCGTAGTCCGAAGAGCAGCAGATTCCCGTGCTGAAGTAATTGGTGTTGTTGTAACTATTGGCGACGGCCGTCTGATAGCGGCCATCCGCCGACATCGCCACGGAGGTCCAATTGCCCTGCGCCTCGGCAATGGCTTTCCAAGATTGCCCGTAATCCTTTGAAACGTAGATAGAATCCCCCTCGGCGACGGCCGTCTGGTATTTCCCGGATCGGCTGACCGCCACGCCGGACCAGCCCAGGTTGAAATGATTGGTGGAAGGCGCCCAGCTCCTGCCGAAATCCCGTGAGAGGTAAAGGTTGCCGCCGGTGACCGATCCGTACGCCTTGACGACGGCGGTCTGGAACTTTCCGTTCTCCGAAGAAGACACCCGCTCCCAAGTTAGCTGATTGGTGGTATTTCCCTGGTCGAGAAGCGCCCAATATTCCGCCAGCTTGTTGGTATTGCCAGGAGATTGCCCAGCTTGAATATCCTGAAGGAAAAGGAAGAGGACGCAAAAAAACGTCAGCCGATTTCCGCTGACTAGAACTTGCCGGAGGGATGAGGTGCCGCTGGCCGTCATTATTAGATTCATGCCGCAAAGATTGGACTACGCCCGCTGTCGCGTCCAGCCAGATTGGAATGATGAGGAAACATCCAACTCAATGTCAGCGCATCCGGCCCTTACACCGGAGTCTCTTCCTCTTCCTGATCTCCGCGCAGGCGGATGGCTTGAACCTCCAACTCCTCCGCCAGCCTCTTTTTTTCCAAGGGGGTCAGGCTGCGCATCGCGATTTTGATCAGTTCCCGAAATTGATTCACGAGTAAATTTTTCACGCCGCCAGCCTAATCGCCAAACGGAAGGCGGGAAATGGGCAGGCCTGCCCGGCGATGGTAGGTGTTTGGTTTATCGCCCCTAAACTGCCGGAATGTTACCGCTTTGCTCCGGCGCGGATCCCGCTCCCCGGGAAATTTCAAGGGGCCCGGAGCGGCGGGCACGGGCAAATCCGCTTGCGAGGTCTCCGGACGCCATGCCATGCTCCCGAACATCGCAGCGCCCCGGAAACCAAACCCCGCATGAGCAAACCCGCCAAATCGCAATGGAACTTCGGCGAGCTCTTTCCCGCCCCCGAACTGCGCCGGGTGCTGACGGTGGCGGAACTGACGGCGCGCGTCCGGGCGCTGCTGGAAAAACAGGTCGGCCAAGTCTGGGTGAGCGGCGAAATCACCAATCTGCGCGCGCAGTCCTCCGGCCACATCTACTTCACCCTCAAGGACGCGGCATCCCAGCTGAGCTGCGTGCTCTTCAGCCGGGAAGCCGTGGAGCACCGCCGGCTGCTGGCGGACGGACAGAAGGTTTTATTACAGGGGGACGTGACGGTGTATGAGGCTCGCGGACACTATCAGCTCATCGTCCGCGCGGTGGAATTGCAGGGCGTGGGAGCGCTGCAAATTGCGTTTGAGAAACTCAAGCAGAAGCTCGCTGCCGAGGGGCTCTTCGCTCCGGAACGCAAACGCCCCCTGCCCCGGTATCCCCAGCGCATCGGCCTGGTCACCTCGCCCACCGGGGCAGCCATCCAGGATGTGCTTCATGTCGTGCAACGCCGGAATCCGGGCCTGGAGATCCTCCTCGTGCCCTGCCGGGTGCAGGGACAAGGGGCAGCGGCGGAAATCGCGGCGGCGATCCGGCTGCTGAACGCGTATCACGTGCGAGAGGTCCCCGCCCGCCCCATCGACCTGATTCTCCTCACGCGCGGCGGCGGGTCGCTGGAGGATTTGTGGGCCTTCAACGAGGAGGCGGTGGCGCGGGCGATTTTCGAGTCAGCCCTCCCAGTCATGTCGGCCATCGGCCATGAGATCGACTTCACCATCAGCGATTTTGTGGCCGACGCGCGGGCGGCCACGCCGAGCGCGGCGGGGGAAATCCTTACCGAAGGCGTCTTCTCGAGCCGCCAGCAGGTCGTGAACCTGTTGCAACGGATGGCGCGGACGCATCCCCGCCGGGAGCTGAACGAGCAGCTGCAGCGGCTGGACGATCTGCGGACGGCGCTGCGGCGGCGGGCGGAACAGGCCGTGGAGGGACAGAGGGTTGCCTGGGAGAATCTGGCGGCGCGGCTACGGCAGGCGCGACCGCAGGCGCGGCTGATCCTGCAGCACGAATCGCTGCAAGTCAGCTGGCGGCGGATGCGGGAACGGATACGGGAACGGATCAAGGACTGTCAAAGCCGGCGGGCGAATGCGGAATCGCGGCTGCGGCTGCTGGGGCCGGAGCAGGTGCTCGCGCGGGGCTATTCGATCACGACGGTGGCGGCGACGGGGGAAATCATCCGCCAGGCCCAAGACGTCCAGCCCGGACAAATCTTGAAGACCCGGGTGAAGGAGGGGGAGATCATCAGCACCGTGAAACAAAAGAGCGCGACCTGAAGAATCAGGCCGCTCTCGGATCCTATAGCAGTTCTTGGCAACTGTGGGACAGGGAGGGCGCGACACTCCGTGCGCGACGTCATGGTAAACCCGCATACGAGGATTGGCGACGGCGGCGGGCCGAGGACTACCCGCCCTACCCGCCGATGTCCCAAGGTTAAGTTGAACTGCCGGTCAAAAATCGGGACCCACATCCTCCGTTTTCACATCCCTTGGCCTTGTCACTCCCGTTTCTCTCTTGATGAGTCCGCCGGCACCGCCTGAGGGCGGCCCACTTCCGCGCTGGACGCGCGCGGGATTTTATTTTAGCGTTTTGCTGTGCCAAGTCCGTCCAAAAGCGCGGGGCAGAACAATCCCGCCAAGAATCCGCCGTTTGAAGAAGCCCTGAAAACACTGGAAGCCATCGTTGAAACGATGGAATCCGGGGATTTGCCTTTGGAAACATTGATTGCCCGCTACGAAGAGGGCACGCGGCTGGCCAGGATTTGCCAGGAAAAACTGGCCGACGCGGAGCTGAAGATTCAGCAGCTGGAAAAAACGGCGGCGGGCGAGATCAAACTCAAACCGCTAGAGCCGTCCGAAGATTGAGGCGTTTTGCCCCGCTGAAATCCCAGACCCAAAGCCCAGAACACCCACTTTATATGAGCCGATACCTTGATATGATTGACGGGCCGGAGCACGTCAAAAAACTTACACCCACCCAGCTCGAACAGCTCGCCGAGGAAATCCGGCAGGAACTGATCGCCGGCCTCGCCAAAGGCGGCGGCCACCTCGGTCCGAATCTGGGCGTGGTCGAACTGACCATTGCGATGCACAGCGTCTTCTCCACACCCAAGGATAAATTTGTGTGGGACGTGAGCCATCAGGTCTATGTCCACAAGATTCTCACCGGCCGCAAAGACCGTTTCCGCACCATCCGCCAGACGGATGGCCTGAACGGCTTCGCGCTGCGCACCGAGAGCGAGCACGATTGCTTCGGCGCGGGGCACGCGGGCACGGCGCTGTCGGCGGCGCTGGGCATGGCGGCGGCGCGCGACAAGAAGGGCACGGATGAAAACGTCGTGTGCGTGTTCGGGGATGCGGCACTCACCAACGGCATCTCCTTTGAGGCGCTCAACAACATCAGCCACACCACCAAGAAATTCATCGGCATCCTCAACGACAACGAGTGGAGCATCGCCAAAAACGTGGGCGCCATCTCCGCCTACCTCAACAAGCTCATCACTAATCCGTCCTACAACAAGCTGTCGAAGGACTTTGAAAACTTCATCCGCAAGCTGCCCAAGGGCGAGCTGGCGCTGAAGCTGGCGCACAAGGCCGAGGAGGGAGTCAAGGGCATCCTCAGCGTGGGCATGCACCAGAAAAAAGAGGTGGCCAGCGCAGACGGCCGGGGCGGCTTCGGCAACCCGGTCCTGTTCGAGGAGCTCGGCATCCGCTATCTCGGCCCGATCGACGGCCACAATTTGCCGCTGCTGGTCAGCACGCTCGAGTTCGCCAAGACCTGCGACCACCCGATCGTCATCCACGTGCTCACCCAGAAGGGCAAGGGCTTCGAGGCGGCGCTGAAATACCCCGAGAAATTCCACGGCCTCGGCTCCTACGACGCCAAGACCGGCGAGACGCCGGCCGCCAAAGCGGGCACGCCCCCCATGTATCAGGACGTGATGGGCCAGACCATGGTGAAACTCTGCCAGAAAAATAATTCCATCGTCGGCATCACCGCCGCCATGCCCACCGGCACTGGCATGAAACACCTGGAAAAGGCCATGCCCGACCGCTACATCGACGTCGGCATCGCCGAGGAGCACGGCGTCATCTTCGCCGCCGGCATGGCCACAATGGGCTACCATCCGGTGGTGGCGATCTACTCCACATTCCTCCAGCGCGCTTACGACTGCATCCATCACGACGTCTGCCTGCAGGATCTTCCGGTGATTTTCTGCATGGACCGCGCCGGGCTATCCGCCAACGACGGCCCCACGCATCATGGGCTGTTCGACATTTCCTATCTGCGCTGCCTGCCGAACGTCATCGGGATGGCGCCGGCGAATGAGGACGAGCTGGCTGACATGATGTTCACCGCCACGCTCCAGAATCATCCCGCGTTCATCCGCTATCCGCGCGGCACAGCGGAGGGCGTCCCGGTCAAGGACCAGCCGCAGCCGCTGGAGATCGGCAAGGCGCAGGTCGTCCAGAACTTTTCCGACAACGGCAAGCCCAAGGTCGCGCTGTTCGGGCTCGGACCGATGAACACCATCGCGCGCAAGGCGGCGCAGCAGCTGTCCACCGAAGGCTACGACGTGGCGGTGATCAACCCGCGCTTCACCAAGCCGCTGGACGCCGGCGCGCACGAGTGCTTCGGGAAGGCAGCCGACCTGGTGGTGACTCTGGAAGATCACGTGCTGATGGGCGGCTACGGCTCGGCGGTGCTCGAATTGTTCAGCGAAAAAGCGGTGACCACCCCCGTGGTGCGCATCGGATGGCCCGACCAGTTCATCGAGCACGCCACCACGCAGGACGAGCTCCGCGCAAAATACGGCCTGTCCGTCGAGAACACCGTCGCCAAAGTGAGGTCTCACTTCAATGCAGCCCCGGCGCAGGGGCTGAAGCAGGCTGCCCTGGCGCGCTGAAGGTTCTGGGCGGCCTGACGGTTGAACCGCCAGGCCGCCGGCAACAGATGGGTTTTTCTTTAGGAAAAGGGCGAGAAACCCCTTCCCGAGCGCGAGCGATTTTTCTCTCTCATTGAGGATTCGAGGCAGGGGCGAGCAGTTGAGACTTGCCATGATTTGGGCGGGCGGGCATACTACGTTCTCCAAACTTTAACTCTTAATTTTATGGCTGACGCAGCAAATAAATATCCCGAAAACATCACCGGCAAATACTACGTGGACAACCAGTGCATCGACTGCGACCTGTGCCGCGAAACCGCCCCGGACAATTTTAAGCGCAACGACGATGGTGGCTATTCCGTGGTCTATCACCAGCCGGTCAACCCCGATCAAGAAGCGCGCTGCAAGGAAGCCATGGAAGGCTGCCCCGTTGAAGCCATCGGCAACAACGGCTGATTTCCAATCCAGAAACTCTCAACCACAACCCCGGAGAGGATTTTCCTTTCCGGGGTTGTTGCTTTTGGAACCCTCCCAGAAAACAGGCAGCGAGGGGCGGCGCGACTTCTTGGTTTTGAGCCAGGCTTCACCGGACTTCGATGGATTTTCAGGCGAGTGATTCACCGACCTGCGCCAGCGATCGCAATCGACGCAGCGGGAACCCCAGAAAAAATCTTCGTCTTCCTGCCGGCTTTCTGGTTATTGTGGGTCGCCTTGAAACTGCCGTCTAAAAAACTGCCGCTGCCCGGACCAGGGCGGAGCTCCAACCGCCAGCGCGTGCTGGCGCAATGGCGGGGCGTGGATCTGGCGCCGCTGGAAAAAATGCGCGCCACTCCCGCCCGCACCGCCGCCGCAGTCCTGCCCCAGCTGATGAAGGATCTGCGCATGGACGCCCGCCAGGGAGAGGCGGAGATCGTCAAAGTCTGGAACGACCTGCTGGACCCGGTCGTCACCGCCCATGCGCAACCGGCCAACCTGCACAAAGGCACCCTCTTTGTGAACGTGGACAGCAGCGTGTGGCTGACGGAAATCGTCCGCTACCGGCGCAAGGAAATCCTCGACCGCCTGCAGCACAGTTTCGGGAAAAGCCTGATCCAGAAAATCTCCTTCCGGATCGGCTAGGATTCGTTCGCCCCCGGCCCTCCAAAACGCCGGCGTTTTTTCAGATGGGCTTTGGCCGCCGCCCCCCGTAATCTGGCGCCGCATGGGAACCATCCGCCGCGCCGTCATCGATGTCGGCACCAACTCGGTCAAGCTATTCGTGGGCGACGTTTCCGGACGCGACGTGCGCCCGGTGGGCGAGACGAGCCTCCAAACCCGCCTCGGCAAGGGCTTCTATGAAACGCACCGGCTGCAGCCGGAATCCATCGCCCGGACCGCCCGGGCTGTGGCGACATTCAGCCGCAGGGCCCGGGAGCATCGGGCGGTGTCCATCCGCGTGATTGCCACCAGCGCCGCCCGCGATGCCGTGAATGGCGGCGAACTCACCGAGGCCATCGCAAAGGCGTCCGGCCTCCGGGTCGAAATTATTTCCGGCGATCAGGAGGCGGAGTGGGCCTTTCAAGGGGTGACCACCAATGTGGCTCTGGCGGCGGCGCCGCTGCTCCTGCTCGATGTCGGCGGCGGCAGCACGGAATTCATCCTGGGCCAGGGCGACCGCCAGCATTTCGCCCGCAGCTTTCCCCTTGGCACCGTGCGGCTGCTCGAAAAATTTCCGCACAGCGACCCGCCCCGGCAAGAGGAATACCGCGCCTGCCGCGCCTGGCTGAAGCGGTTCCTGCGGACCGAAGTCCGCCCCGCGCTCGAGCCCGCCCTGCAGCGCCAGTCCCGGCGCCACCCCCGCTCCAGCCCGATCCAGCTGGTCGGGACCGGCGGCACGACCAGCCTGCTCGCCCGCATCGAGCTCAAATTGAAACGCTTTGACCGGCTCCGCATTGAAGACGCGCGCCTGAGCCGGAGGCAGGTCACGGCGCACCGGAAACATCTGTGGAGCCTGCCGCTGGCCGAGCGCCGGTCCATCATTGGCCTGCCCGCACAGCGCGCGGATGTGATCCTCACCGGAAGCCTCATCTTCGAGACCGTGATGGAGGAATTCGAGTTCCAGCAGCTGTGCGTCAGCACCCGCGGGCTGCGATTCGCTGCCGTCATGGATTGACACCCATAGTGGTGGTGTTATGGTTTTAGCATGAGCTCCGACTTGCAGGTCAAAGGCATCTCCAAAGAACTGAAAACACGGCTGTCCGTTTCCGCCGGGCGCAATTTCCGCAGCATCAACCAGGAGGCGATGGCACGCATTGAGATGAGCTTCGATCTGGAGGACGCGCTGGTTTCCAAGACGCAGCAGAAATGGATTGACGAGGCGCTGGCGGGCGACTTCCGCCCCGGCAGCCTCGACCGGTTACGCGACCTTGCTGGGAAAGCCCGGGCGAAGGCGCGCGGATGAAGTTGGTTTTCAGCTCGGTATTCGAAACGGATTTTTCCGGCGCCGTGGAATATCTTGCCCGGGAAGCCAGCGAGGAGATTGCCCGGCGCTGGGAAAACTCCCTCTGCGACACGATTGCGCAGCTGCAAAAGCATCCGGCGCTCGGACGCGTGCGGCGCGATTTGCATCCGGCGGGCATCCGCACCTTCGGCGTGAAGTGTTTTCCCCGCTACCTGATTTTTTATACTGCCCGTGAAAACGAGATGCTCTTGCTGCGTGTCCGGCATGGGTCCATGAATTTGCACGCCTTGTTTGCCGCCTGATATTATGATGCGCGTTTTAATTGTCGGCTGCGGCTATGTGGGGGTGCCGCTCGGGGCGGCACTGGCCGGACTCGGGCACGAGGTTTACGGCCTGCGACGGCATCCTGCGGCGGCCGCGGAACTACAAGCCGCCGGCATCCGGCCCTTGACCGGCGACGTGACCCGCCCCGAAACGCTCAGGGCCCTGCCCTCCGAATTCGACTGGGTGGTGAACTGCGTGGCCGCCGGCGGGGATGCGGACCATTACCGCGAGGTTTACCTGCAAGGCACCCGCCACCTGATTGAATGGCTGGCGCCGCATCCGCCCCAAAAGTTTGTCTACACCAGCAGCACCAGCGTCTATGCCCAAAACGACGGATCCCAGGTGGAGGAGTCCAGCCCTGCCGAACCGCTCGCCGAAACCTCCCGGATTCTCGTTGAGACGGAAATCGCATTGCTGGCGGCCGTGGCGGAGCGCCAATTCCCCGCCGTGATCCTGCGCGTCGCCGGAATCTACGGACCGGATCGTGGCCACTGGTTCAAGCAGTTCCTGAGGGACGCCGCCCATCTGGAAGGCGACGGGGGCCGCTGGCTGAATATGATCCATCGCGACGACGTGGCGGGCTGCATTCTCGCCGCGCTTCAAAATGGGCGACCGGGGGAAATCTACAATGCTGCGGACGACGAACCGGTGAGCCAGCGCCATTTTTTTGAGTGGCTGGCTCAGGTGTTGAACAAACCCCTCCCGCCTTCCCTACCGGAATCTCCCGGAGCCGCCCGGCGCCGGGGCGTGACTCACAAGCAGGTCTCCAACCGCAAACTGAAACAGGAACTGCGGTATCGCTTTCAGTATCCGACCTTTCGGGAGGGGTACGGCTCGGAACTCATGCGGCTCGGACACACTGGAATCAAATCCGGAACCAGCTCTCCGGAGCCTCGCGTCGCCTGAGCGCAATAAATCCTTTTTGCGAGTAGTTTCGTTTCGACCTGCTGACCATTCCCCCGTAGATTTACCGCTGTCATGTCTGCCGAAGCCCAACTCACGCCCATGATGGCACAGTATCGCCGCATCAAGGGCGAACTCCCCCCGGACGCGCTCCTGCTGTTCCGGCTGGGGGATTTCTACGAGATGTTCTTCGAGGACGCTCAGGCCGGCGCGCATCTCCTCAACCTCTCGCTCACTGCGCGCAACGGGGTCCCGATGTGCGGCCTGCCGCACCACGCCGCGGGCGGCTACATCGCCCGCCTGCTCAAGGCCGGGCGCAAGGTGGCCCTCTGCGATCAGACCGAAGAGGCCCGGCCCGGCAAACTGGTGCAGCGCGAGGTGACGCAAATCCTCTCCCCCGGCACGCACTTCGATGAACGCATGCTCGTGGCGGAACGGAATAATTTCATCGCCGCCGTCCATCCCTCGGGGAAAATTTTCGGCCTCGCGCTGGTGGACCTGACCACGGGTGATTTTCTGACAACCGAGCTGGAGAGCGCGGCGGCGCTGCTGACCGAACTGGAACGCCTGCGTCCGGCGGAAATCATCGTCCCCACCCAGGCGGGATGGCTGCGCGACCTGCTGTGCGGGACAGCGACGCCCTCCCACCACAGCGAGGGCTCCGGGGCTCCGGCCCGGTCGGACTTCGGCTGGATTTTGAGCGGTCACGAGGACTGGACGTTTGCGCCGGAGACGGCGGTGTTCACCGTGCGGGAGCAGTTCAAGGTCGCATCGCTCGATGGGTTTGGCCTGAAAGACCGGGCTGCCGCCGTCGGCGCGGCGGGCGGAGTGCTGCACTATCTCACCCAGACCCTGCGCCGCGACGTGAAACATCTCACGCGGATCACTTTTTATCAGCGCAGCGATTTTCTCACGCTGGATCAAACCACGCTGCGGCATCTGGAAATCCTCGAGCCGCAGCACCATGATGCCCCGCGGAGCGCCTCGCTTTACGGCGCGCTCAACCGCACCGCCACCCCGATGGGGGCCCGTCTGTTGCGCCAGTGGCTCTCCCAGCCGCTCGCCGCGGTTGAACCGATCCGCCAGCGTCAGGACGCCGTCCAGACGTTCGTCCGCAACACCGCCGGACTCGACGCCTTCCGCGCGCAACTGGCCCGGATCCGCGACCTAGAGCGCACCCTCGGCCGCCTGAGTTCCGGCAGCGGCAACGCGCGGGACCTGGCCGCCTTGCGTCTGGCCCTGGAACAGATCCCAGCGCTTAAACAGATTCTTCAAAATCTGGCAGCCGGCGATGCAGGAAGCCCCACTCCAGGGGATGAAAATCAGGGCCGGCTCGCACCCGCACCCGCGGAAGCATTCAAGGGCTCCAGCCCCACCCGCTTGCTGGCGGCATTGAATGAGCTCATCTCGACATCCCCCGATCTGGTTGAACTGATTTCGCGCGCCATCGTGGATGAGCCGCCCCTGGCGATCAAGGAGGGCGGCATGATCCGGGACGGCTTCGATGCCGGGCTCGACGAACTCCGCAATGCCACCCGGGGAGGCAAGGATTGGATCGCGAAGCTGCAGGCGGATGAAATCGAGCGCACCGGCATCGCGTCGCTCAAGGTGCGGTTCAATTCCGTCTTCGGCTACTACATTGAAATCACCCGGTCGAATCTCGACAAGGTTCCGCCGCATTACCACCGCAAACAGACCGTCGCAAATGGGGAGCGCTTCATCACCCCCGAGCTGAAGGAGATGGAGGGTAAAATTCTCGGAGCAGAGGAGCGCAGCGTGAAACTAGAATATGAACTCTTCCAGCGCCTGCGCGAAACCGTGATCGGCCAGCTGAAGGAGATCCAGCAGAGCGCCTCCGCCCTGGCGCAGCTGGATGTGCTGGGGTCTTTTGCGGAAACAGCCCGCCTGCATGATTATTGCCGGCCCCAGGTGGGCGACGACGGCGTGCTGCGCCTCCGCGACGGACGGCATCCGGTGCTGGAGCAGCAACTCGTCGAAGAACGATTTATCCCCAACGACACGGGGCTGGCGAGCTGCACGCCTTCCCCAACCGGCACGGCCCTGGCCGGGAGCGAGGGGGAGCGACCCCCGCAAATCGCCCTGATCACCGGTCCGAACATGGCGGGAAAATCCACGTACATCCGTCAGGTGGCCCTGCTCGCCCTGATGGCTCACACGGGCAGCTTTGTGCCAGCCGCCGAGGCGCGGATCGACCTGCTGGACCGACTCTTCACACGCATCGGGGCCAGCGACGACCTGTCGCGCGGGCAGTCCACCTTCATGGTCGAGATGACCGAGACGGCCAACATTTTGAACAATGCCACGGCGCGCAGCCTGATTGTGCTGGATGAAATCGGGCGCGGCACCAGCACCTTCGACGGCCTTTCTCTGGCGTGGTCCATTGTGGAACACCTGCATCATCAGGTGGGGGCCAAGACGCTGTTTGCCACGCATTATCATGAGCTGACCGAACTTCCGGCGCGACTGCCCCGGATCCGGAATTTCAACGTGGCGGTGCGCGAGTGGCAGGACCAGATCGTTTTCCTACGCAAAATCGTCGAGGGCGGGACGGATAAAAGCTACGGCATCCAGGTGGCGCGGCTGGCCGGCGTGCCCCGGGGCGTGCTGGAGCGGGCCAAGGAAATCCTCGGCAATCTGGAGGCCTCCGAGCTGACGCCCGAGGGGAATGTGCGCCCCCCCCGCCGGCAGCAGGACCGCGAGGCACTGAAACAGCTGGCCCCGCCCCCGCAGATGGATTTATTCGGCTGAATCCCACAAAAAAATCTATGAACTCAAAAACGGATTCGCAGCGGATCATTCCTGGCCGGGTTGCCCTGTCCACTGGCCCGGGCGGCCTGACCCGGATCAAGGCCACCTCGAACGCGAGCACGGCGGAGGTATGCCTGCACGGCGCCCATGTGACCGGCTTCCAGAAAAATGGCGAGCCCCCCCTGCTGTTTATGAGCGCGAAAAGCAAATTTGGACCAGGCCTGCCAATCCGCGGCGGGGTGCCGGTCTGCTTCCCGTGGTTCGGCAACCGCGACGGCGAACCGAGCCATGGCTTCGCGCGCCTGACGGAATGGGAGCTGGTCAAGACCGCTGTGGACGCGGCCGGGGCGGTGACGCTTCGCTTGGCGCTGCCCCTTCTTTCCGGCCAAGAAGCCTGGCAGGGCTTGCGCACGGAACTAATCGTGACCGTGGCCGAGACGCTGACCCTGGAACTGGTGGCCTCCAATGATTCCTGCGGCAAGACCCTGGAAGTGGAGAACTGTCTGCACACCTACTTCAACATCGGCGACATCGACCGGATTTCCCTCACCGGCCTGCAGGGCGCGGCATTCGACGATTTCGCCCTGGGCGCCGGCGGCGCGCGGCGGCAGGGCGATGCGGCGCCGCTCCGCATCACGCAGGAAACCAACCGGGTTTATCCCGACAACACGGACACCGTAGAAATCCGCGATGAAATCCTCGGGCGCACGGTTCGCGTTGAAAAGTTCCAGTCCCGTTCCACGGTGGTCTGGAACCCGTGGACCACGCAAAAAATGCCGGACGACTTCGATCCGGCGGAGCACCGGAAAATGGTCTGCGTGGAGTCTGGCAATGTAAAGCAGGACAGGCTCTCGCTCGCCCCTGGAACCACGGCGTCGCTCAAGGTGGTTTTGAGCAGCGGGCCGCTGAAATGATTTCCATCGCAGAAATCCAGCCGAGCGGCATCGATCTGGTGGCGCAGGTCGAAGAGATCTTTTCTCCTTCGGGCATTCTCTCCCGGGCGAGCAACTTCGAATTCCGCCCGCAGCAGCAGGAGATGGCGGTGGCGGTGGCCCGGGCACTGCAGAATCGCGAGCACCTGGCGGTGGAGGCGGGCACCGGCGTGGGCAAATCGCTGGCCTATCTGATTCCATCCATTCTCTTTGCGGTGGCGCAGAAGAAAAAAGCCGTCATCTCCACCCACACCATCAATCTCCAGGAGCAGCTCACGGAAAAAGACCTGCCGATGCTGGCGGCCGTGCTGGGCGGGCTGCCGGAGCCGGTGACCTTCAGCTACGCCATGCTCAAGGGGCGCGCG
>CAILMI010000064.1 GCA_903835255.1 uncultured Verrucomicrobia subdivision 3 bacterium
GGGGAGCAACGGTATTTAATTTTGGAGTGCAAAGTTAGGGTTTTTAAGGATGTGGTTCATCAAGACAATGAGTTTGCGCATGATGGCAGTGAGCGCAACTTTGGCGGGTTTTCCGGCTGCGCGCAGCCGCTGATAAAACTCTTTGAGTTGACGGTTTGAATGGGCGGCCACCAGTGCCGCCATGTAGAGCGCCCGGCGGACCGGTGCGCGACCACCACCGATGCTGCGGCGTCCGTGCCATTGACCACTTTCGCGTGGGTGCGGAGCCAGTCCGGCCAAGGCGGCGGCTTGGCGGCGATTGAGCGTGCCTAGTTCGGGCAGTTCGGCCAGCACGCCTAGGGCGGTGATCGCTCCGACCCCGGTGATCGCTTCGAGCTTCTGCACGCGGGCATCCAGAATGGCGGCTTGTGTACGCAGAGCTTTGAGCTGTTCTTCGATCTGGGCCACGTCCCGTTCAAGCCGCCGCACGAGGCTTTGGGCTTGGCGGCGCAAGGCTGGCACGGTGAGGCGTTCGGCCTGCTGGCGTTGGGCCACGAGGATTTCCACGACCTGTACCCGGCGGCGGATCAGTTCAGCCAACTGTTGTTCTTGTTCCGTGCGGGGCGCGGTGGGTTTGGGCTGTAAGGCCTGGCCGTAGGCAGACAGGATGGCGGCATCAATGTCATCGGTCTTAGCCCGTTGACCGGTGGCCCGAGCAAAGTGCCGGACGCGGGCGGGGTTCAAGACGCTAACGGGCACTTTGGCGTCATGCAGGGCGGCGACAACGTCGCGTTCGTAACCGCCGGTGGCTTCACAGACGACGTGCACCCCGGCGTGAGTGGTCAGGAGTTTAAGCAGCCGGCGGTGGCCGGCGGCGGTATTGGGCAGGTCGTGGATCCGACCGGCGAGGTGAAGTTGCAGGTTAAGCTTGGCAATATCCAAGCCCGTATAGATAGTGGTCATAGTGTTCTGGCTCTTTCTTGCAAATGCGAGCAGGCTTTAGTGGGCCGCTCAATCAACGGTTCGAGTTTAGGACACAGGCACGAATGGCTCAGGCTCCCCACGCACTTGGCTATAAACCAATGCCAGAGGATAACGAACTCGTTCGCGCCACTGTCCTGCCGCCTGCAGGCGGCAGGACAGTCCCATCTTCCCAAGCCTTTACTCATAGACAAGGTTAGACGGAAATTCAGATACAAGAGGGCCGGGGAGAGGGGACCGTTTTTTTCGGTGCTGTCTCTGCGATGATGGGCGAGCCTCTGTTTCGGAATTTGGTTTGAAACGGGTCTCTGCTCCCAGACAGGCCCAGAGGATGGTCCGCCCGATTCCAGCTCGTTGCGATGGGCCTGCTGATTTTGGCGGTACGGTAGCTAGTGGGCAACGGTCGCCGGCCCTGAATCATCCCTCTTCCCTGCCGACTCAGGGTGGCTTAGGCCGAAAACACTTGTCCGGAACCCTGCAGTTGAATTGCAAATCCGGCTGGATTCAATACGGCAACGATCCATTTTTGGAACCACTCAATCCCACTGCATATAGCAGTTCTTGGCAACTTCGGCAGGGGACTGCCCGCCCTACCCGCCGATATTCCAAAGTTAAGTTGAACTGCAATAGCAGTAGGATTTCCCAGCGGTTGGATGATCCCATTGAAGGGGGAAAAATAGCGCCGGGTTCGTTTTGTGAGCGGGTTTTCTTCAGAATCCGGCTCGGCTCTTGCCCCTTGGCGGTTCATTCTAACGACAGGGTTCCGGTGTATGTGGGTAGGAGTATTGGATCTGTCAGTTCCCCATTGAACCCAGTCCCTGTTCAACACTCGGCGCCAACTGCCACGGCGCGGAGACGAGCCCGACGCAACTGTGCCAAAAAGCCCAAAAATCACTTGCCGAATTCCACAGCTGTGCCATTTTGGCGCTCTTGAAATGGGTGGGAAATCATGGCGACAAGCAAATCCAGTTTTTTAGATAAGGTGCTGGGCCGCATTGGGCGGCTGGACACGGAGGGGTTGCACACGGTTGTCCAGCGGCTGGCGCGCGAGCGCACTTTTCTTGAGACCCTGTTTAACACGATTGAGGATGGCGTGCTGGTGGTGGATGAGCGGGGGCGGATCCTGTATTTCAATCAGGCGGTCACCCAGCTCATCGGGTTGCAGGCGGGGGGTGAGGGGCGGCCGATTGGGGAGATTTTGCCAGAGGTGGACTGGAAAAAAATCGCCCGGGCCGGCCCGGCTCGGGGGGAGCACGTCACCCGGCTGGAATTTGAGGTGCAGTATCCGCGGCCGCGCCTTCTGCGGCTCTACGCTGCGCCGCTGGAAGGACAGGCTCCGGGCAATTCCGGCGTGGCGCTGATTTTGCATGATGCGACCGAGGCGCGGCAGAAGACATTTGAAGCCATCGAAAGCGAGCGGGTTCAGGCGCTGACCCTGCTGGCGGCGAGTGTGGCGCATGAAATCGGCAATCCCCTCAATGCGCTGCATATCCATCTGCAGCTGATGGAGCGCGAGGTAAAAAAACTCAAGGGCGACGGCGGTCGGTCGGCGGGAGGAAAAGCCGTGTCCCGCCCCTCCGTGCCCTCCGCGGCGGAGACCGCATTGAAACTGGAGCAGTATTTGAATGTAGCCAAGGGGGAAATCCACCGGCTGGATTATATCCTTACCCAGTTTCTCGGCGCCCTCCGGCCCTCGGCCCTTCAGCTGAAGCTGGTTTCGCTCAATGACGTCGCGGAGAAAACCCTGGAATTGCTGCGGCCGGAAATTGAAAATCGCGGGGTGGCGGTAAAGACTCGGCTGGCGCGCCATCTGACGGCCACGCTGGGGGACGCCACCCAGCTGCAGCAGGTGCTGGTGAACCTGGTGAAAAATGCAGTGCAGGCGATGACGACCGGCGGGACGCTGACGGTGCAGACCGGAGAAAATCCCGACGGGGTGTGGGTGAGCGTTGCGGACACGGGCGGCGGCATACCGCAGGAGCAGATCAACCGGATTTTCGAGCCCTTTTACACGACCAAGAAGAAAGGCAGCGGCCTTGGTCTGATGATTGTCCAGCGCATCGTTCGCGCGCATAACGGCCGGATTGAATTAGACAGCCACGTCGGGCGCGGCACGACCTTCCGGATCTGGCTGCCGCTGCACGAGCGGAAACCGCGATTGCTCGAAGACAAAAGCCAGGAGTGATCCACCCCCCGATGAACCTATGACCGAGAAGCCGACCCTGTTGATTGTGGATGACGAGAAGCCGACCCGTGAAGGGCTGCGGGCCGCGCTCGAGGAGCGGTATGATGTTTATATCGCCGAGGATGCCAAGGCGGCGGGCGAACTGCTGGAGCGCGAATCTTTCGATGTGCTGCTCACGGATTTCCGCCTGCCGAACGAGGATGGATTGAACCTCATTGCCCGGGCCAAGTCGCTGTCGCGCCCGCCGGTCTGCCTGTTGATGACGGCCTACGGCTCGGAGGAACTGGCGGTGGATGCAATGAAACGCGGCGCGGATGATTACATCGCCAAGGGCCGGCTGCAGATCGACGAACTGGAGATGCGCATTGCGCGGGCGCTCCGCCGCCAGAACCTAGAGACAGAGAACGTCTCGCTCCGGCAGCAGCTCGATTCCCGGTTCGGCCTGGAGAACATCGTCGGGGAAGCGCCGGTGATGCGGGAGATTTTCGAGGTCGTCCAGCAGGTGGCTCCGACCCGGGCGACGGTGCTGCTGACGGGCGAGAGCGGCACGGGCAAGGAGATTGTCGCCAAGGCAATCCATCAACTAAGTCCGCGCGCCCGGCAGCCGATGGTCACGGTGCACTGCGCGGCCTTGTCGGCCACCTTGCTAGAAAGTGAATTGTTCGGCCACGAGAAGGGGGCTTTCACCGGCGCGCATGAGCGCCGGGTGGGCCGGTTTGAGCAGGCGCAGGGCGGCACCCTGTTCCTGGACGAGATCGGCGAGATCGATGCGTCCATCCAGGTCAAACTGCTGCGGTTTTTGGGCGAGCGCACGTTTGAGCGCGTGGGTTCCAACAAGACGTTGACGGCGGATGTGCGGCTCGTGGCCGCCACCAATAAAAATCTGGAGGCGCTGATCCGTGCGGGCACGTTCCGCGAAGACCTTTTTTTCCGGCTGCGCGTCGTGGAAATCAATCTTCCGCCGCTGCGCGAGCGGGCGGGGGACATCCCATTGCTGGCGCTAAAATTCCTGCAGGAGTTCGCCCGAGAAAACGGGAAGCCAGTGGGCGAGTTCACCGCGGAGGCGCTCGAGGCCCTGATGCGTTTTTCCTGGCCGGGCAACGTGCGCGAACTTCGGACGGCGGTCGAGCACGCGGTGGTCCTGTGCCGGAGCGAGAAAATCACCGCGCGCGACCTGCCGCCCTCCGTGCGCGGCGGGCAGGCCGGATCCGGGCCCCGCCCGACCCTATTAAATGATTTGAATGACTTGACTCTGAAGGACGCCGAAAGACAATTGATGGAGCGCGCGCTGAAGGACACCGAGGGGAACCGGACCCGGGCCGCAAAAAAAATCGGCATGAGCCGCCGGACATTTCATCGGAAGCTTCACGCGTACCATCTCGAGGGTTTTTGATTTATGCCGCAATCGCCGTTCGTCCAACTGCTGATCCACAAACTGACGGGTGGTGCGGGCTCCCGCTACCAGCGTTATATCGCGCTCATGGCTGGCGTGCTGGCGCTGGCGATGCTCTATGACTTGCGGGCCTACCAGAATCTCGCCACGGTGGAAGCGATGGACTCCGCGCAGTTGGCGCGCAACCTCGCCGAGGGCAGGGGCTACACGACATTTTTTCTGCGCCCCTTCAGCCTTTATCTGATGCAACAAAAGGCCGCGGCCCATCCGCCGGATGCCCGCGCTGCGGGGCCTTCGGACCCGGCCCGGATCCAGGCGGGGCATCCCGACCTTTACAACCCCCCGGTCTATCCCCTGGCGCTGGCCGGGCTGATGAAGGTGCTGCCGTTTGATTATGCGGTGAATCTTAAAAAGCCGTTCTGGAAGAATAAAGGGATGTTTTGGCGCTATCAGCCGGATTTCTTCATCGCTCTTTTTAATCAGGCGCTGTTGTTGCTGGTGGTGGGGCTGACTTTTTTTCTCGCCAAAAACCTGTTTGGTTCCGAGGTGGCGTGGATGGCGGCGCTGCTGGTCCTGGGCTGCGAGCTGCTCTGGCGCTTCAGCGTTTCAGGACTGTCCACCCTGCTGTTGCTGACGATCTTCCTGGGGCTGACGCTGGTGCTATTGAAAATGGAACGCGCCGCCCGGGAATCCCCGCCGCGGCCCCGCGGGCTATTGATGCTTGCGATTGCGCTGGGGGTGTTGACGGGGCTCGGCGCCCTGACGCAATACGCTTTTGGCTGGACGCTGATTCCGGTGCTGGTTTTTCTCTTTTTTTTCAGTGGGCCGGGTCGTTCCCGGCATGTGCTGGCCGCGCTGGCCGCATTTCTATTGGTCCTGACGCCTTGGATCCTCCGCAATGAGGTCGTCAGTGGCACGCCGTTGGGAGCGGCCGGATATGCCGTGGTGGAGGGGACGGGGGCCTTCCCCCAATTCCAACTCGAGCGGTCGGTGCATCCGGAGCTAGGCCATGCCCTGAGGCTTAATCTGTATATGCAGAAATTCTTCGGCAACCTGCGCGGCATCCTGACCGGCGACCTGTTGAAGACGGCCGGCGGCTGGGTGTTTGCCCTGTTTTTTGTGGGCCTGTTCCTCAGGTTTCGCGGCACGAGCATCCGTCGTCTTCGGTATTTTCTGCTGATGTGCCTGGCCGTCTTCGTGGTCGTGCAAGCCTTAGGCCGCACGCAGCTGTCGGAGCTGTCCCCGGAGATCAACTCGGAGAACCTCCTGGTCCTGCTCGTGCCGCTCATGTTCATTTTCGGGGTGAGTGTTTTTTTCACGCTGTTGGAAGGGCTGACTTTGCCGCTGGCGTTCATGCGTCCCCTGATCATTACCGGGTTTGCAGCGCTCGCCTGCCTGCCGCTGGTTTTCACCCTGCTCTTGCCCTCGAAATCCCCAGTGGTTTATCCGCCGTATTTTCCGCCAAAAATCCAGCAGTGCGCCGGCTGGATGCAGCCGGAAGAGTTGATGATGAGCGACGTCCCTTGGGCGGTCGCCTGGTATGGTCAGCGCCAGTGCCTGTGGTTGACGCTGGATGCCCAGGACGATTTCTTTGCCGTCAATGCCTTGAAACCGGTTCGGGCGCTGTACCTCACCCCGCTGACCATGGACGGCAAATTTGTGAGCGAGTGGATGAGAGCCTCTAAACGCAGCTGGGGCCAGTTCGTCCTCCAGACCCTGATCGACAAGCAGGTGCCAGACTTGTTTCCGCTGGCTAAGGCGCCTGAAGGATTTCTGCCGGATCAGCTGTTCCTCACCGATCGTCAGCGCTGGGAGACGCAATGAGGGAGGGAGGGGGACCGCCTCACGCCGCCGCGCGGCGCAGCCGGTCCGCCACGCCCGACCATTCGGGTGATTCGGGCGGCGCCTCGACGACGATCAGCGCCGCGCCTGCCGCATCGCAGCGGTGGAGCTCTCCGTAAAGCGCGCGCGCAAACGCCTCCGCATCGTGCGGGATCACGCTCACTTTTTCCGCGGCAAAACCCGCGGGAATGTGGGTGTGCGCAATGACAAAGCAGGCGTCGGCGGACAGCCGCTGGCTGGCCAGTTGGGATTGCAGTTCCGCACCGCTCTTCCAATTCAAAACCAGCAATTTCCCTCGCGGAGAATAATGCTTTTTCAGCAGACCCGGACTGCGGAGCGTGGCCCCGCCCGGCTCGGACGCATTCCCCAAAGGCCCGCACACTGCGGCCAGCGATCCGGCATGGATCATGCCCGGCCGCAAAATGCGGGGCGGGCGCACACTTAAATCCAGCACGGTGGATTCGATGCCCACCTGCGACTGGGCGCCATCCACGATGAGCGGAATTCTCCCTTCCAGCTGCCGGTGGACGTGCTCGGCATTGGTGGGCGACAGCTGATTAGACAAATTGGCGCTGGGCGCGGCCAGGGGAAAACCGCATTCGCGGATAACGGCCTGCATAAAGGGATGCCCGGGCCAGCGCACCCCCACCGTCATTCCGCCCGCTGTCACGTTGTCCGGAATCTCCGTCCCGCGCGGCAGCACGAGCGTCAGCGGTCCCGGCCAGAAGGCCTGGGCAAGCCGTCCCGCCAGGGCCGGCCAGCGTTTCACGCAGCGCGCGGCCATGTCGAGGCTGGAGACGTGGACGATGATGGGATTGGTTGCCGGCCGGCCTTTGATTTCGAAGATTTTGGCGACGGCGGAGTCATCGAACGCGTTGGCGGCGAGGCCGTAGACCGTTTCTGTGGGAAGCGCAACGACCTCGCCGGCGCGGAGCAATTCCACCGCGCGTTTCACGGCGGCGGCGAACAATGCCGGCGTGTGCGTGGGCAGCATTTCCGTCTTCATCGGGCGGAAGGGGAAAGCACCGGACACTCCCGGGGTGAGGGGGTGTCGGTGATCCGCTGTTTTTCTAGCTTCATTCGTAGCGCAGCGCCTCGATGGGGTCGAGCTGGGACGCTTTCCATGCGGGATAAAAACCGGAGAAAATCCCCACCAACCCGCTGGAAAGGGAGGCGACGACAATCCACCAGACCGGCGTGAGGGTTGGCCAGTCGGTGAGGGCGGAGACGATGCGGGAGGCGCCCATGCCCAGTCCGATGCCGATTAGACCGCCAATCAGGCTCAGCGTGACGGCCTCCACCAGAAACTGCACCAGGATATCCCCGCCCCGGGCGCCGACGGCCATGCGGATGCCGATTTCCCGCGTCCGCTCCGTCACGCTGACCAGCATGATGTTCATGATGCCGATGCCGCCGACGATGAGCGACACGCTCGCGATGGCTCCGAGCAGGATGGACATGACCTTGGCGGTGGCCGTCATGGCCTGCGCCAGTTCCAGCTGGGTGCGCACCGTGAAATCCGGTTCCACGCTGCGATGCCGCGGCGTCAAGGTATCGGTGATGGCCTGCTGGACCTTGGTGATGGCCTCGGGACTGGAAGCCTGCACCAGGATGGAATTGACAAAGGTGCGGCGCGAAACTCGCTTCATATGGCTCGTGTAGGGAATGACGACGGTGTCGTCCTGATCCTGGCCGAACAGGTTGAATCCCTTGGCTTCCAGCACCCCGACAATCTTGAAGGGAATGTCCCGGATGCGCAATGTCTGCCCGACTGGATCGCTATCAGGAAACAGCTGGTCGGCCACGGTCCTGCCGATGACGGCGACCTTGGCCACGCTGCGAACATCGGCTTCGGCGAACATTGAGCCGCTGGCCATGTTCCAGTTGCGGATCTGGGGATAATCCGGCGATTCGCCCATGACCTGCGTGTTCCAATTTAATCCGTTAGCCAGAATCTGGTTACGGTCCCGCACTTCCGGGCTGACGGCTTCCACGCCTGGCACCAGCGCAATGGCGAGGGCATCGTCCACCGTGAGCGTGGGCGAACTGCCCCACCCGCCGCGCATGCCGCCGCCGGTGAAGCTGCCAGAAAACACTGAGATCACATTCTGGCCGAGGCTGGCGACCTTGTCCTCCACCTGTTTGGTCGCGCCGGTGGTGATGCTGACGGCGGCGATGACCGAGCCGACGCCGATGATGATGCCCAGCATGGTCAGCACGGAGCGCATTTTATTCCGGCGCAGGGCGCGCAAGGCGAGGCGGAGGGTGGCTAGGATTCTCATGCGAGTTTCACCGCCTGCTGTTCTTCCCGCAGCCGCTGCAGTTCGGTTTCTGCAATCGACCGGGGTTCAACAGCCTCGTCGGTGAGAATTTTTCCATCGCGCAGGACAATCCGCCGCTTAGTGAAGCGCGCCACATCAAGTTCGTGGGTGACCATGATGATGGTGATGCCCACGGCGTTGAGTTTCTGGAATACCCCCATGATTTCGATGCTGGTCTGGCTGTCGAGATTGCCGGTGGGCTCGTCGGCCAGCAAGAGGGCCGGCCGGTTCACCAGCGCGCGCGCGATGGCCACGCGCTGCTGCTGGCCGCCGGATAACTGGCTGGGATGATGATCGGTGCGCGCCCCCAGGCCTACCAGTTCCAGCGCCTGCCGGGCCCGCTCCCGTTGCTCCTGCGCGGGGATGCGGCGGTGGTTGTAGAGCATGGGCATCTCGACGTTTTCCAGCGCGGACGTGCGCGCGAGCAGATTGAAGCCTTGAAAAATGAACCCGATCTTTTCATTGCGGATTTCGGCCAGGGCATCGCGGTTGAGCGTCGCGACGTCAATGCCATCCAGCCGGTAA
This sequence comes from uncultured Verrucomicrobia subdivision 3 bacterium, assembly GCA_903835255.1. Taxonomy (GTDB): domain Bacteria; phylum Verrucomicrobiota; class Verrucomicrobiia; order Limisphaerales; family UBA11358; genus UBA11358. The sequence goes on from CAILMI010000064.1 coordinate 9,227, forward strand.
CTCCCGCCGGTCGGCCGGTCCAGGCAGCCGATGGTGTTCATCAGGGTGGATTTTCCCGAACCGCTCGCACCCATGACGGCCACAAATTCGCCGGGCAGGACCTGCAGCGAGACACCCCGCACGGCATGGACATCCACCTCGCCGGTGTGGTAGGTCTTGGTCAATTCGACCAGCTGGATGACGGGATTAGGCTGCACAGGAAGTTTCCGCAAGTGGGGTCAGCGACCGCGCGGAAATCCGCCGCCGCCAAAGGGGTTGGCGGTAGTGGCCGCAGCCTGCGCGTTGTTTAAAATGGCGCCGGTCACCACCAAGTCCCCCTCGTTCAATCCTTCCAGCACTTCGGTGGCGATGCCGTCCGTGATGCCGGTTTTGATTGGCACCGGATGCAGCGCGGGGGCTCCCCCCTTCGCATCCGCTTTCAAAATGTAAATAGTGTGGGCGCTAGGTGAGGCTCCCTCCTCTTGCCCGCCGCTGCGCCGGCCGTCTCTCCGAGGACGGTCGCCGCGCGACCGGTCGTCCGCGCCGTCCCGAGCACGTGCGGAGGCGGGGGCATTGGTCCCACTGTCGCCGGCATTTTCAGTCTTCGGCGGGCGGAAGCGCAGGGCGCCGTTGGGGATTTTAAGCGCGTCGTTGCGCTGGGCGATGATGACGGAGACATTCGCTGTCATGCCCGGCTTCAATTTGTAATCTGGGTTTTTCACCCCAATCACGCAGTCGTAGGTGACGACGTTGTTCAGGGTCGTGGGCGAATTCCGCACCTGGGTCACCACGCCGCGAAAGGAGCGATAGGGATAGGCGTCCACCAGAAAGGTCACGTTCTGCTTTTCCTCCACCCCGCCCACGTCCGCCTCGGCCACATTGGAATCGATCTGCATCTTGGTCAGGTCATTGGCGATCTGGAAAATCGTCGGCGTGTTGAAACTGGAGGCGACCGTCTGGCCCAGTTCCACCGCGCGCGAGATCACCACGCCGTCCACGGGCGAAACGATTTTGCAGTAATTGAGATTCACCAGCGCGTTGTTGAGCGAAGCCTGTTTGATTTTCACCGTCGCCTCCGCCTGATGCAGCGCCGCTAGGGCGATGTCGAAATCCGAACCCGAGATGAGTTTCTGGGAGAATAGTTCGCTGGCCCTTCGGTATTGCACCTGTTGCAGCTCCAGATTCGCCCGCGCGTTGGCCAGATCTGCGGTGACCTGCTCGACTGTGGCCTGGTAGGTGGACGGATCAATCTCCGCGAGAATTTCCCCCTGTTTGACCGACGAATTGAAATCGACGAAGAGCTTGCTGATGCGCCCGGAAACCTGGCTGCCGACGGTCACGTTCACCACCGGGTTCAACGTCCCCGTCGCAGTCACCGTCTGCGTCACCGTGCCCCGCGCCACCGCCACCGTCTGATATTGCGGGGCATTCCCCTTGTCGCGCTTGAGGTGCCAGATTCCGGCGCCGAGGCTCCCCCCGGCAATCAACAGTATGATTCCCCATTTCACCCAACCGCCATTTTGTTTTGCCGCCATAAATTATAATCCGCCGAAGTGTCCCCACAGAGACGCCTCCGCGCCCCACAAGTTACGAATATTTTCCCCCCTCGTCCACGCACTTCCATGCACTTTCATGTACTTTCAGTTTGAGCCGGCCGCTTTTAACCCTAAAATCCCGGCGTGCTCGAAAAACTTATCCAACATCTCCTCGCCTCCCATCCGCTGGACGACGGACAAGTGAGGCTCGCTGTGGGCGGGCTCGTCGATGCCGCGGTCTCCTTGGAACTCAAAGCCGGTTTTTTGACCGCCCTGGCTCAAAAGGGCGAGACGCCCGGAGAAATCACCGCCTTCGCCCGCGCGCTCAGGGAAAAATCCATTTCGCCCCCGATTGCCGCTGAAACCCGGTCGGAGGCGATTCTCGACATCGTGGGCACGGGCGGCGACCGCCTAGGCACGATCAACATATCGACGACGGCATCCCTTTTATGTGCAGCTGCGGGCGTGACCGTGGCCAAGCATGGGAATCGCGCCGTGACCTCGCAATCCGGCAGCGCGGATGTCCTGGAAACGCTCGGCGTCAAGATTGATCTTTCCCCCGAAGCGGCGGCCCGCTCATTGCGGGAGCACGGGTTCGCCTTTTTTTTCGCCCCCCTTTATCACCCCGCTTTTCAGCACATAGGGCCGGCGCGCCGACGGTGTGCTGAGCGGGGTCAGCGGACGATTTTCAATCTGCTCGGGCCCCTGCTGAATCCCGCCCGCCCGTCGGCCATGCTCCTGGGTGTGCCGCGCCCCGAACTTTGCGAAGTGCTGGCGCAGGTCCTGCCCGCGCTGGGCGTCCGTCGCGCGATGGTGGTTTGCGGGGAAACCGGGAACCCGAACCTCGAAGCCGGAAATTATTTGGACGAGCTGTCCACGCTGGGTCGCAGCACCATCGCCGAGTTCGATCCGGAGCGCGGCCTCCGCGTGACCGCCCCCCTGCCGGACTCGTTGCCGCTGCAGCCGGCGTCGCTCAACGATCTGCTGGGCGGCGATCGGAACGCGAACGCGACGAGTGTGCGGGAGATTTTGTCCGGCCGGGAACGCGGCCCCCAACGCGATGCGGTTTTGCTCAATGCCGCCGCCGCCTTATACCTTGCCGGAAAAACGAGCACCCTGAGGGAGGGCTGGGATCTGGCGGGCGGGACGATTGACAGCGGGCGGGCGGAGGCGAAGCTGGCGGAACTCACCCGGTGAGCGGCATTCGCTCCGGTCCGGCTTATAATCAGCGCGGCCGGTTTTTGGCGGTGTCCAAGGCCGCCTCGGCAATCGCCTCTTCTGCAGCATAGTGCAATCCCAGGTTGTGCTGGGCGGTTTTGTCGCCCTGCCGCGCGGCGCGGATGAACCATTTTACGGCTTCCGCCGTATTTTTCTCCACCCCGCGTCCGGTCTGGTAGCAGAGGCCGAGATTGCATTGGGCGGGCGCGCATTCCTGTTCCGCTGCGGCGTAATACCATTCCACCGCCGCCTTGAAATCTTGCTCGACGACCTGGCCGGATTCGTAAAAAACGCCCAAATTGAACTGGGCGGCGGGGTAATTGCGTTCCGCTGCCTCGCGATACCATTTGAAGGCCTCGGCGTAATTGAGTGGCACGCCTTGACCGGTTTCATAAAGCAATCCCAGATTGAACTGGGCGGCGGGATCCTCCTGTTCGGCGGCCTCGCGCAGCCACCGCGCGGCCTCGGAATATTCCTGCGGCACGCCCGCGCCGGTCATGTAGCATACCCCCAGATAACATTGCGCCACCGGATCGTTCTGCTCCGCCGAGCGCCGGAACCACTTCACCGCCTCCGTGTAATTCTGTTCCACGCCCTGCCCGTTTTGAAAACAAACGCCCAGATAACATTGCGCTTGGGCGTCGCCCTCTAGCGCGGCGGCGCGCAGCAGTTCAAACGAGTCCCAGGATTTCCGTTGGGTGGCCATGATGATCTCCTCAGACATGCTATCTTTCCGCCTGCTGAAAACAAGCCGTGAAAAGGGGCTGCGGCCGCCATAATCCGGAACCCATTTTCCCTAAGCAGGTTGCTTGGGGTTGTTTTTTTATGTTCGGCAAAATCCGTTTTCACTTCCGCGCCGCTAAAATGCCTGCTACAAACTCCGCATGGCGACTCCATTAAAAATTGGTTTTCTCGGTGCCGGCAAAATGGCCACCGCCCTGGCAAAAGGTTTTATCCGCGCGGAAATCGCCTTTCCTCGCGAAATCACCGCCGCCGACCCCGTGAATGCCGCCTGCAAACAATTTGCCCGGGAACTGGGCGCCCGGGTCGCCGCCTCCAATCCGGAAGTCCTCCGGGCGGCCACCGTCTTGATCCTCGCCACCAAGCCGGATCAGGTCGCCGATGTGTTGGCAGAAATAGCCGGCGCGTTCACCAAGCGGCACCTGTTAATCTCGATCGCCGCCGGCGTGACCCTCGCAAAACTGGAAGCCGGGCTGCCCCCCGGCGCGCGCGTTATCCGCGTCATGCCCAACACCCCCGCCCTGGTCGGGGCCGGAGCCTCCGCTTTTGCCCTGGGAAAATCCGCGACTGACGATGATGGCGAACTCGCAAAAAAACTGCTGTCCGCCGTCGGCCTCGCGTTTCAGGTCAAGGAGACGCTGCTCGATGCCGTCACCGGCCTGAGCGGCAGCGGTCCGGCCTACGTCTATCAGTTCATTGAAGCTCTGAGTGACGGCGGTGTGGCCTCAGGTCTCCCGCGCGAACTGGCCACCCGGCTTGCCGCGCAGACCGTTTTAGGCGGCGCCAGGATGGTGCTGGAAACCGGCCAGCATCCTGGCGCCCTCAAGGATCAGGTCACCAGCCCCGGCGGGACAACCATTGAAGGGCTGCACGCCCTGGAAAAAGGGCGGCTGCGCGCCACCGTGATCAGCGCCGTCCGCGCCGCGACGGAGAAGTCTAAACTTCTCGGGAAATCCTAGATCAGGATTTCCGCCCCGGTTCTCCAGCGCGTCTGGCCTGCCCGTCTCCTCGCCCTGCCGCCCCTCGCGAGGTGCCCGGAGATTCTTTCCCGTGACAAAAATTCAGGGGAATGGCACGGGACAACACCCGTTAGTTTTTTCCCGCACCGCGGTTGGCAAAATGCCCGCCGATGCATAGAATCCTCCCGAAGTGAACCGCATCCGACTCCTAACCGAACAGGTCGCCAACCAGATTGCCGCCGGCGAAGTGGTGGAACGCCCCGCCAGCGTCGTCAAGGAACTGGTCGAAAACTCCCTCGACGCCGGCGCTAGAAAAATCTCCGTGGAAATCGGCGCCGGCGGCCGCAGCCTCATCCGTGTCACGGACGACGGCATCGGCATGAGCCGCGATGACGCCCTGCTTTGCCTCGAACGCCACGCGACGAGCAAAATCCAGCGCGCGGAGGATTTGTCCTCGATCTCCACCCTCGGATTTCGCGGCGAGGCCCTGCCCAGCATCGCCAGCGTCAGCCGTTTTATTCTAACCACGCGCGAGCGCGAGAGCGCCTCGCCCGAAGGCACGCAGATTATCGTCAACGGCGGCAGCATCGCCGAGGTCAAGGCCGCCGGCAGTGCGACCGGCACCAGCCTGGAAGTCCGGCAACTGTTCTATAACCTGCCGGCGCGCCGGAAATTCCTCCGCACCGAGGAGACCGAGGCGGCGCATATCCAGCATTACCTCACGCTCGCCGCGCTGGCCTTTCCTGAGGTCGCCTTCACCTTTCAAAAGGATGGGCGCCTCATCTGGCAGCTGCCCGCCGTCCCCAGCGAGCGCGCCGTGTCCAGCCGGGTCGAAGCCCTGCGCGAACGCCTCCGCGCGCTGCTCGGCGAGGAAAAAATGCTGCCGGTAAATTTTTGCACCGCGCTCGGCGACGGACTCAAGACGGAGGAGACCGATATTTTCGAAACCGCTTCTACGGAACCCCGGGAGGACCTGGCCGCCGCCGGATCCCAGCTGCGGGTTTGGGGTTTGATCGGTTCCCCGGGGGTTTCCCGCGCCACCCGCGAGAGCCAGTTTGTGTTTGTGAACCGGCGGCCCGTGGAGAACCGCGGCATCCATTACGCCCTCATCGAGGGCTACCACAACTCGCTGATGAAGGGCCGCTATCCGGTCTGCTGCCTGTTTTTTGAAATCGATCCCGCTGCCGTGGATGTGAACATCCACCCCTCCAAGCGCGAGGTGAAATTCCATCGCGAATTTGAGATCCGCAAATTCACCGCCCAAGCCGTGCGCGATTCGCTGCTGGCGTTTCATTCCGAACCGCTCCGGACGCCCCCCGCCGCCCTCCCGTCGACGCAGGCGGCAAACGATTTGAAATCGGCAACGGAGGCATTTGCTCTTCCGCTGCCGAACTTCCCGGAACGAGCAATCCCTTCTTCCGCCCCTCTCATTCCCGGCGCCGCCCCCGCGCCCTTGAAAACGGACTTCGGGGCGTCCTCCCCGGCGCCGCCCAAACCAGTGCCGCCCCCGCCTGTCCTCCCGGGCGCCGCCCCTTTCCCGGCTCCCGCCAGCGCCGCCCCGCTATTGAATGTCCCGCTGCGGCTGGTCGGCGTGATCGGCAAGCTATATGTCCTGCTCGAATCCGACCGCGGGCTGGTGCTGCTCGACCAGCACGCCGCGCATGAGCGGATCCTGTTCGAGCAGATGCTCCACCGGATCGAATCCGGCGGCGCGGCCCCGTCGCAAAAACTGCTCCTGCCGGAAACCCTCGAACTGCCGCCGCGGGACGCCCAATTTCTGCGCGAACAGCTTCTGGTGCTCACCCGTCTCGGCGTGGGCCTGAGTGAATTTGGCGAGCGCACGTTCCTGCTCGATGCCCTGCCGCCCTTTGTCAAGGTGGGGGATGCGCGGCGCTTCGTGCTCGATCTTGTGGACGAGCTCAAGGCGGCGGGCCGCGAGGTGAACTTGGCGCGGCTGGGCGAGCACACGATTGCCAAGACCGTTTGTCGGCACGCCGTGAAGGCCAACGACCCCCTCGGCGGCGCGGAACTGGAAAATCTCGTCGAGGATTTGCGCCGCTGCGCGATGCCCTACACCTGCCCCCACGGCCGCCCGACGCTGATTGAGATGAACTACCGCGAACTGGAGAAGAAATTTGGCCGGACCCAGTAAATGGACAGCGCTCAAAAAACAGAGGGCGGAGACCGCGGGGAATCCTGTTCCGCCCCAGCCGGCACGGACATTGCCGGGGAGCATTGGCGGTTTTGCCTGCAATGCGGGCATGAGTTGATCAACGAGAAGTGCAAGCTGCGCTGTCCCCGCTGCCATTATTTCATGAGCTGCTCGGATTTTGATTTCTCAAATTGACCCCCGATGCCAGGCAGGAACGCAAATTCAACAAGACGCTTTTCATTCGTGCCAACGGGGGGTATTCGTGTAAAAATTCCATGCCCATGAACGAGTGGAACATTCAATCCCGCGCCCACGCCTGCGAAAGCTGCGGGCAGCCCTTTGTCGACAAACAGCCTTATCACACGCTCCTTTTTGATCAGCCGCCGGAACTGCGCCGCTCGGACATCTGTGACGCGTGCGCTCAAAAAGACGGCGACGCCCGCAGCCGGGCCGGATTCATCTCGCACTGGCAGGGGGTGTATGAGGCGCCGGCGCCGGTGGTCGACGTCATCCAGAAGGAAAACGCTGAATCCATCCTGCGTAAGCTCATTGAGCGAAACGATCCCTCCCACGTGCCTGCGGCCTTCATCCTCGCCGTGATGCTCGAACGCAAACGCATCCTCAAGGTGAAGGAGCAATTCACCCGCGAAGGCCGCCGCGTCTTCATCTATGAACAGCCCAAAACCGGGGACATCTTCACCATTGCCGACCCGGAATTACGGCTCGACCAGCTGGAGGAGGTTCAGCGCGACGTGGCGCAACTGCTGGAGCGCGGATTGACTCCCCCCGTCACCCCCGGCGAAGCGGTGGCTCCGGCGGAGGAGCCAGCGGCTGAAACCGAACCCGCAGCGGTTCCCCAGTGAAATCATCCGGAATTCCCTGGGCCGGTCGCCCGAGCCCCTGCGGCGGCTCGGGTTTGGAATGCGGGATGCCGCAGGCTTGATCTATGTCCACGCTTGTCGAACTCCAACAGCGTCTCGGCTATCATTTCCGGGATGAGAGCCTGCTGCGACTTGCGCTCACGCATCCCTCGGTCGCCCACGAAAATGCCGTGGCCTCGCCGCACAACCAGCGGCTGGAATTCCTGGGCGACTCCCTGCTGGGATTGGTCCTCTCCCATGCGCTTTACCAAAAAACGCCCGGCGCCGACGAGGGCGCGCTGACACAGTCCCGGGCCAAGCTGGTCAATGCCCGCTCGCTTTCCGGGCACGGGCGCGCACTGGATCTGGGCAGTCACTTGATCTTGAGCCGCGGGGAGGAGCACACCGGCGGGCGCGAACGTCCGTCCGCCCTGGCCGATGCGTTCGAAGCGCTGCTGGGGGCGGTTTTTCTGGACGGGGGCTTTGAGGCCGCGCGCGCCGTCATCCTGCGCGAATTCAGCCTCAAGATCGGCGAATCCGACGGGATGACGGGCATCGAGAATCCCAAGGGCGAACTGCAGGAACTGCTCCAGTCCCGCTCGCCCCACGCCCCCGAATACCAGCTCGTGGGCGTCAGTGGCGCCGCTCATGCCCAGGACTTTGAATGCGCTGTGCTGCACGGAGGCGTGGAGCTCGCGCGCGGAAGAGGAAAAAGCAAAAAAATCGCCGAGAGCGAGGCGGCCGTGGCGGCCCTGCAAAAACTGCGAGGACCCTCCGGATCTCAACTATGAAAAGCCTCTTCCAATCGCATCGCAAAGTTTTGATTGGCGTCGTTCGCCTAAACAACGCTACTTTCCCCCGTCCAAAAACGTCAGCTTCACGCCGCCCTGTTTGGGTTTTGAAAAACTATCGAGCAAAGTGGGCGCGGGGGTGGGCGCGGGAGTTTTTTTAATTTGCGCTTCCGCGTTTTGGGGTTCAAGCGCGGAACGCAGGGCGCCCTCGACAAGCTGGGCGCAGTGGATTTTCATGGGCGGCAGCGGCCCGAGCTCACCGGCGAGTTCCTCGGTCCGGAGCGCGAGCGCCTCCTCAGCGGTTTTGCCGCGGATCATTTCCGTGGCGAGGCTAGCCACGGCGATGGCGGTCTCGCAGCCAAACGACTGGAACGTGGCGCGGTCGATGACCCGTTTGCCGTTCTGATCCTTGAACTTCACCCACATCCGGAGCATTTCGCCGCAATCGGCGTTCCCCACTGTGCCGATGGAATCCGCCCCCGCCATTTCGCCCATGTTTTGGGGGTTGGCGAGCGCGGCCTGGATGCGTTGCTGCAGGTCTTCAGTCATTCGATTTCAATATTTCGGTACGTTGCGGTCGATCTCCTCGGACCAGGCGCTGATGCCGCCCTTGACGCTCTTCACATATTTGAACCCCTGCTGGCGCAGGAAAGCCAGCGCCTTGAGGGAGCGCACGCCGGCCTTGCAGTGGAGATAATACTGCGTGTTCGGATCAAGCTCGGTGAAGCGGCTTTGCAATTCGCTCAGCGGGAGGAGCGGCACGCCCGCCACCTTTGCAATCTCATATTCATCGGCTTCGCGCACGTCCACCACCTTGATGCCGAGGCCCGGCTGGTCCAGGGCCTTCTTCATGTCCTGCACGGTGACCTCGTCGGGATTGCCGATGTTTTCCGGCTCCGGCACGATGCCGCAGAAGGTCTCATAATCGATCAATTCGCGCACGGTCGGATGGTCCCCGCAAATCGGGCAGGCAGGATCCCGGCGCAGCTTCAATTCGCGGAACTTCATGTCCAGCGCGTTGAACAGCAGAAGTCGGCCCGTAAGCAGGTGGCCCTTGCCCAGCGCGAGCTTGAGGATTTCCGTCGCCTGAATGCAGCCGATGATGCCGGGGAGCACGCCCAGCACGCCGCCCTCCGCACAGCTCGGCACCATGCCCGGTGGCGGCGGCTCCGGATACAGGCAGCGGTAGCACGGCCCGCCCAGGTGCGGCGCAAACACGCTCGCCTGGCCCTCAAAGCGAAAAATTGAGCCATAGACATTCGGCTTTTTGAGCAGCACACAGGCGTCGTTGGTGAGGTAGCGCGTGGGGAAATTATCCGTGCCGTCCACCACGATGTCATAGGGCCGGATGAGGTCGAGCGCGTTTTCGCTTGTGATGCGCGTGTTATGGAGGACGACCTCGCAATGCGGATTGATGCCGCGCAGGGTTTCCTTGGCCGATTCCGCCTTGGAGCGGCCCACGTCCGCGTCGGTGTGGAGAATCTGCCGCTGCAGGTTGGAAAAATCCACGGTGTCGAAATCCACGATGCCGATCTTGCCGATGCCGGCGGCGGCCAGGTACATAGCGATGGGTGAGCCGAGGCCGCCGGCGCCGATGCACAACACGCTGGTGCCCTTGATTTTCTTTTGGCCTGCCAAGCCGACTTCCGGCAGAATCAGGTGCCGCGAATAGCGGCGGATTTCGTCATTGTTCAATTCCATAATTCAAGGCGCCCATCATAGCGCCAAATATGAATAAATCAAATTTCAAAACCGGGGCCGGCGCCCAACACCCAGTCTCCGCCCCGGGCCGGCCCTGCGGCGGGGCTTGGAAGGGGGTCGCGCTGTGAAATCGGCCAGCCCGGAATCCGCCGCCGCGCGGCTAAAAAAAATCACAGCGCTGCGCCCGACGCTCGCCATCGTCCTGGGCAGTGGATTTCATCCTGTGCTGACGGAGCTGCGCGTGGCGGAAAAAGTTTCCCTCGCTGTCATTCCCGGCTTTCCAAAACCGACCGTCTGCGGCCATGCGGGCGAATTGTATTTCGGCCATCTCGGCGGGACGCCTGTGCTGGTCCTGAGCGGACGCGCCCATTTTTACGAGGGTCACGACATGGAGCGGGTCACGTTCGCCGTCCGCGCCCTGGCGGCATTCGGCATCACGGATCTGTTGCTGACCAATGCGGCGGGCGGATTGAAGAAATCCTTCCGGCCGGGGGATTTCATGGTGCTGACCGACCACCTGAATTTCATGGGCGCCAACCCATTGCGCGGGCTGCGGCATCCGAACGCATCCGGATTCGTGGACCTGACGGAAACCTACGACCCGCCGCTGCGCGCGCTGCTGTTCCGGGCCGGAAAAAAATTGCGCCTGAAATTAAAACGCGGGGTTTATCTGGCGGTGAGCGGGCCCAGTTACGAGACGCCGGCGGAAATCCGCGCCTTCGCCCGGCTGGGAGCGGATGCGGTCGGCATGAGCACGGTGCCGGAGGCTATCGCGGCACGGCACTGCGGCCTGCGGGTGGCGGCCCTGTCCTGCATCACCAATCTGGCAGCGGGCATCCACCCGGGAACGCTGTCGCATGCGGACGTGCTGTCCACCGCCGCCCGCGTTAAAAAATCCGCCGCGCACCTGATCCGCCACTTTTCTGAACTATACGGAAAAACCGCCCCGGGAACCCCAGGGGCCACCACCCGGAGCAAAAAATGACCCTCGATACTGAAAAACTCATTCAGGCGGCGGCGCGCGCGCGTCAGCATGCGGTCTCGCCCTATTCCCAATTCAAGGTCGGCGCCGCCCTGCTCACCATCACGGGGGAGATCATCGGCGGTGCGAACGTGGAGAGCGCCAGCTACGGCCTGACCTGTTGCGCCGAACGCGTCGCCCTGTTTAAGGCGCTGACAGAGGGGCGGACCGGGTTTGTGGCGGTTGCTGTGGTGGCCCGGTGTGCCGGGGGTCCGATGCCCTGCGGAGCCTGCCGACAGCTGCTGGCCGAATATGCCCCGGAGGCGGCGGTGTGGGTCGCGGACAGTGAGGCGCTCGGAGTGGTTCATGCCTTTACGGTCCGGGAATTACTCCCCTCCGCCTATCTCCGTAGGACTTGAATCTCCGGGGAGGTTCTCTTGGGCTGGGATTCTCGCGCGGTGTTTTCAGGACTCCCAGCGATTGACCAGTAGCGGATTTTCGGTTAGTCGTATGCAGCATGCAGATTGAAAGTTTGAAAATGTTTTGCGATCTGGCTGAAACGGAAAGCTTCACCAAGGCAGCCCAGATCAACAGCGTCACCCAATCCGCCGTGAGCCAGCAGGTCAGCGCTCTCGAACGCATTTTCAAGTCGCTGCTGATCGAGCGCAGCAAGAAAAAATTCCGGCTCACACGCGAAGGCCAGGTGCTGTATGACTACAGCAAGCAGATCATCCAGACCTACGAGTCGCTCCACAGCAAGCTGCAGGAGCTCAAGGACATCATCTCCGGGACCGTCCGCGTCGCGACCATTTACAGCATCGGCCTTCACGACTTGCCCGCGTATGTGAAGAAATTCATGGTGAGCTATCCAACGGTTCATATTCATGTCGAATACCGGCGGGCGAATCAGGTGTACGAGGATGTGTTCAGCAATGTGGTGGACCTCGGCCTGGTGGCCTACCCGGTCAAGGATCCGAAGATCGAAATCATCGCGCTCCGCAAAGACCCGCTCGTGCTCATCTGCCATCCGCAGCATCCATTCGCCCAGTTGAAAAGTGTGAAGCTCAAATCGCTCGCCACCCAAAAGGTCATCGGGTTCGAGCCCGACATCCCGACCCGCAAGGCGCTGGACAAAATTCTGAAGGAACATGGCGTCGAGGCCCGACACGTCATGGAGTTCGACAACATTGAAACGGTGAAGCGCGCTGTCGAGATCGATGCGGGCATTTCCATCGTGCCGCATGGGACCGTCGCCCAGGAAATTACCAAGCAAACCCTGGTCGCAGTGCCGATTGGCGACGGGGATTTTTACCGCCCGATCGCCGCCATCTACAAAAAGAACAAGGTGCTATCGCCGGCGATGAAGCAGCTCCTGACCATTTTGAAGGAAACGGCCTGAGAGCCGGATCCGCCCACGGGCAGGGGCATGAAAGCCGGCGGGTTGGGCAGCAGAATCACTTCAGTTGGGACGGGTTTAAGGGCTTCAGCGCTTGGGTCAAAAAGACCCCGTCTTTGCGGATGAGCTTGCCATCGAACCACACCTCGCCGCCGCCCCATTCCTTCCGCTGGATCAGGACCATGTCCCAGTGGATCGCGCTCTTGTTGCCATTGCCGCAATCCTCGTAGGCTTGGCCGGGCGTGAAGTGCAGCGAGCCGGCAATCTTTTCGTCAAACAGGATATCGCACATCGGACTTAAAATGTGCGGGTTGAAGCCAAGCGAAAATTCGCCGATGTACCGCGCTCCGGCGTCCGTGTCCAGGATCTCGTTGAGCCGTTTGGTGTGGTTCGCCGTCGCCTCGATGATTTTTCCGTCCTTCAGCACCAGTCGCACGTTCTCAAATTTCGTGCCTGAATAGAGCGTCGGCGTGTTGAATTGAATCACCCCGTTCGCGGAAGTTTTAGTCGGGCAGGAAAACACCTCGCCGTCGGGGATGTTCCGGTCGCCCTGACACTTCTTGGCGCCGATGCCCTTGATACTGAAACTCAGATCCGTGCCCGGCCCGACCAGCCGGACGCGGTCGGTTCGGGCCATGAGCATTTCTAGAGGCTTCATCGCCCGGCCCATCTTCGCGTAATCCATCGTGCAGACGTCGAAGTAAAGATTTTCAAACGCCTCGGTGCTCATGCCCGCCGCCTGCGCCATGCTCGGGGTGGGCCAGCGCAACACGCACCAGCGCGTTTGATTCACCCGGTAATCCTGCACCGGCCGGAGGATCTTGGAATACAGCCGCATCCGGTCGGCGGGGACGTCGGAGTTTTCATTCATGTTATCCGCGCCGCGGATGGCGATATAAGCCTGCATTTTTTTCATGCGGAACATCTCCATATCGCGAATGTCGGCGGCCTGCTTTTCATCCATGCCCAGCAGTTGCTCGCGCCCCACGCGCGTGTGGCGCGTCTCGACGAAGGGCGTCGCGCCCGCCGCGCGCACGGCGCGGATGAGCTCCACGGCGAACGCGTCCGGCACATCCACCAGTTCAATCAGGATGCGGTCGCCCTTTTTCAGCGCGGTGGAGTAATTGACGAGCAGGGCGGCCAGTTTTTTGTAACGCGGGTCAGTCATAAATTGGGGACAGCGTAGCGCGGGGAGTCCGAAGAATCAAATAGCAACGCGGTGACATCATGACGATGAGTTGACGCCCGACGGGGAGGGGGCTGGACTCCCGTTCCCAGCGGCTGGGGAGATTCGTTTTAAATTTCGCCGGGAAAGCCTTGTTGCCGCAATGCCTCAAACAGGACCAGCGCGACGCAATTCGAGAGATTCAAGGAACGCGCCTGGGGATTAAACATGGGGATCTGGAGCCATTGCTCCGGGTGTTGTGCCAGCAGCGGCGGCGGCAAACCCGCCGTCTCACGCCCGAACACCAGGTAATCCCCGGGTGAAAACCGCGCCTCACTGTAATTCCTTCCGCCGCCGGACTCGATGAACCACAACCGCGCGTCCGCCGGGAGCTGCTTTTCAAAAACCTTCCAGCTGGACCAGCGCTGCCATTGGACCTGCTGCCAGTAGTCCATGCCGGCCCGCTTGAGCTGCGCATCATCCAGCTTGAAGCCGAAGGGCTCGACCAGATGCAGCGGGGACTTCGTGGCCGCGCATAGCCGCGCGACGTTGCCCGTGTTGGGCGGGATCTCCGGTTCGACAAGAACGATGTGCATGGGTGCGGGGCCTTATTGAATGATTCCGGCGGGAGCCGGCCGGCGCCGGCTGGGTTTGGGATAGAAGACCTTCCACAATACCAGCCCCTGCGCAGGAGCCGTCATGCCAGCCTCGCGCCGGTCGCGCCTGGTTAGGATATTCTTTATTTCCAGCGGCGGAATCTTCCCCTGCCCAACCTGGACTAGGGTCCCCACAATGCCCCGGCACATCTTGTAGAGAAACCCGTCCCCCTCGAGGATGAAAATAAAAGATTCACCGGACTTCCGGATATCGCATCGCGTCAGCGTCCGCACGTTGGATTTCATCTCGTAACTGCGCGTGCCTGCGAAGGATTTAAAATCATGTCGGCCGAGAAACAGTTTCGCCGCCGACCGCATCGCCTTTGCCTCCAGAGGCACCGGCACATGCCAGGCGCGGCCCCGCATCAGCGGGTTCATGGCCGGATGATTCCAAATGAAGTAGCGATACTGTTTGCCGATCGCATCAAAGCGGGCATGAAACGCATCCGGCACGCGCACCGCCACCAGCACCCGGACATCCTCCGGCAGAAAGGCATTGAGCGCGCGCGCAAGACGGCCAACCGGCATCTTAAATTCCGCGCGGGGGATTTCCACATGCGCTGCCATGCCGAGCGCATGAACGCCCGTGTCCGTCCGGCTAGAACTATGGAGGCGCGTTGCGCCTGGAAATATCCGACCCAGCGCCGCCTCGACCAACCCCTGCACGCCCGTACCGGTTTTCTGCACCTGCCAGCCTTGATAGGCCGCGCCATCATAGGCGACAACCAGTTTGAATTTGAGATTATCCACAAAAAATCAACTATGCCGGAACCCGGCTGGAAGACGCCGGTAGGGAAAATCCGGAGTGACCCCTGCAAAAGGGCGGCGCAGGGCGGCTGAAAAGCCGCGCCCGTCCTTTTCATCCCTGTTCACGCAGGACTCCATTCACATCCCCATGTCCAAATAACTCTGCAATAGAATTGCCGCAGCCATCTTGTCCACCTTCTCCTTGCGCTGGTCGCGGCGCACGCCGCCCTGGATCAGGGCCCGGTTCGCCATGGCGGACGTCAGCCGCTCATCCCACATTTTGATGGGAACGGGGATGGCGGTCTTCAAGACAGCCACGAACGCCTCCACCTTTTGCGCCGCCGGGCCATAACTGCCATCCATGTTGCGCGGCTGGCCGATCAGGATGAGGTCAATTTCCTTCTCGCCGAGAATTTTTTTCAGCCGCTCCAGAAATAGCGCGAAGGGTTCGGTGAGGATGTATTCCAGCGGCAGCGCGATTGTTTTGGTTTCATCGCTGACCGCCACGCCGATGCGCTTGGTTCCGTGATCGAGGGCTAGAATTCTCATATTTTTTACCGGCGGCAATTTTTAAGCGGGCAGATAGGAATCGGCCGTTTCAGCCTCACTTGCTCCCGGGCTTGACCGCCGGAATCCCCGTGAGATCGGGCGGCAGGTTTGCCGGATCGAAGGTTTCCACCTGCAACGAAATTAAGCTCTCGAACGGCACCCCGAAATTCACAGCGCCATTGGAGCGATCGACCACCGCCGCCACGCCGACCACCTGTCCGCCGTGAGCGCGGATGATATCCAGCGTTTCCTGCGCGCGGCCGCCCTTGGTCACCACGTCCTCGACCACGAGGATTTTCTCGCCGGGCGCAATCTTGAATCCCCGGCGCAACACCAGTTTGCCCTCCTCTTTCTCTACGAAAAAAAAGCGGCTCCCGAGCTGTCGCGCAACCTCTTGGCCGATGACCAGTCCCCCCATGGCGGGGGCAACAACGGTGACGGCGCCGAGTGGCTTCACTTTGGCCGCCAGGGCCGCGCCCAGCTTTTCGACCTGGGGCATCTGCTGGAGCGCCAGGGCGCACTGAAAGAACTGGCGGCTATGCAACCCGCTGCGGAGAATAAAGTGGCCTTCCAGCAACGCTCCGGTGTCGCGGAAAATCTGCAATGCTTCATCTTTTGTCATGCGTGGGATTATAGGAGAAGCAGCGAGGAATTCACGCAAATCTTCGCCTGCCCCAAAATCCGGTGCCGCGTCCGCCGCCCCCTCTATTTGGGTCGTATCCTCCGGCTCCGGTCCAACAATTGGTCCAACAATTGGAAATTGGCATTTCTCCGGCGGCGACTTAACCTGCGCGGGTGAGCATATTGGAAGAATTACACTGGCGCGGCCTGGTTGCGGATTGCACCGACACGGCGGAACTGACCAAGCGCCTTGCCGCCCCCACCCCGCTTTATTGCGGATTCGATCCAACGGCGGATAGCCTGCATGTCGGCAACCTGGTGCCGCTGCTGGCGCTGCGGCGTTTCCAGCTGCTCGGCCATCACCCCATTGCCGTGGCGGGCGGCGCCACCGGGAGCATTGGCGACCCCAGCGGCAAGACTGCTGAGCGTCAGCTTCTCACGCCGGAAATTCTCGATCGCAACATCGCCAGCGTGAAGGGGCAGCTGGCGAAACTGCTCGATTTTGAAACGACCCAGAACCCCGCCCGCCTGATGGACAACGCCGTGTGGATGAGAGGGGTGTCCTTCCTGGATTTCCTGCGCGACATCGGAAAGCATTTTTCCGTCAACCAGATGGTCGCCAAGGAATCCGTCCGCGCCCGCATGGAAGACCGCGAGGCGGGCATCAGTTATACCGAGTTCAGCTACATGCTGCTGCAGGCGTTTGATTTCATGGTGCTGTGCCGTGAGGCCAACTGCGAGCTGCAGATTGGCGGCAGCGATCAGTGGGGCAACATCACGGCGGGCATTGAGCTGACGCGCAAGAAGCTGGGCAAGCAGGTTTTCGGACTGACGCTGCCGCTGATCACAAACACCGACGGATCCAAGTTTGGCAAGACCGCCGCCGGGGCCATCTGGCTCGATCCGAAGCGCACCAGCGTTTACAAGTTCTACCAGTTCTGGATCAACACCGACGACCGCGATGTCATCCGCTATCTCAAATACTTCACGTTTATGACGAAGGCGGAAATCGAGTCATTGGAAAAACAGCACGCGGAAAACCCGGGCGCGCGCATCGCGCACAAGGCACTGGCGAAATCAGCAACGGATTTGATTCATGGCAGCCAGGCGACGGCGGAAGCCCTCCGCGCCAGCGAGATTCTTTTCGGCGGCGAACTCCAGGGGGTTTCTGAGGCGACC
This sequence comes from uncultured Verrucomicrobia subdivision 3 bacterium, assembly GCA_903835255.1. GTDB lineage: Bacteria > Verrucomicrobiota > Verrucomicrobiia > Limisphaerales > UBA11358 > UBA11358. The sequence continues at coordinate 26,437 of CAILMI010000064.1, forward strand.
TTCAATGACATCGTCGGCGAAGTGCCGACCCAGGAGGTGGAAGTGTCGAAATTGGACGGGGCGGGATTGTCGCTGATTGAGCTGCTGGTCCATTCCGGATTGTGCCCGTCCAAAGGACAAGCGCGGAAAGATCTTGAGGGCGGCGGCGTCAATGTGAACAACGTCCGTGAATCCAATCTCCAGCGCATGGTTGTCGGCAGCGACTTGCTCTTCGGCAAGCACCTCTTGCTCCGCAAAGGCAAAAAAAACTACGTCGTGATCACCGCGAAGTAACTCGCCCGGCTGGCTTTTTACTTGTTTTCCATAGCCTGGGGCCTTCGGCGGACCGGGTGCGACCCACGCCTTAGCCTGTGAGGGTTTGGAGCAGGAATTTCCTGCGACGCCCTTGCAGCCTCAGGTTCTTTTTCGCCCACATTTGCCGGTCGAATAAGTCCGTGGACACAGTCCATTTCCACACAGGGGCGACAGGGAAACTAAACCCCGATCTGGTCCTGGATCAGGCTGCAGATCTTTTCAGACCATCTTTTGAGTGCCGCCGCATCGCGACCCTCCACCAGCAGGCGGGCTTTAGGTTCCGTGCCGGAATACCGCAGCAGCAGTCGTCCGCCTTGCGCCGATAATTCCTTTTCCGCGTCTGCGATCAGCTGCTTCACGCCCTGCAATTGCTCGAAAGGCTTCTTCTCGCGCACCTTCAGATTGGTCACGAGCTGGGGAAACCGAGTCCAGCACTGGGCGAGCCGGGAGAGCGGCTGGTCCTTCGCTTTCATGATTCGCAAAATCTGCAGGGCGGCCACCAGGCCGTCGCCGGTGCTCGCATAATCCCTAAAAATGAGGTGGCCGCTCTGCTCCCCGCCGAAATTGCAGCCTTCGCGCAGCATGGCGTCGATGACGTTTTTGTCGCCAACCGGGGTGCGGAGCATCCGGCCCCCCGCCCCGGTGATGGCCGCTTCCAGTCCGGCATTGCTCATCACGGTGGAGACCAGCGTTTTTTGGGCGAGGGTTTTTTCTGCAAGCATCTCCAGCGCGGCGATGGCCATGATGTCGTCGCCGTCAATCAAGTTGCCCTTTTCGTCACACAGCAGAACGCGGTCGGCGTCGCCGTCATGTGCGATACCGAGGTGCGCGCCGCATTCGACGACCTTCCGGCACATGGCCTCCGGGTGCATGGACCCGCAGTTTTCGTTGATGTTTTTGCCGTCGGGCTGGTTGTTGAAAACGAGGGTTTCCGCGCCCAGTTCGCGCAGGACACAGGGCGAGGATTTATAGGCTGCGCCGTGGCCGCAATCCAAGACAACCTTCACCCCCTCAAGCGTCAGGCCGCGGGGAAAACTGGCCTTGGCGTATTCAATATAACGTCCCAGGGCGTCATCAATGCGGACGGCTTTGCCGATTTCATCGGCCGAAGGGCGTACATTCTCAATCTCACCGGTGAACACCAGGTTTTCAATTTCGCCCTCAATCGCATCGTCCAGCTTGTATCCGTCCGCGCGGAAAAACTTGATGCCGTTATCCGTGTAGGGGTTGTGCGAGGCGGTGATGACCAGTCCGGCGTCGGCGCGGAGGCTGCGGGTGGCGTAGGCCACGCCGGGCGTGGGCAGCGGCCCGATGAACAACACATCCACCCCCATGGAAAGAATACCGGAGCTGATGGCGTTTTCGAGCATGTAGCCGGAAAGACGCGTGTCTTTGCCGATGACAATCTTGTGCTTGCCGCGGCCGCGCGACTGGCGCTCCAAGTTTTTGAAAACGTGGGCGGCCGCGCGCCCGAGTTTCAAGGCCGTCTCGGCGGTGACGGGTTCGAGGTTGGCGGTGCCGCGCACTCCGTCCGTGCCGAATATTTTTTTAGGTACGGTCATGGTGAGATAAAACCACGAATGAAGGTCCATGGACACGAAAAACTTGCGGTGCCATTGCCGCCCCGGCCCGCAAGGATTTGGGAATGCATCGGTCTGGATGCGGTTGAACTCTCACGGCTTTGGAGGGATAATGACGCCGATTTTTTGAGGATCCACGCTGATCAGGGTGACGTGAAAGGGGACGGCGACTTCCACGCGCCGCTTCAATTCAGGATTGGTTTCCAGATCAGACAAGTCCACGGAGGCTCGGATCTGATTGGCCTGCAGCACCCCCATCACTTCGCTCGGGCCGCTGACGGTCACGGAGACGACCGACGGCGCGAGCCGGTATTGACTCATGTCGGCGCCCGTGGAGACGATCCGCACCGGGATGCGGGTGTAGGTGAGCCTGTTGTCGGCCAGCGAGGGGCTGCCCACCGGTTCCTCGCGGACTTTGTGGACGGTGAGCCAGATGGCCACCGCCAAAATCACGGAGAACAGCTTCCACCAAAAATCTTTTGTGATCCAGTCGCGCATGGGGGTGACAATTTAGTTTTTTCTAGCCGGGTTTTTTTCCCCCAGCCGCGGTTCGTGCTGGATGATGACCGGTGCGCCGGGCCGGTGGCGTTCGGTGAACCGTTTGCGAAACCATTCAATAACGCCGCGGGATTTATGGGTCTGGACGAGCACCGACGTCAGGAATGCGCGGAGCTCCTCCAGTGTCACATTGCGGACCAATTGGCCCTTGTAGGCATGTGAAATCATTCCGGTCTCCTCGGAGACGACCACGATGACGGCGTCGGTTTCCTCGCTCAAGCCAATCGCCGCCCGATGGCGGGTGCCGAGCGATTTGTTCAAGTCCGAGCGCTGGGTCAGCGGAAAAATGCACGCCGCCAGAGCAATCCGGTCGCCCTTGAGAATAACGCCCCCGTCGTGGATGGCATTGTTGGGAAAGAAAATCGTCTCGAGCATCTCGGGGCTGGCGTCACAGTCCACCGGCACGCCGGACTCGACGACCTCCTGCAGCTGGATGGTTTGTTCGACGGCGATGAGGGCGCCGATTTTCACCTCGGCCAGGCGTTCGCAGGTCTGGATGATGACTTCGATGCTTTCGCGCTGTTCGCTGGCGCTGGCGAACAGCGGCAGGTTGCCCAGCTCGGCCAGCATCCGGCGGAGTTCCGGCTGAAAAATGATGATGACCGCCACGGCGAAAAACGCCGAGAACGTGCCCAGCAGCCAGCGCAGCACCTGCAAATTCAGAATCGTCGTCGTCAGGGCCAGCATGAGCAGAACGATGACGAAGCCGATGACGACCGGCCAGCCGCGGGTGCCGCGCAGGAAGCGCGAGGCGAAATAAATAGCTACCGCAAGGATCAGCACCTCCAATGCGGGACGCCACAGATCGTGGATATGAATGATTTCGGGCATCAGTTTTTCTTTCGGGCCAGGACCGCTTCGGCCATGCGCACCGCCTGGACGGTTTCCGCCACGTCGTGGGTGCGGATGATCTGCACGCCTGATTCGACCGCCAGACTCGCACAGACCAGCGCCGCGGGCAACCGTTCATCCACGCCCGCGCCCAGCAGATGTCCGATAAAGGATTTGCGGGAGACGCCGAGCAGCAGCGGCCGCTGGAACCGGCCGAAGCTCTGCAGGTGGGCGAGCAGTTGCAAGTTGTGCTCCAGCGTCTTGCCGAAACCAATACCGACGTCCAGCGCCACCTGTTCGGGAGCGATGCCGCCGCGGCGGGTCATCGCCTCCAGTCGCTCTTCAAAAAACTCACCCACCTCAAGGACCACATCCGCATAAACCGGATTGGCCTGCATGGTCGCCGGCGTGCCTTGAGAGTGCAGGCAAACGTAGCCCGCCTGGAATTCCGCCACCGCCCGCCACATGGCCTCCCCGGCAATGCGGGCGCCAGCGTCATTGACGATGCTGGCGCCCGCCTGGAGGGCGGCGCGCGCCACGGCGGGCTTCGTTGTATCAATCGAGAGGGGGACGCTGACCCGCGCCGCCAGCTTTTGAATGACCGGAATCACGCGCTGCAATTCTTCGGCCTCGCTGATCGGTGCCGCGCCGGGTCGGGTGGATTCGCCGCCGATGTCCAGCAGGTCCGCGCCGAGCTCCACCATTTTCAGCGCATGGGCGGCGGCGGCGGCGGCATCTAAAAATTTGCCGCCGTCGGAGAAGGAATCCGGAGTGACATTCACGATGCCCATGACGAGCGCGGGGCGGGGAAAGGCGACTTCAAATTGGCGGGCTCGGAAAATCATTTCAGTGGCGGGAATCATTGCAGATTCTCCCCCGGGATTCCAAGCACCAAGCTCCACAGAACCCCCCGGCCCGGCCTCGGAAAAGGGACAGGCTGCGGTCAGGGTGGGCCTGCCGGCAGAGAGACCTCTAAAGAGTGATCCGCAGATCCTGGCTCCGCTCCGTCACACCCGCGTCTTGAAATAGGCGATGGTTTTAGCCATGCCCTCGTTGAGCGGCACCTGGGGCTCCCATTTCAGGAGTTTTTTGGCCTTGGCGATGTCCGGCTTGCGCTGCTTGGGGTCGTCCTGCGGGAGCGGCCGGTGGACGATTTTGCTGCTCGAGCGGGTGGCTTTGAGGATGGCCTCCGCAAACTGGAGCATGGTCATCTCGTTCGGGTTGCCGATATTCACCGGCAAGTCATAATCGCTGAGCATCAGACGGTAGATGCCTTCAATGAGATCGGAGACGTAACAGAAGCTGCGGGTCTGGGTGCCTTTGCCGAAAATCGTGATGGGCTTGTTGGTGAGCGCCTGGCTGACGAATGCGGGGACGACCCGCCCGTCATTCAGGCGCATCCGGGGGCCGTAGGTATTGAAGATGCGGACGATGCGGGTGTCCACCTTGTGTTCCCGGTGGTAGGCCATAGTCAGGGCTTCGGCGAAACGCTTGGCCTCGTCGTAGCAGCCGCGCGGGCCGATGGTGCTGACGTTGCCCCAATATTCCTCAGTCTGCGGATGCACCAGCGGGTCGCCGTAAATTTCCGAGGTGGAAGCGACGAGGAAGCGGGCTTTTTTGTTTTTAGCCAGGCCGAGCGCCTTGTGGGTGCCCAGCGAGCCGACCTTCATGGTCTGGATCGGTATTTTTAGGTAATCAATCGGGCTGGCGGGCGAGGCGAAATGCCAGACGTAATCCACCGGGCCGTCGAGGAAAATAAATTCCGTCACATCCTGCTGGATGAATTTGAAGTGGGGGTTGCCGCCGAGATGCGAGATGTTGTCGACGGAGCCGGTGACAAAATTATCAAGCCCGATGACCTTGTGGCCGCGGGATAACAGCAAGTCGGTGAGGTGCGATCCGAGAAATCCGGCCGCACCGGTGATGACGGAGGTGGGTTGTTTTTTTTTCATCAAAGTCTGAGGTGATTCATTTGGCACCTGTGCCGCGCAGGACGGCGGGCAGGGTGAGGATTAATATCTTGAGGTCCAGCCAGAGAGACCAGGTGTCGATGTATTCCAGATCGAGGCGGACCCATTCCTTGAAATCGGAGATCTGGCTGCGCCCGCTGACCTGCCAGAGGCCGGTGAGGCCGGGTTTTACGCTCAAGCGGCGGCGATGGGCCAGGTCCTCGAAGCGCTGGACTTCGTCCACCGGCAGGGGGCGCGGTCCGACCAGGCTCATCTCCCCGCGCAGAACATTCAAGAGCTGCGGCAGTTCATCGAGGCTGTATTTGCGGAGAAATTTTCCCAGCGGGGTCACGCGCGGATCGTTGGTGACCTTGAACACGGGGCCGGTCATTTCGTTCATGGCCTCCAGTTCGTGTTTGAGCTGGTCGGCATTGGTGATCATGGTGCGGAATTTAAAGAGCTGGAAGGGGGACCCGCTCATCCCGGCCCGCTGCTGGCGGAACCAAACTGGGCCGGGCGTGGAGAGCTTGATCGCAGCGGCGAGGATAAGAAACAGGGGTGCCAGAAGCACCAGCAAGACAAGGGCGCCGAAAAAATCCATGCCCTGCTTGCCGAGGCTTTGCCAGGAAACCTCGGGGGCGGTGCGGAAAACAAGCACCGGCCTTCCCAGCAATTCGTCGAAGCTGGTCCGGGAGATCTGGGCGTTGAAAAAATCAGCGATCAGCCAGACCTCGACTCCCTCCAGCTCGCAGGTGCGGATGATATATTCAACCTGTTCAAAACTGGCATGCTTGGCGCTTAAGACAACGCCGAAGGTGGAGTGATGATGAAGCAAGTCGACAATCCGGTTGGGGGAGCCCTCGGTCAGATTGAGTTCGGCGACGATGTCGACACCCTCGTGGAGGTGGCGGAGTAGATCCTGGCGCATCTGGGGGATTTCCGGTGTGGTGCCGACGAGGATGAAGCTGCGCTTGAGCTGCGACCGCACCATCCGGGTGCGCAACGCCCACCGCACTAGCATTTCTTTTCCATAGACCAGAACGAAACTGATGATGCCAAAGAACACCATCATGATGCGCGGGGTAATGAAGTGCAGCGCATACATCAACAATACCAGGCTCAAGGTCGTGATAAGGCAGCCCTTGAACAGCGACCAGAGGAGGGATTGTTGTGAGCCCAGCGGGGAACGCTTATAAAAACCCTGAGATTCCAGGATGAGCGGGGCGGCGGGAATCAGCGCGACGAAAAGCCAGACGAGCTTTTCCGAGTCGAGTATCTCGTCATTAATTAATGGCAGGTTGAGCCTGGTAATGATGGCGTTATTGCTGCGCAAGTCATAGGCGATCCAAAAGCTGGCCGCAAAAAGGCAGGCATCCACCAGTTGATGGATCTGGGTGCGGATCTTCCGGGCGCGTTGCAACATGTTTTTTAGTTCTGGGACGAAATCAGGATAACTAACCCAGATAAAATCTCAATAGGGAGTTAATGGTGCGCCGGTGCCGGCTGAAACTCCGGCATGGAGCGGGCGATCAAGGCTTTCATTTGTTCAAAGGTCGCCTCTTCCTCGCCTGGAGGGCACAGGGCAAAATAAGAGATATAAGCCCAGCGCTGCAAAACCCCGGTGCATATCAGGTCGCGGGCCATCCACCACATCCGCAGATAATTATCCGTGGTCTGCTGTCCGTCGGCGACGAACCAGAAAACGTAGATTCCGCTGACGGCCTGTTTTTGGCCATCCGGTGTCTGGTAAACATTGCTGATGTTCCATTGGGCCACGGGCAATGAATAGGGATGCGGACCGGCCACTGGAATTGCCACCGCAGTTTTTTTGTTAATAGTCCAACCCTGGCCCGGCAGGCAGTAATCCGGCTTGTGAATGCTCGTCCGGTCCGCCCCCATGAGAATGGCCGTGCCGTTGATTTGCAGGCCGTTGGTCGCGGTGTACAGCCGCCCGGAATAGCTAGTATCCTTGGGGAGATAATTCACCACGATCTCCGGCTCGGGCACGTTCGTGGAGGTAAAACCCGCCACCTGTTCGGGCAAATCAATCCGACCCATCACGCTACCGGGAATCGGGGTGAACTGGATGCCCGGCTTGCCGAGCGTTTGATGCGACCGCAGCCACGTCAAGGCCCCAGCCGTCCCCGCCATCAACACGAGCGCAATCACCAGGATCAAAGGCTTGGATGGCTTCATGCGGATTCCTTGCCTGCGATCTCTTTTTTGTCGGCACGGCATTCCAGCCGGCGTCCGATCCAGAGCAGTCCGAGGATTCCTGGCAGGTAGGGGATCAGGCTAAAAATCCCGCCGGGGCCGCCTTCGTGGATGTAATTGCCCCAGTCCTGCCCGCCCATTTCCGCCGCCAGCAGGATGCACAGCAGTCGGGCAAAATTGCCGAGCACCGCGAACGGGAGCGCAAGGGCCATGAGGAAAATTCGGGGGCCGGTCGAGCGGAACGCGCCAAACGCATAGACGGTTGAGAGCAGGAATAGGGCGATCAAGCTCCGCATCCCGCCGCAGGCCGCTGCAACCTCATATTGATAATGTCCCGACGGATCCAGCAGCTGGGTGCCGTGCCGGATAATATTGATGCCGATCAAGTGGGCGGCCATTTCCACCAACCAAGTCACCAGCAATCGCAGCGGGAACAGGATGAAATTCAGCTGCGACATCAGCGGTATGGAAAAAATAAACAGGAAAAAAGGATAGGAACTATGCCGCAGCCAAGCGGGCCCCCAAGCCAGGCCCATCAACGCATAAATTCCGCCGAGCAGCGCGAGGATCGAAGGAATTGGCTGTTGGATGAGATAGCCAAAAACGTGCAACGCCATTGCCGATGCCAGCAGCAGTAACCCCGGCCACCAGAGCTGCAGCGGCAAAGCGAGCAGTTCCTTCCGCTTCCACCAGAAAAGGCCGATGACCAGAAAGGGGATCAGTTTGCCATGGCTGGCATCATTCAACTCGCCGCCAACGGTGTAGGAATCATAAAGCCACGTAAACAAGGACGACGTGTGAACATAACCGAGAATGGAATTACCCCAAAACTGGAACAACGCCACCCACGCTGTCAGCAGGATGAAGAAAAAAAACTTGTTCGGCAGTCGCCGCCAGCACGCGAGGGTGTCCGTCCGCCAATCTATCGGGTCAGTTTTGATTTCGCGGGGGTTCATTTGCCAAGTTGCAGCCATCAGATAACCAAACCGGCGGATTTGCTCAAACATATTCTGGGCAAAAAGCATTGGCATCTGGGCGATTCCCAGACAACACGCCGAGGGTTGGAGATGGAAGGGCTGGAAGTCAACTGGACGTAATCACGGAGCCCCGTCCGGGGTCAAGCGGCGATCCTAATACGGAGGCGTGAAGAACCGCCCGGGGCGGGAGTCAGAGCGTCCGCAGTAGCAGTCAGCGGGTGAAAAACTCGTGGATCACCGCCGACACCCGCTGGATCTGGGCCTCGGTCAACTCCGGATAGACTGGCAGGCTTAGGCATTCGCGCGCGGCTTTTTCCGCCACGGGAAAATCGCCCGCCTGATAGCCGAGGCTCGCATAGCATTTCTGCAGGTGCAGCGGCAGCGGATAATGCAGCGCGCAGCCGACACCTTGCGCATCGAGATACTCCTTTAACTTGTCACGCTGCGGATGCCGGACGACGTAGAGATGATAGGCGCTTTCGGCGTAGGCCGCCTCCCGCGGGAGCTGCAGTGGGGTGTCCTGGAGCAGCGCATGGTAGCGGTGCGCCACGCGGCGGCGCTCCGCCGTCCACCGCTGCAAATGCGGCAGCTTCACGCCGAGCACCGCGCCCTGAATGCCTTCCATGCGGTAATTAAACCCGACTTCATCGTGATAATAACGGACGGTGGAGCCGTGCTCGCGCAACGAACGCGCGCGTTTGGCAAATTCTGCGTTGTTGGTCACGAGCGCGCCCCCTTCGCCGCAGGCTCCCAGGTTTTTGCCGGGATAAAAACTGAAGCAGGACATCTCTCCGAACGTGCCAACCTTTTTGCCCCTGTAAGTTGCGGCATGCGACTGCGCGGCGTCTTCCACCAGCGGCAGCCGATGCTTGCGACAGATTTCCAGAATCGGGTCCAGATCGAAAGAATGCCCGTAAAGATGGACAGGCATCACCGCCCTAGTTTTTGACGTGATGGCGCGCTCGATCTGTTTCGGGTCGAGATTCATCGTTCCCTCCTCAATATCCACATAGACCGGCTTTGCGCCGACATAGGAAATCGCCCAGCTCGTCGCCACGAATGTGTAGGGCGTGGTGATCACTTCATCCCCCGGCTTGATGTCGAGCAGCAGCAGCGCAACATGCAGGGCCGATGTTCCGCTATTGAAGGCAACGGAATGCTGCGCGCCGACGAATGCGGCGAAATCTTTTTCAAACTGCACCACGTCCGGGCCCAGGCAAAACGAACAGTTGTCCAGAGTGCGGGCGATGGCGGCGTCCAGCTCCTTGCGGACGCTGCGGATTTGGGCCGGGAGATCCAGGTAGGGGATTTTTTCGCTCATTGCCGGAGAAAATAGTCCGATGAATGGCATTTGAAAAGCCACAATCGCTCCCACAGAAGGAATAATTAATCCTAATCTCAGTGCTCGGCAGGGATAGCGCGCTGCTGCGCCGCCCTGAGGGGGCACCCGCTACGACCGTCAGTCGCGGAATTGAAGTTCGTAGAGCTTTTGATAGACCCCGCCGCGGGCGATCAGTTCGTCGTGCCGGCCCGTCTCCACAATTCGGCCCTGATCCATGACCACGATCAGATCCGCATGCAGGATGGTCGAAAGCCGGTGCGCGATGCACAGCGTGGTGCGACCCTTCATCAGTTCGTCCAACGCGGTCTGAACCGCCCTTTCCGATTCGGTGTCCAGCGCGTTGGTCGCCTCATCCAGAATGAGGATGGGGGCATTCCGCAGCACGGCGCGGGCGATCGCCAGGCGTTGGCGCTGACCGCCGGACAGCATGACGCCCTTTTCGCCGATGACGGTGTCATAGCCTTCGGGCTTCTCTGAGATGAAGGCATGGGCGTGGGCGTGGCGGGCGGCGGCGCGGATCTCCTCCTGCGAGGCGCCGGGGCGCCCGAGCTCAATGTTCTGGCCGATGGTGTCGTTGAACAGCACAGTTTCCTGGGTGACAACGGCGATCTGGTTGCGCAAGTCGCGCGTGGTGAATTCCCGGATGTCCACGCCGCCGATACGGACGACCCCGCGCCGCGGGTCATAAAAGCGGAGCAGCAGATTGGAGAGCGTTGTCTTACCGGACCCGCTGGCGCCGACTAGCGCCACGAGCTGCCCCGATTTGATGGAGAGGTTAATGTGATGCAGCGCGAGTTTATCGCCATAGGCGAACTCGACCTGGTCGAACTGGATGTCCGCGCTCTCGGCGCGGAGCAGGCGAGGCTGGAGGGGTTCGGGCACGGTGCTTTCCGTGGCGAGCAGCGCAAAGGCCCGCTCGCTGGCGGCGCGCGCCTGGACAATCTGATTCTGCAGTCGCGTCAGATTTTTCAACGGCTGATACATGGCGAAGATGGAGCCAACCAGCTGCAGGAAATCCGTGGGGTTGGGGCCGGCCTGCGCATGGTTGATTAAATACAAGAGCACGAAGGCGACGCCGCACGAGCCGAAGAATTCAATCAGCGGTCCGGGAATTTCCATCGCCCGGATGTTCCGCATATAATGGCCAACAATCCTGCGGGCGGTGCTGCGGAACTTTTCCGCCGCGATTCCCTCCAGGTTGTAGGCCTTGACGATGCGATGGCCGGTGAAGGCCTCGCTCATGATCTGCGTCAGTTCGGCGGACTGGGCCTGCATCTGACGGCTGTTGCGGCGCACCTTGCGGCTGAAAATGGCAATGGGGATCACGCATACCGGCAGTGCGACCAGAGAGATGAGGGTGAGCCGAGGCTGCTGGTAGAACAAGAATCCCAGAATGCCGATCAGGGTGACCGGGTCGCGGATGATCACCGAGGTCGCATTGCTCAGAATGGTCTGCAGCGCCTGGGTGTCGGCAATCACACGCGAGATGAGCTGGCCGGAGGAGTTTTGCGTATAAAAACCGGCGGACAGGTTGAGCAGATGGGCAAACAGCCGGGTCCGTAAATCTGCGATAGTGCGGCTGGCCGTCCACTGCAGAAAATACACATTTAAATAACCCGAAACCCCTCGGAGGAACATAACGCAGGGGATCGCGGCGATGAGCATGAACACGGCCGAGGGATGGGCGTGCAGACCGCTCTCGAGACCTGCGCGCACGGAGCCAAACCAGTCCTGCACAAAACCGGGCACCTTCATCGGCAGCCGACCCGTCGCCACTGTGTTTGCCGAGGGGAATACTGCCCCGTAGACGAACATGATCGTCCCGATCAGAAGGGGCGACAGCAGGCCGCTGAGGATGCCCGTCGCCACGCCGATGAAAAGCCGAGCGCGATAGGGCCGGGCCAGACCCCAGACCTTGAAAAGAAAAGCCAGCATAAATCAGCGCGCAATATGCCGCCGCCGGCCGATCAACGCGAGCAGTTTGTCGGGGGTTTTTTTGCGTAACGTTCTCCTGATCTTCATTCTCTTAGAGTAAGGTCAATTTTTGGCGCTCTCATTTGAAGATGCGGGCGCCGCGAGTGCGGCGTTTAATTTCCTAATTGACGCGCTCCATGGCATTGGAAGTGCGGAGTTTTTTTCTGGTGTTCGACTGGCCTCGCCGCGCGCCAGTTCTCCAACGGTAGCGCACCGGCATGTATCCCGTGGCGTCATTGCTGAGCGGCTGAGATCACCCTCGCCCTCTCAAACTATTGGGCGTCAATCCTAAAAAGATTCAGCCCAAACTCCGAAGCTCAAGCCGTTATTGGTTCTACTTGGAATTCGGGTTCAATGGTCTTGGAAGTCACAACGCTTCAGGTAGAGATGCCGCGCGGCGGCGTCTCCTTCGCCGAGCGCAGCGTCAGGCGACGGAAGGCGACAGGCAAGGCGGATGTCTTATCCCCATTTGTTCCGCCCTGCCGGGCGGGGATAGGGTAGGGCTGCTGACGCTACCACGCCTGGCGCGAACTTCTATATCAGAATTTGGGTTTTAGATGCGTCTGCTCTGATTTGGTGTTTGACGCCGGAACGCAAAAGGAGGAAAACAGTCGCAGCCATGAAAATTAAAACTTGGGTCGCGGGGCTGTTGGCTCTGGTCTTTATAGTCAACTCCATCCTGCTCTTCTCCGCCAACCGGAAAAAAGATGAGGCGCTGGTATCTTTCCATGTTGAAAAGGACCGGGCGGAACAATTGCAGACCCAACTGGACGCGCTCAAGAATTCCAATGCCGGGGTGCAGGCGGCGGAAGTCGCCCGGCTGCGCGCCGATAATCAGAATCTTCCGCGCCTGCGCAATCAGGTCACGCAATTGCAGGCGGCCAACCAGAAATTATCGCAGCAATTGAATGCCACCCTCACCGCCGCCCAGCAGCAGCAGGCCCAATTGGAGCAGATTGCCGCTGAAAACCAGCAGGTCCGCGCCGCCGCTCAGGAGGCGGATGCCGCCACTGAGCGCAACGCCTGCATCAATGATCTGCGCCAGATCGACGCCGCTAAGCAGCAATGGGCTCTGGAAAAAAACAAGACGGCGGAGGCCATCCCCACCGAACAGGACCTCGCCTCCTACCTCAAGTTGGACCCCAGCGGGAATCTGCCCAAATGCCCTTCGGGCGGCTCCTACACGCTCAATGCCGTGGGCGAGTTGCCGGCCTGTTCGATTCCAGACCATGTGCTGCCGCAGTGATGATTGGGCCTCATTCCTGAGGGGACGGGCTTAAAAATAGGGACCCGTCCCATTGGCCCATTGTCGTTTCATCCTGATCTTCCCGGTTTCCTGCTCGGGGCGCACCCGGTCCGGCTTTGATGTTCAAGTGCTCCTGGGTGAATAATCCGGGTCCGGAAATCTTCCGAATTTCCGTTTGCCATGTCTCCTGGTGCAAGTTAGCCTTCGTCTTTCATTTCACTTATGATTGGGACAATTCGTAAACACTCTAAATGGCTTTGGGCCGTCGTCATCACCGCCACAATTATTTCCTTCGTCTACTGGGGCGCGGGCTCGTCGCAGGTCGGCAGCGGCAGCGGGCGCGCGGTCGGCGACTTCGGCACCATCAATGGGAAGGCGGTCACGCAGCATGCCTATCTGGAGGCCCTGAACGAATTCAAGCTGTTCTACCTGTTTCATTACGGGGAATTCCCCGGCAAGAAATCCAACGTGTCTGAGTCCGACATGGAGCGCGAAGCCTACGTGCGCCTGTTGCTGATTCAAAAGGCCGACGAGCTCGGCATTCACGTGGGCGCCGATGCGGTGGCAGCGATGGCGGGCCAGATGCTGCGGTCCCTAGGCCGCAGCGGGCAGACGGTGACGATGGAAGCCTTTGCGAAGCAGGTCTTGGAGCCGAACAACTTGAGTGTGGGCGATTTTGAGAATTTTGTCCGCCACGACCTGTTCATCCAGCAGCTTATCCGGACGCTGGGCCTGCCCGGCGCGTTCGTGACGCCCCAGGAAGCCGCCGCCGTTTACCAGCGGGACCATCAGGAAATCTCCGCTCAAATCGTTTATTTCCCGGCAACCAATTACCTGGCTTCCGTCCAAACCACGCCGGCGGCCATCGCACAATTCTACACCAATTATATGGCCGCCTACCGCCTGCCCGAGCGGGTGACGGTCCGCTATGTGGCCTTCAACGTGTCCAACTTCATGGAACAGGCCAAGTCGGAATGGGCGAAAACGAATTTCGACTCCCAGATCGACTCGGTTTATTTCCAGTACGGCGCCCAGGCCTTTCCCGAGGCCAAGACCCCGGCTGAGGCCAAGTTGAAAATCCGCGAGTCCCTGATCGCTCAGCGCGCGCTGGCCGATGCCCGCGTCCAAGTCAATGAGTTTGCCAGCGCCGTCTTCAAGATTGAACCCGTCAGCGCCGGAAATCTGGACACCGTCGCCCGGCAGAAGGGGCTGACGGTCGAAGTCACCGCGCCGTTCAGCGCCGCCGCCGGGCCGCAGGAATTCACCGCGCCGGAAGGCTTGGTCAAGGCAGCCTTTGGTCTGACGCCAGAGGCTCCCTTTGCCAATCCGATTCTCGGCAACGGCATGATTTACGTCATCGCCCTCGCCCAGCAGTTGCCCAGCGAAATCCCGCCGCTGGAGGTCCTCCGCGACCGGGTGACGCTGGATTACACGTTTCAAGAAGCCCGTCAGCTGGCGGTGCGGGCGGGAACCAATTTTGTCAACACGCTGGCCGGCGCCCTGGCCGGGGGTAAAAGCTTTTCCGCCGCCTGTATTGCCGGCGGATTCTCGCCGCAGGTGCTGCCGCCCTTTTCACTCGGCACCCGCACGCTGACCGCCCTCGGCGATCTCGCCGATGTGAACCAGGTCAAGCAGGCAGCCTTTACAACCCGCGTCGGCCAGGCCAGCGCCTTTGAGCCCAATAATGCGGGCGGATTTGTGCTCTTCGTCCAATCGCTGCAGCCCGTGGCCCCGGCAGTCCTGAGCGCCGAACTGCCACAGTTCATCACCTCGCTTCAGCGCACGCGGGAAAACGAGGCCTTCAACCAATGGCTGCAGACTGCGGCCAATAATGACTTGACCGATACGCCGCTGGCACGCCGGGCCGCCGCCGCCCGCTAAGCCGCCGTGAGCGCCATCATCAAACTGTCCTCCCCCGCCACCCGCGAGTTTTGGGAAATCCCCGTCCTGTTCGAGGATGAGCATCTGCTGGCGCTCGACAAGCCCGCCCGGCTGCTGACCTCGCCGGACGCCCTGGATCTGGCGCGGCCGAGCTTGATGAAGCTGCTGCACAGCGGCATCGCGGCTAAAAAACCGTGGGCCAGTGAACGCCATCTAGATTATCTCAACCCGCTCAATGAGCTCGACTTTGATGTCACCGGCGTGCTGTTGCTGGCCAAAAACAAGCCGGCGTTCATCGCGCTGGCCAATCTGGCCAGCTCGGGAAAAGTCCGGATCCATTACCTCGCTCTCGTGCGCGGGGAGCTGCTGGAGAGGGAATTTGAAGTGGACGCCAAACTCGCGCCGCACCCGGTCAAGCCGGACGCCATGCGCGTGGACCGGGATAATGGCAAACAGGCGCGGACCCAGTTCGCCCTAGTGGAGAATTTTTCGCGCGCGGGCTACGCCTTGCTGCGCGCCGAACCCATCTCGGAGCGCCTGCATCAGGTCCGCGTCCACGCCAGTCATGTGGATTTGAAGATCGTGGGGGATGAAGTCTACGGCGGAAAACCCCTCTGGCTCTCGCGGCTCAAAAAGGATTACCGCCTCAAGCCGGGCCGGGAAGAGCGCCCTTTGCTCGCCCGCACCGCCCTGCACGCGGAGGAA
Organism: uncultured Verrucomicrobia subdivision 3 bacterium; assembly: GCA_903835255.1. Lineage (GTDB taxonomy): Bacteria > Verrucomicrobiota > Verrucomicrobiia > Limisphaerales > UBA11358 > UBA11358. The sequence goes on from CAILMI010000064.1 coordinate 41,988, forward strand.
ATCAGCCTGCCGCACCCGGTCACCGGCGCCCCGCTGACCCTTGCCTCACCGGCGCCCAAGGATCTTAAGGTCGCCCTCAAGTACCTGCGGCAACTGGCGGCTTGACCGGCCGCTTTAAAAAAGGCGCGGACAAGCCCCTCAGACCCCGTATTTCCGTATCCGATATCAGCTCACCGCCCAGTTTAAAATCGCCTTTTGGACGTGCAGCCGGTTTTCGGCTTGGGTGAAAATGGTTGCGGCGTGCGCCTCGAAGGTTTCCGCATCGATCTCTTTGCCGCGATACGCCGGCAAGCAGTGCATGACGGCCGCTCCGGGCCGGGCGCGCTTCACCAGCGCCTGGTTGATCTGGTAGCCCCCTAAAACTCGGATCCGCTCCGCCTCCTCCGCCTCCTTGCCCATCGAGACCCAGACGTCGGTGTAGAGCAGGTCCGCCCCAGTGGCAGCCGCCTGCAGATCTTCGGTGACCACAATGGCCCCCCCCGCGCGGCGAACCAGTTCCGGCGACGGCTGGAAGGGCTTCGGGGCAGCGATGCGCAGCTCGAAGCCAAGTTTAGCCGCTGCAAAAATCCAGGACGCCGGCATGTTGCACGCGCCATCGCCGATGAAGGTGACCACCCGGCCCGCGATCGGCCCGTGCGTCTCTTCAAACGTGAAGATATCCGCCAACACCTGGCAGGGGTGCTCGGCGTCGGTCAGCGCATTGATGGTGGGGATGCCGGAAAATTCCGCGAATGTATCCACGTCGGACTGCGCAAAGGTTCGGATGACCGCGCCGTGAAGCATCCGGCCCAGCACGCGGGCGGTATCCTGAATCGGTTCGCCGCGCCCGAGCTGGATGTCGTTGGCGCTCAAAAAAAGCGACTCGCCGCCGAGCTCGCGGATACCGACTTCAAAAGAGACCCGGGTGCGCGTGGACGACTTGGAAAACACGAGGGCCCAGGTCTGCCCGGCGAGCGGCTGCGGCTGGGGACGGCCGCGCTCGCGCTTGAACCCGGCGGCGGCGCTCAGGATGGTTTCGAAATCGGCGCGCGGCAGTTTTTCCAATGACAACAAGTGCTTCATGATTTAACGGTCTCCGGGATTTTTCGTCCAAAGAAAATTTTATAACCAAAACCGGACGCGCCGTCACTTCTTTTTCTTTGCCGCCCCGGCCGCCCTCCAGAGGTACCATGCTGCCGCGGTGGCGTACGGCCGCCAGCGTTTCCCGAATCGGAGCAGGGCTCCGGGCTTCGGCAGGCCCCGTTTTTGATAGGCGATCCGGAAACCGTTGCGGACCCCGAAATCATCGGCGGGCAAAACATCCTCCCGCCCCAGCTGGAAAATCAGCAGCATCTGGACCGTCCACCGCCCCACCCCCCGCACCGCCGTGAGCCGCGCAATAATCTCGTCGTCGGACAGCTTCCGGATCTGCCTGGACGACGGCACCACGCCCGACAGGGTCTTTTCTGCGATGACGCGGAGGGCCCGAATTTTAGGGAGCGAAAAACCGCAGGCGCGAATCTGCGCGTCGGTCACCCCGGCCAGGTCCTCCGGCCTGGGGAACCGGCGGCGGGGGAACAGTTTTTTGAAGCGCGCCAGGATCGTGTCCGCCGCCGCGCCGTGGAGTTGCTGATGCGCGACCGCCTGCACGAGCGATTGAAACGGGGAGCGCCCCGGCTCGGGCACCAGCTGGCACGGGCCGATTTCCCGGATGAGCCGCCGCATCACCGGGTCCACGGCCGACAGATGTTTCAGCGCAGCGGCGTTCATGGATTGAATCGTTGATTCTCCCAAGGGATGGAGACTGGGCCGAAGGGTTTACGCGAGGGATTTGACAACCGCTTCGATGGCGGAAATGCCTTCCCCCGCCTCCTGCGGCTGGAGGTTGAGCGGGGGCAGGAGACGGACGATGTGGGTCCCCGCTGGAATGGTCAGCACGCCCGCCGCATGCAGCCGGTTCACGAATTGGATGGCCGGGGGCTTGTCGATCGCCGCGAACGCGGGAATGTCGTCTGCCAGTTCGATACCGAGCAGGAAGCCCATGCCCCGGGCTGATTTCACAACGGCCGGATAGGTCCTGGCCAGCCGCTCGATTTCGGATTTCAGCCACGCGCCGAGCGTGAGCGCCCGGTCCGCGAGCTTTTCCCGATCGATCACCTCAAGGATTTTCAGCGCCACGGCGCAGGCGAGCGGCGTGCCGCCGTAGGTCGTTCCATGCGTGCCGGCACCCAGCAGATCGGCGTAGGGCGTCCGCACCCAGAACGCGCCGATGGGGAAACCGCCGCCGAGCGACTTGGCCATGGAAAGGCCGTCGGGCAAAAACTGTTCCCCGCCGGGAACACCCTCGAGGATTTTCTGGAAGCTCTGGAACCGGCCGGTGCGGTAATGGCCGCATTGCACCCCGTCCATGAGCAGCAGGAGGTTCTTCTCGTCGCACAGCGCCCGCAGGCCGAGCAGGTATTCCGGCGTGGCGGGCGTGACGCCGCCCTCGCCCTGCACGCCCTCGATCAAAATCGCCGCCGTGGAGGGGGACAGGGCCCGGCGGGCGGCTTCGAGATCGTTGAAGGGGATGTGGCGAAAACCGGACACGGCCGGCTCGAATCCCTTTTTTACCTTGTCCTGGCCCGTGGCGGCGATGCCGGCCAGGGTGCGGCCGTGAAAGGAGTGGGTGGCCGTCAAGATTTCGAACCGGCCTTCGTCATGGCCGAATTTTCGCACCAGCTTGTAAAGCCCCTCGTTCGCCTCCGCGCCGCTGTTGCAAAAGAAAACCTTGCCGTCGCCAAGGCGCTGGACGAGCTCGGCAGCGAGCCGGCCCTGCGGTTCGGTAAAATAAAGGTTGGAGACGTGGATGAGTTTTTTGGACTGTTCGACGAGTGCATCGGTGATGGCGGGATGGGCGTGGCCCAGACAGGAGACCGCGATGCCGCTGCCGAGATCCAGATAGCGTCGGCCGGCGACATCGTACACCTGGCTGCCGGCGCCGTGGCTCAAGACCAGCTCAAACCGGCCGTAGCTGGGCACGACGTTTTTGTCGAACAGCTCGCGAATAGCCTGATGGCTGTTGTGGACCATGGCGGGTGGGGGCGGAATCATTTCTTTCACTGGCAAATTATTTAACCGCAACGGAACCCAAAGAACATACAAAAATTCCTCTGAGCTGCTGGCGTTCTCTGCGGTTGCGATTTGGTTTCAAAGGACAACTTCCGTGCCGACGCCGGCGTCCGTGAAAATTTCCAGCAGCAGGGAATGCGGCGCGCGCCCGTCCACAAAGGAGACCTTTTCCACGCCGGCCCGGATGGCGGCCGCGGCGCTGTCCACTTTGGGGATCATGCCCTTGTCGACGATGCCGGCCGCCTTGAGCGCGGGGACCTCGTCCGTCTGCAGGCGGGTAATGAGCGTGGCCGGGTTTTTCGGATCCCGCAGCAGGCCGGGGACATCGCTCATGAAGACGAGCCGCCGGGCTTTCAGCGCCATCGCCACCTGCGCGGCGGCGACGTCGGCATTGCAGTTGTATATTTTCCCATCCTCGCCGCGGGCCGTCGGGCTGATGACCGGGGTGATGCCTCGGGCCAGACAGTCCAGCAGCGGCGCGACGTCCACGGCAAACACTTCCCCGACGTAGCCGATGTCGGTTTTTTGTCCGGGGTTTTCCCGGTCGTCCAGCCAGAGCTTGCGGCATTTGAGAATATCCGGGCCGGCAAACCCCTGCGCCGCGCCCCCGAGGGCGTTGAGGGTGGCGACGACTTCCGGATTGATTTCCCGGGAGAGAACGTCGTCCACGATCTTCACCGCGGCCTCGTCTGTGACCCGCTGCCCCTGGATGAACCGCGCGGGCAGTCCGGCCCGCTCCATCGCGCGCGTGATGGCTTTACCGCCGCCGTGGACAACGACCGGGTTGATTTCCACCGCCTCGAGAAATACCACATCGCGCGCGACGCCGTTGCGGATGGCGGGGTCGGGCGAATCCATAAAGCTGCCGCCGTATTTGACGACGAAGGTTTCACCGCTGAATTTCTGGATGTAGGGCAGCGCTTCGAGCAGCGTTGCGGCTTTGGCGATCAGGTCTTGCACGCAAAAGTTTTAGCAGGTACCGCCCGCATTGTGAAAAGAATTGTGCAGCCGCCGGCTTTTCTGAATAATCCGGTCAGCCTAAAAAAATGAAAACATTCCTATGCCAGCGGCTGTTCTGGGTTTTTATCATCTGCAATCTCACCCTGGCGGGCGACGCCCCGGCGGCTTCCAAGAAAATACTGTTCTTCACTAAATCCAGCGGTTTTGAGCATTCGGTCATCTCGTGGAAAAATGGTCAGCCCAGCTTTGCCGAGGCGGTCCTTTTGGATCTGGGGCGGAAGAATGGCTGGGAGTTCGTTTTCTCCAAAGACGGCTCGAAATTCGGCCGGGATTATCTCGCGCAGTTTGACGCCGTCTTCTTTTACACCACGGGCGACCTGTGCAGCGAGGGCACCGACAAGCAGCCCGCCATGAGTCCTGGTGGCAAGCAGGCTCTGTTCGACTACGTTCGCAGCGGCAAAGGCTTTCTTGGCGCGCACTCCGCCGCAGACACATTTCACACGGCCAATGAATCGAAGAAGGGGCCGGAGCGTTATGCCAATCACGGTCAGGATGCGGATCCTTATGTCTGTTTTCTCGGGGGGGAATTCATCATTCACGGCGCGCAGCAGGTGGCAACCAACTGGGTGATTGACCCGGCCTTTCCCGGGTTTGAAAAAGCGGGTGAGCAATTCGCGTTTCAAGAGGAATGGTATTCGCTCAAGGATTTTGCCCCGGACGTTCATGTGCTCACCGTGATGGATGCCCCCCACATGAAGGGTTCCATGTATGAACGCCCGCCGTATCCGAACACGTGGGCGCGCATGGAGGGCAGGGGGCGGGTGTGGTATACCGCCATGGGCCATCGCGAGGATGTCTGGACGAATCCGATCTTCCAAAAAATCCTTGTCGGTGGCATAAAGTGGGCGCTCGGCGAAGCCTCGGCGAATCTGACACCCAACATTCAGGCCGCTGCTCCCGGAGCCAACGTCAATCCATCTTATGTTGAACCCAAGCCGGCCGCCATGGCCCTGAACACTTTGACCGATGCGGAAAAAACAGCGGGCTGGCGGCTGCTTTGGGATGGCAAAACGGCGGAGGGCTGGCGCAGCGCGAAGTCGGAGGATTTCCCGGACCGCGGCTGGTCGATGAAAAATGGTCTGCTGACCGTCCATGAGCATGGCGGCGAAGAGTCGCTGGCGGGAGGCGATATTATCACCCGGCAGCGCTTCGCGGATTTTGAGATGCGGGCGGATTTTAAGATCACGCCCGGTGCCAACAGCGGCATTAAGATATTCGTTCAGCCCTCCCTTTCGCCAATCGACAAGCTGACCGGCAAGCCGGTGGGGACCGGATCGGCCATCGGCTTGGAATTTCAAGTGCTCGATGATCTGCGGCATCCGGATGCAAAGCTCGGTCGGGAGGGCAACCGCACCCTCGGCTCGGTCTATGATCTGATCCCCGCCCCGACCAATAAGGCTGTGTTTCCAATGGGCGAATGGAATCAGGCGCGCATCGTGTCGCGTGGGCAACATGTGGAATTCTGGCTGAATGGGCAGAAAACGGTCGAGTTTGAGCGCAGCTCGGAGGACTTCCGGCAGAGAGTGGCGGCAAGCAAATATCACACGATCCCCGGATTTGGGGAATGGACGGACGGCCATATTCTGCTGCAAGATCATGGCAATGAAGTGTCCTTTCGTAATCTAAAAATTCGCGAGTTCTCAAAGCAGGAACCCGCTTCACAGTCAGTTCAAACTCCATGAAGACTCCCTCTCAAAAAATCGGGGCAACCCGGCCATTGCGCCGCCGCTCGTTTCTCAAGGGCATCCTGACCGCCGGTACGGTTTCCCTTTTCACGCCGCGCCTGCTGTTCGCCGCCGACGGATCACCCCTCCCCAGGGTGGCGCCCGGAAGAAAAGTCAATCTCGCCTGCTGCGGTATTGGTAATCGCGGGGCGGATGTCGTCAAAGCCCTGCATGCGACCGGGCTGGCCAATGTGGTGGCGCTGTGCGACACGGATATGGGCGCGCCGCACACGCTGGCCGTGCTCAAGCTGTTTCCCAACGTGCCGCGCTTTCGGGATTTTCGGCAGATGTTCGACAAGATGGGCGGGGAGATCGAGGCGGTGAGCGTGGGGGTTCCCGACTTTTCGCATTTTCCCATCGCCATGCTGGCGATGTCGCTGGGCAAGCATGTCTATTGCGAAAAACCGATGGCCCACAGCTTCCGTCAGATTGAACTGATGATGGCGGCCGAGAAAAAATACGGGGTGGCCGCGCAGATGGGCAACCAAGGCCATTCCGAGGCGAACTATTTCCAGTTCAAAGCCTGGGTCGACGCCGGCATCATCCGGAACGTGACCCGGATTACCGCCTATATGAACAGCCCCCGGCGCTGGCACGGCATGAAGGTGTCAGGCTATCTTCCGGAGCAGCCCATCCCTGAAACGCTCGACTGGGAGGATTGGCTGGCGACGGCGGAATTTCACAAATACAACCATGGCTATGTGAATGGCGACTGGCGTTCCTGGTTTGATTTCGGCAATGGCGCGCTGGGCGACTGGGGTGCCCATATCTTCGACACCGCCCACGAGTTTCTGAATCTTGGGCTGCCGACGGAGGTGGAGGCGGTAAAGCTGGAGGGCCCCAGCCCGTTTATTTTCCCCCAGGCCTCGACCCTTGCCTTCCGGTTTCCCCCGCGCGGCGCGCTGCCGCCGGTGGAGCTGACTTGGTACGATGGCCAGAATAATCTGCCACCGCTGCCGGACAATATCGGGGAAGCCGTGGTAGACCCCACTATTCCGCCGCCGTCCAGCGGCACCTTGGATACAAAGAAACGCCCACCCGGAAAGGTGCTTTACGGCGAAGGGCTGACCTTCAAAGGAGGCTCGCACGGGACCACCTTGAGCATCCTCCCCGGGCCCAATGCCAAAGAGATTGCCTCTCAATTGCCGCCCGTGCCCGCGAGCCCGTCGAATCACTTTAAGAACTTCCTGCTTGCTTGCCGGGGCGAGGAGAAATGCCGCTCCTCGTTTGCGGTGGCAGGGCCCCTGTGCCAGGCCATGGCCCTGGGCGTCATCGCCCAGCGGGTGAACGCCCGACTCCAGTTCGATCCGGCAACCCGTCAGATTACCAACCATGCAGTGGCTAACGCGCTGCTGAACGGAGTGCCGCCGCGCAAGGGCTGGGAATTTTTCTATAAGCTCTGAGCCGTGCGCTGGCGAAATGCCTGACTTACTCCGATGAAGGCCCAGTCCCGCCGCCACTTCCTGAAAACCGCTGCCCGCGGCGGGCTCGGCCTGCTGGCGTTGCCAACCTTTCTTCCGGCGCGACTTTTGGGGGCGGACGCGCCCGGCAAAAAAATCCAGATCGCACAGATTGGCTGCGGCCGCATGGGTCGAAGCGACCTGGGCAATGTGATGACGGAACCGCTCGCCCGCGTGGTGGCCGTATGTGATCTGGATTCCCGGCGTCTGGCCGCAGGCAAGAAATTTGTTGAGGACTTTTATGCGGAGCAGGGTGAATCGAGCGTCCACGTCAAAACCTATCGCGACTATCGCGAGGTGCTGGCATCGCCGGAGATCGACGCCGTCATTGTCACCGTGCCCGACCATGCCCATGCGCTGATTGCCATTCAGGCAGCCATCGCGGGCAAGCATCTGTACGTCCAGAAACCCGTCACCTATAGCATTGCAGAGGCTATCGGGCTGCGGCGGGCGGTTGAGGCGCGCAACGTCATTTTGCAGACTGGGTCGCAGCAGCGTTCCGAGAGGCCCTGGGGGAGTTTCCGCAAGGCCAGCGAGGCCGTCCGCAACGGGCGCATCGGTCAGGTGCAAACCATCCGGATCGGCTTGGGCCTCGACCGGCCCAGCGGGAAAAGACCGGTGCCGATGCGCGTGCCGGAGAATCTGGATTACGAGCGCTGGCTGGGCCCGGCCCCGGAACAGCCCTATTTGGAGGGGCGCGTCCACCCCGAGGACAGCGCGGAGGGCCGGCCGGGCTGGATCACCACGGAGGATTTCGGCTTGGGCCTGATTACGAACTGGGGGGCGCATCATGTGGACATCGCGCAGTGGGCGATCGGACAGGAATTGGGCGGGCCGCAGACGGTGGAGGCCCAGGCCGCCTTTATAAAGGATGACTGGATGACGGTGCATTCTACCTACCGCGTGGAATTGGGCTATGCGAAAGGCGTGAAGCTGGTGATGGATCCTCAGTTTGAAAATGGCATCCGGTTTGAGGGCGATGAGGGCTGGATTTTTTGCACGCGCAGCGGGGAGTCCGAGGCAGGCGGCGACACCCCATTGGATCGGGCGTCGCAGCGGCCGCTGCGGGCGAGTGACGCCCTCCTCCTATCACCGCTCGGCGGCAATGCCCATCGCTGGATGCCTAGCCGGTCGCACTATGGTAACTGGCTGGAATGCATCGCCGCCCATCGTCCGCCCATCGCGCCGATCCAGCAGTCCGCGCGCAGCCTGGAAGCCTGCGCCGCCGCCTGGATTGGCATGAAGCTCAAACGGCGGCTGACCTGGGATGCGGCGGCGGAGAGGTTTGTGGGCGATGCGGCGGCCAATGCGCTGCGCGGACGGAAGGCGCGCAGCCCGGAGTATGATTTTGAGCTGGTCCTGAAAAAAGCCGGCTTCGTGTGACAATTTCCCTTTACGCGGCCGGGGCATTCACTAGAGTGCCCCCATGTCTGAGATTGTAAAATTTGTGAACCACGGCGCGGCGAGCATCACGCCGGCGATGGCGGCAAAAACCCTGCACCATCTGCCGCAGTGGAAGCTGGAGTTCACCCAGATTCACGCGCCGAAATTTCCGCATCTCGTGGACCAGTTGGAATTCCTGGCGGACGCGGTGGAGGACGCGGTGGAAGGGGCTTATCAGGATTTGCCGTATGCGGCCCTGGCGCAGGCGTTGTTCGCTCTCATTTACGCGCATAAGAAAATAGGCATCATCCCGGAGAGCCTGTTGGAACTGGGTCGGGCGGACGATTCGAGCGTGGTGCGGGCGGTGCTGATTCAGAATGAGGTGGCGTTTGCCATTTATGCCGGCGTTCAGGGGATCAACTGGCAGAAAATCACCAGCCAGCCATGAAGCCGCAACCCGGCGCCGGGCAGCCAAAGGAACCAATTCTCAGCAGGGCGGAGTCCGGAGTCATTTCCCATTTGACATTTAAAAGCTCCACTTTATATTGACTCTCAACTTAAGAAATCCCAGAAAATTATGAAAAGCTTGCAGGCTCTATTTTTCGGCATAGCCGGGTTGATTTTAACCTTCACAGTCTCCGTTTCCGCCCAAAACACACGGCCCGGGGTCGTGACGGTGGTGGGGGTCAAAGGCCCGGCCAGTTATACCTTGGAAAGTGGAACCGATCCCAAATGGATTCCGCTGGTGGCCGGGAAAGTCCTGACGGCGGGGGCTACCATCCGCACCGGCCCGAATGCCTTGGTGGATTTGGTATTGGCTCCGGAAATGGTGGCTGCTCAAGGCTTCCCCATCGTTGGCGCTGGCTCCACGGTTGGTCCGGCGGATGATGCCCCCGTTCGCGGCCTGGTTTCGTATAACACCCCCATGCTAAAACAAAATGTGGTGCGCATGTCGGGCGATACCGTGTTGAAAATTGACAAGCTCACCGCCGCGGAAATGGGCGCCGATACCGTCAGCGATACGGAGCTGGACCTGCAGAAGGGGAGCATCTTTAGCAAGGTCAAAAAGCTTTCCGAAACTTCCGTGTTCTACGTTAAGATACCGACCGGCATCGCCTCGGTCCGGGGCACCTCTTTCTTTATTTCTGCAGAGGGAAATGTCTCGGTTCTAGCTGAAAGCAACGATGCTAAGGAACACACGGTGGTTTTGGCCATTGTGGACTCGAGAGGGCAACAGATAACCTTCACAATACCTCAAGGCTACGTTTTCAACGCGGCCGTCGGTACTTCGGTTCAGTTGAACAAAATCGATCTTAAGAATTTAAAGAGCGTCCTCGATGCCTTACAAACCCTGTTCCCCAACACTGGACCCAAGGGGAATAATGGTGGGAATGAAAATGATAACACCATTATTCACGTCTCCCCCGTTAAATAGCTCATCCCCAGTGACGCCGTCGTGGTGGCGCTCTCATAGATATCCCCCTTCAAGCCGGAGCTGACGTGTGTCGCTCCGGTTTTTTGCTCTCAGCCCGAATGAAATCCAAAGCGTTCAAGCGGGCTCCGGTCCTTCTGGCCGTTGGCGTCCTTGTCCTCGTCTGCGGTATCCAGTTGTTGCACCTGGATTTCCTGGAGCGCCTGGAGCGGATCACCTACGACTTGCGGGTGCGGACCTCCGTTCGCTTTCCCGCACCGGCGGCAACCAATCTCGCCTTCGTTGCCATGGAGGATTCCAGCATCGTCGCGGTCAAAAACGGGTCCCTGGGCTATCAGTTCGGGCTCTACTGGCCGCGGCAGGTTTACGGACGCCTGATTGAAGAGCTCTCCGCCCAAGGCGCCCGCGCCATCGCCTTTGATGTGCTGTTCGGCGAAGTGCGCAACGACCATCCCCCGGTGCAAATGGGCGACGGCCGCCTGATAGAGTCCGACGATTTTTTTGCGTTGCAGGAGCAGCGGGCGGGCAATGTCCTGATCGCCATCACCCCGGAACTTCGACCGCCGGACCTGTTTGCAACCAATGCGTTCGCCCTCGGCGGCGTTTCCACGGACCGGGACACCGACGGAACGCTCCGGCGCTTCGAGGCCTTTCACATCTACCACCGCTGGCATCCTCTGCTGACACGGGCGGCGGCGGAGTTCGGCCTGGATCTGGACCGGGCACAGTTTGCAGCGGGGGAAATCCGGCTGCCGCAAAACGGCACCACCAACCTCGTTGCCATTCCCGTGGATGCGAACGGCTGTTTCAAACTCGCGGATTTCATTGGTGACACTCTGCCGGCCGGGATGGCGCACGTGGCCAAGGCCTTCACGGACGAGCGGGTCTGGAGCCTGGGCATCGCGCTGGCCGCCCAAGAGCTGAAGCTTGATCTGGCCCGCGCGGACATCGATCTGGCCCGCGGCCGGATTGTTTTGAGCGGCACGAATGGCGTGCGGCGCGTGATCCCGGTGGACGCGCAGGGCTATGGTCTTATCGACTGGCGGCTGACCCCGGGGGATGACCGACTGCTGCGCGCGCCGGTGGAAACCCTGCTGCGCCAGGAGCGCCTCCGTCTGCAGGGCCGGACCAATTCTTTGCGCGATGATTTTCGCGGAAAGCTCGTCGTAATCGGTTCGACGGCGCAAGGCAACGACCTGACCGACCGGGGGGCGACGCCGTTGGAAAAGGACACCTTCCTCGTGAGCAAGCACTGGAATGTAGCTAATTCCGTTATCACCGGCCAGTTCATCCGCCGGGCGCCGCAGCCGGTCGAGCTCGCGCTGATTCTTTTTCTGGGGGCGGTCACGGCGACCCTTACCTGGCGATTGCGGGCGGTCGCGGCGACCGGCGGAACATTCCTGCTCATGGCCGCTTATGTCTGCGCCGTGTTTTTTGCGTTCGTCCAATTCCATTACTGGCTTCCGCTGGTGCTCCCCCTGGTCGGCGCGGTGTTGGTGGAGCATGTGAGCCTGGTCACTTACCGCATGGTGTTCGAAGAGCGCGAGCAGCGCCGGGTCAAGTCCGTGTTCTCAAAAATTGTCTCGCCTGAAGTGGTGAACGAACTGCTGCAGGCTGAAAAACTGTCCTTGGGCGGCGCGCGCCGGGAGGTGACAATAATGTTTGCCGATGTGCGCGGCTTCACCTCGTTCACGGATGAAGCCCAGCAGCGGGTAGAGGAGTTTGTCCGCACCCACCGGCTAGATCCGGAGGCGGCGAAAAAATGTTTCGACGACTCGGCGCGCGAAATCCTAGAAACCGTCAACCTGTATCTGGCCGCCGTGGCCGATGCGGTCAAGAACCATGGCGGCACGCTCGACAAGTACATCGGGGACTGTGTGATGGCGTTCTGGAATGCGCCCATTGCGAATGAGAGGCACGGGCCGGCCTGCGTGCGCGCTGCCATTGAGGCGCAGGGCGCCATCCACCGTCTCAATCAGAAGCGCCGGGAGGAAAACGCGGCGCGCGAACTCGAAAGCCGCGCGCAGCCAGCCGCCGACCTCCCGCCCCCCGTGCCGCTGGCGGCGCTTCAGCTGGGCACCGGCATCCACTCCGGGCTGGTGACTGTCGGGTTGATGGGCTCGGACACCCATATCCTCAACTACACCATTTTCGGGCGCGAGGTGAACCTGGCCAGCCGGCTGGAGGGGGTTTCGGGCAGCGGCCGCATCCTCATCAGTGACGCAACCCATCGTCATCTGCAGCAGCAGGATTCGGATCTGGCGGTGATGTGCGTGGCCCTGCCCCCGGTCCTGGTCAAGGGCTTCCGCGATCCGGTAGGGATTTACGAGGTGCCCTGGTCAAACAAATAGTTTTGAATTTGGCGGCATAAGTTTTAAGGTCTCCGGCAGACGGCTCATCTGACATTGAAACCATGCGAACGGCAATCTATCCCGGCAGTTTTGATCCGCTGACCAACGGCCATCTGGACGTGGTGCAGCGCGCGGCCAAATTATTCGATCGCGTCATCGTGGCGGTGGCCAAGAACGAGGGTAAAAATCCCCTGTTCCCCCTCCGCGAGAGGGTGGCGCTCGTGAAAAAATCCGTTGCGCACCTGCCGAACGTGGAAGCGGACTCGTTCGACAGCCTGCTGGTGCAATACGTCGTGAGCCGCAAGGCTCAGGTCATTGTGCGGGGGCTGAGGGCCGTGTCCGACTTTGAATTTGAGTTCCAGCTCGCGCTGATGAACCGGAAACTGAACGAAAGCATCGAGACCATCTTCATGATGCCCAAGGACACCTATACTTTTTTAAGCTCGCGCATCGTGAAGGAGATCGCGCGGCTGGGCGGCGACGTCCGCGGGTTTGTGCCGGGACCCGTGCAGGCCGCCCTGGCTAAAAAATTCTCCACTTAAAATGGCTCTGATCGTCAATCTTCGACAGCTCGAACACCGCAACCAGGCGTTGCGGGGAGATCTGCCCCTGGCGGAGCTCGATCTGGACACACGCGACGCCTTGATCCGGGCGGCCCACCCGCTCCATTACGATTTGGAGATGGAACGGCTGGAGGATTGCCTGCTGGTGCAGGGACGGCTCCAGCTCCGGCTGGAATGCGAGTGCGTCCGCTGTCTGCAGCCCTTTGTATTCGAGCTGGAACTGGATCCCTGGTCACAGGCGCTGCCGCTGGAGGGGGAGGATGCCGTGCCGATAAAGAACGATTGCGTGGACTTGACGCCGCTGATGCGGGAAGATATTCTCCTCGGGTTTCCGCAGCATCCCCTGTGCAGACCGGATTGCGGCGGATTCAAGAAAGCCAGCGTTGGCGAAGCCCTTAAAACTGTCGGCCCGGACCAATCCCGGCCGGCCGCCTGGGTGGAATTGAACAAACTGAAACTCTAATTTTGAATTTATGGGCGTCCCAAAACGTAAACCTTCGACGAGCCGGCAGAAAATGCGCCGGGCTTACAACAGCGTGCTGAAACTGCCGCAGATCAGCAAATGCCCGCAATGCGCCGAACCGCATGTGCCCCACCGCGTTTGCCCGGCGTGCGGTTATTACAAGGGACGCCAAGTTCTGACCGTCACCGCCGGCTGATTCTTCAGCGGTCATGCCGCGGAAAGCTTCCGCGTTCTCTCCTTCATCGATGCGAATCGCAGTGGATGTCATGGGCGGCGACCACGGTTGCGGCGTTGTCATTGAAGGCGCCGCCCGCGCCCTGGAAGGCAACAGCAAAATCACCACCCTCTACCTGGTCGGCAATCAGGCCGATATCCATGCCGCCCTGCCCAAGGGCGGTTTTCGCGACCACCGCGTTCGCGTCGTCCACGCCTCCGAGGTGGTGGAAATGGACGAAAAGCCGGTCGTGGCGCTTCGCAAAAAAAAGGACTCTTCCATTGTCCGCGCCGCGGAACTGGTGCGGGAAGGTAAGGCGGACGCCCTGGTTTCCCTCGGCAACACCGGCGGTCTTTTCGCGGCAGCCACCTTCAAGGTGGGGCGCATCGCCGGGGTGGATCGGGGTTGCATTGCGACCGTAATTCCGCGCCAGAGCAACGAATTCGTGCTGCTCGATGCCGGCGCCAATATCGAGTGCAAACCCTTCCACCTCGCCCAGTTTGCTGTGATGGGCCACGTCTATTCCCGCGAGGTGCTCCAGCGGAAAAGCCCGCGCGTTGGCATCCTCAGCATCGGCACCGAGGATTCCAAGGGCAATGAACTCACGCTGGAAGCATTCCGGCTCTGCAAAAAACTGGACCTGAATTTCATCGGGAATGTCGAGGGACACGACTTGTTCAAAGATCACGTGGACGTGGTGGTGTGCGACGGCTTTGTGGGCAACATCGTGCTAAAAACCTGCGAAAGCCTCGCCGTCGGCATGTTTTCGATGCTCAAACGCGAGCTGATGAGCAACACCAAGCGGAAAATCGGCGCGTATCTAGCCAGGAACGCCTTCCACTCCATCCGCCGCCGCATGGATCCGGAGGTTTACGGCGGAGCTCCTCTTCTGGGTTTCAACGGCATGGTGTTCAAGGCCCATGGTTCGGCGCGCGAACGCGCCGTCACCAGCGCCCTGCGCGTGACCGCCGACGCCGTGCAGTACCAGGTCAATGAGATCATCGCCCGCGAAATCGCCAACGCCAATGCCGCGCTGGCGGCCGCCGACATCGCCCTTCCCACCCCCGCATGAAACCTGCATTCACAAACCCGCGCGCCGAGCACAATTTTCAAGGCCGCCCCTGTTCCATCACCGGCGTGGGCTCCTATGTGCCGGAAAAAATCCTGACCAACGCCGAGCTCGAAAAAATGGTCGAGACTACCGACGAATGGATCACCACGCGCACTGGCATCCGGGAACGCCGCATCGCCGCCGCTAACGAATTCACCTCCGACCTCGCGACGAAGGCCGCCGAACGCGCCATGGCCATGGCCGGGGTCACCGCCGCCCAAATCGACCTAATCATCGTTGCCACGCTGACGCCGGACATGCAGTTCCCCTCCACCGCATGCCTCGTGCAGCGCAAGATTGGCGCGCAGCGGGCCGCCGCCTTCGACGTCGAAGCCGCCTGTTCGGGCTTTATTTACGCGATGGAAATCGGCCAGCAGTTCATCCTCTCCCGCACCTATGAGACCGTCCTGGTCATCGGCGCGGAAAAACTCTCGTCCATCGTCAACTGGAAAGACCGTAACACCTGCGTCCTCTTTGGCGACGGGGCCGGCGCGGCAATCCTCCAGCACCGTGAAAATTCCCACGGCTTGCTCACTGCCGTCATGGGCGCCGACGGCAATAAGGCGGACCTGCTGTCCATGCCCGGCGGCGGCAGCGCCTGTCCTGCCACGCTGGAATCCGTTGCGAGCGGCCTGCATTATCTGCGCATGGACGGCAAGGAAACCTTCAAAAACGCCGTACAGGCAATGGTTTCCGCCGCCCACGAGGCGCTGCGCCGCTGCGCCATCGACATCACCCAGATCAAATGCATCATCCCGCACCAGGCGAACCAGCGCATCGTGGATGCGGTGGGGGAACGTCTTAAAGCGGCGCCGGATCAGGTGTTCATGAATCTCCAGAAATACGGCAACACCTCGGCGGCGTCCGTGGCGATCGCCTTGGACGAGGTGGTGGCTTCAGGGAAAATCCAGCGGGGGGACTTGGTTCTGCTCGTGGTGTTCGGGGCCGGCCTGACTTGGGGCGCGGCGGTCATTGAATGGTAATGACGCTGCGTTTTCAGGGTCCACCTCATTTGACGATGGGCCAGACCGTGCTATTCTCTTTCACACTATGAGCGCGAGAAAAATTGAAAGCCTTGTTCCCGCCAAACGGCAGGTCACTCTGGCGGGCCGGCAATCCAGCCTGGAACTCTCCCTGGACGCCGTGGCCATCCACAAAAACGGCATCGAGTTCCGCAGCCCGACTCCTTTCAATGAGTGGACGGAAATGACCGTGGCCCTGCAATCGCCGCTCGACGGCAGCCGGCTCCAGTGCAGCGGGGTCGTCATCGCCTGCTCCGGCAACCGGCACGCCGGATATCGCGTTTCGATGGTGTTCACAAGTCTGACGGAACGGGCCCAAGCCCGTTTGCATTCCCTGGCCCACTCCGAATTGGGCGTCAGCTGACGCGGTGCAATTTTTTCACAGCGGCGGGTCTTTTTTTAGGGGCCGCCGCTTTTGACTTTTCAGCGGTGGTTTCCTAGACTGGCGTAATGAAAATTCTGCTTACCACCACCTCTTTCCAGGACACGCCCGGCACCCATCATGAACTGCTCAAACAGACCGGCTGGGAAATCATCACCGCCCGCGGCCCGCTGAACGAGGCGGACACGCTCGCGCGGGTCGGCGAAGTGGATGGCTACATCTGCGGCGACGACGCCATCACGCGCCGGGTTCTCGAAAAGGCGCGCCCGAAGCTGAAGGTCCTCAGCAAATATGGCATCGGCGTGGACAAGATTGATGTGAAGTCCTGCACCGAATTCGGCATCCCGCTGCTTTTTACGCCCGGGGTGAACCACACCACCGTGGCGGAACACACCTTTCTGCTGTTGCTCTCGCTCGAAAAGAATCTTCTGTTCCATACCGACTCGACCCGCGCTAACGGCTGGAAGCGCAAAACCGGTCACGAGCTCTTGGAAAAGACCATCGGCATCATCGGCCTCGGACGCATTGGCAAGGAAGTCGCCATCCGCGCGAAGGCGTTCGGCATGCATGTCATCGGCTTCGACGTTTACTGGGATGAAAAATTCGCGGCGCAATACGGCGTACAGCGCGCGGCGAACCTCGATGAAATTTACGCGGCCAGCGATTACATCTCACTCCATACCAATCTCACGCCGGAAACCCGGGACATGATTTCCGCAAAGTCATTCCCGAAGATGAAGAAGGGGGTGCTTATTTTAAACTGCGCGCGCGGCGAGATTGTTCACACCTCCGACATGGTGGAGGCGTTGAAGTCGGGCCAGGTGGGCGGCTACGGCACGGACGTGCTCGATTCTGAACCGCCCGCGCCCGATCATCCGATGCTTAAGCTGCCGAACGTCGTCTGCACGCCGCACGTCGGCTCGCGCACGTATGAGAGTGTGGTGCGACAGGCCACCTGCGCCGTGAAAAACCTCATCCTCGCCATGAACGGTGAAAAACCCATCGCCCAGATCAACCCCGAGGTGCCAGTGAAGAAAGCGGTTTGACCCATAGGAATTGATCTGGATCCAGTTGTTTTGTCCGCTTTTTGTCCGACAAGACAATTGGATTTTTTGCCCTAAACTGCTGTCATCCAAATAAAACAATTATGCCCGAAACCTATTTTGTCATTCCCCAGGAAAAACACGATGCGCTCGTTACTCAAGCCTATCTGAAGCGAGGATATGACGCCGCGGAAGCTGCCGCCGGCGCGCGGTTCTGCGCCAGCGCCGCCTATTACGGCATCCGCACGCACAACGCCATTAAGGCGCTGCACCTCGACGAGCTGTTCGGCAGCAAAGTGGGCCGCTGGACGCCCGGCGCGAAGATTGAAAAGCTGCCGTCGCGCTTCGCCGCCGCCGAAATCTGGAATGGCCACAACAAGCTCGGTCAGGCTGTCGCCTACGAGGCGATGGACACCTGCATGAAGCTCGCCGATAAATACGGCGTGGGGATGGTGAGCGTGGACAACGCGACGCATTATCTCTGGGGCGGGGGCTACGTGATGGACGCCGCGCTCAAGGGCTACCTCGCTTACACTAACTGCACATCGGCTACATCCGAAGTCGTGCCGTTTGGTGGCAAGACGCCGACGATGGGCACAAACCCCCATTCGTGGGCGTTCCCGACGCAGGACGCAATCGGTTTTCCCATCGTGATTGACTGGGCGACTTCGACCATCGCCATGGGCCGGGTGCAGGTGATGAAGCGCGAAGGCAAACAACTTGCGCCCGGTTGCGCGGTGGATGCCGATGGCCAGCCGACGACGGATCCGAACAAGGCCGTGGCGCTGCTCCCTTTCGGTGGCCACAAGGGGTACGGCCTGGGTTTAATTGATGAACTCTATGCGGGCTACATCGGGGGATCGCTGCCGCAAATTCGCGGGACGAAGCTGGGCGGCGAAGGCGAGAAGCGCGGCTCCACGTTTTATTTTCAAGTCATTCATCCCGATGCGATGAAGGGCAACGACTACGTCCAAGGCCGGTCGCAGGTCCAGAACGTGAAGGCGATCATCGAAGACGTGCTCGGCCACGGCAACGAGAAGTGCCTGCTGCCCGGCCAGCCGGAAGCGCGCTGGGGTGCGTTGTCGAAACAGCACAATGGATTGCTCTTCACGAAAGCGGAGATCGAGGAACTGAACCATCTCGCCCACGAAGTCGGTGCCGCTGCGTGGAATCTGGCTGAATTCAAATCGGTTCAAGTCTAAACTTTTTTCAACTACCAAATAATTTATGAGCATCCCATTACGCGACAAATCCACCTGTCAATACGACCAGATCTCTCTTGGCGAAGTCATGCTCCGCCTGGACCCCGGCGAGGGCCGCATCCGCACCGCCCGCAATTTCCAGGTCTGGGAAGGCGGCGGCGAATACAACACCTCGCGCGGCCTTCGCAAATGCTTCGGCTACAAAACCGCCGTCGTCACCGCGTTCGTGGACAATGAGGTCGGCCATCTGGTTGAGGATTTTATCATGCAGGGCGGGGTGGACACGGACTTCATCCAGTGGCGCGAGGACGACGGCATCGGCCGGACGGTCCGCAACGGCCTTAATTTCACCGAGCGCGGCTTCGGCATCCGCGGCGCGGTGGGCAATCCCGACCGCGGCAACACCGCCGCCTCGCAGCTCAAGCCCGGGGATATCGACTGGGACCACATCTTCGGCAAGGTCGGCGTGCGCTGGTTTCATACCGGCGGCATCTACGCGGCGCTCTCCGCCACCACCGCCGAACTGACGGTCGAAGCCGTCAAGGCCGCCAAAAAACACGGCACCATCGTCAGCTACGACCTGAACTATCGCCCCTCGCTCTGGAAAACCATCGGCGGCCTCAAGAAAGCCCAGGAGGTCAACCGCGAGATCGCTAAATACGTGGACGTGATGATTGGCAACGAGGAGGACTTCACCGCTTCGCTCGGCTTCGCCGTCAAGGGTCAGGAAACTCTGGGGCATATCGAGACCGATGCCTTCAAGGCGATGATCGAAACCGCCGTGAAGGAATTTCCCAATTTCAAAGTCGCCGCCACCACGCTGCGCCATGTCATCACCGCCACAAAGAATGATTGGAGCGCGATTCTCTGGCATGCGGGCAAATTTCATGAAAGCCGCCAATATCCCGGCCTCGAAATCCTCGACCGCGTCGGCGGCGGCGACAGCTTCGCGTCGGGCGTGCAATTCGGGTTCATGGAATTCAATGACGCGCAAAAGGCGGTGGAATATGGCGCCGCTCACGGTGCGCTCGCCTCGACCACTCCCGGCGACACTTCCATGGCCACCCGCAAGGAAGTGGAAAAGACCATCGGCGGCGGCGGCGCCCGCGTGCAGCGTTAAAATCATAAATCGGCGGGGCGAATTCCACGAGGCCAAACCAGATTAGGGACTCGCAGCGCTCACCCCTCCGAAAAAACAACAACATGAATACATCCAAAGAAATTTTCTCACTTAAAGGCGACGTTGCCGTGGTCATCGGTGCCACGGGGGTTCTGGGCGGCGCCTTGGCCGAGGGCCTTGCGGCGGCCGGCTCAAAAGTCGCCGTGCTGGGCCGCAATGAGGAGCGCGGCCAGGCCCGCGTCAAAGCCATCACCGATCAAGGCGGCCAGGCGGCCTTCTTTGCCTGCGATGCGAGCTCGCGCGCCAGCCTGGCTGAAGCACACAAGAAAATCGAAGCTTCGCTCGGCGCGCCGACGATTTTGGTGAACGCCGCCGGCGGGAATGATCCCAAGGTGACGGTCACCGCGGAAAATCCGTTCGAGTCCATCTCGCTGGAAGCGCTCAACGCCAACCTTGATTTGAATTACATCGGCGGCGCTTTTTTGCCCTGCCAAGAATTCGGTCCGGCCATGTGCTCCCGCGGCAAGGGCAGCATCATCAACATCGCCAGCGTGTCGGCGCACCTGCCGCTGTCGCGCGTGATGAGCTACTCCGCCGCAAAGGCGGCGGTCTTAAACCTTTCGCAATTCCTCGCGCGCGAGTGGGCGACCAAAGGCGTGCGCGTGAATACGATCACACCCGGCTTTTTCCCGGCGGAGCAAAATCGCAAGCTGCTCTTTAATGACGACGGGTCGCCCACGGCCCGGACGAAAGCGATCTGGGGCCACACGCCGATGAACCGTTTCGGCGAATCCAAGGAGCTGGTGGGCGCGTGCGTCTTCCTCGCATCCCACGGGGCAAGCTCGTTTGTCACCGGCACGGACATCCGCGTGGACGGCGGCTATTTGAGCCAGACAATCTGACGAAGGTTTAACCCGACTTCCGAAGTGGGCCCGGCACTTGCGGCTCTTCGAACGGATAAAGCCGCGCCTCCTCTCCCCGCCCTCTCCTCCTTTTCATGGAAGAGAGGGAGCGAAGGCAGCGACGCCTTGCCGTTGTATCCCCATTTCAACTTCAGAATCGAGTTTGAAATAATCCCTTTTGACCTGCCGAACGAGGCAGGCCAGGCTCTGCCGCGCTAACCCCGATCCCAGGCCTTCTCCCTCGCCCCGCGAAAGCGTGCGCGGGGGAGCGTGATTGGCGAGCCTCTGGCGCAAAATCCTGTAGCAGTTCTTAGCAACTTTGGGACAGGTAGGGCGCGTCACTCCGTGCGCGCCGTCGCGGTCAATCCGCACGCGTGGATTGGCAACGGCGGCGGGCAGAGGACAGCCCGCCCTACCCGCCGATGTTCCAAGGTTAATTTTGACTTTTATACTTCAGAGTTCGGGTTCAAAATAAAAAGCGTCCGTTGAAGAATTTCTTCAACGGACGCTTTCTTTGGACGCAAATTGTAACCGCTTAAAGAATAATCTTCTTAAACTTCGGCACCAGCAGGTGCATGAGCGTCCAGGCGGTAATGTAGGCCACGCCGCAGATGACGAACATGATCCCGTAGCCGACCTCGACTTTGCCCAGCGCGGTGTAGTGCTTGAGCAGCAGCCCGGCCGCGCGGGCGATGAGAATGCCGCCCACAGCACCGGCCATGCCGCCGATGCCGGTGACCGAGGCGACGGTCTTTTTGGGGAACATGTCGGAAACGGTGGTGAAGATGTTGCACGACCAGGCCTGATGCGCGGCGCAGGCGATGGCGATGGTACCCACCGCATACCACGTGTTGATGGCCCCGAGGCGCGAGGCGAGCAGCACCGTCAGCGGGAACAAGGCGAAGAGGAACATGGCGGTTTTACGGGCCCGGTTTGCGTCCATGCCTCCATTGATGAACTTCTTTGGCAGCCAGCCGCCAAAAATCGAGCCTGCCGTCGAGACGCAGTAAACAATGGCCACGGCGAATGGCCAGCTGATCACGCCGGGAATATCGGCTTCCGTGCCGGTGTAACCCGGATGGGCGGCTAGGAATTCTTTCACCTTGCGGGCGTTTTCGCCGGCCAGAAACGAGGGGAGCCAGAAGAGGAAAAACCACCAGATGGGATCGGTCAGGAATTTGCCGACGACGAACGCCCAGGTCTGGCGGAAGGTCAGAAGTTTAAACCACGAGACTTTTACTTTGGCGACGTCAGCGCGCTCGGCCTCCTGTTCGTCCACATCGCTGTGGATGAAATCGTATTCCGCCTTCGATAGTTTTCCGCTCTGGAGCTTCGCCGTCGGGGAGGCATACAGGGCATACCAAAACGCGAGCCAGGTGAAACCAACCGCGCCGGTGAGAATGAAGGCCCATTCCCATCCCCAGGCTTTGGCGATGTAAGGCACGGTCAGCGGCGCGACGATGGCGCCGACGTTGGCGCCGGAGTTGTAGAGTCCCGTGGCGAAGGCGCGCTCTTTTTTGGGGAACCATTCGGCGAT
Organism: uncultured Verrucomicrobia subdivision 3 bacterium; assembly: GCA_903835255.1. GTDB lineage: Bacteria > Verrucomicrobiota > Verrucomicrobiia > Limisphaerales > UBA11358 > UBA11358. The sequence continues at coordinate 64,007 of CAILMI010000064.1, forward strand.
GGCCTTGTTGGCGGCGGGAAAGTTGCCTGCTTCGGTGACGCCCAACGCGGCCCGCCAGAAGCCAAAGCTCCACGTGTGGTGCCCGAACGCATGGCCGATGGCGGCGAAGCTCCAGCCGATGAGCGACCACGCGTAGCCCGATTTCGTGCCGACCTTGTCAATCAGCTTGCCGACAAAGAGCAAGCCCACCGCGTAGGCGATCTGGAAGCAGATCACCACGCTGGAATAGTTCAATTCCTGATCCGCCTTGTCCGGACCGAACACGCCTGCCGCCGAGAGCACCGGCTTGAGCAGGCCGAGGACATTGCGATCCAGGTAGTTGATGGTGGTGGCGGCGAAGATCAGCGCGCAAATGGTCCAGCGCTGGCGTCCGATCTGTTCATTAACCGATGAAAAGCTCATAAATTTAATTCATTTGTGCCGCGAGTGGGTGGAGGGAAGGCACGGACTCAGATTGCCAAAATACCACCCGGGTTCAAGCGCTTATATTCCCCAATCCTTGGAAAATGCTGCGCAGGTACAAAAGCGGCTCACAGTGCATCGCCCGTGCCGTGTTGGCCCGCCATGGCAGCATTGATGAAGCCGGTCAGCGAATTTTTTTAGGGCGCTTTAATATGTCACTTAAAACTTGCACGCCACGCTCATCTGTTTTAGGGTGCACGCAATACTGATTTAGTGGTTTAAAACCGTGAGCCCGCAGCTTTGTGGCCCCAGCATCCGCTTGGTGTTTACTGGAATCAAAAAATGAATCACTTGTACCGTCAGCCCATAGAAAACGCATGAAGACTTCAAACTCTGCGGGTGTGTGTGTGTTGGTCAAATCACAGGCTCTTTTGCAACAGTCAGAAAAAAATATTGATTTTTCACCCGGTCCATCGGGCGTGGTCTTAAACCAACTTCGGTTTCGTCCTTTTTTGGCGGCCCTAGGCCTGGTCCTCTGTGTTTTCGTTGCTTCGTCAGCGTTCGCTGCTCCGCAGGTGACCACCCTGGTTGCCACGGGCGTCGCCGTTACCAATGCCACCCTCAATGGTGAGGTGATCCCGGGTAGTCTGGAAACTCGGGCCTGGTTCGAATACGGCACCACCACGAACTACGGCAATCGCACTGCAACCAATACGCTTGCCCCTTCCCTCATCGCCAACGCCGTCTCCAATTTGATCGCTGTTGTGCTGCCCGGCACGACGTATCATTTCCGGCTGGTAGCCACCAACAGCGACGGCATCACCTTGGGTGCTGACCGGATCTTGGGCAATGGCGCACCCCATACCTTCAGCGGGGCGGATCCCGGGCTCGGGCTCGATTTGCAGGGCAGCTTCCTTTATGCCCTCAATATAGGAAATACCAATTTGGCGCCGGGACTCGTCGTTGACGCCAATTTCACGGCCGAAACCGTCCCCGGCGTTTCTATCACCACGCTCAGCAACCCGCTTGGCACAATCAACAATTGGAATGTTTATTCGACCTTAAGTCCCCCGTCCATCGACAATCAGCGTCTCTTTCAAGCCATGCAATCCATCCACTGGGCGCAGGCCCCAGATCGTTTGCAGGTTCAACTCTCCGGACTCCAGATTGGGAATAGTTATCAACTGCAATTAATTTTCATTGAAGAGGGCAATTACAATCGCGTGTTTGATGTGAAGGCCGACGGCATCACGCTGATACCAAACTTTCGGCTGCAGGACTATGGCCCCCCAGCCATAACCCCCGTCGTCATCCCTTATCTCTTCACCGCCGGAAACACCAATATACTGATTGAATTGGGCGGCGGTTACGGTGGATCTGACACCAATCCTATCCTCTCTGCCTTGACGCTTGAAGTGCTGCGCCCCGCCGTTACCACGCTGACCGCCACGGGTGTCACCGCCACGAATGCGACTCTCAACGCCCAAGTCAATCCCGACAATCTGACCACCAAGGTCTGGTTTCAATATGGCGTCACCACGAACTATGGCAGCTACAGCGCCACTAACACACTCATCCCCGCCAGCACCACGCTCGCTGTTTCCAATCTCATTGCCGGATTGTCGCCGGGCTCGATGTATCATTTTCGGGTGGTGGCCACTAACAGCGGAGGCATTGCCGTGGGCGCGGATAAAATCTTTGGTGATGGCGTTCCCCACACCTTCAGCGGGCCGGAGCCCGGCCTCGGCTTGGATCTCCAAGGCAACTTTATTTATGCCGTCAACGTCGGCACCAACGGCGCCCCGGGCTTCATTGGCGACGCTAATTTTACCGCGGAAACCGTTTCCGGCGTGACCGTCACCACGCGCAGCAATGTGCTCGGCACGATCAACAATTGGGTGACCAATAACTTCGGAACGACCCCCGATGATATTCACCTCAATCAAGCCATGGATTCCATCCACTGGGCACAGGGTCCTGATTATTTGCAGGTCTACTTAACCGGACTTCAAATCGGGACCAGCTACCAGCTGCAATTGATGTTCATTGAACAGGGATACAACCGCGTGTTCGATGTGGATTTCAATGGCGCCACCATCACGTCCAACTTTCGCCTCACAGATTATGGCCCCTACATGACCCCCATCGTCATCCCCCATGTCTTCACCGCCACGAATAGCACGGCGCTGATTGAATTGGGCGGCGGCGTGGGCGCGGGGTATCACGATCCCATCCTCTCCGCCTTCACCCTTGAGGCGCTTGCGCCGGTTGTCGCCACGCCGGTTCCGTTTCAGCTGGTTGGCACCAGTTCCATTTCAGGGGGCGCCTTCCAGCTCAGCTTTACAAACCTAAGCGGCCTCGGTTTCACCGTTCTGGGCACCACTAACCTGGCCCTGCCCCTGTCCAGCTGGACGGTGTTGGGCTCGCCCGTGGAAACCCCTCCGGGCTCGGGCAATTATCAATTCACCGACTCTCAGGCCACGAACCTAGTCTCCCGGTTCTATCAGGTTCGCTCTCCGTAGCCGCCGCGCACGGCCCTTCCCCCGTGTGCCTGATGCAGATTCGTTGTCATTTTAGCCAAAATTCCGAAACTGGGCTTTTCCAATCCTAGTAAGAATCGCGCGCGTCGCTGTCCCCGCCCGCGCCGAGTGGGCCAAGCAATAAGCTCAAGTCCACTCCCCGGCCTTCTCTCCGCTCCGGCTTCGCGGGGCCCCATCTCTCTCGAAGACGGCAGAAACACCGATAGCCCTGATGCGCCGTATCGCTAGGTGCCTGGGAATGGTCGGCTAGGATTTTCGGCCTGTTTAACGAGGGTCTGGAACACCCTCGCTGATGGGGCCCCCCTCCTCGCAAGACCCATTTCAAATGTCAGTGGCCCGGGAGGAGCGGAACCGTTTGGCTTGGGACTCGCTTGTGAAAAAAATCACAAATAATCTTGCCCCGTTTTTTTACCGGGGCTAGGCTTTCACCGCTCCTTTTTGGAAGCCCTGTGCCCATGCAAACGCAAAGCGAAATCGGCTATAATTCAAAGATCGAGGGGGATGTGATCATCACCCGCGTGGACGCCGCGCTGGCTTGGTTCCAGAAAAACTCCGTCTGGCCCATGCCCATGGGGCTCGCCTGCTGCGGCATCGAGCTGATGGCGGTCGGCGCCAGCCGTTTCGATATCTCCCGGTTCGGCTCGGAAGTCATGCGCTTTTCCCCCCGCCAGTCCGATTGTATGATCGTGGCCGGCACGGTCACTTATAAAATGGCCGGCTTCGTCAAGCGCATCTACGATCAGATGCCCTCCCCCAAATGGGTCATCGCCATGGGCGCCTGCGCCTCCACTGGTGGGATGTACCGCAGCTATGCTGTCCTCCAGGGCGTGGACAAGATTATCCCAGTGGACGTTTATGTCGCCGGCTGCCCGCCGCGTCCGGAAGCCGTTCTAGACGCGCTGATGAAAATCCAGGAGCAAATCGGCCGGGAACCCATCTTGAGCAAACTGAATCTGGTCGCCAAGCTCACCGGCGCCGCCACTCCCTGAACGCCCCGTGTCAAACCTCGATTCAGCCCAGTCACTCAAAGCGAAGTTCGGCGATCTGATCTCCGGACCGGCCGAATTCCGCGGCGAAATCACGCTGCATATCGCTGATGCCGAGCGGATGGCGGAGGTCTGCGCCTTCGCCAAAAATGACCTGGGGTTTGATTATCTGGTGGACCTTTCCAGCCTGGACCATTACGGCGAAGACCCGCGCTGGACGCTGGTTTATGAGCTGCGCAACCTCAGCACCAACGCCGAGCTGCGCCTCAAAACCGATGTCAGCGAGGAGAAATCCGAGCTTCCCAGTGTGCTCAGCGTGTGGGCGACCGCCAACTGGCATGAGCGCGAAATTTACGACATGATGGGCCTCCGTTTTAAAGGTCACCCGGATTTACGCCGCATTCTGATGTGGGAGGGTTACCCCTATCATCCTCTGAGAAAGGACTTTCCGCTAGCTGGCAAGCCCACCAATGTGCCGGAAGTCGCCTTCACCGAAATCACGCCGATGGAGGGGGGACCGTTTGTGACCCTGCCGAGCAGCGGCGACGCCGTCAGCCGCGAACCGCGTGTGCGCACGCCCGAAGAATAAATTTCATGGCCACCGTTCAAGACATTCAAATTCCCGACCCCGCCACGCGCACTGCGGCGGCACTCGAAGATTTGCAGGACATGCAGGGGGAGAAAATGGTCCTGAACATGGGGCCCTCGCACCCGGCCACCCATGGCGTCCTGCGCATCGTGCTCGAATTGGACGGGGAAATGATCACCAAGGCGGAGCCGGATGTAGGATTCCTACATCGCGGCGACGAGAAAATCGCCGAGAACATGACCTACACCCAGTTCATCCCTTATACGGATCGGCTGGATTATCTCGCGCCCCTAGCGAACAACGTGGCCTATGCGCTGGCGGTGGAAAAGTTGCTCGGAATCCACGACCAGCTGCCGCCGCGCTGCCAATACATCCGCGTCATGTGCGCGGAGCTGGCCCGTATTTCCTCCCATTTGTTGGGCCTGGGCGCCTTTGCCATGGACATGGGCGCAGTCACCGTCTTCCTTCTCACCTTTACTGAGCGGGAGAAAATCTACAATCTTTGCGAATCCCTCACCGGAGCCCGCTTCACCACGACCTACACCCGCATCGGCGGTTTGTCGCGCGATCTGCCTCCCGGTTGGGCGGACCAATGCCGCAAGTTCCTCGAGGAAGTGGTCCGCAACATCGATGAGTCCGAAACGCTCCTGACCCGGAACCGGATCTGGGTGGACCGCATCCGGGGTCTGGCGGTGGTTTCCAAAGCAGATGCCATCAGCTACGGGCTGAGCGGCCCCAATCTGCGGGGCAGCGGTGTGGAATACGACCTGCGCAAGGCCAAGCCCTATCTCTGCTACCGGGATCTGGAATTCGATATTCCGGTGGGATCCACCGGCGATTGTTACGACCGGTATCTGGTCCGCATCGAGGAGATGCGCCAGAGCGTCCGCATCCTCCACCAGTGCCTCGACCGGATTCCCGGCGGCGCGGACAACCGCTCCAAGGAGCCGATCAACGTCGCCGATGGAAAAGTCGTGCTGCCATCCAAGCAGAAGGTCCTGTCGAGCATGGAAGAGCTAATCCACCAGTTCATGCTGGTCACGGAGGGCGTGAACTGCCCGCCCGGCGAGATCTATTTTGGCCACGAAAACCCCAAGGGCGAACTCGGCTTTTACATTCATAGCAAGGGCGGCGGCACGCCCTATCGCATGAAGATTCGCTCCCCCTCCTTCGTGAACCTGAGCATCATTCCAAAAATCTTCCCCGGCTGCATGATGAGCGATTCGGTGGCGATCCTGGGGTCTCTGGACTTTGTGATGGGAGAATGTGACCGATGAACTTTACTGTGACACCCAGCTTGGAAGCCGAGGTCGATGAACTGATCACGCACTATCCCGTGAAGCGCGCCGCGTCGCTCATGGTGCTGCACGCAATCCAGGCCCAGTTCGGATGGGTCTCGCCCGAAGCCGTCCAATGGACGGCCAAGAAGCTTGAGCTCCAGCCGATCAACGTGCTCGAGATCCTGACCTTTTATCCCATGCTGCGGCAGGAGCCCATGGGCCGGCATCAGATCAAGGTCTGCCGCACGTTGAGCTGCGCCTTGGGCGGCGCCCACGAATTGCGGGAGCATTTTTGCGAAAAGTTTGGATTGGATGCCCACAAGCACGGGGCTCAGACGACGCCGGACGGCAAGTTCACGGTGGAATTTGTCGAGTGCCTGGCGAGCTGTGGCACGGCCCCGGTGATGATGGTCAACGACGAATTTTACGAGGGCGTCACGCACGCCAAGGCCGACGAGATCGTGGGGAAATGCAAATGAAATGGTTGCCCGACATGGATTTGAACCATGACAAACAGATTCAGAGTCTGCTGTGCTACCGTTACACCATCGGGCAAGACGGGACGAGCAGGCTAGAGATTATTTATTAAGAGTCAAGTTGCTGATATGGCGCAAGAATACAAATTAATACTGAAGCATGCCGATGCCCCGGGCTACACGCCCGACATCGAATGCTATCTGCGCCACGGCGGCTACGCCACGCTCCGGAAGGCGCTCGCCCTGACGCCCAAAAATCTGGCGGATGGCAAAACGCTTTCCGCGCCGGAACAGATCCGCGAGGAGGTCAAAGTCTCCGGGCTGCGCGGCCGCGGCGGCGCCGGTTTCTCCTGCGGCCTGAAATGGAGCTTCGTGGACCGCAAGAGCGGCAAGCCGATTTACCTTATCTGCAATGCCGATGAATCCGAGCCCGGCACCTTCAAAGACCGGCAGATCATGCACAAGGATCCTCACCAGCTGGTCGAGGGCATGATCCTCTCCTGCTTCGCCAATGACGTCCATTTGGCCTATATCTATATCCGGGGCGAAATGGTGGAGGGCGCAAAAATCCTCAACCAGGCGCTGAAGGAGGCGCGCGCCAAGGGTTTCCTAGGGAAAAATATTTCCGGCAGCGGCTACGATTTGGAGATGCATGTGCACCGCGGCGCGGGCGCCTACATCTGCGGCGAGGAGACCGGCCTCATCGAATCCCTCGAGGGCAAGCGCCCCTATCCCCGCATCAAGCCCCCCTATTTCCCGGCAGTGCTCGGCCTGTGGATGTGCCCGACCATCGTCAATAATGTCGAGACGCTCTGCAATGTGAAGCATATCGTCGAGATGGGCGGGGCGGCCTTTGCCCAGCTCGGCACCCCCAATAACACCGGCACCCGCATCGTCAGCCTCAGCGGCCACGTCCAGCGCCCCGGCTACTACGAGATCGAAATTGGCAAGGCCACCATCGGCGAGCTCATCCACGACCCGAAATTCGGCGGCGGCCTGCGGCCCGGGCGCACTTTGAAAGCCGTCATCCCCGGCGGCTCCTCGGCCAAGGTTTTCAAGGCGGGCGAGAAATTTAAGCTCAAGAAAAAAGACGCCGAGGGCAAGGAAATCCTGGTCGAGACCGATATGCTCGATCTGCCCTACGATTTTGATTCGCTCGCCGCCGCCGGCTCGATGAGCGGCTCCAGCGCGATCATCGTCATGGACGACTCGACCGACATCGTCGAGGCGCTGGCGAACATCTCCGAATTTTACGCCCACGAAAGCTGCGGCCAATGCACCCCCTGCCGCGAGGGCTCGCTCTGGATGAGTAAGACGCTCCACCGCCTCACCCACGGCGAGGGCCGCGCCGGTGACGCGGATTATCTGGTGAAGATTGCCGACAACATCCCCGGCGGCCGCACTATCTGCGCGTTCGGCGAGGCCTGCTCCTGGCCCGTGCAAAGCTTTGTCGCCAAATTCAAGGATGAGTTTGTCGCCAAAGGCGCCGCAGACGAAGCCCGTCGCGCACAGCAGGCCGCCGCACCCGCCGGACAAAAACCCCTGGCCGCCGCCCACCACTGATTGCCATGTCAACCGCTGCCCTAACTGAAACCAAGTCCGCGCCGCCGGTCGAAAAGATTAAGGTGAAGGTGGACGGGCGTGAAATCGAGGTGCCGAAGACGATGCCGGACCCGATCTCCGGCAAACCGGTGCCGACCACGATGATCCAGGCGTGCGAGATCGCAAAGCAGGAAGTTCCCCATTATTGCTATCATCCCAAGCTTCCAGTCGTCGGCAACTGCCGCATGTGCCTGGTCGAATACGGCACGCCGGCGCTCGGCCCGGACCGCAAGCCGGTCTTCAATCCCGATGGCACGCCGAAAATCGCCAAATCGCCCCGGCCGGCCATTTCCTGCGCGACCCCGATTTCACCGGGCATGGAGATCTACACTTCCACTCCCGGGGTGAAGCAGATGCGCGAAGGCGTCCTCGAATCGCTGCTGATCAATCATCCCCTGGACTGCACGATTTGCGACCAGGCCGGCGAATGCAAGCTGCAGGAATATTCCGTGGACCACGGCCAGAGCGCGAGCCGCTTCGTGGAGGCCAAGGTGCACAAGCCCAAGGCGGTCGATCTCGGCCCGCGCATTATGCTCGATGCCGAACGCTGCATTCTGTGCACGCGCTGCATCCGGTTCACCAAGGACATCGCCGGCGACGACGCGCTCGGCATCATCAACCGCGGGAGCTTCAACACGATTGCGACCTTCCCGGGCATGCCGTTCGACAACAATTACACGCTCAACACGGTGGACCTCTGCCCGGTGGGCGCTCTTACCTCCAAGGATTTCCGCTTCAAGATGCGCGTCTGGTTCCTCAAGGAGACCAAGAGCCTCTGCACGAGCTGCGGCACCGGCTGCAACACGGTGATCGGGTCCCGCGAGGAAAAAATCCAGCGGTATACCCCCCGCGAAAACGATGCCGTCAATGGCCCATGGATGTGTGATGCCGGCCGCTTGAATTACAAGTGGATCGGCCGCGATGACCGCTTGAAGAATGTCCTGGTGCGCGGCCAGAAATCCACTTGGACAGCCGCGCTGACTGAGATTTCGGAGAAGCTGAAAAATGCGCCGGCGGGCTCCGTGGCGATTATCGCCTCGGCGCGGCAGACCAACGAAGAGCTTTGGCTATTGAGCAAGCTCAAGGCGAAGCTGGGTGCGGTCAGCGATTCCATCGCGCGCTCCGGCGCGGAAGACAAGTTGCTCGTCAGCGAGGATAAAAACCCAAACACGAACGGCGCCCGGCTCACCGGCATCTGCTACACCGAGATGGGCATCAACCTTGTGAAGATCGCCGACGGCATCGCCCAAGGCAAAATCAAGACGCTCATCGTTTTTGGCGAGAACATCATCCAGCGCGCGGTCAGCAATGAAAAATTGCGCGAGCGGGAAACCATCAGCGAAGTCGTGGATGAGCATGGCATTACGGCGGAATTGCTCGCCAAGCTGGACGCGCTCATCGTCAGCGACATTTTGCCGAACGAGACGACCCGGCTGGCGCACTACCTCCTGCCCGGCTGCGCCCACGCGGAAAAGCGCGGCACGTTCACCAACGTCAATGGCCGCGTTCAGAAATTCATGAAGGCGGTCGAGGCCCCCGGGGACGCCCGGGCGGAGTGGGAATTCCTGCACGACCTGGTATTCCAAGTCACCGGCCAGAATGGTTTTGCGACGATGGAAGGATTGTTCAACACCATGGCGGCGGACGTTCCGGCCTTCAAAGGCTTGGCCTGGGCCTCCCTTGGCGACACCGGCGTGACGGTGGAAATCTAACATGGACTGGAATTTCATCATCTTCAGCGCGGTCAAGATAGCCGTGGTCATCGGTGTGGTGCAGGGCATGGTCGCCTATGCCGTGCTGGCCGAGCGCAAAATCTCCGCCTGGATCCAGGACCGGGTGGGGCCGAATCGCACGGCACCGCCATTCGCTAAACACATCCCCGTCCTCGGTCGGCTTTTGACCCGATTGGGAATGTTCCAGCCGCTGGCCGATGGATTGAAGTTCATGTTCAAGGAAGATTTCACGCCGGCCGGCGTGCGCAAAATCTATTTCTTTCTGGCCCCGGCCATTGCGGTGATTCCGGCGATGCTGACGGTGGCAGTGATTCCGTTCGGCTCGGTGCTGGGCGGGCAGAAAATGGTCATCGCCGACCTGAACGTGGGGATCCTCTACACCTTCGGCATCGTGTCGCTCGGGGTATACGGCATCGTTCTGGCGGGCTACGCGGCGAATTCTAAATTCCCGTTTCTGGGCGGCATCCGCTCCAGCGCCCAGATGATCTCCTATGAAATCTCAATGGGCTTGAGCGTCATCCCCGTCCTGCTCATCGTGGGCAACCTGAACCTCGGACAGATCATTGGCTGGCAGGCGCAGCACGGCTGGCTAATCCTGTACGCCCCGTTGGCCTTCGTCATTTTCCTGGTCGCCTCTTTCGCGGAGACCAATCGCCTGCCATTCGATTTGCCAGAGGCGGAAACGGAGCTGGTGGGCGGCTACCACACCGAATACGGCTCGATGAAATTCGCGCTATTTTTCCTGGGGGAATACTCCAATATGATCGCGTCCTCGGGCATGATGGTCACGCTGTTCTTTGGCGGCTGGACGCTGCCGTTCTGGGGGCTGGATCACCCGGCGGCAACGCTGGTCAGCGGCATCATCCACATCCTGATTTTTCTGGTCAAAATGGCGGCGTTCATCGTGCTCTTCATCTGGGTGCGCTGGATGTTCCCGCGCTTCCGCTACGACCAGTTGATGGATCTGGGCTGGCGCCGGTTCCTGCCGCTGGCGCTGGTCAATATTCTGATCACGGCAATAATTTTGTGGATGAGGGCTTAAATGATTGTTAACCGCAAACCCCTGACGTTTTGGGAAAGACTTTACCTGCCGGCAATTGTCGGCGGATTGAAAGTCACCCTCAAGCACGCCTACGCCACCCTCTTTGAGCGCAAGGTCGTGACGATGGAATATCCCGAACAGAAATGGGCCGTCCCGCCGGATTATCGCGGCGCGCCCTACCTGGTCAAAGATCAGGAGGGCCACACCAAGTGCGTGAGCTGCCAGCTGTGCGAATTCGTCTGCCCGCCCAAAGCCATCCGCATCACCCCGCCCGGGACGGCCGGCCAGCCGGCAGACCGCACCAATGCGGAAAAGATGCCGGCCGAATTCGAGATCAACATGCTCCGCTGCATCTTCTGCGGCTTCTGTCAGGAAGTCTGCCCGGAGGAGGCAATCTTTTTGCAGAAGGATTATTCCCTGGTTGGCAGCAGCCGCGCTGAGATGATTTACAACAAGGAAAAACTCCTCGCCCTGGGCGGTACCCACGCGGGCGTCCAGAAATGGAAACTCAAGCTGGAGGAGGCCCACGCGCAGGAAAACTTTCCGGTCAAACCCTGAACCATGGACTCCCTCCAAAATCTGATCCCCGAGACGATGCTGCCGGACATGATGTTTTATGTCTTCGCAGGGCTGACCCTGGGTTTTGGCATCCTTGTTGTGGCAAACCCCTTCAGCCGCAACCCAGTCACCAGCGCCATGTTCCTGGTGCTGGCCGTCATCTCCATGGCGGGACTGTTCGTGCTGCTGCACGCCTTCTTCCTCGCCGCCGTCCAGGTCATCGTCTACGCCGGCGCTGTGATGGTGCTCTTCCTGTTCGTGATCATGTTGCTGGACATCAAAGACGAGCAGAAACGCAAAATCAAAAAAGGATTCCTCCTGGCCGGACTGCTCTCGGTCGGAACCATCGCCGGCCTTTTCATCAAGGGACTGCACGCCACCCGCCTCGACGCCCACCCCTCGCCCACCACCGAAGGCGATACCGCTCTGCTGGGCAAGCTTCTCTTCGGCCAGTACGTCCTGCCGTTTGAAGTCGTCTCCGTCCTGTTGCTGGTGGCGATGGTGGGGGTGATTCTGTTGAGCAAAAAGGACCTGAAATAACATGCACGCCGGACTCGAACATTATCTGACGGTCAGTTTTCTCCTGTTTTCGCTGGGGCTGCTGGGCGTCATCCTGCGGCGCAACCTCCTGGTGATCTATATGTCGCTGGAGCTGATGCTCAATGCCGCCAACCTCGCGCTCGTCTCCTTTTCCCGCTTCAATGACAACCTGAACGGCCAAGTCCTGGTGTTCTTCATCATCACGGTGGCGGCCGCAGAGGTCTCAGTCGGCCTCGCCCTCATTGTGGCGCTCTACCGCCGGCGCCAGTCCGCCCATGTGGAGGATTTGACCACCATGAAACTCTGACGGATGAAACTCGAAGCGTTACCCTGGATCATTTTGTTCCTGCCGCTGCTCGCCACGGCGGTCATCACCCTGTTCACCCTGCGCTGCCGCACCAAGAGCAGCCTCATCTCCATCAGCGCCGTGGTCGCCGGCTTCATCCTCTCGCTGGTTTATATCCACGCCAACGGCTGGCATTCCGAGCACACGGAAACCTCCCGGACCTGGCTTTCCATCGGCGACCTGCATGCCGACTTCGGGCTGAAACTGGACGCCTTGAGCCTGATGATGCTGCTAATCGTCACCGGCGTGGGCGGTGCCATCCATATCTATTCCTTCGGCTACATGCACGAGGATAAGAGCATGGCGCGCTTCTTCGCGTTCCTTAGCCTGTTCACCTTCTCCATGCTCGGCATCGTGCTCTCCAACAATTTCCTCCAGATGTTCATCTTCTGGGAGCTGGTGGGCGTCTCCAGCTACCTGCTCATCGGCTTCTGGTTTGAGAAGCCCAGCGCCGGCGATGCCGCCAAGAAGGCGTTCATCACCAATCGCCTCGGCGACTTCGGATTCCTGCTCGGTATCCTCATGGTGTGGGGCCTGCTGGGCTCGCTCAATTTTGGGGTGCTTGAAGCGGTGATGACGACCAACCCGGCGGCGCTCGGCTGCTGTGCCACACTGGCCGGCCTGTTGATTTTCTGCGGCGCAATGGGCAAGTCCGCGCAGTTCCCGCTCCACGTCTGGCTGGCTGACGCCATGGAGGGCCCCACCCCCGTGTCTGCCCTGATCCACGCCGCCACCATGGTGGCGGCCGGCGTTTATATGCTGTGCCGGACGCTGTTTCTGTTTGATGCCAACGCGCTCCATGTCATCGCCTACATCGGTGGCTTCACCGCATTGCTCGCCGCCTTGATCGCCGTCCAGCAAAACGACATCAAACGCATTCTGGCCTATTCAACCCTGTCGCAGCTCGGGTACATGGTCATGGCCGTCGGTCTGGCCGGGCCCACTCCGGCGATGTTCCATCTGACCACACACGCGTTTTTCAAGGCGCTGCTGTTCCTGGGCGCCGGCTCTGTCATCCATGGGTTGCATGAAGAGCAGAATATCTGGAAAATGGGCGGGCTAAAAAAGAAAATGCCCGTCACGTTCTGGACGTTCATCCTCGGTACGCTGGCCCTGAGCGGGGTGCCGCCTTTCAGCGGGTTCTACTCCAAAGACTCGATTTTCGCTCAGGCCCTGCACCAGCATAATTACGTGCTCTTCACGGTAGCCGTGCTGGTCGCCGCGCTGACGACGTTCTACATGTTCCGCCTGTTCTTCGTCGCCTTCCTCGGCGAGCCGCGGACGGAGCAGGCCCGCCACGCGCATGAATCGCCGAAAGTGATGACCCTGCCGCTCCTGGCGCTGGCGGTCTTCGCCGTCATCGGCGGCTTCATCGGCATTGCAGGCCTGTACGGTGCCCAGTTTCACTTGGAAGGTGAAAGCCTGACCCTCGCCCAACAGTTTCTCGAACCGCTCCACGCGCCGTTCGCCTTGGCCTGCGGCCTTGGCGCCGTGATCATCGGACTGATCGCCGCATTCATCCTTTATAAAAAAGCTGCCACCGATCCGCTGCCCGCCCGCCTCGGCTGGCTTTCCCGCGCGATGCGCGACCGCTTTTACTTCGACGAGATCTATCAGGCCACCTTTATCCGCGCGCATGATTTCATCGCCTCAGTTTGCGATCTGTTCGACCGCTGGATTGTGGAGGGCGCCTGCATCGGTCTCGTACGGGGGGGGACGGATCTGACCGGCCGCGCTCTGCGCCTGGCCCAGACCGGTAATCTCCAGACCTATGCGTTGCTGTTTGCGCTAGGCGTGGCGCTGGTGCTCTATTTCGCCTTGGGAAAATAAATGACGACGTCCATTTTAACCTACATTTTGGGTCTGCCGCTCCTAGCGGCAGCGCTCCTGGTCTTGGTTCCGGCCAATTACCGCGTGGTCATCCGCGCCATCGCCCTGGCAGCCACCTTCGTGCCCATGCTGCTCGCAGTGAAGATGTTCTCCCAGTTCGTCACCGGCCATGTGGGGTATCAATTTGAACAGCAAATTCCTTGGGTCGAATCCCTCGGCTTGAGTTACCACGTCGGGGTGGACGGCCTCAATGTCGGCCTCGTCCTCATGGGCGCCATCGTTGCTTTCGCCGCCGCCTGCTGTTCGTGGGAAATTCAGACGCGGGAAAAAGAGTTTTATATCCTGCTGCTGTTCATGACCGGCGGTATCCTGGGCGCATTTGCATCGCTCGACCTGTTTTTCTTCTACGCTTTCCACGAGTTCGCACTGGTGCCGACCTTCCTGATGATCGGCATCTGGGGCCGCGGCGAGCGCAAGAACTACGCCACTTTCCAAATCACCCTGTACCTGAGTATCGGCGCCCTGCTGGCCCTGCTCGGCCTCATCGCCCTCTACGTCCAATCCGGCGCGCAGACCTTCGATATTCCCAAGCTGACGGCATATCTCGGGGCGCACCCGCTGGCGGCCCACTCGCAGAACTTCATCTTCCCGCTGTTGCTGTTCGGCTTCGGCATCCTGGTCTCTCTCTGGCCGTTCCATTCCTGGGCGGCGCTGGGTTACGGCGCGGCCCCGGCCCCGACGGCCATGCTGCACGCGGGTGTGCTCAAGAAATTCGGCCTCTACGGCCTGATCCGCGTCGCCCTGCCGCTGATGCCGCAGGCGGCACAAAGCTGGATGCATATCCTCGCCTGGCTCTGCCTGGGCAACATCCTCTATGTCGGCTGGGTCGCAATGAAACAGAAGGATTTGAACCTGCTCATCGGTAATTCCAGCGTAGCCCATATGGGATTCATCTTCCTCGGCCTCGCCAGCCTTAACCTTATTGGTATCACCGGCGCGGTGCTGGTGATGATCGCTCACGGTTTTCTGGCCGCGCTGACGTTTGGGTTAAGCGGCTATATCCATCAAAAGACCGGGACGCTTCAGATCAGCCAGCTCGGCGGCCTCTGCCGGCCGTTGCGCTTTATCGGGGTGACCCTGCTCATGGCCGCTATGGCCGGCTGCGGCCTGCCGGGCTTTGCCAATTTTGTGGGGGAAGTCACGGTCTTCTTCGGGGCATGGAAAGTGTTCCCGCTGGTGACCACACTGGCCCTCTGGGGCGCCCTGGTCATCGGCGCCGTCTACATGACCCGCGCCATCCGCAATATCCTGCACGGACCGGTCCCGGAAAAGTGGAGCCAGCTCGCCGATGCGACGGGGCTCTGGCGGAAAATCCCCTACGCGCTGCTCCTCGTCAGCCTGCTGGTGTTTGGTTTTTTCCCGAGCCTGCTCACGGATAAAATCGTCCCGGACGTGACCCGGATCGTTGCAATGGCCAATCCGGTTACGGAAAAGCCGGGCGTGGTCGCCCTTTCCGAAATTAAAAATCTGAAATCCGCACTCCCCAATTAATGAACGCTTCGTTAATGACCCTTGAAGTTTGCGTGATGGCGCTCGGCGTGGTGCTGATGCTTGCGGATTTCTGGCTTCCGGCCGATCGCAAAAAATTCGCCGGCTATGCCGCCGTGGCGGCGCTGGCCGGCCTTCTGTTCCTGAGCTTTGGCGGCTGCGGTTGCTGCAGCCTGAGTGGCACGGCCTTCAACGGCATGTTCGTGGAGGACGGGCTGGCGGTGTTCTTCAAGCGGTTCTTCCTGATCGCAGCGATCCTGGTGCTCTTCATGGCAGTGGAATTCTCCGACCGCATCGCCGGCGGCGTCAGCGAATATTATTCGCTCATCGTCTTCGCTCTGTCGGGTATGCTGTTCGCCGCGTCGGCGAATGATTTCACGATGCTGTTCGTTTCCATCGAGCTCATCACCATCACATTCTATATCCTCACCAGCTTTCAGCGCGGCCGATTGGTGTCCCTCGAAGCGGGTGTCAAGTATCTGATCCTCGGGGCGCTGTCCTCCTCCTTCCTGGTGTTCGGCATCGCCCTGGTCTGGGGAACCACCGGCAAATTAAACTTCAACGAGCTTGCAGCGGTTGCAGCTCAGTTTGAATCCAATAAAATTTTCCTGATCGGCGTGCTGTTCATCCTGGTCGGCTTGGGCTTTAAGATTGCCGCCTTCCCGTTCCAGATCTGGGCCCCGGACGTTTATCAGGGCGCCCCGACGCCCACCACGGCCTTCCTCGCGGTTGGATCCAAGGCCGCGGGATTTGTCCTGCTCCTGCGCGTGCTGTTCACAGCCGTGCCGACGGTCACCGCGCATTGGGCAAATCTCCTCATCGTCATCTCCGGCATCACTATTCTCTACGGCAACTTGTGCGCGCTGCCGCAGCGCAACCTCAAACGCCTTCTCGGGTATTCCAGCATCGCCCACGCCGGCTATCTGCTCCTGGGCGTTGCCGCATTGAGCACCAGCGGTCAGTCGGCCCTGCTCTATTACCTAGCGGGCTACCTGTTCACCGTCTGCGCCGCCTTCACCGTCATCTGCCTGGTCACGCGGCATCTGGACAATGACGACCTTTCAGCGCTGGCCGGACTGAACCGGCGTTCGCCCCTGCTGGCGGCGACGATGACGCTGGCCATGGTTTCGCTCGCGGGCATTCCGCCCCTGGCCGGGTTCTTTGGAAAATTCCTGCTGCTGAAATCCGTTCTGGAACAGGGGGCGGCGAATCCTGGCTATTATTGCCTCGCTTTCACGGCGCTGGCAGGCGTGGTAATCTCCTTCTACTACTACTTCGGCGTCATCCGCGCTATTTACTGGAGCAAGGCCGCAGCGGATGTGTCGCCCATCTCCTTGTCAGGGCCGATCAAGGTCGCCCTCTGGATCTGCATTGCAGGGATGTTCTGGCTGGGGCTCTTCCCGTCCAAGGCCTTGAATCTGGCCACCGAGGCGGCCTCTGTGTTCGCCAAATAACCCCATCGGCTGCGGTCCCCGGACCCGCCAGACGGGTTAAGGGGCGCCCGCTGGATTCAGAGCCAAACTTTGCCCAAGGGCGATACCCCCTTCAGATACAGCGTCGCCACGCAGGCGAGCGGGCGGGAGTGGGTTTTGGTATGTTTAACGAGAACAGTGCTTCGTAATTTCACCGCCTCGACTTCCCGGCGACGGGGGATTAAAGTCAACCCCATGGCAGATGAAACGTCCCAGCGAATTGAAAAAATCGAGTCCCACCTCGCCCACCTCGAACACCAGGTGGAGCAGTTGAACGAAGTGGCCACCGAACAGGGCAAGCTCGTCGAATTCCTGAAAAAACAGGTGCAAAAACAGTCCGGCGTTCTGGAAACCCTGGAGCTGGAGCGCATCAAGTCCAATAATCCCCGGCCCCCCCATCATTGAGCGGGGCCCTCCTTGAATCCACCCCGTCCCACGCCCCTCTGGTAGGAAATCCGTGATACACCCGTTCCCGGTATCTCGACATTCCCGGTGGGCCTGCTAATCTGGCCCCGTGAGCTTTGTCTCTGACTTCAATTCCCTGCCCCTAGATGTGCTGGTTAAAAAATCCATGGCCACCGGTTCTTCCGCCGCGCGCGCGGCGTTGGAGAAAACCAAGGTGTCCCTCGCCGATTTCGCCGCCCTGATTTCGCCGGCGGCGGGCGAACTGCTGGAAGTGATGAGCCGCAAAGCGCACACGATGACCCAGCAGCGCTTCGGTAAGACGATCCGTCTCTTCGCGCCGCTTTACCTGTCCAACGAATGCGTCAACAACTGCTCCTACTGCGGCTTTTCCCGCGACAATCCCATTCTCCGCGTCACCCTCTCCCTGGACGAGGTCCAGCGTGAGGCGAATGAATTGAATGCGCAGGGGTTCCGCAATCTGCTGCTCGTTGCCGGGGAACACCCCAAATTTGTCTCGAACCATTACCTGCGCGACTGCGTGGCCCGACTCCATGCCGAATGGCCGAGTATCTCACTCGAAGTCGGGCCAATGGAAACGGAAGAGTACCGCCCCATAGTTGCGGCGGGCGCAGACGGCCTGGTCGTTTATCAGGAAACCTATGATCGCGCCGTTTATGACCAGATGCATACGGCCGGGCCCAAGAAGAATTTCGACTGGCGGCTGGAAACGCCCGAGCGCGCCTACACTGCCGGCTTCCGCCGGCTTGGCATCGGCGCCCTCTACGGTCTGGCCGACTGGCGGTTTGAGGCGTTGAGCCTGGCCGCCCATGCGGATTATCTGCTGCGCCATTGCTGGAAGGCCCAGTTGACGATTTCGCTGCCGCGGCTGCGCCCGTGCGCCGGTGAATTCGAGCCGCTCACCCTCCTTCGCGACCGCGACCTCGCCCAGCTCATCTGTGCCTTTCGCCTCATGTTCCCGGATGTCGGCATCGTGCTCTCGACCCGGGAGATGCCAAAGCTGCGGGACGGTTTGATTCCGCTGGGGGTAACAATGATGAGCGCCGGCGCGCGCACCGAGCCCGGGGGGTACACCGGGGCAGGGCGGGAAAAAATCCACCACACGGAACGCGGTATCATTAAGGAAATCGCGGCCGGCTCCAGCGAATGGGTGCCGCAGGACAAACGCCCGACCAATGCCACCGGCCAGTTTGACATCGGTGACGAGCGTACACCCCAAGAAATCGCCACACTAATCCGTCGTCTTGGCTACGAACCGGTGTGGAAGGATTGGGATACGGCGCTGACAGCATGATGGATAGGCGCCTTGACTCACGGCGTCGCACCATGGTCCAATCAAGTCTATTCAACGCCCCCATGGGATCTTGAAAGAGTGGCGCAAAAATAATAGAGGGACAGCCTGTTGCGCAGGGTCAGTCAACAATTCCAGCCCCAAGACGGCGGTCTATTCCGCAGTGGCTGAGATTCGAAACCAATGAACTTTAAAACGGCGCGTGGCCTGCCGCAAAACCATTGCGGAACCCGTGTGACAGGGGCGCGGCGGGGATTTATCGGCCGACATCCTCTGAAATGGGGATTAGAAAATAACTGCCATGAATGAGATTATTGCCAATGGAAATCCCGTTCCGGTACAGCTTCCTTGTTCCCTGACGGAGTTTCTTATCGCCCAAAAATTGCCGCCGCGCAGCGTGGTGGTGGAGCACAACGGCGAGGCGGTCTCGCCCTCTGAATTTTCCGGGCGGTCGCTGCAGGCCGGTGACCGGCTCGAAATCGTGAGGATTGTCGCCGGAGGTTGAGCATGGCCGCATAAGGCCTATGTCTCCGTGGAGGCGCTGAATTCCGCATCTGTCAGATGAGTTGATTTGAGTCTATCATCGGCTTCGCGGGAGTGATTTGCGGCGCGCTTTTCTCCGGTCCGATTTCTACTTTTGTTGCATATGCA
>CAILMI010000065.1 GCA_903835255.1 uncultured Verrucomicrobia subdivision 3 bacterium
CCCAAGCGCCTCCTCTCCCCGCCCTCTCCTCCATTGCATGGAAGAGAGGGAGCAATGGCAACCAAACCACGCCGTTTCATGCCAAGTTCAACGCCCGAATCTAATTTGAAATAAACCCCTTTCACCCGCCAAATGAGGCGGGCCACGCTCTCGCACAGGCCTTCCCCCTCACCCCGCGAAGCATGAGCGGGGAGAGGGCCGGGGAGAGGGGCAGCTCTGCGAACCAAGCGAGCCCCCAAGCGCCTCCTCTCCCCGCCCTCTCCTCCATTGCATGGAAGAGAGGGAGCAATGGCAACCCAACCACGCCGCTTTATGCTAAGCTCAACTGCATAATCGAGGTTCATTCGCACTTTTTTCTTCCCGGTTTCAACTGCTTTTCCAGGATCATTTTGAAGCGGTCACGGAATACTCGCCCACCAACCCGTTCAGATACTTTTCCAAGTTGGTGTACCCGTCTCCGTTCCAATCCCGGTTGGCATCGCGGGCGTCGTTCGGATTCAAGCCGTGCGCCGTTTCCCATTTGTCGGGCATGCCGTCGTGATCGCTATCCGCCGGCACGTCGTAGGTCTTATAATCCGGCCAAGGGAAATGGGGCGATCCCGCGGCGGTTTTGTCATCGGTCTGCGTGTCGATGATTCCGGCAAAGTTCGGGCTGGGCCGGTCGCCATACGTCGGGCCGCGCGTTCCGGTGTAATGGGTCGTGCCGGTGCGCGTCTCCTCGATCAGGCGCTGGTCGATGGCGTCCAGCCGGGGGAAGCGGGCGCCCACATCCGCCAGCACATTGGTGTAAGCCTCGCGCGCACTCTGCGTTTTGACATACGACGGGAAGAGCTCCGCATCCACGCGCACCTGCTTCTCGACGGCGGGGCCGTTTTGGAAGGCGCTCCAGTTGTTGGTCTCATCCACATACCCTTCCAGCACATTGCCGGTCATATAATAACTTTCCGTGCCCCAGGCCGGATTGATGGGATCGAGCTTCAGCAGCCATTTTACAAACGGATTGGGCGCATGCGGCTTGTAGTAGTTGTTGACGTAGTTCAACGCCTTCACCCCGCCGTCGGTGGTGCGCGCCGTCCAGTTGTAAACCACGTTGTTCCGGATGTCCAAATAGCCGGCGTACTTCCCGCCCTGATTCAACCCGCCGGCGAGACTCCAGTTCCGGTCCGTGCAATGGGCCAGCAAGTTGTGATGATAGCTGCCGATGTTGCCGCTGATAGATGCAGCGAACGCGTGCGTCTCGAATTTTGTGCGGTCGCTCGCGCGGTAGTGGGGACCGTGATGCAGCGCCTCGGCCACAATGTTCCGCTGGAAGGTGATGTTTTTGGCCCCGCGCGAACTGGTGCCCTCATCGCTGCTCCAGCTGATGCTGCAATGGTCCATGATACAATGGTCGCAGCTGCCCAGACCTGCCCCGTCCATCGCCTTCTGCGCCGCATCCCCCACGCGGAACCGCAGATTGCGAATGATGACATCATGCGCGCCGTACGCGCCGCCGCCATAATCGGCCAGGCAGATGCCGTCGCCCGGGGCAGTCTGACCGGCGATGGTGCAGTACGGCTTGGAAACCGCGCACGGCCGTTTTAAATGAATCACGCCGGACACCCGGAAGACAATCGTGCGCGGGCCGTCCGCGTCCACCGCCGCGCGAAAACTGCCGGGGATGACCGCCTGCCCCTTGCTGGGATCATAGTCTTCCAGCGTGGTGACCTCGATCACCCGCCCGCCGCGCCCGCCGCGCGCAAAGCGGCCATACCCTTCCGCCGTGGGAAAGGCCAGCGTCCGGATCCGGAAACGCCAGACCTCACCGGGTGTGACGGCGCCGGCCGCATCCACTTCATCCACGCGCCAGAAATAAGTTTCGCTGGGATTCCCTGCCGCCGGCGCCCAGCGGGCCGCCAGGAGGCTGCCCTGGAATAAGGGCGACGCCGGGGTCGCCGCCGCGACGGCGTTGGAATCCGTGCCGAAATAGAGATGATGGCCCGCCGCGTTCGCGGCGGGGATCCAGGTTAGCGGAGATTCGCCCGGCCAATGTTCGTCGTCGTTGGCGGGGGCGGGTTTGATGGCTTTTTTATGCGGATCCGCGGCATCGATTTCGAAGCCGTTGAAGACTGGGCTGCGACCGGAGCCAGCGGGCCGGTATTGGATCACCACATCCCGGCCGGCAACGGCCTCCACCGTCAAAAAGACACGGGCCATATCGGCGTTGTTGGTGGCCCGGAAGGTGGGGGTGACGGTGGCCTGAACCGCGCCGTCCACCCGAACCGTGCAGGGCGCGGGAACGAGATCGCGGACTTCATTGTGATAGGTGACCACCGTGTGCCGGCCGGGCGTCAGGCCGTGCAGAACCAGGGACACCTCGCCGGTGCCGGGGGATTGGGTGGCGATACCATCGGCTGCGAGCGATGCGCCGTAATCCAGCGCGCCCTTAAAGAGGAAAGCGGAGAGCGTTTCGTTGGTAGCGGCGCGAAAGGTGACGGTGACCGCGCCGAAGGTCTGGCTGCCGGAGGCTCCTTCCCGCCACGCCCAATTATCCCAGCGCGGCGTGAGCAAGTCCTTGCGCGGGTCCGGCGGATTCAAATCCACCCGCAAGCCGGCGGCGGCGCAGGCGTGAAGAGTTAAGAAAGACAGGCAAACCGCCCGGACCAGGTTATTCACCCCCATCGGCGCAGATGAAATAGAAAAACCATAAGTATAATTCAGACCTTTCACCCGGCGAACGAGGCGGGCCACGCTCGCGCGCAGGCTTTCCCCCTCGCCCCGCGAAGCATGAGCGGGGAGAGGGGCAGCCCTGCGAACCAAGAAAGCCCCCAAGCGCCTCCTCTCCCCACCCTCTCCTCCATTGCATGGAAGAGAGGGAGCAACGGCAACGGAACCCCGCCGCTTCATGCCAAGTTCAACTTTTGAATTCAAATTCATAGACAGACAGACGCGGCGCAGCGCAAAGGGTTAGTGTAAATCGGCAATAATTCACGGAAAGAAAAAGCCGGGGCCAAGTTTTCACTTAACCCCGGCTTTAGAGTGACTTCAATCTATCACGGATAAGGATAGCTGAGACGGAAGAATGCACTGGGTATAGCCGGGTCGTTAGTAATCGACACTGAATTAGTGGCGGTTGAACCCGCAACCAGTGTCCAATTAGTGCTGATACCCACGCTCAAACTATTCGTCTGTTGCTGCAGGCGCCAACCCGTGTAATCCGACGGCCACGAAAGCGTCATGGTGCTGCCAGAAGACGTGACGACAATGTTGGTCGGAGTCTGCGGCAGCGTGGAAGCCACGATGGAGATGGTGCCGTCATAGATGACCTGGCTCAAATCCCATGTCAGACCAAAGGCCGGATAGGCAGGTGTGATGATGGGATATGAGTTGGTCGTATTGAGCGGGAAGATGGCCGGAGTGAATGAGCCATCAGATGGCAGGCTGCCAAAGATTTTAAACGATTGCCCCGCGGCAAAAGCAGTGACACCAACGTTGGTGATGATAATTGTGCCGCCATTGGTTAAGACCGTAGACTGGCTGCTGCCCATAAAGGCGACGTTGCAGAGCACCTTGGAGTTTTGCTGACCCACTGCCCCTGGATCCACTTTAACAATCGTGGTAGAACCAGAATTGAGTTTCACATTGCCAGAGGTGAGCGGATCGCCCGACGAAGTTTCTTGGACGGTCGTGGTGCCAATGCCTGAACCACCCGGCAGGAATGTGCCTTGACCCTTAATATCCAGACCAGCCGGCTGGCCTCCGGTAGCCGAAGAAGAGAGTTTAATCTGACCTACTCCCTTATCTTCAAACGTGCCATAAACCGCAATTGAAAATCCATTCAATTCACCGGAGTTATGAACAACCCTGCCCCCCAGATCAATGGTAGAGGCGCTTAAGAATCCATTCATCGTTGAGTTATTTACAATCAAACCATTGGTGGCAACCGAGAACACACCGCTGACCGTTCCATTGTTGGTGAAGGCACCGCCAGCAGTCACCGCCAAGCCACCGTTTATAGAGCCCGAGTTTGTGGCCCCACCGCCGATGCTGGCGCCGCCGGTTAATGTTCCCGTCCAGCCAAAGAAAGTCCCGCTGGATGCATTCACCGAGGCAATCGTGCCACTGCCGGTCAGTTTTCCACTCCCCATCACGACTGCAACATTGGCATAACCGTTTACTCCCAGTGAAGCCGTTCCCTGCTTGACAAGGGTGCCGGCAGAAATGCCATTGGGATAGGTTGATTCAATCGTATAATTGTTAACCGAGTTGGAGAAATAAATGCCCGTGCCAATCTGATTCGGCGCAACCGTTTGGCTGATGGTGACGGTGGCAGGGGCACCGACCGTGTCGTTGAATATCACCGTGTCACCATCGGTAAACTTGGCCGCGATGGAAGTATTCGTGGCTGTCACCCAGTTATAGCTGGTGTTATCCCAAGTGGAACCAGGCCCTTTCCACACCAAGGTTTGCGGCGCGTTGGTGCTAATAATCAATTCAATCGTTTTATCGGTAGTATTGTCCCTGACCTGAACATTGTTAAATCCGGCGGGCAAGGTACCAATTCCAAGCGGCGAGTGATCGGAAGCCACCTCATACTTGATGATGACGTTGGTCGCCGGATACGAGGCGAAGCCGGACAAGGAAGCAATGTTGATTTTGCTGCCGGCTGACGTGGTAAAGTTTGTTACATAAACATTGGTGGCTCCTGCAGTGACAGGCAGGGTGAGCGATCCGCCAGTCATCGCCAAAGTAGTCAACCCCTTGGCTGGACTGGCCACCGTGTTGCTCACCAACAATAACCCACCGTTTTGAATGGTGACGGTGTTGTTCGTGCTCAATGTGCCAACTGTGATTTGCTTGGCTCGGACAGTGCCGTTAGTTCCAATGACAACCTGCCCCGTCACACGAGCGGCATTGACTCCGCTTGAATAATCGCCGCTGGTATAGCCTAGATTAAGGTCAGTATTCACAACGAGCAGGGAGGTATTGGTTCCCTGACCGACCGTAACTTTGCCATTACAATATGAATCATTCGTATAAGCCTGATAACCCAAGCGCAGCGTATTCACATCGACCGTGCCATAACTGAATAATAGCTCGCCGATCGGATTGGCGGAAGAACTGTTTGTAAACCGGTTACGTCCAATCCACATCGTGTCTACAAGCATATCCACATATCCATTTAACAGAGACAGTTTAAATTTGGTATTAGACCCAACCCCACCAGGCCCAAATGAATCAGCTGCCACAGCGATTAAGCTCACCCTCCCAGCGCTTGTGTTGCGGAAAGTAACAGTTGACGAAGGAACGGCAAATAACGAATTGAATTGCAACAGGCTGGCGCTACTGCCGGAACGCGCCTGCCCGAATATCATACTATCAGCTTCAAACGTGTTTTTCTGACCCAGATTAAATGTATAGGCTGAGCCGTTGTTGTAATCCATCGTGTTGTTAATAAAATTGATGGCGCCATCCAAGTAATTGGTGTTTGCAATGGATAGATCAGCACTCACATAGCCAGCCCTAATCAAATTCGTCTTTGCAAAATCTACCCTTGCCATCTGCGCTCCGATCCCGCCTTGAACTGCAAATTTAACATCAGCCACGCCAAAACGACTGACATATGCTTTGAAATTGCCAAGGTTGGTCATCGTCAAGGTTGTCCCAGTAGAACCGGTGCTATCCCCGTTAATAGCCACATTGGCAGCACTGTTTGACACCAGCAAAGTCGCATCGCCGGCGATATTCACCCGCATGCTTTTGCTGGTTGCGGGAGTTTGGGGAGCGTCCTCATTGATGGCAAATCCGTTTGTCCCCACAACCGATAAAGTTGTGCCTGTCGCCAAAGTCAAATCATGATTGGTGGCAGTAATATTTCGGATGATCGTCAGTGAATCCACCGTGACCGAACTTGCCAAATAATTAGTGCTGGAACCGGCATCTTGAAACATGACATCGTCACCCGTCGTCGGCGTCCCACCGCTCCAGTTATTTGCATTTGCCCAAGTCACATCACCCGCCGGATTGTTGTTCGTCCAAAGGGTTCCCGCAATCAATGGAATGACAAGACTATTGCCTATCGGCTGCCCATTGGTTGAGGCCGAAATAGTAATCGGATAAATCCCTTTGCTAATATTTGTGACTCCAAAATTCAGATACAGCGTCTGGCTATTCGTAAAATTATTGGTCAAAAATATGGTGGTCAATCCAGCCAAACTGGAAGCCGTCAGCGTCACCGGATTGGGTGTCGTGGTGAAATCACCGGAAAGGACCGCCCTAATCTGGACATTTGTGTAGGCACCACTGTAACCACCGCCACCAGCAAACAGTTTAAAGCCTGAAATATTTGTCAGCGTCAATGTCTGCGCCCACGTGGATGAGGACAAGACGACTCCCAGCATCACAGCAAGAAGGCATATCTTGCGAGTAAATGTCAGGCCACAATTTCTACGAGTTACTTCATTTTTTTTCATACAACTTTTATGTATTTAGGGAGGTTATTAGGGAATCTGTAAATTTTATAGGAGAATCACCGATACGGCATGCGATCATTCATCCAGTCATAATCCGAGCTGGTGCGGACATTGATATGACCGGCTGGCGCCCCACGATTCTTGGTCACTGGCAAGACAATGCGTGGATCTTGCCATTTTTTGATTTCCGCATGACCGTCCGCAAATGAAAGACTGCCCGACCCATTATGGTAGCTGCCCGGCACTTCACGGAAATACTGCACCCCGGAGGCCAAACCCGGATCGAAGTTAAACGAACCATCATCCATCCAGTCGCCCTGCTCATCCAATGTCACAAAAATCAGGGAAGGGCCCGGACTCAAATCGCTTGTTTTACGGGCTTTAATATAGGTCCTGCCGTTAACAGCACCCGCGGGGACAGTTGGATTTCCACCCATCGCCGCATTCATGGAAATACTGCGCACCCGATCCCCATTGGCGGCCTGCTCCTTGTCACCAGGACATTTGTAAACCCCGGCCGATTTAATATATTCCGCCATCAAAGCATTGGTGCCGATCATCATCTGGATATTTGTATTGGCCGTGGAGGTGCCATAATCGAGATACGGGGTGTTTTCAATCCAACCGGGATTGGAAACCAATTGCTCCTGATTATCTACGGTAAACATAATCCACCCCAAAACCAGCTGCTTCGTATTGCTCAAGCAAGCTATCCCTTGAGCTTTGGCCTTAGCCTTGCTCAGCGCCGGCAGCAGCATCGCCGCCAGAATGGCGATGATGGCAATCACCACCAGCAGCTCAATCAGAGTGAACCCGCTCCGGACCAACCCCGGGCGGCACGGGGCGCCAAGCGGAGACACTTCATTTTTACACGTAATCATTTTATCTTTCTGTGGGACGATTCAAACTACCACGACTTCCCCCGAATGTGTAATGCACTTTGGGATAAATTATTTGCGAAAAATGCCAAGCACTCGAGCGGGGTTTGCCAAGCCGGTTCCTATCAACAATACTTCCCAATCATTCATCCATGCACGCACGCACCCTTTATTTCTATTTCCGCCGCCTGCTGCCCGCCCCCTGCCTGATCGCGGCGACGGCCGCCGCGGCGGAACTCTGGGTCGCCCCCGGCGGCAGCGATACCCATCCCGGCACAGCACACCAGCCGATGGCGACGCTCGCCGGGGCGCTGCACCAGGCCGCAGCTCTCCGCGAATCTCATCCCGGCGTCGCCTCGGAACCATTGACTGTCTTCCTGCGCGACGGGATTTATCCGCTGACCGCTCCGCTGCGCCTTTCTTCAGTGGATTCCGGCTCCCCGTCCAGCCCCCTCCGGATCGCCGCCGCCCCGGGTGCGCACCCGGTCTTGAGCGGAGGCATTCCCCTCTCCGGCTGGAAAAAAATCACCTCACCCGTTTCCGGTCTGCCCGACGCCGCCCAGAAGTGGGTTTGGGTGGCGGAGGCGCCGCGGCTCGGCAACCGGGTCCTGGAATTCCGTCAGCTGTGGGTCAATGACCGCAAGGCCATCCGCGCCCGCGCCCCCAACGGGGACGCCCTGGCGCGCCTCGTCGCCTGGGACCGGACGAATCAGCTCGCCACCGTTCCAGCGGCAGCGCTCGACGGGGTCCGAAATCCAGCAAGTCTGGAAATGGTGATCGATCAGGTCTGGGAAATCGCCGTACTGCGCCTGAAGTCGCTCCGCATTGAAGGCTCCAACGCCGTTGTCACGTTCAAGCAGCCCGAAAGCGCCCTCGAATTCCGGCATCCCTGGCCGCCCGTGCTGGTCACGACGAATTATAAGGCGCCCTTTTATCTAGCGAATGCGATCCAGTTTTTGGATGAACCCGGCGAATGGTTTGAGGATGTCTCCGCCGGCAACGTCTATTACTGGCCGCGCCCCGGCGAGGACCTCACGCGCGCGACGGTACGGGCGCCAGCGCTGGAAACGCTCGTCCAAATCCAAGGCTCTCTGGATCGTCCGGCCGCCCATATCCGCTTCCAGGGCATTACCTTTGCCCACACCACCTGGATGCGCCCCTCGGAACAGGGCCATGTGCCGCTGCAAGCCGGCATGTTCCTGCTGGATGCCAAAAAACTGACCCCGCACGGCACGAGCTACCATCCCGGTCTCGACAATCTTGCCTGGATTGGCCGCCCGCCCGCCGCCGTCTCCGTCCAGAACGCCCATCACATCACTTTTGAAGGCTGCACCTTTGAACACACCGCCTCCGCCGGGCTGGATTTTATATCCGGCACGTACGCGGACTGGGTGGAAGGCTGCACGTTCCGCGACCTCGGCGGCAACGGTCTCCAGCTCGGCAAATTTTCGGATCCCGGGGTCGAAACCCATCTCCCCTACAATCCCGCCGATGCGCGCGAAATCTGTTCGCAGGAAACCATCGCCAACAACGTCGTCCGCGATTGCGGCACCGAGGATTGGGGCTGCGTGGGCCTGGCTATCGGCTATGCCCGTCAGGTTACCGTGGCGCATAACGAGGTGTTCGACCTGCCTTACACCGGCATCAGCGTGGGCTGGGGCTGGACGAAAGCCACGAATGCCATGCGGGATAATCGGATCCACGGGAACCATATCCATCACGTCGCCCAGCGCCTGGGGGATACCGCTGGCATTTACACGCTGTCGGCGCAGCCGGGCACGGTCCTCTGCGAAAACTTCGTGCACGATATCCACATCAGCCCCAACGTCCCTGACACCAATCACTGGTTTTATCTCTATCTGGACGAGGGCTCGTCGGGAATCACCGTGCGCGACAACGCCTGTCCGTCGGAAAAGTTTTTGAAGAACGCCAACGGCCCGGGCAACCTGTGGACCAACAACGGCCCGCAGGTTTCGGCTGAAATCAAAGCCGCCGCCGGATTAGAGCCCGCCTTTCGCGGGCTGCTGCCGGACACGCACCGCGGTAATTAAGGCCATGCCCCTTTCCGATAACACGCGCAGGGTTTGCTCAAACGCCCGCCGCCAAAATTATTTATGAAAAAACTGATCGCCCTCCTTTTTGCCGCAGGCGTCCTGCCGCTGACCCTGGCCGCCGCGCTGATGCCTGCCGATCTGCGCTGCGATTATGCGGTCCAGCCGCTGGGGGTGGATTCGGCCGTCCCTCGGCTGTTCTGGAAACTGGACGGCTCCGGGCGCAACCAAAAACAAACCGCCTATCAAATCCTCGCCGCGTCCTCCGCCGCCCTTCTGGCGTCAGGCCGGGGCGATCTGTGGGACAGCGGCCGGGTGACCTCGCCGGAGACGATTCAAATCCCCTATGCCGGGACGCCGCTGACCTCCGCGCAGACGGTTTTCTGGAAAGTCCGGTCGTGGGATGAAGCCGGGGCGGTCTCCAGATGGAGCCCGCCCGCCGCGTGGACGATGGGGGTGCTTCAGCCCGCCGACTGGCACGCGCAATGGATTGGCGCGGCAGACACCAACTGTTCCTCCCTGCGCTTGCGCCAGGAATTCACGGTCAAGCCCGGGCTGCGCCGGGCCCTGGTGAATGTGTGCGGCCTCGGCCAGTACGAGCTGACTCTCAACGGCAAAAAATCCGGCGCGGACTTCCTCTCGCCCGGCTGGACGAAGTACGACAAAACCTGCCTGTACGACACGCGCGATATCACAGCGGAGCTGAAGGCGGGCAAGAATGCCGTCGGCCTCGAGCTCGGCAACGGCATGTACCATGTCCCGGGCGGCGGGCGCTTCACCAAGTTCAAGGGCTCGTTCGGCCTGCAAAAGGCCATCGCACAACTCCGACTGGAATATTCCAACGGCGCGGTGGAATACATCGGCACGGACGCCGGCTGGCGCGTCGCGCCCGGCCCGATCACATTCAACACCATTTACGGCGGGGAAGATTGCGATGCGCGCCGGGAGCAGCCCGGCTGGAACCGGGCCGGCTATGACGCTTCCGGCTGGACCCCGGCGCTAATAGTCCCCGGGCCGGGCGGCGTGTTGCGCGGACTTTCCTGTGCGGCGCCGCCGATCCGCCAGTTCGAAGTTCATACGCCAGTTGCACGCCACACGCTCACCAACGGCGATGTAGTGTTCGACCTTGGCCAGAATGCGGCGCACATCCCGCAGGTGACCATGACCGGACCGGCCGGCAGCTCGGTGCGACTGATCCCCTCCGAACTCCTCAACAGCGACGGCTCGGCAAACCAGAGTTCGATGGGCGCAGGCCATCGCGGCGCGCTCTGGTGCGATTTCACCAAGGGCACCGACGGCGCAGAAACCTGGTCGCCAAAATTCTTCTATGTCGGCTGCCGCTACATCCAGGTGCACCTCACGCCCGCTGGCGAGGCGGGCAGTCCCCTGCCTGCTGCCGGCGCGCACGGAGTGACGCGCCCTACCCTCCAGTCGCTCGCAGGCATTGTCGTGCAGTCCAGCTCCGAGGCGGTCGGCGACTTCGAATGTTCCAACAATCTGTTCAACCGCATCCGGCGGCTGGTCCGCTGGGCGCAGCGCAGCAATATGGTCAGCCTGCTGACGGACTGTCCCCACCGCGAGAAGCTGGGCTGGCTGGAAGAGGACCATCTAAACGGCCCGGCGCTGCGGTACGAATTCAATCTGGCGTCCCTGTTCACCAAGATGATGAACGACATCGCCGACTCGCAGCTGACCAACGGCTTGGTCCCGACCACCGCGCCGGAATACACCATTTTTCGGACGAAAGGCGACACGAACCATCTGCGGAATGATTTCGGGGATTCCCCCGAATGGTCCGCCTCCTTCCTCCTCGTGCCGTGGCAGCAATATGAGTTCGAGGGCGACCTAGAGCTGTTCCGCATTCATTACCGGGCCATCCAGGATTATATCGCCTATTGCGGAACGCGTGCGACCAATGGGATTGCCGCTTACGGCCTGAGCGACTGGTACGACATCGGGCCGGGAAAGCCCGGCGTCTCCAAGCACACCCCCAGCGCGGTGAGCGCCACGGCATTTTATTTTAACACCGTGGATATCCTGTCCCGGGTTGCCACCCTACTTGGCCGGGAGGACGACGCCCGGAATTATTCCCGGCGGGCCGGCGATATCCGCGCCGCGTTCAATGAAAAATTCTATGATCCCGTCCGCCGGACTTATGCCACCGGCTCGCAGTGCGCCAACGCGCTCGCGCTGGTCATGGGCCTCTGCGAAGACACCAACCGGCCGGCGGTCCTGGACGCCCTCGTCCGCGACCTGCGCCGGCAGGGGCTGACAGCGGGCGATGTGGGTTACCGCTATGTCCTGCGCGCGCTGGCCGACGGCGGGCGGAGCGACGTGATTTTTGAAATTAACAATCAGTCCGACAAACCCGGCTATGGGATGCAGTTGGCCAAAGGCAAGACCAGCCTGACCGAGGCGTGGGATGGGGGCTCCTCGCAGAATCATTTCATGCTCGGCCAGATCCAGGAATGGTTTTATCACGATCTGGCCGGCATCCAAAACGCGCCCGGCAGCGCCGGCTTTGAACGGATTGTCATCCGCCCGCAACCCGTCGGCGACGTGACCTGGGTGAAGGCCCGCTACGAATCCATCCGGGGCCGCATTGTCAGCCACTGGAAACGGGAGGGACGCCGCTTCACCCTGGAGGCGACGATTCCCGCGAATACCACGGCGACAATCTACCTCCCGGCAACCTCCGCCAGCGCCGTGAAAGCGCCGTCCGGAGCGACCTTCGTGCGGATGGAAAACGGGGAGGCGGTGTATGAGATCGGGTCCGGCCGCCACCTGTTCCGCACCACGTTTTAAGCGGAATCTCCACAGTGGTTAGAGGGCATCGCGCGGCGATGCCTCCGCCCGGGAGGGCGGAACGAACGGAGCAAGACGCCCCGCCTTGCCTGATTGCTTTCCGTCGCCTGACGCTGCGCTCGGCGACGGGGACGCCGCAGCGCGGCGATCCCTACCAGTCAAAATCTGGCGCGGAAGGGACTATTGCCAGCGGCGCCCTTCCTGACGCCTGCTGAATACGGGTGAGGTCAGTGCGGGATGGCGGTCAGGTAGGGCGCGTCACTCCGTGCGCGCCGCCCCGGGACTAAGGTGACTTGGGTTGGCAGCCGCGGCGGGCAAGGGACTGCCCGCCCTACTTGCCGATGGGCCAAGGTTCAGTTTAACGGCCCTAGCGCGGTACCCGGGATTCGGTTCCTCCGACCGACCCCGGAACCCGGTTAAAAGGACAGGACGCCCCCCACTGGAAAAACGAAGCGGCGGCCTGGAAAAACAGCTTGTAAACCTTCATCACTAAAAGAGAATCTCTCCATTCGGAATGCAGAGCAGAAAGCGCCCTATGGAAAACCCCTACAAATATTTAGAAATGCCATCGTTGAAACGGTTTCCGGTGCAGGTCGCTCTGGCCGCTCTGGCGGTCTATGGGATGACCCTGGCCCATGGCGTGACGCTGCCGAGCCTGATGCTCACGGCCCAGGTGGCGGATTGGGGGGACCAGTCCATGACCTCGCAGCCGCTGTTCTGGCTGCTCACCCTGCCGTTCCGGCTGCTGCCGGCGGGTTGGATTCCGCTGGCCTTGAATGCGTTCTCTGCGGTGTGTGCGGCGCTGACGCTGGGCTTCCTGGCCGCCACACTGGAACTGGCCGCATGGGACCGGCCGCTGGCAGAATTATCCGGCTGGCGCGCGCGGCTGCCGCTGCTGTTGGGCGTCATTCTCTGCGGCCTGGAATTCAACTTTTGGCAGGCCGCTACCCAATCCACCGGCGAGGCGCTGCAAATCCTGCTGCTGGCGGCGGCGATCTGGTGCCTGTTCCAATACCGGGTGATCCGGCGCTCCATCTGGCTGAAAATCGCCGCCGGCCTCTGGGGGGTGGGCATGGCGGAGAATTGGATGATGCTGCTCACGCTCCCGCTGTTTGTGGCAGCGCTCTTTTGGCTGGGTAAATTACGCTTGCTCCAATGGCGGTTGCTAATTTCCCTGGGCGGGGCGGGGCTGGCCGGCTTTGCGCTCTTTGCCGTGCTGCCCACAGTGAATGGATTATGGCCGGGATCGCCGACCGGCCTGGGCGAGGCCTGGTGGCTGGCCTTGAAAAAAATCAAGATAATCGCGGTCAACGGCTATTGGGGATTCTGGCGGGGTCATCGGCTGGCGTCGCTGGCGGTGCTGATTCATTTCCTAGTGCCGGTGCTGCCAGCGCTGATCCGGATGCCCGACCGGGGCACGAAAAACATTTCCCCCCTGGACCGCTATCAGGTGTGGTTTTATCGGCTGCTGCGGACCGGGCTGCTTCTGATGTGCCTGTGGCTGGCGCTGGACCCCCTCTTTGGATTGCGCCAGATATTGCAGACCCAGCTGGGGATGGCGACGCCGCTGCTGAGTTTGGATTACCTGACCGGGTTGGGCGCGGGTTTTCTGGCGGGTAACCTCCTGCTAGCGCTGCGGGGTCAACCCGCCCCGGGCCGGCGTCGGCGATCCCTGGGGTGGAAAGTCGCCGTGCCAGCGTTTACGACCCTGCTCGTCTTAGTGCTGGCTGGGCTCGTGCTGCGCAATGCGTCCGCCATCACGCTGCCCAACCGCCAGCCCTTCACCCAGTTTGGCCGCCTGGCTTTAAATCATCTGCCGCCGGGCGGCGGCATTGTGATGGCCGACGAACCGCTCCGGCTCCTGTCGTTTGAAGCCGCCCTGGCCGGGCACCCTTCCGCCAAAGACTGGATGACCGTGGATACCTCCGGACTGATCCGGCCGGAATATCGACGCTGGCTGGTGCGCCGGCATCCGGACCAATGGCCCGACAACCTGAAGACGAATCAAAATGAGGCTACTGAAGTGGGTCGGCGCCTAGACGTCCTGGCCCAATCCAACCGGGTTTTCTACCTGCATCCGAGCTTCGGCACGTTCTTTGAAACCTTTTATCCGACCTCAACCGGACTGGCCCAGGAGCTGAAGAAATACGCGGACCGCTCCGTTCTTCCACCTAAGTTAACCTCAGAAGCCGTGGCCGGGAATGAGGCGTTTTGGGATGCCATGGGTCCGGATCTGGAATCCCTCCGCCAAACGGTTGCCGCGGCCGGACCCAGCGCCACTGGACGGGGGAAGTTCATGAAAGCGCATCTCTATTTGAAATCGGTGCCGACCGTGCAGAGCCAGCTACTGGCGGAATGGTATGCGATGGCTCTGGATGATTGGGGGGTGCAGCTGCAGCGGGCAGGCCAACTATCCGCCGCCCAGAAGCGATTCGAGCAGGCCCGCAGCTTAAATGCAGGCAATAGCGCTGTGAACATCAACCTTCAAATCAATGCCCGCTTGCTGGCAGGGGATCCGCTCAACTTCGCCGATATCAAAACGCTGGCGGCGAAACTGGGCGATGCCAAGCAAGCCAGCCGCTTCCTCCAGGCGTTTGGCCCGGTGGACGAGCCGGCGTTTTGTTATCTGATGGCCAACTGCTTCTCCGGGGCCGGCCTGATCCGGCAGGCGCTGCAGCAATTCGAACGCGCAGCCACTTTGGTCCCCACCAATCCCGTGCCCCAGGTGCCGATGGCCGCACTTTACGCCCGAGCCGGGTTTGAGCCCAAAGCCCGCGAACTCCTCGCTCAGGTCCGCGGCGAACTGTCGGCCGATTTCCGCAAAACCAACTATCTGGATGCGGATTTATACCTGATTGAAGCGGGCATGGACTGGTCAAAAAGTAATTTCAGCGCCGCCGCACAGACGTTGGAAGCGCTGGTGAAAGAATATCCCGGCGATGAACGGGTGGCCGACCGCCTGCTCCAGACCTATCTGAATTGGGGCGATGTAACCAACGCCCTGCGACTGCTGGAACCGCAACTGGCCCGTACGCCCAATAATCCGGGCGCGCTAAACCTGCAGGGCGCCCTCCTGCTGCAATCCGGGCGCGCCACCGAGGCGCTCGCGGTGCTGGACCGGGCCCTGACCCTGACCAACCTGCCCGTCCTCCAGTTGACCCATGCCCGCGCCCAACTCGCCGCTAATCATCTGGCAGAGGCGGAATCGGAACTGCTGGCGCTGAAACACCTAGAGCTCGATCCGGCGCTGATCCATTTCGAACTGGCCACCCTCGCCGAACGCCGTCACAACCTCCCCCAGGCCGTCCAATACCTTCAGATTTGTCTGACCAACGTCCCCCCGGGCTCCCCGCTCTGGCAGCAAGTCCGCACCCGGCTCCATTCCCTGCAGCCCTGACCTAGCGATTCCGTTGGAAGACCGGGAGCCTTGAACCGCCAAGGGCGCCAAGGGGCAAGGGCTGACCCGAATTATTGAGAAGCCCGCTCACACAACGTACCCGGCGCTATTTTTATGCGCCCCTCCCATGGAATCGCCAAATAAATACCGAACGTGAGGAATACCCACGGCAATGCCGTGGGATTAACCCCACCTTCAAAATAGATTGTAATCTCACGCAGGCCTTCCCCCTCGTCCCGCGAAAGCAGAAGAGCCCCCAAGCACCGCCTCTCCCCAGCCCTCTCCTCCATTCCAAATGGAGGAGAGGGAGTGGCGGCCGGCGCGATTCATGTCGACCGAATATTCGAGAACAGCAACGCGCGTCCGATTCCCTCGCCCCGCAGCGCAGCGCGGGGAGCAACGGTATTTAATTTTGGAGTGCAAAGTTAGGGTTTTTAAGGATGTGGTTCATCAAGACAATGAGTTTGCGCATGATGGCAGTGAGCGCAACTTTGGCGGGTTTTCCGGCTGCGCGCAGCCGCTGATAAAACTC
>CAILMI010000066.1 GCA_903835255.1 uncultured Verrucomicrobia subdivision 3 bacterium
GGGAGAAGACGGTATGACCGCAACCGCGTCGCGGTTGAAAACATTTTGCGGACGAATCCCCAGGGTGGCTCCTGCGTCGCAACCCTGGGCTTTGGGACGGAATCCCGTTGGGATTCCCAAACAGGCGCACGCCGCCGCCGCGGTCACGATGCGGTTCGTGCGCAGCTCGATCTGCCGGATTTTTTTGAGAATCTCGCGGGGAATCATGGGTTTTCAAAGAAGAATTTCAGACCTCTGCTGAATTCCCTCTGCGGCTTTGGCACACTGCTCACGGCACAGGCAATTCATCAAATATTTTCTGGATGATGGCTTCGCTGGTCTTTTCTTCGGCCTCGGCCTCGTAGGTGATGGCCACGCGGTGGCGCAGCACATCCATGCCGATGCTTTTCACATCCTGCGGCGTCACGTAGCCGCGCCCTTTCAGGAACGCGTGAGCCTTGGCCGCCAGCGTCAGCGCGATGGTCGCGCGCGGCGAGGCCCCGAGCTGGATGAATTCTTTCACCGCAATCTTGTAGTGATCCGGGTCGCGCGTGGCGCAGACGAGGTCCACGATGTAATCCTTCACCTTGTCATCCACGTAGATGTCGTTGATGACCTCGCGGGCCTTGAGGATCTGCTGGGGGGTGACGACCGCGCTGCAGCTCGGCTGGCCGGAAGTTTTCGCCATGGTCTCCAGGATCTGGCGCTCCTCGGCGCGCGACGGGTAGCCGATCTTGAGCTTAAGCATGAAGCGGTCCACCTGCGCCTCGGGCAGCGGATAGGTGCCCTCCTGCTCGATGGGATTCTGCGTGGCGAGGACGAGGAACGGCTCGTCGAGCTTATAGGTCTGGTCGCCGATGGTGACCTGCTTTTCCTGCATGGCTTCGAGCAATGCGCTCTGCACCTTGGCGGGCGCGCGGTTGATTTCGTCGGCGAGGACGAGGTTGGCGAACACCGGTCCCTTGCGCGTGGTGAAGCCGCCGGACTGCGGGTTGTAAATCTGCGTGCCGATGACGTCGGCGGGCAGCATGTCCGGCGTGAATTGGAGGCGCGAAAATTTCACGCTGATGCACGCGGCCATGGATTTCACGGCGAGCGTTTTGGCGAGGCCTGGCACGCCCTCGAGAAGGACGTGGCCGTTGGCCAGCAGACCGATCACCAGCCGCTCGGTCAGGTATTGCTGCCCGACGATGACCTTGCCAAGTTCGTTGAAGAGCGGATGCGTGAACGCACTCGCTTCCTTGACCGCTTCGTTGATGGCGTTGATTCCTGTGTTCATATTTTATTAATCATTCTTTAAAGGATGCAAATCTGACAAAAAGTGTTGGGCCGTGTTCAACAATAATGCGACGCCGCAGCATGCAAAATCGATTTCATGCGCCGGGAATCACTTCCGCCTGTTTCGCGGGCATCCATCCAATTTTCCCAGCGGCATCGGCAACCTGCACCCAGCCCTCGCGCCGACCCAAAACAGATAACTCCGCGCCATCGCGCGCTGTGAAAATAATTTGCGCGTCTTCGAACGGCCCAGTGCGGGCGGCCACGTTATCCGCCACACAGATAGCGCTGGCGGTTGAAAAATGGGCGGCCGCCTGCCCCGCCAGCAGCAGGCCGGAGACAAGCGCCAGCCCGCCAAAAACCCGGGTGAGAGTTTTCAACTTCGCGACCAGCGCGGGGCGGATTTGGCGCGCAATGAGCAACGCGAGCACGATCCAAAAAAATGTCGCCGTCAGCGCAGCGCCCTCGTTGAGGGTGAGGGTGCTGACCCAGTTCTGCCAGCGGCTTTCGCGCCGGGTCACTCCCTGCACCTGATTGCGGACGAAGGCGAGGTTGGCCCGCAGCTCCGGGTCGCGCGGCGAGATCTGCTCCGCGCGGCAGTAGGCCGCGATGGACCGCCCCAGGTGCCCGGCCTTGAATTCCGCATTGCCCGCGTTGAAAAGCAGGGCTGCGGAGCGGGCGCCGGACTGCAACAGGGCGTCATAGGCCTTGGCCGCCTCGGAAAATTTACCCTGGGCGTAGAGCCGGTTGGCCGCGGAAAAATCAGCGGGAATATCCGCCGCATAAAGAGTTATAGAGAAGGCGAGCGCCAGCGCACTCACAAAAAGTTTTTTCATGGCTTCACCTCCTGAAGCCCTGCGAAGATTTTCTCGCAGCGAACGGCAAGAGAATTCAGCTCGCTGCTGCCGCGCACCGGCGCGTAGCGCGCCTGATTGCACAGCTGAAACAATTCGTGCAGGCCTTCGCGCGTCTCCCGGGGCGCCCCGCGCAACACCGGATGCTCCTCAATCACGTTCTCGGTAATCGCCGTGGCGGGGCAATCCAATCGCTGACCCAGCTGCTCCTGCAGCAGCCGAAACAGGGTGGCAAAAAAATCGTCCGGTTTGTTTTCCGCCGCGGACTGGCGCAAGTCCCTCAGACCCGCGCGAACCAGCTCTGCCACCACTCGCTGCCGGCGCAACCGGGGATTCCTCGTCAAATGGTCCGCGCGCCGGCGCCAGAGGAACGCGGCCAGCAGAGCGATGACAGGCAGGCCTTGCACAGCCAGGAATTGCGTCGAGACAATCAGCGGGGCGACTGGTGGCAGGATCGTTCCGATATTTTCCTTGATCGGAAAAAGGTCCTGCGGGGATGAAGGCTGCTCCTCATCAGGACTTCGGTTTCCAGCGACGGTCGGCAGGGGCACGGCGCCGGCGGAATGCACGGTGAGGGGCTTGGCCGGCTGGGTCAGCGTGTGGTACGCACCCTCGTCGGGATTGAAATACGAGAAGGTGAACGGCGGCAGCTCCCGCACATCCGGGTTCAGGGGCGACACAATCTGCTCGAACGTCTTGACGCCTTGGAATCCGAACGCGTCGGTGTTGGTGAGGGTGGCGGTGGGCGGAAAGGTTTTAAAATTCTGCCAAGCCGCCTGCGCCGGCAGGGTCACGGCATCCAGCGCGCCGCGTCCGGAAATCTGAACCCGGACAGTGACAGGGTCCCCGACGGTGACGGTGGTTGGCCCCGCGGTGACGTTCAGCGAAAAACTTCCGATGGCCCCGTTGAAATCCGCCGGGACATTTTCCGCCGGCAACGGCAGCGCCTGAAGCGTGACCGCTTCCGAGATAAGAGAGATCTGGCGCTGCTCGCCCTGATTGAAGAACTGGCGGAAGATCGGGTCGCCGCCCTGGTTTTGGGAGGGCAACACCACCACCGCGCCGGCGGTAATGGGGCCGAGCGTGAGCGGGCCGGATTTCACCGCGGTCAGCGGCAGCATCAGCGGAATGACATTGTAGATCCGGTTACCGACCTGGGCGCGGGTGCGCTGGCCCTCCACCATTTTGCCGAGGCTGAACCCGGCAGCGGGGGTTCCGGTGAATTGGAAGTTGCCAAAGTTTTGCACGTCATCCCGCAGGTACAGTTCCACCCGGCCCAAGAGGGTCTGACCGGAGTAAAGGGTTTCGCGCGGCAGAACGAGCTTGAGAAATGCCACCTCGGAGCCGGAATTCACGGCAGCGGCGGAAGGGGCATCGGGCTTGTGCACGCTCAACGTGAGCGGCTCGGTGGTCAGCCGCTGGCCGTTCACATCCGCCGTGAGCGCGGGCAGGGTGAAGTCGCCGGCCCGCTGAGGCATGATGGAAAAAGTGACCGTGACCGTGGAGCTCATCTGGCCGTTGAGGATGCTGACGTTCTGGGAACTTCCCGACTGAACAATCCGCAAGCCGGGCACGGAGGGGGTGGGCAGGTTCTTGGCCTGGCCCCCCTCAAAAGCCAGCGACAGTGTGGCGGTTTCGCCCAGCGCGAGGGCGTCGCGATCCAGCGTGGCGGTAAAGCTCGCCGCCCACCCCGGGGCGGCGATTAAAAGCAACGCCATCCCTAAAGAAACCAGGGCGTTCCGGATTGTTAAGCCATTCCTTCTCATGCAACAAGGGGCTTTGATCGAGCCCTTCCATTCGGGAAAATATGACAGAAGCCCGGCCAAAATGTTCACACTTTCGTGAAGAGAATGGCCGGATTCCGGGGGGATGTCCATCCCCACCGCAACTTCGGAAGGGAGAATCCCCCGTCACTTCCAAACACCGTCCCCAATGAAATATCTGGCCCGGAGTGATACAGAATCGAGACCTTGCCCCGCATCCAGAGAGGCTGAGAAGGGAAAAGCAGCAACGGATCAGCCCCACAGCTGCCGGTCGAGGGAGCGGTACTGGATGGCCTCGGAGATGTGTTCGCCCGAAATATCCCCCGCATCCGCAAGGTCGGCAATCGTCCGGGCCACCTTCACGATCCTGTCATAGGCGCGGGCGCTGAAATTCAATTCCGTCATCGCCATCAGCAGCAGCTCCCGAGTCGCACTTTCCAAGGCGCAATACTCCTTCAGCTCCTTCGGCCCCAGGCGGGCATTGCAGGTGATCTTTGGTCGGTGGGCAAACCGCTGATTCTGGCGCCGGCGCGCCGCCATCACCCGCCCCCGAATCCGAGCGGAACTTTCGCCGGTCTGCTCCCCGGAAATCTCCCGGAATTTCACCGGCGGCACCTCCACATGCAGATCGATCCGGTCCATCAGGGGCCCGGATATCCGGCCCAGATAATTCCGGATCTCGCGCGGCGAATTACCGGATTCCCCGGGCATCTGCCCGTCGGGAGTCGGATTCATCGCCGCCACCAGCATGAACTGCGACGGAAACGTCATCGTGCCCGCCGCGCGGGAAATGGTCACCACGCCCTCCTCCAGAGGCTGGCGCAGGGTCTCCAAAACGCTGCGCTTGAACTCCGGCAGCTCGTCCAGAAACAGCACCCCATGATGCGCCAGCGAGATCTCGCCCGGGGTGGGATTGACGTTGCCGCCCAGCAGCCCGGCGTCGCTCGCGGTGTGGTGCGGCGCCCGAAACGGACGCCGCGTCACCAGCGCCTGACCCGGTTTCAAAAGGCCGACGATGCTGTGAATCTGGGTTGTCTCCAGCGCCTCTGCCAGCGTGAGCGGCGGTAGAATGGTGCCCAGCCGTTTGGCGAGCATCGATTTACCCGTGCCTGGCGGCCCGATGAGCAGGATGTTGTGCCCCCCCGCCGCCGCGATTTCCAGCGCGCGCTTCACGGATTCCTGACCTTTGACTTCGGCAAAATCCAGGTCGTCTTCGGGAGGCGCGTCGAACAGGGAATCAGTGTCCACCCGCACGGGGGCGATCTTGATTTTGCCCTCGAGAAACTGGGCCGCCTCGCGCAGGTTTTGGACGGGAATGACCTGCAGGCCGGCGACGACTGCCGCCTCCGCGGCATTTTCAACCGGCACCAGCAGACCCGCCTTGCCATCGGCCCGGGCGCGCAGGGCAACCGGCAGAACACCCCGGCACGAGCGCACCGCCCCGGTGAGCGCGAGTTCGCCCACGATGACGAATTGATCGAGCTGATCCGTCTCCAGCTGTTCGCTGGCGGCGAGCATGCCGATGGCGATGGGCAGGTCAAAACTCGGCCCCTCTTTTTTGACGTCGGCGGGCGCGAGATTGATGGTCGAACGGCCCATCGGGAATTTGTAGCCAGAATTGGTCAGCGCGGTGGAGACGCGGTCGCGGGATTCCTTCACAGCGGCGTCGGGCAATCCCACGATAATGACGAGCGTGTCGCCGAAGCCGACATTGACCTCGACCTCGACCGGGTAAGCCTCGATCCCGTTGACAGCCGCTGAGCAGACTCTGGAGAGCATGGTCCCAACGTAACCCCACTTGGGAAGTCCTGGCAAAATAGAATTGACCAGCTTTTACTCTACTGGCCTGAAGGCAAGAATCTAAAGTAGTCAAAGACGGCAGCCCAGGCCGGGTGTGTTTTCCGACACTCCGTTAAGTCCAAACTCCGAAACATAGCCATTCTTGGCAACTTTGGGACGGACAGGTGGGGCGCGTCACTCCGTGCGCGCCGTCGTGGTCAATCAGCAGGCGTGGATTGTCAACGGCGGCGGGCAAGGAACTA
Source organism: uncultured Verrucomicrobia subdivision 3 bacterium (assembly GCA_903835255.1). Classification (GTDB taxonomy): domain Bacteria; phylum Verrucomicrobiota; class Verrucomicrobiia; order Limisphaerales; family UBA11358; genus UBA11358. The sequence continues at coordinate 5,917 of CAILMI010000066.1, forward strand.
CCTGCCAGTGTGCTAAGGTAACGTTAAAATGCTATAAGAGTTCAGTTTTTAATATTTTTCAGATTTAAAGATTACTATAACGATATCTATTTATATTGTTCCGCTTAAAAACTACTTTAAACTCTACGGTGGCTTTTGGGTTCACCCGCCTCATTCCAGTCCATCGACACCACAGGATTCGGGTGAATCCGCCTTGGGACGATTCCGTTCGACCCCGGCCGCACGCTTCAGCCAAACCATGAGAATGCTGATGTCTGCAGGGGAAACGCCAGGGATGCGGGCTGCCTGACCGAGGGTCGCCGGCCGGATCTCACCAAATTTCTGCCGGGCTTCCAGTCGCAGACTGGGCACACCCGTGTAATCAAATGCGAGAGGAATCACTTTATCCTCCATTTTCTTGAACTTTAAGACCTCCAATTCCTGCCGGTCAATGTACCCAGCATATTTGATCGCGATTTCCACCTGTTGCACCACCTCGGCCGGCAAGGCATCATTCCGACTGGGCAACGTCGCATAAGTCATTTCCGGCCGACTCAGGATTTTATAGAGGAAGTCAGTTTTATAAGTTTCTTTATGTAAGCGATTTATCTCTTTTTTAATGCTATCCTGCTTATGGATAAACTGTTTGTATTGGTGTTCGGGTAGCAATCCTGTTTCGTAGCCAATTTGAGAGAGACGGAGATCGGCGTTGTCCTGACGCAGTAACAGTCGATATTCGGCCCTTGAAGTGAACATACGATAGGGTTCAGCCGTCCCCTTGGTCACTAAATCATCAATCAAGACCCCAATATAAGCCTGATCGCGTCCAAGGACGATGGGCTCTAGGTTTTTGACGCGACGCGCGGCATTGATGCCGGCCATCAATCCCTGGGCGGCCGCCTCCTCATACCCCGATGTCCCATTGATTTGACCTGCCAGATAAAGATTTTGACATGCCTGGGTCTCCAGCGATGGATGGAGCTGGGTTGGGTGCGAAAAATCGTATTCCACCGCATACGCCGGACGCAATATCTCCGCATTCTCGCATCCAATGATCGTGCGGACAAGGTCCACTTGAACCTCAAACGGCAGGCAGGTGGAAAACCCGTTCACATAGATTTCATCGGTCTCAATCCCCTCGGGCTCGAGAAAAATCTGATGCCGTTCTTTTTCGGCGAACTTGACGATTTTATCCTCAATCGAAGGGCAATAGCGGGGACCAATCCCTTCAATCACTCCCGAATACATCGGCGACCGGTGCAGGTTGGCGCGTATGACGCGGGCGGTTTCTTCCGTGGTGAAGGTGATATGACAGGGCAGTTGGGTATTGATTTTGTCCAGAACTGAACCTGGAGGATAGAGACCTGCCGAGGTGCTGGCGCCCGCGAACCTTCCCCGCTTTTGTTCCATGTGGAACAAATCCTCTTTCCAATGGCTAAAATAGGGCACGGGTTCGTCGCCATACTGGGGCTCGGTCTTTGAAAAATCAATCGATCGCTTCAGCAACCGAGGCGGTGTGCCGGTTTTAAGCCTGGCTAGCTTCAGTCCCACCTCTTGTAACGACGCCGAAAGGTTCATGGCGGCGGAATCCCCGGAACGGCCTCCTGCTTGCTGATTCGAACCGATGTGCATCAGTCCGCGCAAGAAAGTTCCAGTGGTGATCACGATGGTTTGGCCGTGATATTGAACCTCTAAATTCGTCTCAATGCCATAAGCGATCCCATTGTGGTGCACTATTTTTGACGATTGCCCCTGCTTAACATCCAAATTGGGCTCAGATTCACAAATCCATTTCAAGCGGAATTGATAGGCTTTTTTATCGCATTGGACGCGGGGGGACCAGACCGCAGGTCCTTTTTTTTGATTCAGCATCCGGAATTGAAGCCCTGTCATGTCGGCAGCTCTCCCCATCTCGCCCCCGAGCGCGTCTATCTCCCGGACCATATGCCCTTTTCCCAATCCACCAATGGCAGGATTGCAGGACATTTGTCCGATAGAGTCCGCGTTCATGGTCAGCAGCAGGGTCTGGCACCCCATTCTTGCCGCTGCCAACGCCGCTTCGACTCCCGCATGCCCCGCACCCACCACGATCACTTCGTATTTTTTTGGATAAACAAACATGGATTTGGAATTATAATGAGCCTCTATCAATCGATTTCAATAAACCACTTCGTAAAATTGTTCTCTTAAATTTTATAAATACCTGTAAATAAACTACTTAACATCTTTACCCCACCCAAGGTGTGGTTAATGTTCAGGTTTTTCACTTCTTCCTACCGATTCGGACTGATGTCGTTTCAACCCGAACGCCATGCGGGGCAAGGGCATCGCGCTGCGGTGTCCCCGCGCCGTATCCGGCGCGGAAGGGACTTTGGCGGGCGTCCGTTCCGGCACCCTTCCCGACGCCCGCTGAACACGGGCGAGGTCAGCGCAGCGCGCAGACCCTACTACGCGGGCGTGAACTCCTATTTTGAGCTCGGTTTCAAAAAAGCCGCGGCGTCTCGGTCTGCCACCGGCGCACATCCTCATGCGGTCTGCATCCACTGGAGGCGGAAAGCGACACAGCATCTCCGCTCTCCGACGCGAGGGTTGCAATCGCACCTCGACTTCATCCCCGTTAGCAAAGTCCGACTCGCGCCTGAGATGCCATGAGCCTCTTGGTTTTAACTGAGCGAATTTAATCCAATCCGGGGTGAACCATCTAAACCCGGCCACTTTGAGGTTAGGGATTCATATCAGTTCTGGTTTTCCAATCAAGGGGTTTTAACTTCCATCCGGTTGAGCCGCTCCCGCAGAGCGGACTTTGGGTTGCAACCCGAGACGGCCACGGATTCATTTATTTTTCTATCCAAATTTTGCGGGGAGATTCCGGTGTTTCCTAGACCCGATAATGGGAAAGAGACTGTAACGGAGGCGGCGCAGAAAAATGTTTCAAGACTTCGAACGCGCTGCCGCGAATTTTATAGGTGCCGGTCCTAGCGCGAAAAAGATTGGAGCGAAGCCGCTGTTTTCCCCGCCGACAAAACTTGCCCCGCGCAAGGCGCACGGACTAACCTCCCCGCAACATGCGGCTCCTCGATCGCTATCTATTCCGCGAACTGCTCACCCCGCTGGCGTTCTGCCTCGGCGGGCTGGTCATTTTGGGAACCTGTTTCAGCCTGTTTGCTGAACTGGGGGAATTGCAGGAGCGCAAGCTGCACCTGCTGGAGGTGGCGGAGTACAGCCTGGCCATCCTGCCGGGATTCCTTGTGCTGGTGCTGCCCATCACCCTGCTGCTGGCGGTCCTCTACGCGCTCACCCACCACACGCGGCACCATGAACTGACCGCCATGCGCGCGGCGGGAATAAGTTTGTGGCGGCTCTGCCTCCCCTATTTTGTCACCGGCCTGCTGGCTAGCGCGGGAGTCTTTGCCTTGAACGAATACATCGTGCCCCGCAGCGTGAACTGGGCGGAACACATCAAAAGCCGGTATGTGCATAAGCCGGGCGACGTGGAATCAAAGAATACATTTAATAATTTCGGCTTCAGCAATGCGCGCGAACACCGCTCTTGGTTTATCTCGGAATACCGCCTGCGCCCCCCTGAAATGCTCAAGGTCCAGGTGAACTCCGCCCTGCCGGACGGCTCCCTTCGCCGCTTTTACGCCGACCGCGCCATCCGCACGAATGGCAGCTGGACGTTTTTCAACGTCTCCGCCTATGCCCAGGCCGATTCCGCGGCGCCCCTTGTGCCCTCCTTCCAGACCAATGTTCTGGCGATGCCGGAGTTGAACGAAACCCCCCGACAAATCCAGAGCGAAATCAAGATCAGCAGCTACCAAAACCTGCGCCGGAGCCGAAGTGCCGATATTCCGCTCTCCGACATCGCCGCCTACCTGCGCCTGCATCCGACATTATCCCATGCGGATGCCAGCTGGCTGTTCACGAAATATTACGGGAGGCTCGCCACGCCGTGGACCTGCCTGATTGTGGTGCTGATTGCCATTCCGTTTGGCGCGGCGTCGGGACGGCGGAACCTGTTCCTCGGCGTGGCGGGCAGCCTCTTCATTTGCTTCGCGTATTTTGTGCTCCAGCAGATCAGCATCGCCTTTGGCTCCGGCGGCCACCTGACCCCGTGGCTGGCGGCCTGGCTGCCCAACTTGGTTTTTGGCGCGACGGGCCTGGTGCTGATGGCCCGCGTCCGTTGAGAGTTTTTAGTTTTGGAATTTGAGCTACAACTTCCTCCGGCGATGCATTTAATTTTTTATCCATCATGAGTGAGTCTCTGCCCACACTTCTGGCGCGTCACAAGCGCCTCCAGTCGCTCCACGACGTGAGCAATCTCATCCATGCGCCCGTCGAATCCCAGGAAGCCCTGCAGTTGATCGTCCGCGAGGCTGTCCGCCTCATGAACGCTTCCTCCGGCTCGGTGTCCCTGCTCAACCCCACCTCGGGGTTGCTAGAGATTTCAGCGTCGCAGAACCTGCCCGGCCCTGCTGCAAAAATGAAACTGCGCCTCGACGAGGGCGTCACCGGCTGGGTCGCGCGCCATGGCAAACCCGTGCGCGTGGGCGATGTCACCCAGGACCCCCGCTATGTGGCGGCCCGGCCCGGCGTGCGCTCGGAGCTGGCCGTGCCGCTGGAGGTGGACGGTCAGACGCGCGGCGTGCTAAACGTGGATTCCAGCCAGGCGGACGCTTTTAGCGCGGAGGATCAGGAGTTGCTGGAACAGCTGGCCGTGCTGGCGGCCCGGGTGATCCTCAAGACCTGGCTCTATGAACAGTTGCGGCTCAAGGCTCATTTATTCGAATCGCTTGCCAGCGTGAGCCGCACCATCAACTCCACGCTCAGCTTGGACGAGGCGCTGCGCGCCATCACCCGTGAAACCGCCGGGCTCATGCATGCCCGGATGTGTTCGCTGATGATTTTGGACGACAGCCGGCAGTGGCTCGAGCTGCGCGCGCATGAGGGGGCGGGGCGAGCCTACTTGAAAAAACCCCGGCGGAATGTGGAGGAGAGCCTGCTCGGCGTGGTCGTGCGCCGTAAAAAACCGTTGCAGATCGCCAATGTCCAGACCTCCAGCCGGTACCAAAACGCAGAGATTGCCCGTCAAGAGGGGCTCGTCTCGCTGCTGAGCGTGCCGCTGCTGGCCACCGGCCGGCCCATTGGAACCCTCAATCTCTACACCGGGCGGCCCTACCATTTTTCCAACGAGGAGATCAGCATCCTGAGCGCCCTAGCCGAATTGTCCGCGACCGCCATCGAAAAAGCCCGGCTCTACGAACGCATCGTGGATGTGGAGGAACAGCTGCGGCAGAACGAGAAATTGTCCGCGCTTGGCCTGCTCGCCGCCGAGGTCGCCCACGAAATCCGCAATCCGCTCACGGTGATGAAGCTCCTGTATCATTCCCTGGACCTGAAATTTTCCGAGGACGATCCGCGGGCCAAGGACACGCGCATCATCGAAGCTAAGATCGAGCACTTGAACACGATTGTGGAACAGGTGCTGGACTTCGCCCGCACCACGGAACCCCGGCTCGCCCCGGTCGACCTCAATGTGCTGGTGGAAGAATTGAGCCTGCTCGTCCGTCACAAATTCGCCAACCAAAACATCCGACTGATCCGCGATTGGCCCTCCGATTTGCCGCCGATTCTGGGCGATGCCCCCCAGCTGGAACAGGCTTTTTTAAACGTGATGCTCAACGCCGCCGATGCCATGGCTGAGGGCGGGACACTCACCCTCACCGCCCGCGCCCTCAGCGACTCCCGGCCGGGCACCCCTCCGGCCCGGGTTGAAATCGAATTTAAGGACACCGGCAAGGGGATGAGCGCGGACATTCAAAAACGCGCGTTCACCGCGGTGCTGAGCACCACCAAAACCAAGGGTACCGGTCTCGGCCTCGCCATTATCGGCCGCATCATCGAAACCCACCGCGGTACCGTCCACATCAAATCCAAACCCGGCCGCGGCACCCGCATCATCATTACTCTGCCCACCGCCTGATTCCGGATCCTCCAGATAATGATCCCGAAAAAAGCGTCTCGTATCAAGGGACGGACCTTGGGCCCCTCGCTCATGCTTCGCGGGGCGAGGGGGAGGACCTGCGCAAAAGCCTGGCCCGCCTCATTCGGCGGGTGAACGTTTTAATTTAAATCTTCAATCTGAAATTAAGATGGGGATGCAGCGGCGAGGCGCCGCAGCCTTCACTCCCTCTCTTCCATGAAATGGAGGAGAGGGCTGGGGAGAGGAGGCGATGGGGTCCCGTCCTGAAATAGGTTGTCAGGTATGACGACTAAACGGTTAGGAAGCAATCATGGGATCCGGTATAGTGAGGCGTTCAAAATGGAGGCGGTGCGGGAGTTGGAGAGCGGGGATTTGCCGTATATGGAGA
>CAILMI010000067.1 GCA_903835255.1 uncultured Verrucomicrobia subdivision 3 bacterium
CCGCTGGTGGCGGTAGGGCGCGTCACTCCGTGCGCGTCGTCCCGGGGCCTAAGGTGACGTGGGTTGGCAACCGCGGCGGGCAGGGGACTGCCCGCCCTACCCACGTAAACGGGTCAAAGCATGTTTTGGCACATTTCCCTCATTCGCGTTAATTCGTGTAATTCGTGTCTCAGTCTTTGTCTTGATAATGGGGTCCAGCGTCACGCTGGTGGCGTCGTGGTGGTAGGGCGCGACACTCCGTGCGCGCCGCCCCGGGGCCTAAGGTGACGTGGGTTGCCAATCGCGGCGGGCAGAGGACTGCTCGCCTTGCCCGCCGATGTGATGAGGTTAAATTGCCATACCGTTCGGGTTGGCAGTGGGCAGAAATCAGAGGGAAAGCTGGACGATGCGCTCCTGAATCTGGCGCTCCCAGCGGTTGTAATACCCAAACAGCCGGTATAATTCTTCCAAAGCCGGCAGCAGCTCCCGGCGCGCCGCCCCGTCCGCCGCCATCCATCGGGTGTCAAGGGATTGCGCTGCCTGGACGGAGGCCTCGCGCTGTTCGCGGAGGTTTCGCTGCAACCCGTTCAGTTTTTCTACCCAGTCCTGGCCGCGCACAAACAAATCCACTTGCAGCAGGGGCGAGGTGATCTGTTTTTTTTCAGCGAGAAATCCGTCTGCATTCCGGCACTGGGTCGCAATGTCCGCGAAGCAGTCGGCCAGGGCAGGGGGGATCTGCTGGATATCCTTGGGCTTGGACCCGAGTTCCAGTTCCAGTAGGTGCAGCAGGCGCGCCTTGGGCTCGGTTAGGCAGAGAAATGCCGCATTCAGCTGCGCGTAGCGGCGCGTGACTTCTTCTTTCTCCGCTGAGCCCGATTGGTGAACGCGGTCGGGATGCGCTTCGGATGCCAGCGCGAGAAATTTTTGCCGGAGCCGGTCCGTGTCCAGCCACGGCCGACGCGGTTCGGTCAGCAGGTCAAAATAATCCATCATTCAGCCTCCGACTCGCTTCGGGAAAAATGTGCTTGTAAAGGCTGTTGTTTGGTGAGGCGTCCCAGTCGGGTTCGGGGTTTGCCGGGGGCTCATGCGCTAAAGCTTTCGCCGCAGGAACAGCTGGTGGCGGCGTTGGGGTTTTTCACCTTGAACCCCCCGTCCTGCAGGGCATCCAGATAGTCCAGCTCACTGCCGGTCACATACAGCGCGCTCTTGGGGTCCACCACCACCCGGACGCCGCCGCTTTCCACGAGGATGTCGCGGCTGGCCGGCCCGTCCTGCAAATCCATCTTGTACTGCAAGCCGGAGCAGCCGCCGCCGACCACGGCCACGCGAAGCACTCCGGCCGGCCGGCCCTGGCGGGTCAGCAGCGTGGAAACCTTCTGCGCGGCGCTGGGCGTCAGTTTGACGAGCCGCTCGTCGCCGGTGCGGAAATTCGGTGCGGAGACGGGTTTGATGGTAAGGGGGGCAATCATTTCAACTCCTTTCATCGTAGCCGTTCGCGCGGACACCGTCAACGGGATGTGCCGCCGCTTTTTTTATCAGCAAAATGTCGCGCTCCGGCGCCGTCCCCGTTACTGTCCGCGGTGTGAAACTGATCTCATGGAATGTCAACGGCCTGCGCGCCGTGCTGAAGAAAAACTTCCTCGACTATCTCGCCTCCGAGAACCCCGATGTGCTGTGCCTGCAGGAGACCAAATGCACGCCCGAGCAGGTCGAGCCGCTCTGGCCGGCGCACTACGCGACCCACTGGAATTGCGCGGAGAAAAAGGGCTACTCAGGCACGGCGATTTTCACCAAAGAGCGCCCCATCCGCGTCGAGCCCCACATCGACATCGGCGAGCATGACCGCGAGGGCCGCGTGCTCACCGCCGAGTACGGGGATTTTTTCCTGGTGAATGTGTATACGCCCAATTCTAAGCGCGGGCTGGAGCGGCTGCCTTACCGGCAGCGGTGGGATGTGGATTTTTTGGGCTACCTGAAAAAACTGGAGCGGAAAAAAACCGTGATTATCTGCGGGGATCTGAACGTGGCGCATACGGAGCTGGACCTGGCGAATCCCCGGGCCAATGTCCGCAATCACGGGTTCACCGAGGAGGAGCGCAACGGGTTCACCGCGATGGTGGAGGCGGGCTTTGTGGACACCTTCCGCGAATTTGAAAAGGGCGGGGGACATTACTCCTGGTGGAGCCCGCTCTCGGGCGCCCGCGCTCGCAACATCGGATGGCGCCTCGATTATTTTCTGGTTTCCAAGGCGCTCCGGCCGCGTCTGACCCGGGCCTTTATTCGGCCGGAAATCGCCGGCAGCGACCATTGCCCGGTGGGAATCGAGCTGACGTAGGGCGCCCCCCCTTAAAACCGAATTCCGAAAGAGGAGTTCGCGCCCCAAAGGTAGGAATCGCCGCGCTGCGGCGTCCCCGTCGCCGAGCGCAGCGTCAGGCGACGGAAAATGAGTCGCAAGGCGAGTGTCATATTCCCGTTCGTTCCGCCCTCCTGGGCGGTGGCATCGCAGCGCGATGCCGCTACCTGGTTTGGGGTTGGGTCAAATGCCCTTGTTAGCCCGCCAGAGCAGCACGGCCCCGGCGGCTTGGAAGACGCTTCCGCGCCGGTTTTTGATCGGTAGGGATCGTCGCGCTGCGGCGTCCCCGTCGCCGAGCGCAGCGTCAGGCGACGGAAAATGAGTCGCAAGGCGAGTGTCATATTCCC
>CAILMI010000068.1 GCA_903835255.1 uncultured Verrucomicrobia subdivision 3 bacterium
TGGGGCGCGGTTGGTGACGGCGAGCACGACGCCTACGAACTTGGCGGTGGTGCTGACGTACAATGGGGCTGGCAATGCACCTACGAACGCGGGGAGTTACACGGTGATCGGGGTGATTAACGATGCGAACTACCAGGGGAGTGCGACGAACACGCTGGTGGTTTATCCAGCGGGTCCCACAATTATACAGCAGCCGACAAATCAAACGGTTGTGAGGGGGGAAACGGCAATATTCAACGTTACTGCAGTTGGAGCTGACCCGCTTCGTTACCAGTGGCGGAGCAATGGGGTGAAGATAGCGTTTGCTACAAATTCAACACTTATTCTCACCAATGTTTCAACAAAGACTGCCGCCATTTACAGCGTTGTAGTCACGAACTCTTCTGGAATCGTCACAAGCAGCCTCGCACAATTGACAGTCGTACTTCTACAGGCTCCTTTGACTTTGAATAAGACGGGGCTTGGAACTTTAAAGGGTGCAACCAATAATCAAATTTTGATCATCGGCAATCTGTATAAACTCAGCGCCAAGGCAGCCAAAGGATTTGTTTTTAAAAATTGGACGAATGGTTTAGGTGTCTCGTTGACCAATTCGACTAAGCTGTCTTTCCTGATGCGCAGCAACCTCTCTCTGACGGCTAATTTTATCGAAACCAGCCTGCCGAAATTGACCATCACCTCGCCCCAAAAGAATGCCAAATTGAATGGAAGTTCGGTTGGTATGATCGGGACTGCTTCAGATGCCTGGGCGGTCACCAATGTAAGTTATTCGGTCAACAGCGGGGGATGGAACACCGCGAGCACGGGAAACAATTATTCCAATTGGACGGCAACCGTTACACTGACCGCTGGAACAAACACAATCCGGGTTTATGCTCGGAATCAGGGGGGATTGTCTTCGTTGACCAACAGCCTTAATGTCATTGCGACTAATGTGCTGACCTTGAATCTCGTCATCAATTCGCAAAACCAAACACCCATGCAGGCCCGGTCGATGGCGGTTGCCGTGCCAGTAATCAAGGGATTTACCTTCAGCCTGGAGCTCTCTGCCGGTGTGCCGGGACATATCGAGTATTCCACGGATTTAGTGCACTGGACGACATGGACTAATTTTGACGGGTCCAGCACCCTCCTGCAGTTCAATGATCCGCAAGCGGGTGAATCCAGTCGCTTTTACCGGGCTGTGACACCGTAACCCCAAGGTCTGGACGGTGCTATCAATTGGAACGGTGAAAATTGTTATCGGTATGGTGGCTTACTTTGAACAGTAAGCCCCGACATCCTCTCTTTCCCATTCCATTTCCCAATCCTGTCAAATTTTATTTTCATTTTGCCGGGTGCTTCCTCGCGGTCGGTTGAAGGTTTAAAACTGTCTTGAAACGTCGGCTTGTGCCGCTTGGCAGCGTGTTCGCGGCACGGACGTTTTTGATCCAGCGGGCGTGTGAAAATCATGTGCTAGGGTTCGGTCGTGCCCGTCAATTCCTCTCATCCCGATTATACCGCGATGATTTTGCCCTGGCTCACGATGCGCGATGTCTTGGCAGGTGAGGAGGTTGGTTGACAGCTCTAAACGGTTCCATTATGGTTTTTTTATGGCTGAATACACGCTCAAGAATATCCCTGAAGAAATTTATCACCGGGCCCAATCGGCGGCCGAAAGCAGTCTGCGTTCACTGAATCAAGAAATCATCTTCCGATTGCGCCGCTCATTTGATTCTGAAGATGCGCGCACCGCCGCGCTCCACGCCAAGTGGGTGATGGAAGCTTTGAAATCCGGGCCCGCCAAGCCGTTTCGGGTCGCTGACATGGATGCCGCATTTCAAAAAAGCGTCCGTCGCGCCAAAGCCCGGAGATCGGGCCAGTGAAGCTGAAATATCGTCCACTCTATCTGTCCGACGTTGCGGAATGCGCTGATTACCTATTCACGGAAGCCAACGAGAAGGTGGCTGCCGACTGGTATCAGGCGCTTAAAAAAGCCGTGGACCACATTCAGCGGGTGCCGGAGATTGGTCGCGTGCGTCAGGATTTGCCCGTGGTGGGAATCCGCACGCTCAACCTGCGCAAATATCCCAACTATATTGTTTTTTACCGGCTAGAGAAAAACACGATTGAATTACTCCGCATCCGCCACGGCATGATGAATTGGACGGAATTATTCATAGCAGAGTGATGGGTGTGAGCCGCTGGCGGACATCGTGCCTGTGAATCTGGATCCTTACCGGTTGGACGCGGATTACAAGCATCGGCTGCGTTCCACGCCGTTGCTAACGGCGTGGGTGGCGGATTCGGTGGGAGCGGTGGGGGGATTTCTGGAGTTCCGCGGTCACGACTTAATTCATTTTTTTAGAGGTGTAACACGAAATGGACGTGGGTTTTTAAAGGGTTGACCACCTCTCCCCGGCCCTCTCCCCCATTTCATGGCGGAGGGGGGGAAGACAGCGGAAGCGATTGAGCTGCGTCAGCCGGGCGGCGTTTGGCCCTATTCTTTAAGTGGCCGGGATGAAGCGCTGAAGAAAAAGCGTGGCACCGAATAAAATCAGGAAAGTGCCGGCCAGCCAGGGCGGACACTGCGGTGCCACGGCCAGCCAGTCGACCCAGACGATGCCCGCCAGCAGTCCGGACACGGTCCGGGTGGCGCGGACGGATCCCGACTTGAAAACGCCCCAGGCGCAGCGCGCCGTCCACAAGCCCAGAATCGCTGAAACGCCCCAGGCTGCATTTTGCGCGGCGCCGCGATTCATCAGCAACGCCAAGCCGATGGGGGCGAGGAGCAGCAGCAGCGGCCACAGCGGCACCGGGCCGCGGAAACTTTCCCGCCGCGCGACATAGCTTAAGCCCACCACATAGAGCGCGAGTGCCGCCCCGCACCAGACCGGGCCGCCGCCCAAGCCGTCTTGCCCGGCCGTGCCAGCGATGACATACACCCAGAACCGGCAGGCGCCCATCAGCCACGGCGAAACGGTGATGACCTTGTGGGCTGCATTGTAAATCACGATGCAGAGGGCGAGCACCAGGGCCAGCGCCGCAGCGGCCTTTCCCACAAAGCACAGGATGAGAATCCCCAGCCCTAGCCAGCCCCAGCCATAACGCCAGACCGTCTGCCGAGAGATTTTGCCGGACGGGATCGGACGCGACCTCCGGCGTTGCTGATCAAACTCCGCATCAAAGGCGTCGTTCAAAAACATCCCGCCGGTGTAGAGCGCGCTGACGCCCAGCAGGAGCAGCACCAGTTTCCCGGGAGTGCCACCGCCGGAAAGCCACCAGCCCGCCAGGCAGTTCGACCAGACGGTGGGCAGATTCGAAACGCGACCGAGAATGAGCAGGAGGCCCAGCTGCCGGGTGAAATTCAAATTCATCGGGTGGAAAGCTAAGCAGAAAACTCAGCGCCTGGCGAGCCCGCGTTCCGTCAGCCGCCCCAGCGTCCAGTTGTATTCGGCCACCAGCTGTTCAACCACGCTGCGGCTCTTTAATTCTGGCGGCAGCACCTCCCAGGTATAGGTTTCCATTTCAAGATGAGGGCATTGACCGGGATTTTCCGCCAGCCAATCCAGTGCGCCCAGCAGATGGTCATTCGTGTTTTGGAATGGCAGTCCCGCGGGGGCATGGAGCGGCACGTGAAAATGGATTCGCCACTCCGAGGCGATCAGAGGGTCGGCCGCCAGCGCTTCCGGCAGGTCGCGGTAATAGTGCAAACGGCACTCGAGATCGCGCGCAACGACCTGGTGCAGATACACGTCGTCGGCAAAATTCTTGAGTGCGGCCCGCGCCCCGGGGGTAGGCGCGGTTTTCAGCGCTGAGCTCAAATGGATCTTGCTGATGGGGATACTGGCATTTTTCAGGGCGGCCAGGGCCTGTCGCGGTTCCTCGTAAGCCACGGCGAAATGGCAGGTGTCATAATTCACCCCCAGATACTTCGCCGCACGCGAATCCTTCGGGCGCAGCGCCCGCAGGCGCTGGAAGAAAGAAATTGTCTCGGCAGTGTTTTCCAGGAGCCCGAGCGGTTCCGGTTCGAGCGCCAGCTGCAGCCGGCACTGGGACGTTTCATTCAGCCGCGCGATGTGTTCGATACTGCTCCAGAGGTTTTCAAAAATGCGCTGCTCCTGGTCCGGGCAGCGGATGAATTCCTTGAACGATCCGGGCAGGGTGCTCACGCTGCCCTCCATCCCTGGGGGCAGGATCGCCGCCAGCAAATCGCACAGGCGGTTGGTATAGGTCAATCGTTCCGGGGTGGTCCAGTCGGGGGCATAGACCTGTTCCTTGACGCGGGTGCCGTGAAACTGGCCGTAGGGAAATCCGTTAATGGTGAACACGTAGCTGTTCTGCCGGTCGAGCCAGCGCTGGAAAGCCAGCAATTTACCCGGCTCCTCCAATTCCAGGGCTGCCGTATGGCTCAGGCGCAGGCCGATGGCGTAGGGGGCGTGCGGGCTCACACGGTCGCGCACGGCGAGCGCGGACTGCTCGAGGGACGCAAAGGTTTCAGCCCATGTTTCACCGCGATGGATGTTCGTGCAGTAGGCCAGATGGCGTCCGTATTGGAGTTCCACCTGAGAAAAATGGGTTTAATTGATCCCCTTGGCAAAGCCAAAAGACGGAAAGGGCAGGGGAATCCACCGGCAGAATCAGACCCCATTCCGGCCTCCGGGTCCCGATCGAGTGAAAGTGAGATGGCTCGAATACGGGAAGGTGGGTCCGGCTTCGCCCTTGCCGCGGACGATGGGGTTTCTATAATCCGTCCGTGCTCGACATTGAATTGATCCGCAACCGTACGGAGTTTGTCCGTGCCCAGCTCGCCTTGCGCGGGGCAGGGGACGAGGCGCTCATTGATAAAATCCTTCAAGCCGACGCCCAGCGGCGGACCCTCCTGACCGAGGTGGAATCTCTTAAATCCCAGCGCAACCGGGTGTCCAAAGAAATCGGCGCGCTAATGGGCCAGAAAAAACTGGCGGAGGCGGAAGCGAAAAAAACCGAGACGCGCGATCTCGGCGATCGAATTGCCGCGCTGGATCAGGGCGTTAAACAGGCGGACGCCGAGCGCGACCGGCTAATGCTGCAGGTGCCCAACCTGCCGCAGGCATCGGTGCCGACGGGCCGGACAGCGGCGGACAATCCAGAAGTGCGGGTCCATGGCGCCAAGCCGGAGTTCGCGTTCAAGCCCAAGTCGCACGTGGAATTGTGCGAATCGCTGCAGCTGGTGGATTTCGCCCGCGCCGCCAAACTTTCCGGCAGCGGCTTTCTGCTCTACACCCACTGGGGCGCCCGGCTGGAACGGGCTCTGATCTCGTTCTTACTGGACATGCACATCGCCGAAAACGGCTACACGGAGGTGTCCCCGCCGCTGATGGTAGGGGAACAATGCCTGGTGGGCGTGGGGCAGTTCCCTAAATTCAAGGACCAGTATTACGGCGTGGCGGAGGGGGACGACGCTAAAAACCTGGGCAAGCTGTATCTGATTCCCACGGCGGAGACCCCGGTGGCAAACATCCACCGCGAGGAAATTCTGCCGGAGCGCCGTCTGCCGATTCGCTATTGCGCCTACACGCCGTGCTTCCGGGGCGAGGCGGGGGCGGCGGGGGTCGGGACGCGCGGCATGATCCGGGTGCATCAGTTCGACAAGGTGGAGCTGATCCAAATTGTGAAGCCGGAGAGCGGCGACGAAGCCCTGGAGGGGATGGTGGGGCACGCCGAAAAAGTGTTGCAGCGGCTGGGCCTGCATTATCGGATCCTCCTGTTGTGCACGGGCGACATGGGCTTCGGCAGCACCAAGACTTATGATCTGGAAGTCTGGGCGCCAGGGCAGGGGAGCTACCTCGAAGTTTCGAGCTGCTCCAACTGCGGGGATTTCCAGTCGCGCCGGATGAATCTGCGCTACAAGACGGCCGCCGGGGAAAACCAATTTCCGCACATCCTTAACGGGAGCGGCACGGCGCTGGCCCGGCTGTTCGTGGCCCTGATTGAAACGCATCAGCAAGCCGATGGCAGCGTGACCATCCCCGCCGCCCTGCAGCCGTATTTGAAGACCGACCGAATCACCGCAGCGGACTTGGGATGAGCCTTATCCCCGTAAGGCCGCCGCTTGCACAATTGCACAAGGTGCCGATGGATTTGACGTGGAAGAAAAGTAAGCTGCTTGCCTGAAATTGATACGCGTGAAAATCCTTCTCGCCAGCAGCGAAATCCATCCGTTCTCCAAAACCGGCGGGCTGGCCGACATGGTCGGGGCGCTGGGCAAAGCGCTTGCCCGCGCCGGTCACGACGTGGCGCTGGTCACCCCGCTCTACGGATTCATCCGCGCCAAATTTCCCAATCTGATCCGCGAGGAATGGACGTTTGATTTGCCGCTGGGGACGCGGAGGGAGCAGGGGGGGCTGTGGTCGCTGAAAGTGGAGCAGGGGTTGACTGTGTACTTCGTGGAGCATCCGGGGTTTTTTGATCGGCAGGGAATTTATTTTGAGGGTCACATCAGTTACGCGGACAACGCCGAGCGTTTCATTTATTTCTCCAAATGCGTGGCGCATCTGGCGCGGTACTGGCCCCAGCCGCCGGAGGTGGTTCACTTGCACGACTGGCAGACCGCGCTGGTGCCGGCGCTGATGCTCCAGCAGCGGACAGAAGGGTGGGGGACTCCTCCGCCCACCTGCCTGACCATTCATAATCTGGCGTATCAGGGGGTGTTTCCCGCGGACGCCTTTGCCCTGACCAATCTGCCGCAGGAATTCTTCCGACCGGATGGCGCCGAGTTTTACGGACAGCTCAACTGTCTCAAGACGGGCATCGTGTTTGCGGATGCGCTCACCACCGTCAGCCCGCGCTACGCCCGCGAAATCACCACCGAGGCGCTCGGGTGCGGACTCGATGACCGGCTGCGCCAGCGCCGCAAGCAGCTGTTTGGAATTCTTAACGGCGTGGATTATGGCGAATGGAACACCGCCAAAAATCCCTACCTGGCACACCCTTATTCCGCAGCCCAGCTGGACGGCAAGACCCTCTGCAAGCTGGCCCTGCAGCGGGAGATGGGGCTGCCGGAGAGAAAGGAGGTGCCGCTGTTTGGAACCATTTCCAGGCTGGCCGAACAAAAAGGCGTGGACATCGAGCTCGGCGCTTTGGAGGAGATGCTCAGCGCCGATATCCAATTTGTTCTTCTGGGCAGCGGATCGCCCGCATTTGAGCTGGGCTATCAAAAATTGCAGGAGCGGTTCCCGGGTCAGGTGGCCGTGCGCTTGGGCTACAACGAGGGGCTGGCGCATCGCATTGAAGCCGGCTGCGATTTTTTCATCATGCCGTCGCAGTTTGAACCCTGCGGCCTGAACCAGATGTACAGCCTCCGCTACGGCACCATTCCCATTGTGCGCGCCACCGGCGGATTGGATGACACGGTGACCGACTACAACCAGGACTCGACCCGGGCCAATGGCGTCAAATTTCAGGAATATTCCGCCCGCGCCCTGGCCAAGGCCATCCGCAAAGCCCTCGCCATTTACAGCCAGCCCGACTTGCTGCACCGCTTTCGCCGTAATGGAATGAAGGCCGACTTTTCCTGGAAACAGACGGTTCCTCAGTACCTGAAGGTTTACGAGTCCGCCCAATCGCTCAGCGCCAGTCCCCAAGGTGCCGGCGCGCCCATTCCAGATATCAGCGAACCCTGAACGCGTCCCATGCCCTAAGGCACCGTTATTAATTAAATATAACATACATTGTGCATCTTTAATTATGCGGGGGGTTGGTTTGGTGTGGGACAATGCGGATTGGTAATGGATTGGAATTTGAGGCACTTTACAGTCATGGGAGATAAATCATTGCGGGCGTTACGCCAAGGGGTCGGATCCTGTTGCGGCTGTCTGTCGCGGCTGCTTCCAAGTTTCAATAAAATCAACCAATGAAATTCCAGGAACTCATTCCCATCCTCCAGGCCTCGATCAGTCCGGTGATTTTGATGTCCGGGGTCGGTCTTCTGATGCTATCCATGACCAACCGCTTTGGGCGAGTGATTGATCGGTCGCGCCAGTTGTCGGAGGCCATACACAAATCGTCCGAACCCGAGAAAGACCGGCTGGCGCCACAACTTGTAATACTGGTCCGACGGGCTCAGCTCCTGCGCTTTGCCATCACGTTCGCGACGATGAGCGTGCTGTGGGCGGCTTTTCTGATCATGGCCATGTTTCTTGCTGAATTCCTACACGCGGAAGTCGTCCTGCTAGCCGCCATCCTCTTTATGGCTTGTCTGATTTCCATCGTCATCTCGCTGCTCGCTTTTCTCCAGGACATCAACCTGTCCCTGCAAGCCCTCAAAATCGTTTTAAGGCAGAAGGGCTAAAATAGACTGGGTGCCTCCCCTGCCCCGAAACGTTTCATAAGGTGCATTGACCTCGCTGGGCTGGCGGCGATTATTCCGCTCCGCAATCATTCACTTCTTGCCCGCGTGGCATAGCAGTTCTTGGCAACTGTGGGACAAGCAGGGCGCGTCACTCCGTGCGCGCCGTCGTGGTAACCCCGCACGCGTGGGTTGGCAACCGCGGCGTGCAGGGGACTGCCCGCCCTACCTACCGATGTTTCAAGGTTAAGTTTAACGGACAAATTTTGGAGTTCGGGTTTACCCCGAATTCTGAAGTTTGCGTCCGTGAGTTAGGGTCAGCCCGCTGCCCTGCCCTCCAATACGGCCCTGAGTGTATTCACTCCCGGATCCGCTGCAGGGCTTGGTCCAGCCGCAGCGGCGACACCGGAACCGCCGTGCCTAGCTCCTGCGCAAACAGCGAGACCTGAAATTCCTCCACCAGCCAGCGGAAATCCGCACGGCGACGGCTTTGCTCTGGCGAGGACGACGGCTCAGCCTCGAGCTGGCGCAGTGCCGCCAGATACGGAGCGAGCTGCCGGCAGCGTTCCTGATCTTTCAACGGATTCAACGCGGCGCGTTCCATGCGGGTGGCCAGCGCCTTCAGGTACCGCGGCAAATGAAAAAGCTGTGCGTGCGGCGTGTGCTCTAAAAAACTCCGGGGCACCAGCGATTCCAGCGCATTGACCCACGGATTGGCGGGTGCCTTTTTAGTGACGAAGGATAGCTGGTCCAGGGCGGAAAGCGTGCGCAGCTTGGACGCAGGGAGCACAGGAGAATCCCCGCAGCGTCGCCGGATTTCCTGGCGATGTTTCAGGATAAGGCCGACGGCATCGCAGAGCTGCGCGGCTATTCCAGGAATCAGACGCTGGGCGTGCTCCACGGCTTCCTGAAAAACGGCAGCCGTCAAGAGGGGCGGCACCGCCGACGGCAGCAAGTGGCGCCGAAGATTTTCATAGGCGGTTTCCTGCAACTCCGCTGGCGGACAAAAGTCGGCCGCGAGCGCATCGAACCGGTACAGGGCGCGCAGATCTTTCTGCACCCAGGCGAAGTCTTTTTGCAGCGCCAGCTCCACCAGCCGCTGCAATCCCCCGAGCGTGGCGGCACGGGCCAGGTCCGCGCTCCGGAACAGCCGGAGGTTCACCACGCCGTCCTCGCTCTCCAGCCCCGGCCACGCATAGACCGGCACCCGCCCGGCATCACTCACAGGAATCCGCTCCGGCAAATCTCCAAAAATCCACGACTCCAGCCCGAATCGCTCCCAGTGTTCCGCTACCCGGCTCCATGCGGGTCCATCGGAACCCGCTGGAACCTGCTCCAGCGTCCGCCGGAGCTCTCCCAGATCTCGGCTGATTCCGAGGGATTTCAGGTCATTGCCCAGGACCTCGATGCGCGGTCGCAAATGCGCGGGGACGGCGTCAGCGCCCCAGATGTCCGCCGGCACCGCTACGCCGTAGCGCTGGCGGAGGAAGGCCGCCAGATCGCGCGGCAGCGAATCGCCGGCCGGCTGAAAGTCCTGGAGGATTTCCGCGATCTTGGGCGGAAAAGGCATCAGCTCTCGGCGGAGGCTTTTGGGAAGCGCGCGGAGCAATTCGCTGATTAGCCCCTCGCGCAGCCCGGGCACAGCCCATTCCACACGCGCCTGGGAGAGGGTTTGCGCCAGCCCAAAGCCGAGCTGGACCGTCACGCCATCCTGCTCTTCGCCCGGCGCATACGCATAGGACAAAGCCACCGGCTGGCCGCCCAGCGGGACGGCATCGGGAAACGCCTCCGCATCGAAGTGGAGCTCCTGTCCTCCCACCAGATCCGCTTCGCGGGCGCAAAGAAACGCCGGCCCGCCCCGCTCCCGGATCAGCCGGTTGAGGGCGTCCACAGAGGAAATGTTTTGAATGCGCTGGGCGTAGAAATCAAAGAGCGCCTGATCAAGGTCCGCCAGGTCGTGGCGGCGGACGCGGGTCTGCCAGGTCTCAATCTTCTGGCGAACCTGGTGGTTGTGTTCCAAAAAAGCATAATGAGGCGGCAGCAGGCTCTTCCGGTCCGGTCCGCTAAGCACGCGCGTGTCGTCGGTGTCATTTTCCTCCGCCGCATCGGCCCGGCGCGACGGCAGTAACTCATCCTCCACCAGGGCGGCCCGGATGAAAATGGCGGCGGCTTCGGCGGGGTCCACATTGCCGTAGGCGACGGGAATCCTGCGGATTTCCAGCCCGTGAAGGGTGGAGCGCTCATCGACCAGCACTGCGCCCGCGCGGGAACTCCAGCGGGGATTTTGATGCGTGGTTTTACAGAGATGCGGCGCGAGCTGGAGGATCCACAGCGGATCAATACCCGCCACCGTGCGCGCAAACAATTGTGAGGTCTCGACAATTTCTCCGGTGACGATCCAGAGCGGCTGTCTCACCGGCGCGGGCCGGGACGGGGCTCCGGCGCGAGAGCGCGCCGCTGGTGCGGGGGGGCGTTCCTGACGGTCGTGCAACGCGGAGCCGGGGAAAACGGCGATGGAGCGGTTGCCGGTGCCCCGATAAAGATTCCGCTCCTGGCGCTGCGCCACGTGGGCGATTAGCCCGGTGAGGATGGACCGGTGGATGGCGGCATAGTCAGCGCTGCTCTCATTGAGGCGAAACCGGTCCAGCTCCCCCAGCGCTCCCTGGAGCTGGGCGTGCAGATCTTGCCACTCCCGCATCCGCAAATAGGAGAGGAAATGAGCCCGGCAAAATTTTCGGCGCTGCCCCTGCGACCGGAGCCGCTCCCACTCAACATGAACCGACTCCCAAATCTTCAGCAGGGTGAGAAAATCCGACTGGGGATGGAGGAAGCGGCGGTGGGCGGCGGCGGCGGCCTCGCGCTGATCCTGCGGCCGCTCGCGCGGATCCTGAATGCTTAGGCCGGCGGCAATGATGAGCAGTTCCTTGGTAGCGCGCTCGTGCTGCGACTGCAGCAGCATCCGACCCAGGGTCGGGTCAATCGGCAGCCGCGAGAGGTCGCGGCCCAGCGGCGTCAACGCCCGGACCTCATCCAGCGCGCCCAGTTCCTGGAGCAGTCGGTAGCCGTCCTGAATCGCAGCGGGGGATGGCGGATCTACGAACGGAAAGGACTCGATGTCGCCGAGCTGAAATGCCTTCATGCGCAGGATGACTTCGGCCAGGTTCGACCGCTGGATTTCCGGCTGGGTGAAGGCCGGCCGTGCCCGAAAATCTTCCTCGGAATAGAGCCGGATGCAGACGCCGTCCCGGACCCGGCCGCTGCGCCCCTTGCGCTGATTGGCACTACTCTGGGAGACGGGCTCCACCGGAAGCCGACGGGTCCGAGTGCGGGGATTGTAACGGCTGATGCGGGCTAGCCCGGAATCAATGACGTAACGGATGCCCGGGAGGGTGAGCGAGGTTTCCGCGATGTTCGTGGCGACGATGATTTTGCGCCGGTTCACGGGGGCGAAGACCCGCTGCTGCTCCGCCGCGCTTAATAGCCCGAACAGTGGGATAATCTCCGCCTCGCTGCCGAACCGGCCTTCCAGCAGGTCGCCCGTCTCCCGGATGTCCCGCTCGCCGGGCATGAAGATGAGAATATCGCCTCCCTCAGGCTGGTCCAGGGCCTGACCGGCGGCGCGCACGGCGGCGTCGATGTACGTGCTCTCGCCGCGCTCCTCCGAGTCCGCATCGAGGGGCGCATAGACCACTTCCACGGGATACAGACGACCGGAGACCTCGATGACGGGAGCGTCATTGAACGCCCGGGAAAAAACGCCCGTGTCAATCGTCGCCGAGGTGATGATGAGCTTGAGATCTTTCCGGCGGGCGAGCAGCCCCTTCAAATACCCCAGCAGGAAATCAATGTTCAGGCTGCGCTCGTGGGCTTCGTCAATGATCAGGCAATTGTATTCCGAGAGCAGCGGATCGCTCTGGGTCTCCGCCAGCAGGATTCCGTCGGTCATCAATTTAATGTAGGAGTGGGGGCCGGAGCGGTCGTCAAACCGGATGGTGCAGCCCACTTCACGGCCCCACGTCACCTCCAGTTCTTCGGCAATGCGGCGGGAAATGGATAGGGCGGCGACCCGGCGCGGCTGGGTGCAACCGATCTTGGCCTCGATGCCTAGGCCCGCTTCAAGGCACATCTTGGGAATCTGCGTTGTTTTGCCCGAGCCAGTTTCCCCTGCAATGATTACGACCGGGTGAGCGCGAATGGCGGCGATCAGGTCATCCTTCCGCGCCGTGATGGGCAGATCTGGCGGGTAATGGATGCGGGGCAGATTCGACTGCCGGGCCTGGCGGAGCGCCACCGAGGCGCGGACCTGTGCGAGCAGGCGGTCCAGAACAGCGTCGTGCGTCTGCGGATGGCGCTGATCCCGCAAGAGGCGGACCAGGCGGCTGCCCAGCCGCGCCCAATCGGGGAGCATGGCCTGGGGCAGCAGTTGCCGGATTTCTTCAACGCGCGCGTCCTTCATGTCAGAGCCCATCAGTGTAGCCAACCTAGCGGGCGGCGCCAATCCTGTTGCGACGGGTTGTGCGACCGCATTTATAAAACGTATAAAAAGGGACCGGACGAAGGCGGAAGTGACGGTGGGTGAATCCGGCAGGAACTGGGGAGGCGGGGATTTACGCCAGGAGCTGATTTAAGCGGGGATGCTGACGTTTGTACTGCTGAATCCGCCGGTTGTAGTGCCGCAGACGGCGCAACGCGTTGAGGACCAGATAGACGGCCAGTGCAATGAGGCCGAGGTTCAGGAACAGCAGCGGCAGCAGCCAGTGCGTGACTTCGTGGATTTCATAAGACCTGGAAGTGGCGATCAGCACGCTCAAGACCGAGAGGGGGAAGGCGAAGATGGCGGCCCCGGTGCGGAGCGTGGATAGCGCTGTGCGTTTTTCCGCCAGCAGCAGCTGCATCTCCTGAAGGATGATCATCTCCGGCGGCGTCTCCGATTCAGGATTCATAACAGGATTACCCTATCACATGCCGCGCAGGTATGAAACTTTGTCCGGCAGGCCTGCTGGACCGAATCCAGCCAGGGGGTATTATTTTTTCAGCGGCGGACGGCTGTCGGGCGCGCCCACGTCGCAGGTGCCCGAGGGGCATTCAGGACCGCCAAACCAGCGTCCAATGGCGACGCGATGTTTGGCAAACCATTCATAAAAACGGTCGGCAATCCACCGGACTCCCGGCCAGCGGGTCGGCGCAAGCATCCAGCCCAGTCCGACCACGCGATACGCTTCCCGGAACGCCGCGACTTTGCGCACGATGCGCCCATCGGGAAAAACGCCATGCATCACGCCCATGACTTCTGCCTGGGTAACGCCGTAGGGTGCCGGATCAAAACCCGGCGCGGAGATATCCTCCAAGGCAAGCCGCCCCTGCCGGTCACGGCGCGAAAGCCAGTGGGCCTCCCGGCGGCAAAAAGGGCATTGACCGTCGTAAAGTAATTTAAATTCCCATCGACTCATGATGACGTCACACAAGTGTCCCCTGCCCTTCGGAAGCCGGCTGAAGACTGAAACGCGCCCCGCCGTGGCTCGGCATCCCCAAAGACATCGGTCGGGCAGACGCGGGCTAATTCTTATTGGCTTTGGCGGCTGCGGCCTTGTCGATGCGGATCAGGACCGCTTTATTGGCCTTGAGATATTTTTCCACCGTGGACCGGCCGCCGACCGAATTGGCGATGCGGACGGCATCGGGTTTGGCAAGTTTGTAGTGGACGAGCAATTTCCCGACCAGGCCGACTTGGAG
The DNA here is from genome assembly GCA_903835255.1 of uncultured Verrucomicrobia subdivision 3 bacterium. GTDB lineage: Bacteria > Verrucomicrobiota > Verrucomicrobiia > Limisphaerales > UBA11358 > UBA11358. Next base: position 14,042 of record CAILMI010000068.1, read on the forward strand.
ATCCAGCTCCGCCATGCGCCAAATCTGACCGGATTCCAAAGGCTTCAAGACAAAGCGGGGTTTCGAGGAGCCATTGCCATTGCCATTGGCGGCGCGGGTTTTGGAGAGAGCCTTGGGCTTGGTTTTTTTGGACGCACCATTAGCGGCGGCTTTTTTGGTCGCCATTTTGGTACGCGTGGCGGACGGGCTCGATAATTTCCTCATTACTCATGTTGGACAGAATCCCTAGAATTAACCAGCTAAATTTTCTTCTCTGCCGCCAGAAAGACGCCCGCTGCCGTAAATTCCGCTCCGAAAAAAAGTTGGCGGGGGTCCTCCAATCGGCGAGGATGGCGGCATGTCGTCCAATCATCCTTTGCCTGACGCGCCGGCTTCCTCCGCCGAGAACCCCAAGGAGTGGCAGGCGCTTCAATCCCGATTAGCCGTCCTCGAGGCCGGACAGGAAGGCCTGCAAACGGAAATCAAAGCGCTGCGCTTTCTTCTGGAACGGGTCATCGAGCACCGGCAGAAGTCGCACGGCGAGCTGGTGCTCATCCTTGCGGGATTGGTGAGCAAGCTGCCGATGAACGACATCGGGTTCACGGTCGCCAAACTGGTGGAGCACAACGCCCATGTCGGGGAAATTCTCACGGCGCTGATCAAGGGCGCCGTGTCGGAGAGCCTGCCGCAGCCGGCCTCGCTTAAATTATTAGAGCAGTCCAAGCAGGATCTGATGGCGGCGGTGAAGCCGGCGGTGGAGGAACTGCTCCGGCTGGAAGCGCCGTTTGAGCCGGAGTTGCTGCCCGCACTTATCGCGCAGCCGGAATTGTTTTTCTCGCCGGGAATGCTCCGGGCCAACCGCTGTTTTGTGAAGGGCCAGGTGCCCCGCGAACGGATCCTCCGGGAGTTTGGCGAAGCCGTCCTCCCGTTGTTCACTGACACCACCACGGATCCCAAGCTGAATCCGCGCCCCAAAGCAGAGGACGTGCTGCTGAGTTTCAAGCCGGATTTTGAAGCGCTGGCGGGGGCTTCATCTGGGCTGTCCTCCGACCAGCGGTCTGCGCTGCTGGCCCTGCACCGGAAGATCCAGAATAGCAGGACGGGGGCGGAAACGGCACCGGCGCAGAAGCGGGCCTTTGCCCGGCTCTCGTTCATCATGGAGCTGCTGCACTACTATAAAAATAAGAACACCGAGGCATCCGAGGGGCTTTATGCCCAGCGCCTGCCAGCCATGATTGAGCTGGTGGTCCTTTCCGGGGCAGCAGAGCGGCTGGACGAAAAAGAGATTCGGTCTGCCGAAGAGCTGCTGGCGTTCATCCTCAATCAGGACCAGCGCCAGATGGTGGTGAACAACATCGGAAAAGCGGGCGGGCTGGCGAAGACATTGAAGTTCGTTCTCCATTTCCGCACGGCCGCCCTGCCGCAGCCGGGCCCGCAGATGCAGGAGTTCATCAAGCATCTCCTTCCCGGGCAAAACCAGGTGCCGGCGCTCAGCCTGCTCCTGCGGTTGATCCGGCCGGAGATGCAGCAATTGTTCACCCAGCTGGTCCGGTCCACCGACCGCCTGTCCCGGCCTGAAGCCGAAACGTTAAGCAAGTCACTCCGGTCGGAACTGGGATTGGCCGTGCTGGAACCCGAAGCGGCCCCGCCCGCCGCCGGACCCGTCAAGCCGCCGGCCTGGGAATCCGTCAAGGAACTGATGGCGAACCGGGCGGACCCAACGGCGATTGCCGCCGCCATCCGCGACCGGCTGCATCACAAATACGATGCGGACGAATTAAAGCAGAGCTGGCTCATTTTAATTGAGGGCGATGTGCTGACTCTAATCAAAACCTTTTGCCAAATTCCCTATCTGCCCGACGGCACCACGGATGCGATCGCCCGAAATGTGCTGGAGACCTACGTGGTGAGGCTGACGCACGAGAAATATGCGACCACCTACAACAAGGTGGTGAACAGCCTGAAAAACATGGTCCAGGCCAATCCGGGAAATGCCATCCCATTTAATTTTGTAACACTGGTTAAATGGGTGGATCCGGAAGCCGCGAAAAAACTGAGTGCCGAGGCGCATATTCCAGCGGTCCAGGGATAACCAATTGACCCCGAATTCCGAAATAGGGTAGGGATGGCGCGCTTCGCCGTCCCCGTTGCCAAGCGCAGCGCCAGGCGACAAAGCGAGTGGTGTGGTGCGTGAAACCGGGCACTATTTGTTCCGCCCGCTCCGCGCGGGCGGGGACAGCGCAGCGCGTTGTCATCTACCGTTTTCCGGTACGGCCCGCTTCGGAATTCGGGTTGAACGAATTGCCGCGGCCGGTCCCCTCGGGTGGGCGGATTCCTCATCCCTCGCCGACGGGATCTGGAGGCGGGCTCCTGAGTCGGTCGGGAATGATTCGCAAAAGCGTCAGGCGCCGGCTTACACCAGCTGCGGCTGCACAAGCTCGGGATCGACTCCCATATCCTGGATGGCCTGCGCCACCACGTCGCGGCCGATCAGCCCTTTCTGCGACAGAGCGTAGAGCGTGCCGATGACCGTGGACTCCACATCCACCCCGAAGAAGCGGCGCAGACGTGTCCGCGTATCGCTGCGCCCAAACCCGTCGGTGCCCAGCGTAAACAATCCGCCCGGAACCCACGGCGCAATCTGATCCGCCACCGTGCGAATGTTGTCCGAGACGGCCACGAAGGCCCCCTGCTCTTTTGCGAGCAGCGTTTCGATGTAGGATTTCTGGGGCGGCTGGGTCGGATGCAACATGTTCCAGCGCTGACAGCGGAGCGCGTCGGTGCGCAGGAGCTTGTAGCTGGTCGCGCTCCAGACATCGGCGCTCACACCGTATTTGTCCGCGAGAATTTCCTGAGCTTTCAAAGCCGATTGCAGGATGGATCCGCTGCCGAAAATATGCGCCTTAATTTTTCCGCCCTCCGCGCCGGGCTTGAACCGATACAGCCCCTTCAAGATCCCGTCTTCACACCCGGCGGGCATGGCAGGCATCGGATGATTTTCGTTGTAGACCGCAAGGTAATAGAAAACGTCCTCGTTCTCGACATACATCCGGCGCAATCCGTCGGCCACGATGACTGCGAGCTCGTAGCTGAAGGCCGGATCGTAAGGCAGGCAGGTGGGAATGGTGCTCGCGTGCAGCAGGCTGTGTCCGTCTTGATGCTGCAAGCCTTCCCCGTTGAGGGTGGTCCGACCGGAAGTGGCTCCCAGCAGAAAGCCCTTGGCGCGGATGTCGCCCGCAAGCCAGAACAGATCCCCGACCCGCTGCGGGCCGAACATGGAATAATATATGTAGAAGGGGACCATGGGAACGCCGTGCGTGGCGTAGCTGGTGCCCGCGGCGATAAAGGACGACATCGCGCCCGTCTCGCTGATGCCCTCTTCAAGGATCTGCCCGTCCTTGGCCTCGTGATAATAGGAAAGCGTCTGGCTATCCACCGGCTCGTATAGCTGTCCCTTGGAGGAATAAATCCCAATCTCGCGGAACAGCGTGTCGAGCCCAAAGGTCCGGGCCTCGTCGGGAATGATCGGAACCAGATGTCGGCTCAGCCCCTTGTGCTGCAGCATCAGGCTCAAAAGCCTTCCGAACGCCATGGTGGTGGACACGTCCCGCGCCGAGCCCCGTGCAAATTCAGCAAAGTGCGCCATGGTCGGCACATCCAACGGCACTGGCTTGACGATGCGGGCGGGGAGGAACCCGCCGAGCTTCTTGCGCTGGCCCAGGAGATATTTCATCTCCGGACTGTCAGCGGGCGGACGGTAAAAAGGCATGTCGGCGATGACATCATCGCTGAGGGGAATGTCGAAGCGCGCCCGAAACTCGCGCAGCTCCTTCTCGTTCATCTTTTTCTGCTGGTGCGAGATATTCTTCCCCTCGCCCGCCTCGCCCAGGCCGTAGCCCTTGACCGTTTTGGCCAGCACCACCGTCGGCTGGCCCTTGTGCTCCATCGCAGATTTGTAGGCCGCGTACATTTTTCGCACGTCGTGGCCGCCGCGGAGCAGCTTGGAAATCTGGAGATCACTCAGGTGATGGACCAGCTCAAGTAGTTGAGGATATTTGCCGAAAAAATGGTGCCGCGTGTAGCTGCCCGGCTCCACGATGTATTTCTGGTAATCGCCGTCGCAGCATTCCTCCATGCGCTTCATCAGCAGGCCGGATTTGTCGCGCTTGAGGATCTCGTCCCATTCCGTCCCCCAGATAACTTTGATGACATTCCAGCCGGCGCCATGAAACAGGCTCTCCAGCTCCTGGATAATTTTGCCGTTGCCGCGCACCGGTCCGTCCAGCCGCTGGAGATTGCAATTCACCACCCAGATCAGGTTGTCGAGATTTTCGCGCGCCGCCAGCGTGATGGCCCCAAGCGATTCCGGCTCATCCGATTCGCCGTCGCCCAGGAACGCCCACACCTTGGGCTCCTCTTTCCACTGCGTCAACCCGCGCGCCTGGAGATAGCGATTGAACCGCGCTTGATACAGCGACAGGATCGGTCCCAGCCCCATGGAGACGGTGGGAAACTGCCAGAATTCAGGCATCAAATACGGATGCGGATAGGACGACAGGCCGCCGCCCGGGGCCAGTTCCTGGCGGAAATTCTGCAGCTGCTGCTCGTTGATGCGGCCCTCCAGATAGGCGCGCGCATACATTCCCGGCGCGGCGTGTCCCTGGAAATAGACGATGTCGCCAGGGAAATCATCCGCGGCTCCGCGGAAAAAATGATTTTGCGCCACTTCATACAATGTGGCGGAGGAGGCAAAAGAGGCGATGTGGCCGCCGACGTTGGTGGTGGAATTGGCTTTGACCACCATCGCCATCGCGTTCCAGCGGATGAGGCTTTTAATGCGGCGCTCGATCTCGCGGTCCCCCGGAAAGGCCGCCTGCTGGTCGGGTGGGATGGTGTTGACGTAGGCCGTGGTTGGGCCGGAGGAAGGGCGCGGTGTGGTGCGCAGCTGGTCCGCCAGTTTTTCGAGCAGTTGGGCGGTGCGCTCCGGCCCCTGACTTTGCAGGGACAGTTCAAACACCGATTGCAATGATTCGGACACCTTGTCGCCATTGCTGACGGGTGCCGAGGTGACGCTTGTGCCGTAAATATCTTTTTTTGATGCTTTCACTTGAGTAAATTACCTCTGCCAGCGCAGAAAAAACGCATGCAGATTAAACCCAATCCAGACCTCCAACGCTAGCGAAATCACTTTCTCCATGAAGTTCCACCTGTCCCCCCTGCCCTCCCCCGCCGAACAGCTGTCCGGCGACGAAGCGCTGCTGGACCATTGCGAAAGCGGGCGCGGCGAGGAAACCCTCCTTTTCTGGCAGCCGCGCACGACCTTTGTCGTCGTCGGCTACGCCAACGCCGTCAGCACCGAGGTGAATCAGGCAGCCTGCGCGGCCGCCGGGGTTCCGGTTTTCCGGCGCTGCTCGGGCGGCGGCACGGTCCTGCAGGGCGTCGGCTGCCTGAATTATGCTCTGGTCCTGCAAATCCGGGAGGACGGGCCGCTGCGCAGCATCACCTCGGCCAACCGCTTCATCATGGAACGGAACCGCGCAGCGATTGAAACGCTCTTTCCAGGATCCCCGCCCTCCGCCTCCCGCATTACCGTCCGCGGCCACACCGATCTCTGCCTGGGCGACTTGAAATTCTCCGGCAATTCCCAGCGCCGCAAAAAAAACTTCCTGCTTTTCCACGGCAGCATCCTTTTGGACTTTCCCCTCGCCCGGGTCAGCGAACTGCTGCCCATGCCCTCGCTGCAGCCCGAGTACCGCGCCCGCCGCCGCCATGACGAATTCCTTATCAATCTCCACCGCCCCGCGGCGCAGGTTCAAGATGCCCTGCGAGCCGCCTGGAATGCCGACGAGCCGTTGCAGGGATTCCCCGAATTCGAAGCCCGCCAGCTGGCTGCGGAAAAATATTCGACCTACGCATGGAATTTGAAACTGTGACATGAACTCTGAAAGAACAGTTCGCGTCAGCGTTGCAGGGCGGAACAAATAGGGATAAGACACCCGCTTTGCCCATCCCTTTCCGTCGCCTGACGCTGCGCTCGGCGCCGGTGACGCCGCAGCGCGGCATCCCTGCCTGGTGTGATTGCTAAGATCTTTGAAGCGCGGCGCGTTGCTCCTGTCCACTGCGGTGTTCGGGGTAAAACCTCCGGACTTCAGGTGGCGCGGGCAGGTGCCGTCGCCCGCCGGCGCCAGCCGGCGATGAACATTCCGTTTCCGCCCAGATCCTGCGGCCAGAGGGTTTTAACAGGAGCCGACGCGAGGGGACTCTGATTTTCCGAAATCTCCGGCAGCGGCAGCGGTACAAATTCAGCCGCAAACTTGGCATTGAAATCGTCCATCACCCCGGTCGTCTCGGCCCGCGTCAAGGTGCAGACGGAGTAGATCAATTTGCCGCCGGGCTTCACGCTGGGCGCAACATGCGAGAGCAATTTCTTTTGAATTTCAGAAAGCTCGCGCACATCGTCCACGGTGGTCGTCCAGCGCGCCTGGGGATTCCGCTGCCAGGTTCCCACCCCGCTGCAGGGCGCATCCACCAGCACCCCGTCGAACTTCGTTTTGGTCGGCAGCTTTATTCCCCCATCCCAGAATACAGCGCGGTAATTAAACGCCTTGGCCCGGCCCGCGCGCCGCTTGAGCTTGGTCAGACGCCACTCCGCGCGGTCGCTGGCCCAGATCAGCCCCTTGTTCTGCATCAGATCAGACAGGTGCAGCGTCTTGCCGCCCTCGCCAGCGCAGGTGTCCCACCAGGTCTCTCCCGGATTCGGATCGCACAGCCATCCCACCCGCTGTGAGGCGATGTCTTGGATCTCAAATTCGCCGGCGTGAAACTCCGGCGTTTTGAACAAATCCGTCTCGCCGCGGAACAGCAGCGCGTCCGGCAAAAATGAACTGACTTCCGCGCCCGCCAATTTTCTCGCCAGCGCCTCCCCTGTCCCACGCTTGGCTCGGAGCCAAAGTTTAGGCGTCCGCTGCAAGGAAAGCAGCCACGCGTCACTCACGTCCATTTGCTCCGCTGCCCACGCTGGGACGGCCTGAGCGCGGATCTCGGCCAGCGGCACGCTGGATTCATTCGCGCGAAAACGTTCATCCAAGCGCAGCGCGAGGCGCATCTTGGATTCCACCCCGCGCTCCTCCCGCAGCCACACATGCCACCGGTAATAAATGAAAACCGTCCGGGCAATCTCCGTCGCGTCAAACGGCGCGAGGTCCTTGATTTGCTTGAGCACCTCGCGCAAGGCGGCGTCGGCCGGCTTATCCCTGCCGGTTTGCCGGATCACTTCCGCCGCTATCTCATGAACTTTATGAATCACAGCCCGCAGCATATCCGATGTGGTAGGGCAGCACAACGCGCAGATGCCGTATGCCGCCAATGAGTCAAACATCTTAATCCGAGCCTCATCTTATTATTTCGAACTCCGAAATGGAGTTCGAGCCCGCGTGGGAGAGTCAGCGCGCTGCGCTGACACCGCCCGGGAGGCGAAACGAATGGGCATAAGACACCCGCCTTGCCCATCGCTTTCCGTCGCCGGACGCTGCGCTCGGCCCGTGGACGCCGCAGCGCGGTATCCCTGCCTAGGCGTTGGGACGGCCAAGACTGTTGAAGTGCGGTGCGGCTCGGTGCGGTAGAAAAGCTTTCTTCGGAAACGGGTTTCAAAATGAGATTCCACCATCCAAGCAGGTAGAGGGCATCGCGCTGCGATGCCCCCGCCCGACAGGGCGGAACGAACGGGAATAAAACACTCGCCTTGCGACGCGTTTTCCGGCGCCTGACGCTGCGCTCGGCGCCGGGGACGCCGCAGCGCGGCGATCCCTACCTTTAAAAAACCGGCGCGGGAGGGACTTTCCTTCCGGCACCTTTCCAGACGCTCGATGAACGCGGGCGAGGTTAGCGCAGCGCGATGACCCGCCGCGCTGGCGCAAACCCCTTTGGGCAATTCTTGGCACCTGTGAGACAGGTAGGGCGCGTCACTCCGTGCGCGCCGTCGTGGTAAACCAGGACGCGCAGGTTGGCAATCGCGGCGGGCAGAGGACTGCCCGCCCTACCTGCGCGCTTTTTGCGCAAGCGGATCGCTTTATTATTTGCTCGGCTTCAGTAGCACGAGCAGACCGGATACATCCCGATGGATGAAGGATGTATGGATCTGGATTGACCGACCCAAGGATCGGCTGCCGCCCTCTATGAATCGCGGTTAGGTAGGGCGCGTCACTCCGTGCGCGCCGTCGTGGTAAACCAGAACGCGCAGGTTGGCAATCGTGGCGGGCAGAGGACTGCCCGCCCTACCCACTCATATGCCAAGGTTAACCCGAATTTCGGAGCTCCCCACCGACCCTCTTGCGCTCCTGCTTGCGGGGCGAGGCGGAGGAGCGTTTCCGCAATAAAAAAGCGGCCTCTTAAAAAAGAGGCCGCCGGGATGGAATCTTGAGCTTTACGCCTTTGCTACCAGCTGGCGCAGCACATACGGCAAAATGCCGCCGTGCCGGTAATAATCGATCTCGATGGGTGTGTCGATGCGGCAGCCCACGGCCACAGTCTCCACCCGGCCATCTTTGCGCGTGATCTTCAGGGTGAGATCCTGCTGCGGCTGGATGTGGGCATCGAGGCCGACAATGTCGTAGGTCTCGGTGCCGTCGAGCTTCAGGGTTTGCGCGGTGGTGCCCTCCTTGAACTGGAGCGGCAGAACACCCATTCCGACGAGGTTGCTGCGGTGGATGCGCTCAAAGCTCTGGGCAACAACCGCTTTCACGCCCAGGAGATTCGTGCCTTTGGCAGCCCAATCGCGGCTGGAGCCAGTGCCGTATTCCTGCCCGGCCAGAATGATGAGCGGGATGCCTTTTGCCTGATACGCTATGGAGGCGTCATAGATGGAGGTCTTCTGTCCGTCGGGACCGAAGGTGTTTCCGCCCTCCTCGCCCCCGAGCATGAGATTCTTGATCCGGACGTTGGCGAACGTGCCGCGCGTCATGATGCGGTCATTGCCACGACGGGATCCGTAGCTGTTGAAGTCAGCGAACTCCACGCCGCTGTCGCCCAGGAATTTCCCAGCGGGCGACGCCTTCTTGATCGCGCCCGCCGGCGAGATGTGATCGGTGGTGACGGAATCGCCGAAGACGCCCAGCGCGCGGGCGCCGGTGATGGGCTGGATGCTGCCGGGTGTCATCGCAAAGTTTTCGAAGAACGGCGGCTCCTGGATGTAGGTAGACTTGCGGTCCCACTCATAGACATTGCCGACGCTCGAGGGAATCTCATTCCACTTGGGATTCTGCGCGGCAAAGTTTTTATACAGCTTCCGGAAAATCTCCGGCTTGAGCGCGGACTGCATCGCATCGCGGACCTCTTGCAAGGTCGGCCAGAGGTCGGCGAGATAGACCGGCGCACCGGACTGGTCCTTGCCGAGCGGTTCGCAGCTCAAATCGATGTCCACCCGGCCCGCCAGCGCGAAGGCGACCACCAGCGGCGGAGACATCAGGAAATTCGACTTCACGTTCTGGTGCACGCGCGCCTCAAAGTTGCGGTTCCCGGAAAGCACCGAGGCGGTGACAAAATCGTTCTTCACCACCGCGTCCTCGATGGCCGGGTCGAGCGGGCCTGAATTGCCGATACAAGTCGTGCAGCCGTAGCCGACAGTGTTGAAGCGGAGCTTGTTGAGATAGGGAGTCAGGCCGGTCTTCTTGAGGTAATCCGTCACCACGCGCGACCCCGGGGCGAGCGAAGCCTTGACGGCCGGGTTCACTTTGAGCCCCTTCTCGACCGCCTTCTTGGCCAGCAATCCGGCGGCGAGCATGACGCTGGGGTTGCTGGTGTTGGTGCAGCTGGTGATGGCGGCGATCAGCACCGAGCCGGTGCCGACGACGGCTTTTTTCTTGGACGCCAGCTCCACCTTGACCGATGTGGCGAACGCCTGGCGGGATTTGCCGAACCCGTTTTCGGTGACCGGCCGCTGGATGGCATTGAAGAATTCGCGGCGCAGATTGCCGAGTTCGATCCGGTCCTGCGGACGCTTGGGGCCGGCCACGCTGGGCCGCACGCTGGCGAGATCCAGTTCGACGACCTGCGTGTAATCAATCTGACCGGCGGTCGGCATGCCCCACAGGCCCTGGGCGCGATAGTAATTTTCGTAGAGCCGGCAATGGTCCTCGCTGCGGCCGGTGGCGCGCAGGTAGTTGACGCATTCCTCATCGATCGGAAAGAAGCCCATGGTGGCGCCGTATTCGGGCGCCATGTTGGCAATCGTGGCCCGGTCCACCAGCGGCAGCGCCGCCGCGCCCGGCCCAAAGAACTCGACGAACTTGCCCACCACCTTGGTCTTGCGAAGCAGTTGCGTGACGGTGAGGGCTAGATCGGTGGCGGTGACGCCCTCGGAAAGCGCGCCGGTGAGGTGGACGCCCACGACGTCGGGCGTGAGGAAGTAGACCGGCTGGCCCAGCATGCCCGCCTCCGCCTCGATGCCGCCGACGCCCCAGCCCACGATGCCGAGACCGTTGATCATGGTGGTATGCGAATCGGTGCCGACCAGCGTGTCGGGGTAATAGACCTTGCCGGCGTTCAACACGCCTTTGGCGAGGTATTCGAGATTCACCTGATGCACGATGCCGATGCCGGGGGGGACGACCTTGAACGTGTCAAACGCCTGCATGCCCCATTTGAGAAATTGATAGCGCTCCCGGTTACGGGTGAATTCCAGGTCCAGATTGCGGGCCATGGCATCGGCTGTGCCCGAGAAATCGACCTGCACCGAATGGTCCACCACCAAGTCCACCGGCACCAGCGGCTCGATAATCTTTGGATTCTTGCCCAGCTTGGCCACGGCGGTGCGCATGGCCGCCAAGTCCACCAGCAGGGGCACGCCGGTGAAATCCTGCAGGACGATGCGGGCGACGACGAAGGGGATTTCCGCCGTGCGCGATGCCACTGGTTTCCAGTTAGCGAGCTCACGGACGCTCGCCTCCTGGACTTTCAACCCGTCGCAGTTGCGCAGCACCGACTCCAGCACAAGGCGAATGGAGACCGGCAGGCGGGAGATGGGGCCGATGCCCGCGGCTTCCAGGGCCGGCACCGAATAAAATTGGCCGGTCTTCCCGTTACCAAGATCCAAAGGTTTCAGGGTGCCGAAAAGGTTATGGGGCGAGCTCATAATTAATTTCAAATCTTAAAGAGCCCAAAATGAAGAGGAAGGGCTTGCGTGTCAAGCGAACGGAGGCAACTGTCGGAGGCAACCCTCGGCCCTCTGCGGGCTGGGTTCAGGAGTTGGGGCTGCTCTTTTGGGGGATGAAATCGATTGCGAACGCGATTGCCATTGCCGCGGCGGCAAAGATAAAGACGAGGACATACGCAGAATCGGTCCGGTGAATGAGGTGCGCCGCGCCATAGGCTTCCACCGCCTGCGCCAGGGCGAAAAACATCGTGGCCTTGCTCCAGACCGATTTGTGTAATAGCGGATCCCCGTTGGCGATTTCTTGAGAACGCGCCAGAAAGGTGGAGATGATTCCTGGCATGCATAGCCCTGCCAGAAAGCAGGAAGCTGTCAGCGCAATCAAGGAAGTGCCAGTGAGCAGCAGGGCCACGGCCGCGAACTGGATTGGAATGGCGCAGCGCAAGGTGCGGCGGATTCCCATGCGGTCGCTGAGGTGTCCCAAGACAAAGGGTCCAATGAGGGCGCCGGCGGCATAAATCAGGTAGAAGTGGGCGCCCACGGTGACGCCCAATTTGAGGCTTCTTTCCAGGTAGTCGAATAAGAACACCATATGAGGGACAACCCCCAGGGCAACGAGCGCGTATTGAATGCAGAAGAGATGGGTTCCCCGGGGGGCTTTGTGCGGCTCGATTGCCTGTTGGATGGAGGCGGGCGGCCATAAGCGCCATGTCAATGCCGTGGTTGCCAGCGAAAGCAGTCCCAATCCAATCCAGACCGTGCTGAGCCCGTGATGCAGCAGCAGCGGCACCAGAGATCCGGCACACACGATGCCGAGGCTTAATCCGAAGAGGGATCTCTGGCTGAGGGCCCCGCGCTGGTGGCGTTCGACACAGGCGAGCACGGTTGGCGCTGCCAGGACGATAATCATGCCCCCGGCAATGCCTGAGATGATTCGCCAAAAAAAGAACCAAGCAAATGGGAGAGACGGGCTGGCACAGGTCAGAAAGGAAAGACTCACCAGCAGCATCATTCCGCGCAGCAAGGCTGGGGCAGAAATATGGCGCGCCGCTTTCACCGCGTAGAGAGCGCCGCCCAGATATCCCAACAGATTTGCGGCGGCCAGAAATGCGGCGGCGCCCTTGCTAAACCAGCCGGCGGCAACCAAGGCGGGCTGAACGGGAGCGAAGGCAAAGCGGGCCAGCCCCAAGCCCACGAGGCTGGCGCCCATCGCGGCCATCGCCGCCGTGCCCGCCCGGAGAGTGACAGCGGGAGCCGGCACGGCGGCGGATGCCCTCCCCAGCTGCGGCCGATTGGCCGCGGAACGAGGGGGGGAACTTTTTTCGGGCGCCGCATTCATGTGTGGCTTTTATGGCTGTCTTATCGAGTTTTGACAGGCTTGAAAATAGACAAACCCGGACTGGGTCGCCAAGGGATAAGCATCAGGCTTGCGATTTTTTTTTGAGGAGGCTGGCAGTAATCGAATGGGATTCAGCAGGGGTTTGGCTTGAGATTCTCGCCCCGTCGCCGGATAATGGGTTTTCAAATAGCCAAGTTATTTCCGCTTCTTAGGAACACAAGAAACTCACTTTAAACTGAGCCATGAGTGACATTCGATTAAGTGATTACAGCCTGGTGGGCAGGGACAGTGCCCTGGCGATTGAAAAGGGGCTGGCGGAGGCCACATGGTATGCCTCGCCCCTTCCCAAGGCGCAGCTTCGCGAGTTGCTGGCGCGCCGGGACGGGCCGGCGCTTCGGGACACTCTCATCTGGTTCGCCCTGCTGATTGGGGCTGGCGTCTGGGGGTATTCCTGGTGGGGCAGCTGGTGGGCGATTCTTCCCTTTGGCATCTACAGCGTCATTTACGCCTCGACCTCAGATTCCCGCTGGCACGAGTCGAGCCATGGAACAGCCTTTAAGACGGACTGGATGAACAATGCTCTCTATGAAATCGCTTCGTTCATGGTGCTCCGCGAATCCACGCCCTGGCGCTGGAGCCATACGCGGCATCACAGCGACACCATCATTGTGGGCCGCGATCCTGAAATCGCCGTGCCCCGGCCGCCGGATCTTAAGGCGCTGTTCCTTAGTTTTTTTAACATCAAGAATTTCCCCGCCTATGCCCGCACGGTGTGGCTCCACAGCATCGGAAAACTGACGCCGGAGGAGCGCACCTACATTCCGGAATCCGAGTATGGCAAGGTGTTTTTTCGCGCCCGCATCTACCTCCTGATTTACGGATCGGTGGCCGGCCTGGCGGTCTATCAGCACAGCCTGCTGCCATTGATGTATATCGGTCTGCCGAACCTGTGGGGCGCCTGGCTGATGCCGATCTATGGCTACACCCAGCACGCGGGCCTGGCTGAGAATGTGCTCGACCACCGCCTGAATTGCCGGACGGTCCACATGAATCCGGTCAACCGGTTTTTCTATTGGAACATGAACTACCATGTGGAACACCACATGTTTCCTCTGGTTCCGTATCACGCGCTTCCGCGGCTGCACGCGCTGGTCAAGTCCGACATGCCCAAGCCCTATGGCGGGCTGCTGGAGGCGTGGCGCGAAATCATTCCCGCCGTGCTGCGGCAGATCAAAGACCCCGCCTACCACGTCAAGCGCGCGCTGCCCACCCCCACGGACCGCAAAGAAGCCCCGTCTGCGGCCAGCGCCCTGGCCACTGCCGCCCTCACCGCCGCCGGCCGGCCGGTGGTGGATGGCTGGATAGAGGTCTGCGCCACCCATTACTTTTTTGTAGAAGACGTTGTCCGCTTTGATCATGGGAATCGGACCTACGCCATCTACCGCACGGCCGATGGGAACTTCTATGCCAGCGACGGCATTTGCACCCATGGCAACACCCACCTTGCCGACGGCCTCGTGAAGGGAAAGCTGATCGAGTGCCCCAAGCATAACGGGCGATTTGATGTCACCGATGGTTCCCCGAAGCGCAAACCGGCCTGCGTCCGTCTGCAGACGTTTCCCGTGCGTGTCGCCGACGGGAAGATTTTTCTAAACATCACCCCGCCGGAATCCGCAGCGGCGGCGCCCAAGACCCTCCGTTTCCGCGTGGTGAGCAATGATAATGTGGCCACCTTCATCAAGGAGCTGGTGCTGGAGCCGGCGGACGCGGAATCGGCGGTGAGCTATCAGCCGGGCGATTATCTGCAGCTGGACATCCCGGCTTATGGGGAAATTCGCTTCAGGGATATCCCGGTTAGGATGCCGTTTTCCAAGACCTGGGAGGAGCAGCATGTGTATGATTTCAGGAGTGAAAACGCGGCGCCGCTCCGCCGCAACTATTCGCTGGCCACGAATCCGGCCGCAGACCGGCAGCTGCGATTCAATGTCCGCATTGCCACGCCGCCCCGGGGGCAGGCCTGCAACGGAGGCGCGGGCTCCGCTTACGTCCATTGTTTAAAGGCGGGCGACACGGTCACTGCCATCGGTCCCTTTGGGGATTTCCATATCAAGCCGACCCAAAGCGAGATGGTCTATCTGGGGGGCGGGTCCGGAATGGCGCCGCTGCGGTCGCATATTTCAAACCTGCTGGAGACGCAGAACAGCACCCGCAAGATCAGCCTGTGGTATGGGGCCCGTTCGCTGCAGGAGGTTTTTTACCGCGATTATTTTGAAGGTCTCGAAAAACGGTTTCCCAACTTCACCTTTCATCTGGCCTTATCCGAGCCGCAGCCCAGCGACTGCTGGACCGGGCGCACGGGCATGATCCATGAAGTCCTGAAGCGCGATTATCTGGACGCGCATGCGGGGCCCGCCGGGGTGGAGTATTATCTGTGCGGCCCGCCGGTGTTGATTCAGGCGGCGGTCGCGGATTTGAAGGGGCTGGGAGTGCCTCCCCACCAGATTGCCTTTGACGAATTTTAAATATGCCTCACAACCTCAACGACGGTTCTGCTCGGCCGCCCCGGCTCAAAATCTATCTCAACCTCGGCACGCTGGTGGATCTCCCCTCCCATTCCCAGTGGCCGCGGCTGGAAGGCGCGGAAGCGATGGCCTGCCTGAAGGAGGCGGGGTTTGAGGGGGTTCAAGACGGAGACCCGGCAGTGTGCCGGCAGGCGGGAATAGGCAGTGCCGGCAGCGGCCGCGTGGATTCCCTCACCGACGCGGAAGCCCTGGCCCGGCGGATGAAATCGCTCGGCCACGAATGCGCCACGGTTCACGTCGGCAGCGGCTTCGAGGACGATGCCGCCATGGACGCGCTGGTTCATTCCATTTTAAAAGCCTCGGAGGTGGTTGATTTCCCTCTCTACATTGAAACCCATCGCGCCACGATCACGCAGGACGCCTGGCGAACGATTCAGCTGGCCCGGCGGATTCCCGCCGTCCGTTTCAACGGCGATTTCAGCCATTTCTACACAGGGCAGGAGCTTCCCTATGGCGATCTGGAAGCCAAGTGGCGCGCCATGCAGCCGATCTTTGATCGCGTGCGCTTCCTGCACGGCCGGATTGGCAACACCGCCTGTATGCAGGTGGACGTGGGGGACGGTGCCGCCGCCGTGCCGCAGGCCTTCGGCATTCATGATTTTCTGGCGCACTTCCGCGAGATGTGGACACGGGCGATGGCGGGCTTTCTGTCCTCGGCACGGCCGGGTGACTACCTGGTTTTCGCCCCAGAAATTCTCGCCCCTTACATCTACTATGGCCGGAAATTTCTGGCGCCCGACGGCACTCTGCGGGAGGAATCCGACCGGTATGCTCAGGCGCTGGTGTATGCGCGGATTGCCCGCGAATGTTTTGAGCGCGCCCAGCAACGCCTATGATTCAACAGCGCGCCTTTGGGAGTCTTTCAACGGGTGAGGGGGTGGATGAGTACACCCTCACCAATGCGCGCGGGCTGTCGCTCAAGGTCATTACCTATGGAGGCATCGTCACTCAATTACATGTGCCGGACCGGGAGGGACGGCTGGCGGATGTGGTGCTGGGCTTCAATCAACTTGAATCTTACCTTGCCGGCCATCCCTATTTTGGCTGCATCACGGGCCGGGTTGCCGGGCGGCTGACCCGCGGCATTTTTTCGCTCGACGGTCAGGCCCACGCGCTGGCCATCAATGATCCCCCCAATCATCTCCATGGCGGCCGAGTGGGGTTCGACAAGCGGATTTGGAAGGCGGAAGTCTTTCGAGAAGGCCAAGAGCGGCTGCAGTTGAGCTATCACAGTCCCGATGGCGAGGAGGGGTATCCCGGGAATGTCCGCGTGAGCGTCACTTATTCCCTGACGGACTCGGATGAATTTGTGATTGCCTACGAAGGGGTGACCGACCGGGCCACGCCGCTTAATCTGACGCATCACGGCTATTTCAATCTGGCGGGCGAAGGCAGCGGGCCGGTCGGGGATCAGCTGCTTCAGATTTTTGCGGAGGAATATGCGCCTGCCGATGACGCCATGACCCTGCTCGGTCGCCGTGAACCCGTTGCCGGGCGCGCCAATGATTTCACACGGCCCCGGCGCATCGGCGATGTCCTGCCGGACCTGTGGAAGCGTCACGGCGACCTCTATTTCATCCGTCCCCGCGCCGTATCTTCCCCGGCGCCGGTTGCACGGGTATGGGATCCCTCCAGTGGCCGGGAGATGACCATTTCAAGCACCGAACCCTGTTTGCAGCTGTATACGGGCGTTTCGCTGGACGGCACTTTGGCCGGAAAATCCGGCGGGCGGTATGGTCCGCATTCAGCGCTCTGCTTGGAGTGCCAGGGCTATCCCGGCGGCATCGACCAGCCGCATCTGGGGGATATTGTTCTTCGTCCTGGCTTCATCTATCGCCAGACCACGCGTCATGCGTTTTCCATCGCGGAAAGCCGTGCAGCATTTTCGGACAGGCACTAACCTCAACTCCTCTTTTATGGATTTAAATATTCAACCCCCGTTTCCGATTAAAAAAGATTTTCGCATCGGAGTTCTTGGCAGCGGGTTCATCGTGAACGACTGCCACCTGGTCAGCTATCGCAAGGCGGGTTTTAACCCCGTTGGCATTGCGTCGCGCTCCCGGGAGAATGCGGCGAAGGTCGCTGCGCGGCATGCCATCCCGAAAGTTTACGATGGCTACGATCAATTGCTGGATGACCCATCGATTGAGGTGCTTGACATCGCTGTGCCGCCGAACGCTCAGCTGGGCCTCATTCGCGCCGCGTGCGCGCGCAAAACCGTGAAAGGCATTCTGGCGCAAAAGCCGCTGGGAATGAATTATGCCGAAGCGCGCGAGGCGGTGCTGTGCTGCGAGCGCGCCGGCATCGTGCTGGGGGTGAATCAGAACATGCGCTACGATCAATCTGTGCGCGCCGCCAAAACGCTGCTCCAGAACGGCACCCTCGGCGAGCCGGTGCTGGCCACGATCGATATGCGCGGCATTCCCCATTGGATGCCCTGGCAGGCGGAGCTTGGCTGGCTTACCCTGCGGGTCATGTCCGCCCACCACCTCGACTGCTTCCGCTATTGGTTCGGCGATCCGGAGGGGATTTATTGCAGCACGCGCACGGATCCGCGCATGACATTTCCCCACACCGACGGCATCTGTGCTTACATCCTCGAATACAAGAATGGGCTGCGCTGCGTGGCGGTGGACGACACCTGGACCGGTCCTGCCCGCGAGGGATGCCCCAGCGCCATCGGCATTCAGTGGCGCATCGAGGGGTTAAACGGTCTGGCCATTGGCGATCTGGGCTGGTGCAAGGATCCTTACACCAGCGCTTCCACTCTGCGTTATGCCGCCAAGGGTGACGCTGCTTTCCATGAGCCGAAATGGAGCGGCAGCTGGTTTCCCGATGCGTTTGCCGGAACGATGGGCCAGCTTTTAATCGCGCTGGAAACCGGGCGTGAGCCGGCCATCAGCGGGCGTGACAATTTGAAAACCATGGCGCTGGTGGATGCGGCGTATTTGAGCGCGGAGAAAAAACGGTCGGTAACCCTTTCTGAAATCATAGACTAAACCCAAAAAAACCATCCTATGAAACTTGGCATCATTAACAGCGCGTTCGGCCAGGCCGGCGTGGACACCGTCACCGGCCTCAGGCATATCTCCCGTATCGGATTTGATTGCGTGGATATTTTCACCGAGGCGATGACCCTTTCAAAAAAGGAGAAGCTGCTGATCGCCCGGACCTGCGAGAAGGAACACTTGCCTATCGTCTCCGTGGTGGTCGTCGCCACCGGGCTCATTGATTTCAATGATCCCGTCCGCGCTTTCCATGTGGCCCGGTGCAAGCGGTTTGTGGACCTCGCCGCCGAGTTTGGGGCCAGCAACATCCTGCTAGTGCTAGGGGAATACATCTGGCAGCGCGAGGTCATACCGCCTGCCGCCCAGTGGCAGTGGGCGGTGGAAACCTGCCGAGAAATTGCGGATTACGCGGATAAAAAGAATGTGGATCTGGCCCTCGAGCTTGAACCCTTCCGGCTGAGCCTTCTCAATAACGTCCATGAAATGGTGCGCTTTGTGGACGACTGCAAACATCCTCGGGTGCGGGCGAACATCGATGTGAGCCACCTGGTGCTGTCGGACTCCAGCCCGCTCGATTTAAAAAAACTCAAGGGCAAAGCCGTTCATGTGCACATCAGCGATTGCGATGGCAAGGTTCACGGCGACCTTCCGCCCGGACGCGGCATTGTGAAGTTTGAGCCGTATCTGCAGGCCATCAAAGAATTAAAGATGAGCGGAGCGGTTTCCATAGAGCTGGAATATTCTCCGGATCCGAAACGGATTGTGGAATGGGTGACAGAGGCTTATGTGCAGACAGACCGTCTGATGCAAATGGTGGGCCTCCGGGGTTGAGGGGACTTCAAGGAATAGCAAGTCGCCCAAATGAAAACCCAAATTTCGGAAGCGGACACTCTTGCAGACGCTCACTCTTGCGGTCGATTATTGGCAACTACCCAGAAAGTCCGGCACGCTCATGTTCACTTAGGGCCGGTTGTTCCACGCCGGATCTCCCGGCTTGACCTGATACATGTAAGCCCACCGTGCCGATGGGTGAGGCACTGTTCGCGGTGACGGGGCCGGATGCGATGGTGGTGAGCGATAACGTTGAAACGCTGAGCAAGCCCAGCAGCGCGCCAGAAATTATTTTATTCATAGTTCCGAACTCCGTGGGAACAGGGTTTGACACTGGTTCAAACAAGATTAGAGGTCCACGGAGAGATACCCGGAAAGATGAGTGACAAGAGCGATGCTAAAGCAATCGGAGGGGTGGCAAGCTTCAAGTCATCCGATTTGGACCGGGTTTCATAAATATCACGCCAAGGAAATACAACGGTTCCCCACCCGTCAGCCCGCTCGTCAGCCGCCTGCTTCCGGAATTACGGGATCCCGGAAGCAATCTGCAGACTCCCCCCATCGTCCGCCATTACGGCGAGCGCACGCGATAGTATTGGGTAGCGCGATTCGTGTTTTGAGTGTCGTTAAATTGATAGTTCCCCGAGCCGGCCGGGGTTTCCACCACTGGGCCCAGCAGGGTCCAGTTAACCAGCGGCAGAGCTAGGTTGGTGGTGCTCAAGGCCGTGAAGCCCAGACCGGTCAGGTTGGTAAAGCTCAATTGGAACCCGCCCCCGGCCGATAATGGAGTGCCCGTCAGGCTGAAGGCGACTGGCGCATTGGTCACCTGGGATTCATAGGCGCCCATATCTACGATGGCAGCGATGATGCGCGGATTAAGATCTAAATCTAGGGCGGTGGTGACGTAGGCGTTATCCCCGGTATTGCGGCAGGGTGAGGACGCCTGCAAATGGTAGTCATCGATACCGGCGTTCACGAATTGCGGATCGGTATCAATATTCCCCGAACCGCTGGACGGCAGCGGCAGCGTGCAGGAATTGCCGAATACCCCAAAATAATAGTTTAAGTAATTAACACTCCCACCCGTATTCAGATAGACAATGCAGTTGACCGCGCTTGCATTGTACAGGCCGCCGCCGCGGTAGGTTGTTGAGTTGCCGGCAATGGTGCAGTTGGTAAAATATCCATTGTAGGCACCCCCGCCCTCCACAGAAGTGTTGCCTGCGATCAAGCAGTTATTCATTGCTGCGCTCTTGCCACCGCCTCCTTGAGAGGTGCCTGTATTTTTTAGCAGCTTGCAGCGTAAAAGAGTGCCGTTGGCGACTCCACCGCCATAAGTAGCCGTGTTGGAGATCACCAAGCAGTTGTCTAAAGTGGAACTATAAGCTCCGCCACCGGAAAAAGTCGTGCCGGCAGTATTATTTGAAAGCGTGCAGTTCGTAAGGGTGCAGGTGTGGGCCCCGCCGCCATCTTTTTGCGATTTATTCCCAAATAGCGTGCAGGCGCTGAGGGTGCTGGACATTCCCCCGCCTCCGTAGGATCGCGCGGTGTTATTGGAGAGAGCGCAGTTGTCGAGCGTGCTATTAACCACCCCGCCCCCATTAAACGCGTTATTACCTAGGAGCGTGCAGTGGGTCAGCGTGCTGGCATTAGCGCCGCCGCCATCAGAACTGAATTGAGTGGTCTTATTTGAGATCAGAAGGCAGCTGGATAAAATACCGTAGCTGAGCCCACCGCCGAAGCCATCGCTGGTGTTACCGATCAGGGTGCAGCGATAGAGCGTGTTGGAATAGCCCCCGCCGCCATCTCCGGTGGCGTAGTTGTTCGTCAGCGTGCAGTCATAGAGCGTTCCCCGATACACCCCGCCCGCATTGATCCCTCTGCTGCCGGTAATCCAGCAATTGCTGATAACGACCTGGGAAGAGGCCGCGTAAACTCCCCCTCCAAAGGAAGTGACATTCCCGTTAGTAAGGGTAAAGCCTGCCAGCAGGGCGCCATTCGTCATCCACACACAGCGGATGCTGGAGCCGCCGATGATCGTGGTGAATGACGGCCCATTGACGCTGCGCACCGTGATCGCTTTATTGATCAGCACCCGGTTATCGTATGCCTGATCGTCTGGAGTCGTGCCGACACCATAGACGCCGTTCGTCACCAGCACGGTATTCCCTGCCACTGCCGCATTGATGGCGTCCTGGATATTGGTTGCAGCGGTAACCCAGCTCGAATAAGGGAAAGCCGGCGTAGGGTTATTTGGATTCACGAACTGGGTATCCAAGGACAGCGTGGTCAAGGTGATATCACTCCCGTAATAAATCCCGGCACTGTTGGTTGCCACCAACCGCGAATGATAAAGCGTCCCCGGGGCTAGGCCGCTCAGGAGGTTGGTCACGTTTAAGGTAATATTGGTCGCCACCAGCGTGTTGGTGGCGCTGTAATTGCCATAGTTGGTGGTCAACCCGTATTGAAACCACGCCTTGCTCGCCGCGCTATTAGGATTGACCGTTCCATTGAGCATGACCGTGGTGGCGGTGAGATTGCTGACCGCCAGCGTGGTGACGGTGGGCAGCGCCGCCTGAGCGGTGGGCATCAAGTGAAGCGCACAGCTCAGCGCGAGAGCGATAATGATTTTGTTTTTCATGGTTCTGAATTCTGAGTTAAGTCCCGCCCAGCCGTGGGGTCTCCACAGGCAGAGTTCGGGTCGCCACTTTAGGTTCGTTGCTTCGTTATTTTTTAAAAACGGATTTTAAGGCGAACGCACGCGGTAGAAACGGGTGGGGTTGTTCGTCGCCTGCGGGTCGGTGAATTGATACCGGCCCGGCGGATTCTCCACGGGCGCGCCCAGCACCGTCCAGTTAGTCAGCGGCACGGCCACGTTGGTGCTGCCCAGCACGCTGAAGCCCAGACCGGTCAGGTTGGTGAAGTTCAGTTGGAACCCGCCCCCGGCCGATAATGGAGTGCCCGTCAGGCTGAAGGCGACTGGCGGACTCACGCTGTTGGTGAAGGTCAGGTCGCTGCCGTAGTTCGTGCCCGCACTGTTGGCGGCCGCCAACCGATAATGATACACCGTGCCCGGTGCCAGCCCGCTCAGGAGATAACTCACATTCAAGATCCCATTCGTCGCTGCCAGATTGTTGGTGGAACTGAAGCTGCCATAGTTGGTGCTCGTGCCGTATTGGAAATACGCCGCAGTGTCCGCGCCATCGGGATTCACCGTGCCGTTGAGCGTTGCGCTGGCCGCCGTGATGCCGCTCGCCCCCATAGTGTTCACTGCCGGCGCGAGAACCATCACCAAGATTTGCACGAACCCGTTACCGGCCTGCGAACCGCCAACATTTATCTGATTAAAGCCGGCAT
This sequence comes from uncultured Verrucomicrobia subdivision 3 bacterium, assembly GCA_903835255.1. Classification (GTDB taxonomy): domain Bacteria; phylum Verrucomicrobiota; class Verrucomicrobiia; order Limisphaerales; family UBA11358; genus UBA11358. Next base: position 36,284 of record CAILMI010000068.1, read on the forward strand.
TGATAGAACCGCCGCCACCGCCGCCGCCATTCAGGTCACCGTTGCCGCCGGTGTAACCGCCGCCGCCACCGCCGCCGCCGGGCAAACTGCCGCCACCATTGCAACCACCGCCACCACCGCCAAAACCACCGGTGCCGCCGCTGACGACTCCAATGCTACCGCCAGCCAGGCCAGCAGTAAACCCAGCGCCACCACCACTGCCATAAGCACCGCCGCCGCCGTTACCAAAAAAACCGCCGCCGCCGCCGCCACCTCTACTGTCACCGCCGCCGCCAAATCCCTCGCCAGCGCTGGTGAGTCCATCGCCGGCACCCCCGGTATAAGCAGCGCCGCCGCCGCCACCAGCGACGACTAAGGCATTGGTAGTGCCAGAGAAAAAGGAGACCCCGAAACTACCACCCCCCCCAGCGCCATAGTTCATGCTGCCCGGGGTGACACCTCCCATTCCTCCGACAGCAATTTTGACCCGCTGCCCTTGAGTCAGGCTAAAGTCTCCCCTGATTAGAGCTCCCAAGCCGCCGCTCAAGCCGCCTTGAGCGCCGGAGGCTACAATCCGATAGATTCCGCTCGCCGGCACCGTCCAGTCAACCGATCTGCCAGTGTAGTTAAATGTATTGGTCTCCAACGGCGCCGCGATCAGGTTGGCGAAGATCTGGTCACCGCCATAACTGGTGCCGGCACTGTTGGCCGCCACCAGCTGGAAATGGTAAACCGTCCCTGCCAAAAAACCGCTGACGAGATGGCTCACATTCAAGACCGAATTGGTCGCCGCCAAATTATTGGTGGAACTGTAGCTGCCGTAGTGGGTGCTGGTGCCGTATTGGAAGTACGCCGCAGTCGCCCCGCCGCCGGGATTCACCGTGCCATTGAGCGCGGCGTTGGTCGCGGTGACAGGGCCGGCTGCGATGGTGGCCACCGTTGGCAGGCCAATCGGTGCCGCTTGGACGGTGGTAATTGATAAAGTTAAAACAGTGAGGAATCCCAGCAGCCCGCCGGAAATTATTTTATTCATGGTTCTGTACTCCGTGGGAACAGGGTTTGATACCGGTTCAATCAAGATTAAAGGTCCACGGAGAGGAACCCGGAAAGATGAGTGACAAGAGCGATGTTAAAGCAATCGGAGGGGGTAACAAGCTTCAAGTCATCCTATTTGGACCGGGCTGACTGACAAATAAAACGACAAGGAACTTCAACGGTCGAATCCGAATGGTCCCCCCTCCCCTCCTCAGAAAGAGGAGAGGGGATTGAAAAAAATCCAATCTACCAGAGCGGCTCCGATCAGAGCGCCCGGATGAAGTTCGAACCGAAGTTCATGAAGTCGAAGGCGTGCAGCCCGTATTCCTCGGCCAGATCCTTGCACACTTGGATGCCGCGCACGCTGTTGCCGCGGGCGTCGAGCCGCGGGGAATACACGGCAATGCTCAACTGGCGGTTCACCACCGCCATGATTCCGCCGGCCACACCGCTTTTGGCAGGCAGGCCCACGCGATAGGCCCATTCCCCGGCAAAATCATACATGCCGCAGGTCAACATCACCGAGAGGGCATCTTTGACGAAATGCATGTCGAATACCTCATCGTGGGTCACCGGGTTGGCGCCGATGTTCGCCAGCGTGGCGCCGATCATGGCCAGGTCGCGGCTGTTAACCAGTACGGAGCACTGGGAGAAATATTGGTGCAGGGTGTGATCGACGGCGCCGTCGATTATATCGAAGTTCCGGAGCAAGTGGGCGATGGCGCGGTTGCGATGGCCGGTCTCGGATTCCGAGTTGCAGACCGCCTGATCCACGCGCAGTTCGCGGTGGGCAGCCTGGCTCAAGCGCTTCACAAAGTTGGCCACCCCGGCCTCCGGCGAAGAGCCCTTGATGAGATTGGCCACCGAGATGGCGCCCGCGTTGACCATGGGGTTGAAGGGGCGATTGAGAGCGTCCAGCTGGATGGAGTTGAAGGCCTCGCCGCTGGGCTCGATTCCCACGTGGCGGAGCGTCTCCTCCCGCCCATGCTGCTCGAGCGCCATCAAGAAGGCTAGCGGCTTACAGATGGACTGGATGGTGAACTCCTGCTGACTGTCCCCCACCGAAAATTCCTCGCCGGTGGCCGTCACCAGGCTGATGCCAAAATGATTTGGGTTGGCCTTGCCCAGTTCAGGAATGTAGGTGGCAACCACCCCGTCATTGTTGGAACGATGACGTTCGTAAACTTGCGCAATATAAGATTTGAGCTGCGAGAGATCTTTCATGGACAGGGGCCTCAGAAAATCATTGGACGGACTGGAGGGCGGCAGCCCGGTCCGGGTGCATCGGGAAAAAGGAGGAGAGTCCGCTGAGCTGGAACACCTCCGCCACCTGGGGCGAGACGCTGCACAGGGCGATTTTGGCATTTTGCTTCCGGCAGCGCTTGGCGGCCGTCAACATGACGCGCAACCCGAGGCTGCTCACGAAATCCACCGCCGCCATATCCAAAACCAGCGATGCCGGAACGGCATCCAGCGAGGCATTAATGCGCGCTTCAATCGACGACGACGTGTTGTTATCGATGCGTCCAATCAGTTCAATCAAACCCGGTTGTTCCATATTTTTTATTTTTGTTTTTACCTATTTTTTAGCAATGTGCTTTTGAACTCGGCGTCAGATTCAAATGCACGGAAAACCTATTTGCAACAGAGACTTGTGTCGAGAACTTTTAGTCCCGCGTTGTTGATTTTTCTTTCGGACGCGCAGAGGAGCTTGCCTCGAAAGTTCATTTAACTTGCGAGCCGGTGAAAACCATTGCTACCCTCCCAGACATGGCCGATGTGCAACTGAACCTAACCGCCGGAGTCGGCAGTGTGACCGATAGCAATCGGCAGTAATCATGGAGAACCAAACCCTTATCCTGCAGGTCAAAAATAATTTTGACGACATCCCCGCCGCCAACGAAGCGGCCTCGGTCTGGCTGGGCGACCGCAATGCGCCCCCGGCCATCGATTATCTCGCCAACCTGGCCATCGAGGAACTCGTCACCAACTGCATCAAGTACGGCTACGACGATGCCGGGGAACATCAGGTTCAAATCACGCTGAGCCTGGCGGACAGCCAGATGCAGCTGACCGTCACCGATGACGGCCACGCCTTCAATCCTCTGGACCTGCCGCCGCCGGACACGAACCTGCCCGTGGAAGAGCGGCCCATTGGCGGGCTGGGAATTCATCTATTGCGCCAGATGTCCGACCGGATGGAATACGTCCGGATTGACGGCAAGAACCAACTCACTCTCTGGAAACGTTACACTTGAAGAAACTGTTTGCGCAACTCTCTGGAAACGTTACACTTGAAGAAACTGTTTGCGCAAATAAACAACGAAACATCTCTGACTCACCAGCCATGAATCTAACCTTGGAATCCAGCGAACTGTCCGGAGGCACCCGTCTTTTGAAACTGCGCGGCAACATCGACCTGATGGGCGTGAATGCGGTCAGCACCCGGTTTTATGCCTTTTGCGGCGGAGAAGCCCCGCAGGTGAGGGTGGATCTCTCCGCGGTTGAGTTTGTCGCCTCGCTGGGCATCGGCATGCTGCTGCAGGCGGCCAAGACCGTCAAGGCCCGGGGCGGTCAGTTGCAATTCCTCAACCCGACCCCTGCCGTCCACGCGGCCTTGGAGATCTCGGGCTTGAATCAGTTTGTCATTCAAGGCGATGCCGCCGCCGGCACCGGTACGGCTTGATTAGCTACCCACTCGAGCACCATGAGTCCGGAGATCCTGAGCAGCGGTGATCCGACCGCCCTCACCTACGCCCTGCTGATTTTAGCCGTCGGACTGGCTCTGGTATTCGAATTCGTCAACGGCTTTCACGACACCGCCAACGCGGTGGCCACCGTCATTTACACCCGCACCCTCAACCCCACACCCGCGGTGATCTGGTCGGGCATTTGGAATCTGATCGGCGTGCTGACCAGCTCCGGAGCCGTCGCCTTCGGCATTCTGGCACTGTTGCCCGTGGATTTGATTTTGAACATTGGATCGGCCGGCGGTTTTGCCATGGTCTTTTCCCTGCTCGCCTCGGCCATCCTCTGGAATGTGGGGACGTGGTATTGGGGCCTGCCCGCATCCAGCTCCCACACGCTGATTGGCTCCATCCTCGGCGTGGGCCTGGCCAACGCGCTGATGGGCCCGGAACACTCCCTGGCCAGCGGCTTCAACTGGGGCAAGGTCCAGGAAGTGGGGCTGGGCCTGATGATCTCGCCGCTGATCGGGTTTCTCGGCGCGGCGTTGCTGCTGATTGCCGCCAAGCGGCTCGTGCGCTCGCCCGAGCTGTATGCGCCGCCGCCTGAAAACGGGCGGCCCTCCCGTAAAACCCGCGGCCTGCTCATCCTGACCTGCACCGGCGTGAGCTTTGCCCACGGATCCAACGACGGACAGAAGGGCATGGGCCTGGTCCTGCTGATCCTCATCGGCATCCTTCCGGGATCCTTTGCCCTCAAAATGACGACCGACCCGGAAACCCTCTTAGGAATACGGGCCCAGGCCGTCGCCCTGGCGCCGGCGTTCAGATCGTCTGCCCAGGGAAAATCAGTGTCCGCAGCAGAGACGCAAACAACCCTTTCTCTGTTCATCAAATCCAAAGGGCAGCCCTCGCCGGAAGTTCTCGCGGCCTCCGCCTCTGTGTGCGAAGAGATCGCCTCTGAATTAAACGGAGTCAAAGCTCTCCAAGAACTCCCCCTCAAGGAACGCAGCCAACTTCGCAACCAGCTCTATCTCCTCTCCAAAGCCATCGGCAAACTGGATCGCGCCGGAGCGCTGGACCCAAACCCGGAAATCCGGGACCAGCAGCGGGCGCTGGCGAAAAGTGCGGAACAAATAACCCTCTTCATCCCCGCCTGGGTGAAATACGCCGTCGCCCTGGCTCTGGGACTCGGCACCATGATCGGGTATCAGCGCATTGTCAAAACGGTGGGCGAAAAAATCGGCAAGGAAAAGCTGACCTACGCCCAGGGCGCCTCCGCCGAATGCATGGCCATGGGCACCATCCTGCTGGCCGACCGCTTCGGCCTTCCCATCAGCACCACCCACGTGCTCTCCTCCGGCATCGCCGGCACCATGGCGGCCAACCGATCCGGCCTGCAGACGGCGACCGTCCGGAATGTGATGATCGCCTGGGTGCTCACCCTGCCCGTCTGTGTCTTTCTGGGCGCCCTGCTCTTCGCCCTGACCCTGAACGGAATCGCCCTTTTCCTCGGTCACTTCTGATCCGGAACCGTTTAAAATTAAACCGCCAATGATCGTGACGCTCCTGGCGGAAACAATCGCCGACGAGAAAATCCAGAAATAAGAAAACCCGCAATTGACAAGACCGCCGGAAATCTCCAGCCTGATTGGCACATAAAACAATATTAATATGAGCGTTCTTAATATCACTTCCTCCCAGAAAACCAACGGCGCGGGCCAGCCTGAAATCACCCTGGTCCTGGACGGCAACCTCGACAACTCCACGGTGGCAAGCCTGCAGGCGCACCTGACAACCGCGCTGACGGCCAAGCCATCCCAGATAATCTTTGATCTGGCCACGCTCAAGTACGTCACCAGCTCGGGCATCCGCCTGTTCTTTATGGCGGTCAAGCAGCAGAAGCCGCACGGCGGCCGGGTCTCTTTCGTCAACCTCCAGCCCCAGATCAAGGAAGTTTTCGCCATCATGGGGAGCCTGCCGGATATGAGCATTTTCAAAGACCAGGCGGAACTCGACGCTTACCTGCTCACCCGCCAGCGGATGCATCAGAAGTGACCTCCGCCCCGCGCCGCACTGACTCCCTTCCATCCCCGTGATCGAAACGTTCAAACGCCTGTTCCTCGGGCTGAGCCTGATTGCACTCGCAGCGGGCGTCCTGCTCTATACCGATCGCGGGTCCCGTAACAACGGGCGCGGACAGTCCACGAATCCCGGGGATCCCGTCAAAGTCATACGCGTGGCGATGGTGCAGCACGCCTCCATTCCGGCCTTGGATGATGGGGTCACCGGCATTTTCGAGGGTCTCGCCGACCGCGGGTATCAGGACGGCGTGCGACTGGAAGTCAAACGCTACAATGCGGAGTCGGACATCGGCACCGCCAACGCCATTGCCAAGGAAGTGACCAGCGGCAGCTTCGACCTGATTCTCAGCGCCAGCACGGTCTCGCTGCAGACCGTCGCCAACGCCAACAAAGTCGGGCGCCGCACGACCCATGTGTTCGGGCTTGTGAGCGACCCCTACAGCACCGGCGTGGGCATCGCGGCCAGCAACCACATGGTTCATCCCCCCTATATGACCGGCTACGGATCCATCCAGCCGGTGGAAAAAATCTTCCGCACCGCCCGCGAGATGCGGCCCGAACTGAAATCTGTGGGCCTGGCCTGGAATCCCGCCGAGCCCAACTCCGTGGCCCAGACCAAGCTGGCCCGCGCTGTCTGCGCCCAACTCGGCATCACCCTCGTCGAGGCCAATGCCGAAAACAGCACCGCCGCCCTGGAAGCGGTCAACTCCCTGATCTCCCGCGGCGTGGAGGCCATCTGGATCAGCGGCGACGTCACGATCTCCCTCGCCTCGGACATGATCCTCAACACCTGCCGTCGTGCTCGCATCCCGGTCTTCACCGCCCTGCCGCCCCATGTCACCCGCGGATCGCTTTTTGATTTCGGTGCCAACTACACCGAGATTGGCCGGGTGGTGGGCCACCTCGCCGCCGATGTGCTGGACGGCAAAAGCCCCGCCAGCATTCCGGTTGAGAATTACACCACGGAACTTTTCCTTTTCAATGAAACCGTTCTCGAGGGATTGAAGGATAAATGGACCATCCCCCCAGCATTGCGTCAGCGCGCCAATGGCTGGATCACCGCGACAGAGACCAACCTGCCGTCCGTGCGCGCTGCCGCGCCGCAGCCGCGGAAGCCGCAGCCCGGCCGCGTCTATAAAATTGGCCTGGCCTACTTCGCCCCGGAAGCCGGCGGGGAGGCCTGCATGCGCGGCATCTTTGACGGGTTGCGCCAACAGGGGTTTGAGGAGGGGAAAAACCTCGAGGTCCGCCGCGCCCACGCTCAAGGGGAAATCGTCAATATCCCCCAGATGCTCCAGAATTTCGACGGCTCGGATGTGGATCTGGTGCTGCCCATGAGCACCCCCGTCATCAGCGCCGCCTGCGGCTTCGTCAAACACAAGCCGGTCGTCTTCACCTACTGCTCCGATCCGGTCGCCGCCGGCGCCGGCACGTCGTTCAGCAACCACCTCCCCCATGTGACCGGAATCGGCTCCTTCCCGCCCGTGCAGGATATGGTCGATTTGATCCATCAAACCCTGCCCCAGGCCCGGACCATCGGCATCCTCTACAACGCCTCCGAGGCTAATTCCGTCAAGGTCGTCCAGGTGGCGCGCGGACTCTTTTCCGACGCCGGGATGAAGCTCGAGGAGATCACCGTGGCGTCCTCCTCCGATGTGCTGCAGGCAGCCCAAGCGCTGGCCAGCCGCCATGTGGATGCTTTTTATATTCAGGGCGACAACACCGTGGTCCAGGCCTTCGATGCGGTGATTAAAGTCTGCCGCGACGCCAAGATGCCCCTGTTCGTGGATGATCCGGACATCGCCAAGCGCGGGGCGACAGCCTGTGTGGGGCTGGGCTATTATCGACCCGGCTTCGCGGCGGGACAGCCGATCGCACGGGTTCTCCTGGGCGAAAGCCCGGCGAATATCCCCATGGAAAACGTCTCGGAAAAAGCGCTCTGGCTTAACCTGCCCGAAGGGGAACGGCTCGGCTTGAAATTCCCCAAAGCCATTCTTGAGGAGGCGGCGAAGGCGGTGGCCCCTCCCCGCACCAGCGCGACCAACTCACCCGCGCCACTGTCGCGCAAGGTCAAAATTGATCTGATTGAAAACATGGAGACGCCCAATGTGGAGATCAACCGCGAAGGGATTCTGGCTGGATTCGAGCAGGCCGGACTCGTCCGCGGCCGTGACTTCGACTTGCGGATTCGCAACGCCCAGGGGGATATGGCCACCCTGAGCACGATGGTGGATGCCGCCGTGAGCGACCGGGTGGATTTGATCCTCACCTCCACCACCCCTGCCCTGCAGGCCGCGCTGCGCCGCGCCAACAGTCAGCGGATTGTCTTCTCGCTCGTAGCCAACCCCGTGGTGGCTGGCGCAGGAAAAAGCGACACCGACCATCTGCCACTGGTAACCGGGGCCTACATCAGTGCGCCGCACGATCTGGGCCTGGCGGCATTGCGCCAGTGCCTGCCCAAAATCAAGCGCATCGGCACCCTCTTCGTGCCCGCCGAGGTGAATTCCGTCTATTATAAAAACGAACTCGTGAAGGCGGCCACCGCCCTGGGCATCGAGGTGGAGACGGTGGGCGTCAATACCAGCTCCGATGTATCCGACGCGGCCCTGGCCCTCTGCGGGCTCCGGGTGGACGCCATCTGCCAGATCTCCGACAATCTCACAGGCGCCAGTTTCACCAGCATTGCGCAGGCCGCGCGCCGCGCCCGCCTGCCGCTGATGGGCTTTGCCTCGCTCCAGACCCGGGATGGGGCTTTCATGACCGTCTCGAGGGATTATTACGACGGCGGCGTGGCGGCGGCGCAAATGGCGGCGCGCGTGCTCCGGGGCGAGCCGCCGGCGAACATCCCCTTTCATCTCGTGGAAAAATTGAAATACAATTTTAACCCCGCCGCCGCCGCCCGCTGCGGCATCGTCATTCCGCCGGAACTGCTCCGGCTCGGTGAAATCGTGAATTAAAGCCCCCATGGAAATCACCCCCCTCGCCCGCGAAGGCCGTCACGAGCTGCAGCTCAAAGGCCGGCTCGACGCCAACTGGGCGGAACACGTCGGCAGCGCCATCGAGACCGCCGTCCGCGCCGGGCAGCACCACATCGACCTAGAATTCGCCCAGGTGGATTACATCAGCTCGGCAGGCATCCGGATTCTGCTGAAATATCATAAGCAGCTCCTGACCGCGCGGGGCGCTCTACGGGTGGTGAAACCCACCGCAAGTGTCTTGGCCGTGCTGGAACTCTCGGGCATTGCCACCCTGCTGGTGGCGAATGCAACGCCGACGCCCGCTGCGCAGGCGCCGGCGGCGGGGCGCACCTGGAAACGGGAGGAGGTCACCTTTGAATCCCATGCCCTGGGGACTGGAGGCACGCTGGAGGGCCGTCTGGTGGGCCATCCTGAAAAATTTTCCAAAGGCCAGTTGTCCGCCGCGGAAAGCCAGCGGATCCGTTTTGGCGCCGGACTGTTCGGGGTGGGTTTGGGAGCGTTCGGCAGTGAGCAGGAAGACGGCTCCGGCCGTTTTGGTGAATTTCTGGCGGCCGGGGGCGCAGCGCTCGCCCAACCCACCGACGGCAGCAGCGTGCCGGATTTTCAAGTGACGGAAGGCCAGCTGGTGCCCGAGGTGAATGTGCTCTACGGCCTGACTGCCAGCGGCAGTTTTTCAAGGCTCCTGCGCTTCGAGGCGGCGTCCAGTCCGCGCGGCACGATTCCGCTAGCGAACCTCGTTGAGGCGGCCCTGGAAGAACTGCGCGCCGATGCCGCGGGGTTTGTTATCGTGGCCGAGAGCGCCAGCCTGGTGGGAGCTACCCTCCGCCAGTCGCCCGCCCGCGCCAATGGAAAATCGCCCTGGTCTTTTCCGGGCGTGCGCGACTGGCTTTCCTTCACCACCGAAAGGACCGATGAACGCCATCTGGCTCTGATTGTCGGCTTCGTCGAGCGCAAGCCGCTGCCCGACAGCGCGCCCTTCCTTCGCCCCATCGGCCCCGGCACACAGGCTCAAGGTCATTTTCACGCGGCGGCCTTTCCCTACCGCCCGCTGCCCAAGGGGAACATTCCCCTCACGGAAAGCATCGCCACCCTGCTCGGAACGGAATCCGCCCAGACGGTCCTGCACTTGCTGACCGATGAACGCCCGTTCGAGGGCGTGGGCCAGACCGATCTGATGCGGGGCGCCTGCTGGGTCGGGCCCCTGAAGCTACTGGGCCGCGGCCCTTCCACGAGCCACACACCATGACACTGCTGATCGGCGCCACCACCATTGGATTAATCCTCGCGCTTCTGGCGCTGGGGGTTTATCTGAGCTTCCGCATCTTTAACTTCCCGGACATCACCGCGGATGGCTCCATCACGCTGGGGGCGGCGGTCACCGCCACGCTGCTGGTGCACCATGTCTCCCCTGCCCTGGCCACGCTGGCTGGTTTCGGCGCGGGCGTTCTGGCGGGCATGGCCACCGGCCTGCTGCACACCAAATTCAAGATCAATAGCTTGCTCAGCGGCATTCTGGTGATGACCGCGCTGTACTCGGTGAACCTCCACGTGATGGGCAAGAGCAACGTGCCCCTGCTCAACGAGACCACCCTGGCAAGCCAGGCCGAGGGGCTCGGCATGAAATGGCTGCATCTCGGGGTGGACGCCGAACTCCATGTGTTTGGCTGGACTGTGGGATTGCGCGATGCCGCCACGCTGCTGGCCATGCTGCTTCTGGTCGCGGGCCTGGGCCTGCTGCTTTACCTCTTTTTCCGGACCAACCTCGGCACCGCCATGCGGGCCACCGGCGACAACCCCCAGATGATCCGGGCGCTGGGCGTGAGCGTGGATTTCATCATCATTCTTGGACTAGCCCTCTCCAACGGGCTCATCGCGCTGGCCGGCTCCCTGCTGGCGCAGTATCAAGGATTTGCCGACGTGCAAATGGGCATCGGCATGGTGGTCTGGGGCCTCGCCAGCGTCATCATCGGCGAGGCGCTGGTCGGCAGTTCCCGCATTGGACTGCTCATCACCGGCGCAGTGATCGGCTCCGTGCTATTCCGCCTGCTGGTCGCCATCGCGCTGCGCTGGGGACTAAACCCCAACGACCTCAAGCTCATCACCGCCGCCTTCGTCTTTGTGGCCCTCGTCGCGCCCAGCCTGCTGCGCAAGCTCAAACCAGCCCCCCAACCCAAACCCTCGGAGGCCTGACATGCTCGCCATCGCCAACGTCACCAAGACCTTTAACCCCGGCACACCCAATGAGGTGCGGGCCCTGCGCAACGTCTCCCTGGTCCTGGAAAACGGCTCGTTCCTCATCATCATCGGCACCAACGGCTCCGGGAAATCCACCCTGCTCAACGCCGTCGCCGGCTCTTTCTACGCCGACTCCGGCTCGCTCACCCTGGCCGGACAAACCATCACGCGCTGGCCGGAGCATCGCCGGGCCAAACTCATCGGGCGCGTGTTCCAAAACCCTTTCAGCGGCACAGCCCCGAGCATGTCCATCGCCGAGAACCTCGCCATGGCCGCGCACCGGGGACGTCCCCGCGGCTTCGGCTGGGCCCTCAACCAACGGCTGAAGTCGGAATTGCGCGACCGCATCCGCTCCCTCAACATGGGGCTGGAGGATCGCATTGATAACGCCATCGGGACGCTGTCCGGCGGACAGCGCCAGGCGCTGACGCTGCTGATGGCCTCCTGGCTCAAGCCCGAGCTACTGCTGCTGGATGAGCACACTGCCGCGCTCGACCCCAAGAGCGCTGACCAGGTCATCCGGCTGACCCATGAAATCATCCAGCGCGACAAGCTCACCACCCTGATGGTCACCCACTCCATGCAGCAGGCGGTGCACTTGGGCGACCGGATTGTGATGATGCACCGCGGCCAGGTGCTGCACGATTTGCAGGGGGCCGAGCGGGCGCGGGTGCGGCCCGAGGACCTTCTCAAACGCTTCGACGACGTGCGCCGGAGAGAGCAGCTGGACCCAACTGTAGCGGAAATGCTGCAGCGGAATTACATCTAAATCCGCATCGGCACTTCTGATGAGGAATAGTTCAAGAGCTGACCCGACACAATTTACCCCAGCCAGAGCGTCACTCTCGAAACGTAAAAAAGCATCCCCGCAAAGCGGTTCAAAATTTTAGAAAACAGTCAACAACTCCACTCCACAAAATAAATGAAAACAAAAAAAACGACCACAAACTACCTTTTGATTCGCCATAAAGTGAAAGACTTCAGAAAATGGAAGCCGGGCTACGACCAGGACGAACCCAAGCGCAAGGCGGCGGGTCTCACAGAGGTGTCCCTGATGCGTAACAAGAAAAGCCGCAATGATCTCGTCATCTTGTTTGCGGCCAGCAGCCTGCCAAAAGCCCGGGCGTTTTGTGCCCGGAAAGATCTGGCCGTGCTTATGAAACAGCTCGGAGTGATCGGGAAGCCGGAGCTCCTGGTGCTGGTTGGCGCCTGATTAGAAAGCGTGGACCTGGGAGAGCGGGGCTGCACCCCGCCGCCGGCTCAAAGAATCAAGGATGAACCTGCGGGCAGTTTGCAATCGGGATCATTCCTTCCGGCATCCATCATTCATGATCTGGAGCCTTCACCCGGAAACTTTCCGCTACGCCCTGGCGCTGTGGCTGGCAACCGTGCTGGCCCTTGTGACCTCCTTCTTTCTGCAGATCGAGCCGGCCCAATGGGCGGCCGTCACGGTCTGGACGGTCTTCATGCAGAACCCCCGGATGAATTATTCCAAGATGCTGTGGTGGGGGCTGGGAACACTCATCGGGGCTGCCATGGCTGTGCTCCTGACCGTCTGTTTCAACCAGGCCCCGGAGGTCTTCCTGCTGTTTCTGTCACTGTGGGTCGCCGGCTGCGCATCCATCGCCCCGCTGGTCAGCAGCTTTCGCGCGTACGGCGCGGTGCTGGCCGGCTTCACTTGCGCCATCATCTCCCTGGCCACCATCGATCATCCCGACCACATTTTCCCGCTGGTCATCTCCCGAGTCTCCTGCATCTTTATTGGAATGGCGTCTGCTGTCGTGACAATGAGCGTTTTACTGCCCCGGCACCAGCACTGGCGCGAGACGCTGCATCATCTGGAAGAACATCTTCGTTCCGCTCTGCTCCAAACCGCCAAGGCTTTGCATCCCCATCCGGCAGCGCCCTCTCCTTTTATCTGGCGCCAGATGCTGGACCGTTTATCCACGGTGGAAAATACCCTCCGGATCACCACGGCCGAGACGGCCGATTCGCGGGCGCGTGCCCCGCAGGCGTCCAGCTTGGTGGCCACCCTGTTCAATTTACTGGCCCGAGCGCAGGCCGTGGAGGCGCAACTTACGCGAGCCGACGCCGGCATGCCGGCCGACTCTCTCGCGGCACTCTTGCGCCGCACTCAGGCGTTGCTGGAAACCTTCGCTGCCACGCTGGCCGCTCCCTCTAGCCAAACCTGGACATCCCAGCTAGTAGACCAACTCCGCAGTTTAAAGCTGGAAGCGGCCGCCCTGCGCCAAAGCGCTTCAAAAACGGAGACGGGAGCGCCGCTTTCCGACCGGTTCCTCGCGGACCGGCTGGAGGAGATGCTCCAGGACCTGGAAGGGGCCGCGCAGGACTGGTCGGGCTTATTCGGACCCTGGCATTCAAAGCGTCCCTCCGCTCTGGCAGTGCATCGGGACTATCCCAGCGCGCTGGTTCACGGCTTGCGCATGTTTCTGACCATGAGCTTGGCGGGCGCCTTCTGGTTCCTCACCGAATGGCCGTCGGCTCCCCAGTTCATTCTGTTTGTCGCGGTGGCGTGTTCGCTGCTCTCTCTGTTGCCGCGCGCCATCGACCTGGGCTATCCCTTCATCAAACGGGCCGCCTTTTGCGCCATCGCCGCCTTTGTGATCGCCTTTTGGCTGCTCCCCAAGGGCGAGGGGTTTTTATTCCTGGCCCTGGCGCTCGGGCTTTTTCTGCTGCCAGCGGCCTACATCTGGCGCCAGCCGCGACCGCTGGTCACCGGCGTGGTTTCCATGCTGGTCTTTTACGGCCTGACCCTGCCCGCCAATTCGATGAACTACGATATCGCCGTATTTTTGAACAATGCCGTGGCGTTGCTGGCCGCGACCGGGTGCAGTTTTTTCGCCTTTCACGCCGTGCCCGCTCTCAGTTTGAAAGCGCGGCGCTTCTGGCTGCTGCGGGCGGCGCGCCGGGATCTGGCCGGGTACGCCCGCGGCCGGGCTGGACTTTCGGAACAGCGCTGGACCAGCCTGATGTTTGACCGGCTCCGGCTGCTGCACCGGACCGCCGGGGAACCGTCGCTGGCGGCCAGCCTGCCCGAAGCGGAGACGGAATTGCTGGTCAACCTCCAGCTCGGGCTGCGCTGGCTGAGCTTGCGAGCTCTTCTCCGGGCCGATCAGTTTTCTCCGGCAACAGCTCAGGTGGTTGCTGATTCGCTCCGGGAATTCCGGAAATTTCTCCGCCGCCCAGAATCCCTGGCCCCGTTTTTGCAGACCGCCTGTGTGCGGCTGAAAGAGGCCGGAGGCTCAACGAGCAACCCGTCTGAACCCCACGCCGCGGCATTGGCGGAACTGCGGGAAATGATCCTCCTGCTCCAAACCGCCGCACGCTTCCACGCCAAATGATTCCCCACTTCTTGTTCCAGGAAATCAACTTCTGCGGCATTTATCTCCCGCCGTTTTTTCTGAGCCTGCTTTTGACTGGCTTGGTCTACCTGCCCCTGCACCGCTGCTGGGACCGGATGGAGATTCAGCGCTGGGTCTGGAACAGGCCGGTTTGGGAACTGGGTCTGTTCATCATCCTGCTGTCGCTCATCACTTTTATTTTATGACCGCTGACATCCAAAAAAACCGCTTCGACGAACGCTGGTTTGTGCGCTTCGGCAATACCGCCTTCACCCTGTTAGTCGCCGGCCTGCTGGGCTGGCTGCTCTGGCGCTATTACGTGCTGTCGCCCTGGACGCGCGACGGGCGCATCCGGGTGGAAACCGTCCCGGTAGCCGCCGAGGTTTACGGCAAGGTCAGCGAAGTGGCCGTGGTCGAAAACCAGTTCGTGCACCGCGGCGATGTGCTGTTCGTCATTGATCCAGAAGAATTCCGTCTGGCGCTCGCCAAGGCGGCCGCCATCCTCAAAAGCCGGCAGGAAGAAATGACGCTTCGCCAAACCCTAGCCCAGCGTCGCACCCGGCTGAGCGTGGAAGGCATCTCTCAGGAAGAACAGCAGACCGCGGAGAGCGCCGCCGCCATCGCTGCCGCCGCCTATCAGGAAGCGCAGGCGCAATACGATCTGGCCAAACTCAATCTGGAGCGCACCACAGTCCGTTCGCCGGCCAATGGCTACGTGGACAACCTGCGCCTGCGCGTCGGGAATTATGCCACGGTGGGACAGCCCAAGCTCGCGGTCATCGACAGCGATTCGTTCTGGGTCTGCGGCTATTTCGAGGAGACCAAGCTCCCCCGCCTGCACTCAGGCAATCCGGCCGTGATTAAACTCATGGGCGTGGGCCCCACCCTTTCCGGCCACGTGGAGAGCATCAGCTCGGGCATCGCTGACCAAAACGGATCGACCGACATCCAGGGACTGGCCAATGTGAATCCGGTTTTCTATTGGGTCCGATTAGCCCAGCGCATCCCTGTCCGAATCCATCTGGATAACGTCCCTGAAGGCATCCATCTGGCCGCCGGGATGACCTGCTCCATCACCGTGAATTCTCCCCAGTCCAAATGAATCCGACGCCCCAAAACGGCACTGCCATCCGCCCGCGCTGGCGTCGCTCTATCCAGAACGCTTTTCTGGCAGCCCTGCTGGGGTCGGGGTGCGCCGCCGGGCCCGACTACAAAAAGCCGGTGTCCGCCGTGCCGCCCGAGTGGGGCTGGAAAGTGGCGCAGCCGGCCGATCCCGCCCTCCGCAGCGACTGGTGGCAGCTGTTCGAGGATCCTGTCCTGAATGATTTAGAAGCCCGAGCCACCCAGGCCAACCCCGGGCTTCAGGTCGCCGTCGCGCGCGTGGATCAGTCGCGGGCCATCGCGCGCCTGGATGCCTCTGAGTTTTTTCCGCAAATTAGTTTCAATCCTTCCGTGACCTATTTTCAAACGGCTCCCACCGCCTGGGTTTACCCGCTGCAAAAAACCGCCACCACGCTGCCGCTGGATTTGAGCTACGAAGTGGATCTCTGGGGAAAGGTCCGGCGCTCGCTGGAATCCGCCCGCAGCGAGGCGCAAGCCAATGTGGCCGATTATTACCAAGTGCTCCTGACGCTGCACGGGGACGTGGCGGTGAATTATTTTCTGCTGCGCCAATTGGATTCCCAGACAGCATTGCTGCGGGAAATTTTGGCAGTGCGGGAAAAATGCATCCAGCTCATCACCGAGCGATTTGCATCCGGGCTGACTTCCAAAATGGATTTGGACCGGGACCTTGTGGAGCTGGCCCATGCCCGAAACGGGGTCGAGGAAATAGAACGGCAGCGTGACGAACTGCAACATGCTTTGGCTGTCCTCTGCGGCGAGCCGGCCGGAGCCTTCCGCATCCCGCCCGCGCCGCTCCGGAACGTTTTGCCATCCATTCCGATGGGCCTGCCCTCGACACTGCTGGAACGCCGGCCCGATGTGGCGGAGGCCGAGCGGAGAATGGCCGCCGCCAATGCCCAGATCGGGGTGGCGAAGGCGGCGTTTTTCCCGGCCATCGCGCTGACCGGAGCCGCCGGGTATTCCTCCTTCGAGGCCAGCAGCCTCTTGAACTGGGAAAGTCGTTTTTTCCAGTTCGGGCCCTCGATGTCCCTGCCTCTCCTCAACGGCGGCCGCCTCAAATCCCAGATCAGTGGCGCCCGCGCCGCTTACCGGGCCGCCTGCGCCGACTACCGAGCCCAAGTCTTAAAAGCCTTTCAGGAAGTCACCGACTCCATCGTCAGCCAGCAAAGTTACGGGCAGCAGTCGGCGACACAGGCCGAAGCTGTGGCCGCCACCGAACATCTCGCCGGATTATCCCAGGAACGCTATCAAAGCGGCCTGATCAACTATCTGGAAGTGCTGGATTCCAAACGAATCCAACTGCAGACCCAGTTCCAGTGGGTGCAACTCCAGGCCTTGCAATGGGTGGCGACAGTCCACCTGGTCAAGGCCTTGGGCGGCGGCTTCGAAGCCCAAATCCTGGAATCAAAAACGATGGCCCAACCCTTGCCTGACGCGCTACCGCCCGGAAAAAAACCGTGACCGACGGCCAAGCCCTTCCCTTTTCCAGCCCAAAGGGTGAACCGGAGAGTTTCCAGTTGTGCCCGCGCGATCCCACTCTATCTTTGAGTCAATAACGATATGACTCGGCAGCAACTCCTCGACCTCTACTTTCTCGATGCGCGGCACCGCCTGATTGAACTGGCGGCTTTCCTGGATCGACTGGAACGCGCCCAGGGACCGGCGGATTACCGCCTCACCCACTTTCGCGCCGCATTGGTGGGACTGGCCGGCAGTAAAAAAAATAAAACCAAGACAGCCCTGCTTGCCTTCAGCGATGTGAGCACCCGACCGGTGACAACCGCCGCAACCCAGGGCGCCACGGGCGCTCCTCCTCCAAAAGTTCCACTCCCGCGCAGCCGGGCGCGTCGTTCAAAATAGTGATATGAAATACATCGAACCCCACGCCCACATGGTCAGCCGCACGACGGAGGACTATGAGCGCATGGCGCTGGCGGGCTGCGAGGCCGTCTGTGAACCTGCTTTCTGGGCGGGGTACGACCGCTGTTCGGCGGACGGCTTTCATGATTATTTTTCCCAGCTCACCCGTTACGAACCCCGCCGGGCGGCGCGATTCGGCCTGATACATTTCTGCTGGCTCGGCCTGAATTCAAAGGAGGCGGAGGACCTGACCCTCGCTGGAGAGGTGCTCGCACTGCTCCCGGAATTTATAGACCAGCCCAACGTGCTGGGCATCGGCGAAATCGGTCTCAACAAGAATTCACGGAACGAGCTGCGCGTTCTGGAGATGCAGGTGGATTTTGCCGCGCGCCACCACCAGCTGATCCTGGTGCACACGCCACATCTGGAGGACAAGTGGAAGGGCACGCGCCTCATCCTGGATGTCCTCAAAAATGACCAGCGCCTCCGGCCCGAGCGCATTCTCATCGATCACGTGGAGGAGCACACCGTCGGGATGGTTCTGGACAGCGGGATGTGGGCGGGCATGACGCTGTATCCGGAAACCAAGTGCACCCCGGCGCGGGCCATCGACATGCTGGAAACCTACGGGCGCGAAAAGCTCTGGATGAACAGCGCCTGCGACTGGGGGGTGAGCGATCCGCTGGCCGTGCCGAAGGCGGCGCTGGAAATGAGGAAGCGCGGGCACCCGCCCGGCGCGATTGAACGAGTCCTCTTTGACAACCCGAAAAAGTTTTTGAGGCAGTCAGGGAAATTCACGCTGTGAGCCTTATCCCGCGGCCCGCGACATAATTCAATTCCGAAGCAAGTGGTAGCGGCATCGCGCTGCGATGCCTCCGCGCCGCATCCGGCGCGGAAGAGATTTTGAAGGCAGTCCGTTGCGTTCCCCTTCTGACGCCCGCTCAACGCAGGCGAGATCATCGCAGCGCGATGACCCTATGGCAGTTCAACTTAACCTTGGGATATTGGCCGGTCGGGGGGGCAGCCCCCGGCCCGCCGCGGCTGCCAACCTACGTCACCTTATCCCCGAGGCGGCGCGCACGGAGTGACGCGCCCTACCTGACCGCGATCCAGCGTGGGCGGCGGTCGGTCCTTGGGTCGGTCCATCCGGATCTGGGTATCCCTCATCCATCAGGACGGATACGGTCTGCTCTTGCTACTGAAGCCGGGGTAATAACAAAGCGATCCGCTTGCGCAAAAAAGTCCGCAGGTAGGGCGGGCAGTCCCCTGCCCGCCGCGGTTGCAACCCGCGCGTGCGGATTTACCACGATGGCGCGCACGCAGCAACGCCCTACCTGTCCCAGAGTTGCTAAGAACTGCCCTACCATGCTGGCGCAAACTCCTATTTCGGAATTCGGGTTTAGTTGGCCCAAAGAGTGCCCGCCGAGCTCACCGGCATGAACTGGTTGTTCCCGATGTATTGCAGTTCCACCGCGGAGCCCTGGACGCCCGAAAGACTCCCGTTGGTTCCTTGAGTGGTGGAAGTCTGAAGGGAAGCCTGCAGGTTATAAAGACCTCCGCCAAAGACCCCCGCCGCCAGCGTGCCTCCGTCCGACGAGGAAGCGACACAGTTCCAAGTTTTCCCTGGGGTGCCGCTTTGTGCCGACCAAGTCGCTCCGTAATCGAGGGAGCAATAAATGCCCCCGTTTTGGGAGACCGCCACCAGCCGGCTTCCGTCGGCGGAGCCGGCTATAGCCGCCCACGTGTAAACGAGCGAACTCGCCTGCTGCGTCCAAGAGGCGCCGCGATTGTTCGAAGTGTAAATACCGCCTCCCGTTTCCACTGCCGCAAGCCGACTGCCGTCCGCCGAAGAACTGACAGAAACCCAGTTTTTAACCGGGGCGCCCGTCGGAGCCCACGCGCTTCCGGAGTTGGTGTAGATGCCGCCACCCGCGACCACGGCCACCAGATTGGTGCCGTCGGCCGACGAGGCCACCGAAAACCAACTCGTAGAAGGCGCGGAAGTTTGGAGTGCCCAAGTAGCGCCCGAATCTGTGGAGACATAGATCCGTCCGCCATTCACCACCCCCACTAAACGGCTGCCGTCCGATGACGACGCCAACGAACTCCAATTGGTTGAAGGCGCAGAGTTGATAGCCCACGTAACTCCTGCATTGGTGGAGCAGTACATGGCATTATTATTTCTAGCCGCCACCAGTTTGATTCCGTTCGCCGACGAGGCCACCGCTTGCCAGGCGGCACTCAGCGAACCGCTCACGGACCAGGTTTTACCTGAATCAATGGAGGTATAAACCTTGGTGCTGGAAGAGTTAGCCGCCGCAACCCATTTCATTCCGTCGCTGGAGCAGGCGATGCTCGCCCAGTTGGCATTTGCCACGCTGGATTGCTGCCAGGATGCATTCCCGAATCCAAAAAAATTGCCCAGTATGGATTGGTTGGTGTTCTGCAAAATCCCCCATCCGCCCTTGCCCGCGCCGGAGACCCGCACGATGTCGCCGATGACCGGGGCCGCCGGAAGCTGAACCGTTACTCGTTGCGCATTGGTCAAGAGATAGCCGGTGTCGATCGCCGCCTGCACGGTCGTGCCAGTTGGAACTAGCCAGCCCACCAGACCATTGCCGAAAAAACTTCCGGAGAAACGATTGCCGTACAGATTGGTGAACGTGCTGGCGCCGGTGAAAGTCTGGGTCGCATTCAACAATGCGACGTTCGTCGACAGCCGCGCATCGCCCACCGTGCCCGTCGCGAGACGCGAGGCATCCAGGGACGTTAGCGCCGCCCCGTTCCCGCCAAACACATTGCCGGAGTTGGTGAGGACGACCGTGCTGGTATAGCCCGCAAATGCGCTGGAAGGCAGCGTGCCAGTCAATTGCGCAGACGACACGGTGCCCAGGAGGTTGCTGGCGGTGTTGGCAAACGCAGCATAGGGCACGGGCAGCAGCGGCTGGCGCGGTGTCAGATTAGTGAAGGTCGCCGCGCCGTTGGTCCGCACGGCAATTTGCAGCCAGTAATTCGATCCAGTGTAAAGGCCCGGACCAAAATCTAGCGTGGTCGTAAACAAGCCGCTGGAGACAAGGACAGCCGCGTTGGTAAGGAGCGGGCCGACAGCCACACCGGACTGATTTGTAGGATAAAGCGAAAAGGAGAAATCATAGGTGCCGCTGGCAGGGCTGGCGCCGACATTGAGCCGTCCCTGATAGAAGAACGCCGTCCCCTGGGCGCTGGCGGAGCCCCCCTGAAATTGGAGAATGAAAAACACTCCGCTCAGGACGGAAAACCAACGGCTTTTAATTAGGCGCATGACGGACAGGATCCTAGCATACCCAGATAACAAGCCAACGTTGAAAAAACCGTCAGGTTTAGCGGGATTGAACCAGCACGCGGAAGGCCCGGCCCAGATGGTCCGGATGCGTCAGGGTTTGAAACTGGCGCGCGCGGCGGGCATCCCAATCCCCCAGCGATTGGCTCGAAAGAGCCGCCGCGAGGATTGGCGTCAGAAAGTGAGACTGAGTCGAGAAACTCTCAGTCGAGAGAC
Source organism: uncultured Verrucomicrobia subdivision 3 bacterium (assembly GCA_903835255.1). Taxonomy (GTDB): domain Bacteria; phylum Verrucomicrobiota; class Verrucomicrobiia; order Limisphaerales; family UBA11358; genus UBA11358. The sequence goes on from CAILMI010000068.1 coordinate 57,161, forward strand.
CGGCGGCTTCCCCCACCGTCTGGAGGGCGGAGAAATTGACATGGGCGGTCAGGTCCTGTTCGCCCGGAGAGGCCAGCAAATCGTCGCTGAGGCGATGACGGAAATACGCGCGGAGCGTGCCGCGGAGCCGGGCCGGGGATAACAGTTCCTCCGCGCTGTGCCCGTAGTCAATCGTGAGCAGCTTGCCCTGCGCCAGCATGCCGGCCGCGTGGCGCCACCATTTTTCGGCTGCAGGACAGGCCTCCACGGTGTAATCATCGGGCAGCACGTCCAGCAGCGCGCCCGGCAACGTGCGGAGGACGGCGGGCAACTCCCCCTCGAGGTCGGCGGGCAGGCCCGGGATTTTGGCCCAGACGAATTTTTCGCCTTCAACGGCCACGCCCCACTCAAACCACTGCCGCTGCCGGGCGTCCCACCCCAAGCGGTGGACAGGCAGAGCGTCGAGGAGTTCATTGCTGAAAAAAATGCCTGAGAAGGAAACGGCCCGGCCCGGCCCGGCTGCACCGAGGGCGGCGGGGTCTTGCCAGCGGACATTGGGGAATTCCCGGAGGGTTTCCTGCTGCCACGCCTTCCGGCGCGGCGAGGGCTCGAGGATGTGATATTCAATCTGCTCAAACAGCCCGGGCCGGTGACGCTGCAGCCACCCTAGAATATCCTTCGCCAACCGACCATCGTGCGCGCCCGCCTCGACCAACGTCCTCCCCAACAGCCCCTCTTCCATCCAGCGGCAAAACTGGAACGCCAGCAGCTGGCCGAAGAGTTCGCCGGTGCTGACGCTGGTGTAAAAATCGCCGCGCCGCCCCACCCGATCCTGCTGGGTTTCGTAATACCCCTTTCCCGGGGAGTACAGAGCCAGTTCCATGAAACGGGCAAAGGGCAGGACGCCGCGGGCGGCGGCTTCGTCCTGGATATGATGGAACAGGGTTTTCACGACTTGCGTTTGGCGGGGCATTGGCTAGTGTGCTGACCGCGAAAGGGACTATGGCTAAAATCGATGCGTTTTTCAATTTGATGTTTGAGCAGAAGGCCTCCGATCTTCACATGGCCGCGGGCAACCCCCCCATGCTCCGGATCAATGGCGAACTCCAGCGCGTGGATTACCCGGTCCTGGAGAATGACACGCTCAAGGCATTGCTCTACGAGATCGCGCCGGACTACAAAATCAAACAGTTCGAGGAGACCGGCGACGTGGACTTCGGCTATGAAATCCCGAGAATCTCCCGGTTCCGCGTCAATTTTTTTAACCAGAAAAACGGCATCGCTGCCGTGTTCCGGCAGATTGCCAGCCGGGTGCTGGCGTTTGAAGACTTTGAAAAGATGGATATGCCGCTGCCGGCCGTGCTGAAAAAATTCTGCACGCTCAACCGCGGGCTGGTGGTAGTGACCGGGCCGACCGGCTCGGGGAAATCCACCACGCTGGCCGCGATGGTGGACTACTGCAACCGGAATCGCAAAGACCACATTATCACCGTCGAAGACCCGGTGGAATTCGTCCATGAGAGCAAGAGCTGCCTGGTGAACCACCGCGAGGTAGGCACGCACACCAAGTCCTTTGCCAGTGCTCTGCGCGGGGCGCTGCGCGAAGATCCTGACATCCTGATGGTGGGGGAAATGCGCGATCTCGAAACTATCGAGCTGGCGATCACGGCGGCGGCGACGGGTCATCTGGTCTTCGGAACCCTGCACACGCAGAGCGCGTCCAAGACCGTGGACCGGATCATCGATGTTTTTCCCGCGGACCAGCAGAACAAGATCCGCCAGACGCTTTCCGAAGCGATGAAGGGGGTGGTGGCGCAGACCCTGTTCAAGCGCAGCGACAAGAAGGGCCGGGTAGCCGCGTTTGAAATCCTGGTGTTCAACACTGCCATCGCCAACCTCGTGCGCGAGGGCAAGACCCACCAGATACCGGGCATGATCCAGGTAGGCAAGAAACAGGGCAACCAACCCTTGGACGACCACATCATGGAACACGTCCGCATGAGGCGGATCACGCCGGAGGAGGCCTACGAGAAGGCGCTGGACAAGAAAAAATTCCGCAGCCTGCTCGCGCGGCCGCCGGAGGACGAGGACTCGCTTTGATTTATGCGGAGACCCGAACTGGACCAGATTTTTTTGACCATGCTGGCGTCACAGCCGGAAGTTTCCGACGTTTTATTCACTGTGGGCCGACCGCCGCAGGTGGAGGCCTACGGGGAACTCAAGCCGGTGATCCTGGATCCGCCCCTGGAACAGCTCACCCCCTTCCAGATCGAAACCATTGCGCTGAACATCATCGGCGACAGCCTCTGGCAGATTGAGGATTTATTGCGCCACGGTTCCTGCGATGGGTCCTATGCGCTGTCTGACAAAGCCCGCTTCCGGGTCAATGTGTTTTCCCAGCGGGGCAATTATTCCATCGTCTGCCGCCAGCTCAACACGAGCATCCCCACGCTGGACCAATTGAAGATGCCGGAGGTGATGCGGAAAATTCCCCTGGAAAAAACCGGGCTGGTCCTGGTCACTGGATCGACAGGGTCGGGGAAATCCACCACGCTGGCCGCCGTTCTGGATTGCATCAACGGGAGCAAGCCGGTCCATATTGTCACGCTCGAGGACCCGATTGAATACGTTCATCCGCACAAGGCGGCCACCTTCAACCAGCGCGAGCTGGGCTCCGATTTCGACAGCTATGCCAACGGCTTGCGGGCGGCGCTGCGGCAGGCGCCCAAGGTGATTCTGGTCGGAGAAATGCGGGACCGGGACACGGTGAAGATTGCCCTGAGCGCGGCAGAAACCGGGCACCTGGTGCTGAGCACGCTGCACACGATTAATGCCGGCGACACCATCAACCGCATTCTCGGCATGTTTGAGCCAGATCAGCAGGAACAGATTCGGCTGCGGCTGGCAGACACGCTGCGCTGGGTGATCAGCCAGCGCCTCGCGCCCAAGGTGGGCGGCGGACGGGCGGCGCTGCTCGAAATCATGGGCTCCAATCTCCGCACCCAGGACTCCATCCGCATGGGCGAAAGCGAAGGGAAAACGTTTTACGAGATCATCGAGGCAAGCCATTCCTTTGGCTGGCGCACCTTTGATCAGGCCTGCCTCGAGGGTTACGAACAGGGCGCCCTGACCGAGGAGACCGCCCTGCTCTATTGCACCAAGCGCAGCGTCGTGACCCGGGGCATTGACACCATCAAGAAAGGTCGCGGCGCCCTGAATGATACTGCCGGTTCCTTGCGGATGAAGCCCGCCCCTGCCAGCCCGCCCGACGGAAAATCCAATGCCGCCGCCGCGACAGCCCCACCGCCCCTGCTAAAAATCAAAACGTTATGACCGGCTCTTTCGATTTTGTCAGCACCGAGGATAAACCGGCGTTGATTGCCTTCTCCACGCCAGAATGGACGGAGGTGGTCACGACAGCCCTCAACGAATTGGGTTACAAGGTGCACACCGCCGCCACCCACAGCGACTTTCTGGTCCGGTTCGGCCAGGTCCAATACCAGGTCATCCTCCTTGAAGAATTATTTGCGGCGAACACGCGGGAGGAAAATCTGACCCTGAAAGCCGTGCAGACCATGCCCGTCACTCAGCGGCGTCACGCCACCTTTTTCATGGTTGGAAATTCGTTCCAGACCTTCGCCCCCATGGAAGCCTTCCAGCACAGCGTCCATGCCGTCATCAACAGCTCCGAACTGTTCCTGATCAAGCCGCTCATCGAAAAAGCCGTGGCGGATAACACCCGTTTCCTCCAGAGCTTTCGGGACGTCCAAAACCGCGTGTATTCCAGCAACGCCCGAGCGTGACAGTCCACCCGTCCGGTTTCATCCCATGATTCGGCTCGACCAAGCCCTGGTGGAACGCGGCCTCTGCCCCAGCCGGGAACAGGCCAAACGCGCCATCCTCGCCGGACAGGTCCGCATCAATCAACACCCCGCCCGCAAAGCCAGCGACACCGTCAAACCCGCGGACACGATCGCCCTGGACGCGCCGGAGCCGTTTGTCAGCCGGGGCGGCCGCAAACTGGATCATGCCCTCACCCACTTCAAGCTGGACGTCACCGGGGCCACCGCCCTCGATCTAGGCGCCTCCACCGGCGGGTTCACCGACTGCCTGCTGCAGCGCGGCGCCGCGCGGGTTTTTGCTGTGGATGTCGGGCAGGGCCAGCTCGCCTGGAAGCTGCGGTGCGATCCGCGCGTCGTGGTCATGGAAAAAACCAATGCGCGGCACCTGAACATCGCGCGGATGCCCGACACCTTCGCGCCCGCCGATCTGGCGGTGGTCGACTGCTCCTTCATCTCCCTTAAAAAAATCTTGCCGCCCGCCATTGCATTATTAAAAACAGACGGCAAAATTGTCGCGCTGATCAAACCGCAGTTCGAGGCCGGCAAAACGGAGGCCGACCGGGGCCGCGGCGTCATCAGCGATCCGGCCATCCACGAACGCGTGCTCCAGGAATTGGAATCCTTTGCCGCCGCCCAGCCGGGGCTCGATTGGCAGGGGGTGACCGAATCGCCGCTGACAGGCCCGGCGGGCAACAAAGAATTTTTGGTATTGATTGAAAAAAAACGCTGACACAATCCGGCGCATCGGCCTCATCGGCAATTCCGAGAAGGTCTCGCGCGCCCATGTGGTCCGACGCGCCGCCCAGCTCATCCGGCGCGCCGGACGCGCGGTCTTCTGCGACGCCGCAACCGCCCGGGTTGCCTCGCTGCGCTGCCCCGCTTTTGCAGATGTCGCATCGCTGGCCCGGGAAGTGGATCTGCTGCTGGTTTTTGGCGGAGACGGAACCCTGCTCCGCGTTGCGCGCGATATCGCCGGCTCTTCCACCCCCGTGCTGGGCGTCAATATAGGAGGTCTGGGATTCCTTACTGGCGTTCGCTCCGACGAATTGGCGCTGGCCTTAAAACGCCTCTGGGCGGGGGCGTTCCGCTACGAGTCGCGCGCCCTGATCGAGGTCAGCGGACGCTGCCATGGAAAACAAATCCGCGAAACCGCCCTCAACGATGTCGTCGTCAGCCGGGGCGCCGTCTCCCGCCTCATCAGCTTGGACGTGAGCGTGGACGGGGAGCTAATCACCCGGTATCGTTGTGACGGCCTCATCATCAGTTCGCCGACGGGGTCCACGGCCTATTCCCTGTCAGCGGGCGGGGCGGTGGTGCTGCCCACGGCCGAAGTGTTTGCGATGACGCCGGTCTGTCCGCATGCCCTTTCAAACCGCTCCATCATTTTGCCGCTCTCCTCAAAAATACTCATCCACGCCCTCAGCCCCTTGCACTCCACCATCGTGAGCGCGGACGGCCAGGTCGTGGGCGAACTGGATACGGGGGAAGAAGTCATCATCCGCCGCAGCCGCCGGGCCATCCGGCTGGTGCATCTGGAGGGCAATTCATTCCTGGAAGCCCTGCGGCGCAAGCTGCAGTGGCGCGGCACCTATCTGTGAAGGCACATTTAACATGAATTCTAAAACAAGAGGCCTTTCCCATCCCGCACTGACATGGTTCGCTTAAAAGACATTGCCCTGCAGGTGGGGGTTTCGATCATGACGGTGTCGAAGTCCCTGCGCGACGCGCCGGATGTTTCTGCGGCCACCAAGTCCCGGATCCAGGGCGTCGCCCGGCAGATGGGCTATGTGCCGGATTCCAGCGCGCAAGGCCTCCGCACCAAGACCACCCGCCTGTTCGGCCTGCTCATCCCCGCCTCCACCAATCCGGTTTACGCCCGCATGGTCATGGCCATTGAAGAACACGCCCATGAACTGGGCTACGACGTCCTATTGGCGCACTCGCTCAACAAGCCCGAACGCGAGGAACAGTGCCTCCGCCGGTTCCTGTCCCGGCGGGTGGACGGATTGTTCATCTCGCCGGTTTACCGGTTTGAAGCGGAAGCGCGGATTTACCAGGAAGTGATCGCAAGCCAGACGCCCGCGGTGCTGCTCGGCCCGCCAGCCCCCTTCTGCAAATCCTTCCCCAGCGTGGAACTGGAGGAGCTGGTGGCCAGCTATCACGCCACCCAGCACCTGCTCAAACTCGGACACCGGCGCATCGCCTACCTTACCGGCCCCTCGGCCGCGCCCTGGGCGCATGAACGCTTCGAGGGCTATCGCCGCGCCCTGCGCGAAACCGGACTTGAGGTCGACGACACGCTGGTCTTCCAATCCGGCAGCACCATCGAAGACGGCACCAAAGCCGCGCTGCAGCTGCTAAATGAAGGCTGCACCGCCACCGCCGTGCAGGCCGTCAGCGACCTCGTGGCCATCGGCTGCGCGGACACCCTTCTCTCCCAGGGCCTGAGCATTCCCGGGGACATCTCCGTAGTCGGCTTTGGCAATATTCTGGCGGCGGAATATTTCCGTGTGCCGCTGACGACTCTCCGCCAGCCAAAATACCGGCTCGGCGTGGCCGCCGTGGAAACCATGATGAAATTGATTCGGGGCGGCCCACTCGAATCCCAGCGGCTGTCTGCCGAATTGATTGTACGCCAGAGCACGGCCCCGCCCCGAGCGCCAGGTCCTTTGAAATAGCCGCGCGCGGCCTGCGCGGAAGCAACTGAATCGCCTGGTGTGCCGGTTCGCTGCGCAGCGTCCTCGGGCTAATAATTTCCGTTCTTGCGATTCTGCGCGCGGACTTTAACCTTTCCGCCGTTTAAATGGCTATGAATTACAAAATCTCTCACCGCGCCGCCTCCCTCGCCCCGTCCCTAACCCTGGCCATTGATTCCAAGGCCAAGGCCATGAAAGCCGCCGGAGAGGACGTCGTCGGCTTTGGCGCCGGCGAACCGGATTTCGACACGCCCCAGCACATCAAGGATGCCTCCGCCCAGGCGCTCGCGGCAGGATTCACAAAATACACGCCCAGCGCCGGCATTCCGGAACTGCGCGAGGCCATCGCCGCCAAATTCCAACGCGAGAACGGCCTAGCCTACAAACCTTCCCAGATCATCGTCAGCTGCGGCGGCAAACATTCCTGCTTCAACGTCATTCTGGCGACATGCGAGGAGGGCGACGAAGTCATCATCCCCGCGCCGTACTGGCTGAGCTATCCGGAGATGGTCAAGCTCGCGGGCGCCCAGCCGGTGATCCTAGAGACCAGCGACCGGACGGAATTCAAGGTCACGCCGGCCCAGCTCCGCGCTGCCATCACCCCGAAGACGCGCCTGTTCATCCTGAACTCGCCCAGCAATCCGACTGGGTCCGTTTACACGCCGGAAGAAACCAAGGCGCTGGGCGATATCTGCGTGGAGAAAAACATCCTCATCATGAGCGATGAGATTTACGAGCACCTGCTCTACGACGGAGCCACTGTGAAGAGCGTTGCCAGCTTTTCCCAGGCCCATTACGACCACACCATCATCGTCCACGGATTGGCGAAGGCTTATTCGATGACCGGCTGGCGGCTGGGATTCCTCGCCGCCCCCGAACCGATCGCCCGCGCCATTGACGCCCTGCAAAGCCATAGCACGAGTAACCCGACATCCTTCGCCCAAAAAGGCGGGGTGGCGGCGCTCAACGGGCCGCAGGATCACCTGCCGATCTGGCTGGCGGAGTACGACAAGCGCCGCCGCTATGCGCACGCCACATTGAATTCCATTCCGGGGCTCACCTGCGTGAACGCCAAGGGCGCGTTCTATCTGTTCCCGAACATTTCCCGGACCGGCCTCAAGTCCGCCGAGTTCTGCGCGAAATTGCTGGAGCAGGAAAAAGTCGCCGCCGTGCCCGGCATCGCCTTCGGCGCGGACGACTACATCCGGCTGAGCTACGCGACCAGCCTGGCCAATATTGAAAAAGGCCTGGCCCGCATCGGAAAATTTTGCCGGTCGCTCGCCACAACCCGCGCCCCCCAATGACTCCTTTCGGCATCGGCGACAAAGTGGTGTGCGTGGATGACAAATTCCCGCCAGACATCAGCAAGCTTTATGACGCCCTGCCGGTAAAAGACGTCACCTACGTCGTGCGCGACATCCGCTTGGGAATCAATCTAACGATGGAGGGCGACGTATCAGTGCTGCTCATCGGCCTGGTGAATCCCAAGGCTGATTCCAAGGCAAATCTCGAACGCGGCTTTCGCTCCGACCGGTTTCGCCCGCTCGAAGAGCTGCGCCAGGAGAAGGCCGAAAGCGCATCGATCGGGGAAAAGAAGGACCTGCTTCAGCCAGTCGAGGCCTAACGCCCGCTCCGCGCCGATGCAGACAGCACTGCGCGCTGTCCCTCCTGGAGACAGGATTCCCTTTCGGTATTGGGGATCAACTCCGGGCCTGCGACAATTCCTCGACGGCGCTTGAGTTCTTCACACTCACTCCGTAAATTCAAACGCCATGAGTCAACCGTTAAAAGAACAGGTGCAGGAAACCGCCGCTTGGATCCGCGCGCTGCGCACGGAGGTGGGACGCGTGATTGTCGGCCAGGACCAACTGGTGGAGCGACTTCTGGTGAGTCTGCTGGCCAACGGCCATGTGCTGCTGGAAGGCGTGCCCGGACTAGCCAAGACGCTCTCGGTCCGGACGCTGGCGGCGGCCGTGAAGGCAAGTTTCCGGCGCATCCAGTTCACCCCCGACCTCCTCCCCGCCGACATTGTGGGCAACCTTATTTACAGCCCGCAGGACGGAAAATACCACGTCACCCAGGGTCCGGTGTTCGCCAATTTCGTGCTGGCTGACGAAATCAACCGCGCGCCCGCCAAGGTGCAGTCGGCCCTGCTGGAAGCCATGCAGGAACGGCAGGTGACTCTCGGGGGCGAAACCCGTCGTTTGCCCTCGCCGTTCCTGGTGCTGGCCACTGAGAACCCGATTGACCAAGAGGGCACCTACCCCCTGCCCGAGGCGCAGGTGGACCGATTCATGTTCAAGGTGGTGCTCGATTACCCCTCGTTCGAAGAGGAGCGTCAAATCCTGGACCGCATGGCCTTCACCCACCCGGAAACCGAGATCCAACCGGTGGTCGGACTCGACGAGATTGCCCGCACCCAAAAAATCGTAGACCAAATCCACGTGGATGAAAAAATCCGGGATTACATTGTTAAACTGGTTTTTGCCACGCGCCGGCCGGACGACCTCCAGCTCGATCTCAAACACCTGATCCAGTTCGGCGCCTCGCCGCGCGCGACGATTTATCTCACGGTGGCGGCCAAGGCCTGGGCGCTGCTGCAGGGGCGCGACTTTGTGATTCCCGAGGATGTGAAAAGCATCGGGCCGGACGTGCTGCGCCACCGCATTATCCTCACCTATGAAGCCGAAGCTCAATCCGTGACCAGCGACGCGATCGTCAAAAAGATTTTAAACGCCGTCCCCGTCCCTTAATAAATATGCCATTGATGGCCCCTAGCGAAGTGCCTGCGGCCTGCTGGACGGAGGAGTTTGCAACGAGTCTTTGACCCGACCATGACCGTCACCGAATTGCTCGAAGCCGTCCGCCGCGTTGAGCTGCGCACCAACCGCCTCGTCAATGACACGATGGTGGGCGCCTACCTGAGCCATTTCAAGGGGCGCGGGATGGACTTCGAGGAACTGCGCGAGTATGTCCCGGGGGATGACGTGCGGGACATCGACTGGAATGTCACCCATCGGCTGGGCCGGCCCTTTGTAAAGCGCTACCGGGAGGAACGCGAGCTGGCCGCCGTGCTGGCCGTGGATGTCTCCGGCTCGTCCGCTTTCGGTTCGGGACGCGTTTCCAAGCGCGAATTTGCGGCAGAAATCGCCGCCACCCTTGCCCTGTCCGCTACACGGAACGGCGACAAAGTCGCGCTGCTGCTGTTCACAGAGGAGGTGGAATTGTTCATCCCGCCCCGCAAGGGACGACGCCATATATTGCGGATTGTTCGGGAGATGCTGGCCTTCACGCCTCGGAAACGGGGCACCGACATCCCCGCCGCGCTCGCCTTTCTGAACCACGCCCTGCCCCGCCGCTCCATCGTATTTCTGCTGACGGATTTCCTGCAACGCCCGCCCGGCCCCGACAATGCCCCGGAGGACAGGACGGGCGGACGCGATGTCATCCAGGAACTGGGGATTACCGGCGCGCGACATGATCTTATCTGCCTGCATCTACACGATCCACGGGAGGGGGATTTGCCGGATGCCGGACTGCTTACCCTTGAGGACGCCGAAACTGGGGAGCTGCTGGAAATCGATTCCCAACGCGGACCGGTGCGCGAGCATTTCAGGGGCATCAACGCGGACCGCCTCGCACAGCTGGACCAGGCGCTGAACCGGGCGGCCGTGGACACGCTCCGCCTGAACACCTCGGAGCCGTTCGCCCAAACCCTGCAGCGTTTTTTTGAGATCCGCCGCGGCCGGAGACATCGCTGACACACCGATGAAAGCCGCCCAAAAAAAACAGGCCCCGGACTCCAGACCCCAAATCTGCACGCCTTTTTTCCAGACTGGATCTTTCCGGGCCCTGGCGTGCTGCTGCCGTGTTCCACTGACCCTCCTGACTCTGGCCGGCCCGTGGAGGCTGCTCGCCCAGACGCGCAACGATCCAACCCCAACGCCGCCGGCCCTGGTGCCGCCCTATGGGGAACTGCCGCCAACTTTTTGGGAAGCCCATGCCATCGCCGTGGCAATCGGACTGGGAACACTGACGCTGGCTACGGTTGCCGGCTGGCTGCTGTGGCGGTCCCGGCCCCAAAAAACGACGACGCCGGAAACGCAGGCTCGTCTGGCGCTCGAAACGCTGCGGCCACTGCCGGAGGACGGCGCCGTCCTCAGCCAGGTTTCGCAAATTGTCAGACGCTACTTCAGCGCCGCGTTTCAACTGCCACCCGGCGAATTCACCACCGCAGAATTCAGCCGGTCAGTTGCAGAGCAACCCCACTTCAGCCCCGAACTGGCGGCTGCCGTCATCGGATTCCTGCGCCGCTGCGATGCGCAGAAGTTTTCCACGGAGCCGGTTACCGATCCCGGCCACAGCGTGGTCCGCGCACTGAACCTAGTGGATCAGGCCGAGGCACAGCGAACACTCCTGTCGCACCCCACCCCATCCCTATCCCGGGACCGGCGCCCATGACGTCCCACCTTGAATTTCAATTCCCCTGGCTGCTGGGCCTGCTGGCCCTGCTGCCGGTCTATGCGCTGCTGCGGGGACGCGTCGGCAACCGCTCCGCCCTGAAATTTTCCAGTGTGGAGATCGCCCGGGCCGCAGGCGCCCGGTCTCGCACGGCCCCGGGCCGATGGCTCCTGTTTCTGCGTCTGGCCTCCGTGGCCCTGGCGATTGTTACCCTAGCCGGCCCGCGCCGGGCCACTCCGCACGTGGAGACAGAAACCCCGGGCATCGATATCCTGCTCGTGCTCGATCTTTCCTGGTCCATGATGGCGGTGGACATGGCCGCGCCCGGGGAAAACACGACGCGGTTTGATATTGCCGGCGATGTGCTGGGCGATTTTATCGGCAAACGGCCCAATGACCGGATTGGCCTAGTGGTTTTTTCCGGGGTGCCCTATCTCGCCAGCCCGCTCACGCTCAACCATGACTGGCTGACCGAAAACCTTAGACAGGTCCACATCGGAACCATTAGCGACCTCGGCACGGCTATCGGCGATGCAATCGGGGTCGCCGCAAAGCGGCTCCAATCTGTCCCCCGCAGCAAGAGCAAGGTGATCATCCTGCTGACTGACGGGGACAACAACAAGGGCCAGATTGATCCGTTCCCCGCCGCACAGCTCGCCGCCGCCATGGGAGCAAAGATTTACACCATCGGCATCGGGATGGAAAAACCCTGCTACCTGCCCGCCTTTGACCCGTCCACTGGCAAGCTGAAGCTCGATGCCAACGGCCATATCATTCCAACCCTCCTGTTGCAGCCGGCTAATTACGCGGTGTTGGGGAAAATGGCGGAGCTCTCTCATGGGCGATTTTATCGCGCGACGAACCGGCGGGAATTGCTCACCATTTACAGCCAGATTGACCAGCTCGAAAAAACCGAAGTAAAACTGAAACGCTACGCCACCTATGATCTCCTGTTTCAATGGCCATTGCTGGCGGCGCTGGCAGCGCTGGCATGGGAACTCATTCTCTCCCACACACGTTATCGCCGAGTGCCTTGAACCGCTTGTTCATCGATGATCAATTTTTCAAATCCGCATTTTGAATCGCCCCAGTGGCTGGGACTGGCGGTGGTGGCGCCATTGCTGCTGGCATGGCTCCAGCACCGTTCGGCGGTGAAACGCCGCCATCAATTGGCGCAGATGGCGGCGCCGCGCTTTGTCGCCGAATTGACGGCATCGCACAGTCCGGCGCGGAGGCGGCTCAAGGAGGGATCCCTACTGCTCGCACTGGCGCTGGCCGGCCTCGCACTAGCGCGCCCGCAATGGGGCGAGTCGCCACCCGCCGCGCAATGGCTCGGCGAGGACGTGATCTTTGTCCTGGATACCTCCTACAGCATGCTCTCCACCGATGTCCTCCCCAGCCGCCTCAAGCGCGCCACCCTAGCGGTATCGGACTTTGTCCGGAGGCATGGCCGGGGCCGCGTGGGTCTGGTGACGTTTGCCGGCCGGGCCTTTTTAAACTGCCCGCCGACCCTGGATTACGACGCCTTTGAAAACGCGCTGGCGGCCGTGGACGAAAAGAGCATACCCCTGCCCGGCACGGACATTGGCAGGGCGCTGCTGGAAGCCGAACGCGCCCTCGACAAAAACAGCCGCCGCAAACTCATCGTGCTCCTGACCGACGGGGAGGATCTGGAACAGAGCGGCGTGGCAACGGCAAAAAAAATGGGCACCAACGGCGTCGTTGTTTTCACAGTGGGCATCGGATCACCCGCCGGCAGCGAGATCCGGATGCCCAATGCGGCGGGGCAGCGGGAGCCGCTGCTCAATGCCCGCGGAGAGGTCGTGCTCAGCCGCTTGGACGAAAAGACTCTGACTGCCATCGCACAGGCGACCGGCGGGAGTTATCATTCGCTCGGCCCGCGGGGGGAAGGTCTGACCCAGATTCGATTGGCGCTGGAAACGCAGAATCATTCCGCGGTCTCGAAAAGCGCGAATCACCGGGGCATTGATCGCTTTTACTGGCCGGTCGCAGCCCTGCTGGCATTGTTGATCGGCGAGTCGCTGCTCGGGACGCGGCGAAAGGAGCGGGCGACGCCATGAGCAGAAAATCCCAAACGCGCACTTTTCAAAGCTGGGTGTTTTTTTGTTACCTCACCTTGGGTTTTGTGAGCTGGGGCGCTACCCCGGAGGCCGACACGGTTATTTCCCCAGCACCAGCGCCGGTGCCGCAGACGGCCCGCGAACTTTATAATGCCGGAAGCCGACAACTGCAGGCGGGCAAACTGGGCGATGCGGAGGCGCTCCTGGAATCTTCACTGGATCAACAAGAGGATGTGGTTCAGCCGGCCGCACTGTTCAATTTAGGTCATGTGCGCTTTGCCCAGGGAACCGAGGCGTTGAAAAAATCGCCGGGCGAGGTTGCCCCGCAGAGCCGGAGAGCGACGGAGGCGGGGGACGAGGGAATCCGGAAAGCGACGGAGGCGCTTGCAAGCAGCGATGTGGCGCAGATGGTGGCGGCTTACTGGACCGGGCGCGGGGCGCGCCAGGAGATGCGCGCCGCCACCGACGCCGTCCGGCGCGCGATGGAGGCGCATGGTAAAACGCTGGCGAAATGGCGGCAGTCACTGAATGATTTCAGGAGCGCGGCAGAGCTGCGACCCTCCGACACCAATGCCGTGCGGAACGCTGAAATCGTCGCGCAGGCCATTGCCAGACTTGTGGACAGCATGCGGGAGATGCAGCAGTCCGCCGCCGGCCTGAGCGGACGGCAGACTGAGCTAAAGAGTTTGCTGGCCCAATTAAAAGGACGGATTCCGGGGCCCAGTCAAACCCCGGGAGCGCCGGGAGAAGACGGCGAGGAAGGCGAGGGAGGCGATCAGCCCCTGCCGGAATCGCTGAGCGGTCTGGAGGAACGAAGCGGCTCCGGCGGCGGTCTGGAATTAAACCTGTCCCCCGAAAAAGCCGGGGAACTGCTCAACACACTCCAGGCCGACGGCAAGCCGCTGCCACTGGGACAGGACGGGAAGTCCGAAATGGGTAAACCACGGGACCGTTCCCAGCGCGTCTGGTGACAAAACTATGCGCGCTGATTTTTTAATAAGGCCATTCAATCTCATCTGGCTGGCGGCGTTGGGATGGATGTCAGGGATGGCTGCCTTCGGATCCGCCAACGCCCAGACGGCATCTATGACACTGCCGGAACAGCTCATGCGCTCACAACCGGCGACGGACCTTTTGGCCCCGGTCACTTGCACAGCCTCCTTTGACCCGCCCCAGATCGGCCCGGGCGAAAAATCCATCTACCGCATCACCTTCAATGCGCCGGAAATTTCCATCCGGCGCCCCGAACCAATCCCTGCGCCCTCCCCGCTGAATTTGCACTGGCGGGCGAGCGGACAGAATCTGCAAATCATCGGCAACGTTGCTCAGACCTTCTCAACGTTCAATTACGAGGCAGTGCCGACGTTGCCGGGATCCTTCACGCTGCCGGAGTTTAATGTGGAGGTTTACGGCAAACCGGTGACGGTGCCGGCGGCGACTCTGGTCGTAAAATCCCAAAGGACGGAACCGGCCGAACTCGCCCGCCAGCTGGTCGTGGAACCCGCAGCGAACCGGGTTTTTGTCGGGGAACCCCTCAACGTCAGCGTGCGCCTGCAAGCCACTCCCGCCCACGGGGTCGAGGGCGTTTCCCAACTGCAACTCAACGGCGACGGATTCGTCACGGATAAAAGCGCCGCCCGGCAATCCATCCAGACCCTCAAAAAAAACGGGGTCCCCTTGCCGGCGTTTGTCTATGAGACGCGCATCACGCCCATCACCGCCGGAACAATAAAACTTTCTGCGCAGGGCTACACGGCCGGCATGCAGTTCAGCGGCCCAGTGGTCATCAGTGGTCAGGTGTCCCTTTCCAGCGGTCCGCCCCAATACCTGCTGCTCGATTCCGAACCCGTCACCATCGAGGTCCTCCCGCTGCCCACCGGGAACGAACTGCCCGGGTTCAACGGGGCGATCGGCCATTTCAGCTGCGATCCGCCCCTTCTGGCCACCAACCGATTGGCCGTGGGCGACCCGGTGCAACTCACGGTTATTTTTCGGGGGAGTCCGAATCTGGACCGCCTTCATCCGCCCCTGCCGCCGCGCACCCCGGAATGGCAGATTTTCCCGGCCACCCCCGGCGGCAGCGTCGCAGCAGCCGGAACCAACCCGCCCGGAGCCCTCTTCCATTACACACTGATCCCCCTGTCCTATGCGCCCCGCGCGACACCCGCCATCCCCTTCAGCTGTTTTGACCCAGCCCTCGGCTGTTATCTGGACCTCACCATCCCCCCGGTCCCCGTCACCCTCCCCGCCGCCAATGCCGGCTCCGATGTGGACACCGCGCAACTGCTTGCAGAGGACGTGCCCGGATCCAGCCAAAGCCCCGGCTGGAGCCGGCTGGCCGCTACGCCGGGCCCTCGCTCAGCACTCTTGGGGCCGCTGCAATTCCATCCCTGGTTTTGGTTTGTTCAAGGACTGCCCGTCCTGGGATTCATCGGCCTGGGAATGTGGGAGCGCCGGCGGCGCCGGTGGGAACAGCATCCCGAATGGCGCCGGCGCCGGGAAGCCCGGCGCGCTCTGCGCCGCGCCCGCCGCGTCCTGGAACGAGCCGCGGATGACGCCGACTTTTTACGCGGCGCCGTCAGCGCTCTTCAGATCGCCTGCGCGCCGCATTATTCGGCAACCCCCGGGGCCCTGGTGTGCGGCGACATCCTGCAATTGCTCCCCGCAGCAGAGCGGGAGGGCGAACCCGGGGAAACCGTGCGGCGCATTTTTGCCGCCGCCGATAGCGCCGCCTTCGCTGCCAATAAAGGAACCCGTTCAAATATTTTAGCCGAGAAAGTCCGCTTGAAAAAAATCTTGGCGAATTTGGAGGAGCGCTTGTGACTTTAGCGATTAAAAAACTGCTGACATTGGTGGCGCTGCTGATGGGAACGCCCGCCCTGGGGACGGCTGGGGCAGATCTTTTTCGAGACGGCGTGGAGTCCTACGAAGCAGGCCGGTACGAATCGGCGGCACACTCATTTCAAGCTTCCTTGGACAAGCACGTTTTCGCCGGGACACTGCTCAATCTTGGACTGGCCGAATGGCAGCAGGGTCACACCGGCGAGGCCATCGCCGCCTGGGAACAGTCCGCTTGGTTGAATCCGTTCGATCCGGGCGCGCGCATTAATCTGTCACAAGCCCGCGAAAGGGCCGGGCTCGATCCGCTCGAACTTACCCGATGCGAGCGGACGTCCACCTGGCTGCCTCCGGGACTCTGGGCGGGCATGGCCACCCTCAGCCTGTGGCTGGCAGTGGCCATGGTGACCCTGCCGGAATTTTTCAGGAGGCGAAAGGCGGGCTGGCATCAAACCCTGTCGGCGCTGGCCCTGGGGCTATTCCTCCTCAGCCTGGCACCCAACATCGGCGTCCTGACCCGCGCCAACACCGGCATCCTCACCGAAAAAAACACGTCGCTCCGGCGGACGCCCACGCCTTCGGCGGAGGTGGTGGCGACACTGGCGGCGGGCGAATCCTGCCGCCGATTGCGGGAGCGCGGCGACTATTGGCTGGTCCACACCCGCCGCGGCAACGGCTGGATCGAACGGCAACAGGCGCAACTGCTGCGCCTGGAATAGATCGGACCGAACCGCAGGCTGTTTTTGCCGCACGGCATTTCAAGCGCCGATTCTCAGCAAAAATCCGTGTTACAAAACACCGCGTCCTGAGCGACGTTGCAAACCAATCAAGACCAACGAAGGAGACGCTCCGGTCAGGGGAGTGCGTAATTCCTTAATAAAAAACGCTTTTTTAACTTGGCGGAAGGTTTCGAGACCGCTTTAATAGGGCTTCACTGTCCGTTCAACCAAAAAAACAAACTGATAAAATTATGGCAAAAGCTCTGACCAAATCCCAGATCGCGGCTGAAATCGCGACCAAGAACAACCTCAGCAAAAAGCAGACTGTTGAGATTCTCGAATCCATCGTGCAATTGGCTTACAAGAACGCCAAGAACACTTTCACCCTGCCCGGCCTCGGCAAGCTGGTGCTGGTCAATCGCAAAGCCCGCATGGGCCGCAACCCCGCCACGGGCGAAGCGATCAAGATCAAAGCCAAGCGCGTCGTGAAGTTCCGCGTGGCCAAAGCGGCCAAAGACGCCATCCTCGGCACCAAGTAATTCTCCCTTCCATTCCAAGGCACTCTGATTTTTCAGAGTGCCTTTTTTTACGTCCAAAATTTCCTACCCGTGGGGCCAATGAGGGGCGCTACGCCATGGTTTGACCCCTCACGGGTAAATCAATAATGCGTTAGCAGGTTGAGGTGACCCATGAAAGTGTCACCTCTTAGATCGGAACCGCGCCAGTCTCAGGCGGCAAATTCTTGCGCCGGGAAGCCCTTCCGTGGACAGTACCGGCGGATGCATTGGCTCAGCGACATTTTCCGGTTCTGGCCTCTGCTCGGGGCGGGGTTCAATGTGTTTGCCTCGGCGCTGGCTTCCGGTCACGCCCTCCTCCACAAACGCGATCCGCGGGCGGCAACCCTCTGGCTGGGGGTTATCTGGCTGGTGCCCGCGCTTGGCCCTCTCCTCTATCTCGCGCTGGGCATCAACCGCCTCCAGCGCCGCGCCCTTCCGACCGGCGCTCATCCCGCCCCGGCCCGCCCGGTTCCAGAGGACCTCGGCGAACCCCGGCCCGAGAGCGCGGGGCATCTCCAGCAACTCGCCCGAATTGTTTACCGCGTGGTAAATCGCCCCCTCACGCCCGGCAACCGCCTCCAGCCGCTGATCAATGGCGATGCCGCCTTTCCCGCCATGCTGGCGGCCATCGACCAAGCAGAAAAATCCATTTCGCTGTCCTGCTATATTTTCGACAACGACCCGGCAGGCCAGCAGTTTGCCGCCGCTCTGGGTCGCGCCGTCCAGCGGGGCGTGGCCGTGCGGGTATTGATCGACGCCGCTGGCACGCGCTATTCCTGGCCCTCCATCGCCCGCACCCTTAGGCGCGCCCAAATACCCTTTGCAAAATTCCTGCCCGCCTCGCTCTTCCAACCCTGGCGCGTCGCCACCCTCAACCTGCGCAACCATCGTAAGATCCTGGTGGTGGACGGACAGATGGGTTTCACCGGCGGCATAAACCTCCGTCAAGGTCATTGCCTCGACAGTTCCCCCCGCAGCCCCGTCCAGGATCTGCACTTCCGTGTGGAAGGTCCCATTGCCACCCACTTGCAGGAGGCATTTGCAAACGACTGGGCCTTCACCACCGGGGAAACCCTCGAGGGCACCGCCTGGTTCCCGGAAGTGAAGGAGGCCGGCACCGTCATCGCCCGCGTCATCAACGACGGGCCGGATGCGGATTACGACAAGCTGCGCTGGACGCTGCTGGCCGCGCTGGGCGAGGCGCAGACCTCGGTAAAAATCCTGACGCCTTATTTTCTGCCGGACCCCGCATTGGTGGCCGCGCTCAATCTCGCGGCGCTGCGCGGGGTGCGGGTGGACATCCTGCTTCCGGGAAAAAATAACCTGCCGCTAGTGCACTGGGCCTCGCGCGCGCTCTGGTGGCAATTGCTGGAACGCGGCTGCCACCTGTGGCTAACCCCGCCCCCCTTCGATCATTCCAAGCTGATGATCGTGGACGGACACTGGGTACTGCTGGGATCAGCCAACTGGGATGCGCGCAGCCTGCGGTTGAACTTTGAATTGAACGTGGAATGCTACGGCCGCGAGTTCGCCGCAGAAATGGAACAGATCCTGGACTTGAAATTTCGCGGGGCGGAAGAAGTGACCCTCGCCGCCGTGGACGCTCGGCCGGTTTCAGAAAAACTGTGCGACGCCGCCGCCCGCCTGTTTTCTCCCTACCTTTGACACTACCCCCGGCTGATCACCCTGAAGGAATACGGAATCTAAAAACGGCTCACACGACGGTCAGCGCTCGACCGAATGGAGATCGCCCAATGCCCTCCCAAAAAAAGTCAGCTCCGCCCGCAAGCGTTCCAACGGCAGCCCGACCACATTGCTGTACGATCCCTCAATGTGCGACACAATCCTCTCGCCGTGCTCCTGAAGAGCATAGCCGCCCGCCTTGTCGAGCGGGTTGATCCGGGACAGATAGTCCCCAATCTGATCGGCATTGAGCGGGTGAAACACCACGTCCGTACACACCGCAAACAGCCGTTCACGGAGGGCGCGCCGGTGGATCAAGCTAACCCCGGTGACGACCTGGTGGGTCCGCCCCTGCAGGCGCGACAGCATCAAACGCGCCTCAGCCAGATCGCCTGGCTTGCCGAGGGGCTCGCCGTCGAGAAAGACCAGCGTGTCCGCACCCAGAACCCAGGCGTCGGGGATTGTTTCAGCCACGGCGCGTGCCTTGCGGTGCGCGTTGAGCTGGCAGAGTTCCAGCGGGGAAAGATGTTCATGCCAGAGTTCTTCCGCCGCGCTGGGCACAACCTTGAAATCCAATACCAACGACCGCAACAGCTCCGCTCGGCGCGGCGAAGTGGAGGCCAGAATGAATGGCGGCAGGTCCATGACAGCATTTATAATCATTAAAATCTGACCTGTCGAGCGGCAGCAAGTCAGCAGGCAACAGGCAGCAGGTAAAGCAGTTCAACTTAACCGTGGCACTTCGAGCTGGTAGGGCGGGCAGTCCCCTGCCCGCCGCGGTTGCCAACCCACGTCGTCTTATGCCCGGGGCGGCGCGCACGGAGTGACGCGCCCTACCTAGCCGCGACCCAGCGAGGGCGGCAGCCGATCCTTGGGTCGATCAATCCAGATTCATACATCCTTCATCCACCCAAATGTATCCGGTCTGCTCTTGCTACTGAAGCCGGGGTATTAACAAAGCGATCCGCTTGCGTAAAAAAGTCCGCAGGTAGGGCGGGCAGTCCCCTGCCCGCCGCGGTTGCCAACCCACGCGCCCTGGTTTGCCCACGATGGCGCGTACGGAGCAACGCGCCCCACCGGTACCGCAGTTGCTAGGAACGGCTATAGGGGGCAGACAAGCGGATCGCGATGCTGCCTGTATTTCCTCGCCTCTCGCCAGGGGAGGCGAGGGACGGGAAAAGGAGGTGCCACAATTAGGATTCCGCCCATGGGCCGGGTGCTTTATAGTGACCCTATGCACAGCGGCCGTCATCTCGTCAATATTGCGCTCATCGGATTCATGGGCACCGGCAAGACCACCGTCGGCCGGCTCGTTGCGGAACAGCTGCGGTTCGAGTATGTGGACACCGACGAACTGATCCAGGCCGGGACGGGCCGCACGATTGCAGATATTTTTGCAAAAGAGGGCGAACCGGCTTTTCGCGCGCTGGAGCAAAAAGTGGTCAAGGAACTGGCCAGCCGCACCCGGACCGTCATCGCCACTGGCGGCGGCTTGCCGGTCAACCCGGACAATTTGACGAGCCTCAAGACCCATTCGCTGGTGGTATGCCTCTGGTCATCACCCGAGAAGATATGGGAGCGGGTCCGGCACCAAAGCCACCGCCCGCTGCTGCACGACGCCAATCCGCAAGCCAAAATCCGCGAGCTGCTCGCCGCGCGCGAACGCTTCTACAAACAGGCCGATGTCCTGCTGAACACAGACCTGCGATCCCTCCGCGAAGTCACCCGGCAAGTAGCTCATCAATTCCAATTGGAGTCCGCCGGTGCAAAATGAAAGCGGCTCTCCGTCAGCGCGCTCTGGAACTGGGCTTTGACGACTGCCGGGTCACCCGCGCCGCTGCACCCGAATCGGCAGGGAAATTCGCGGACTGGCTGGCCTCGGGGTTTCATGGAGAAATGGCGTGGCTTGAACGCAATGCCGCAAAACGGATGGATCCGCAAAAAGTCCTGCCCGGTGCAAAAAGCCTGCTCATCCTCGCCGCCAGTTATGACTCTCCCCCATCAGCCAGCGAACTCCCCGCAAATCGGAGGGGCGTGGTGGCCCGGTACGCCCGGTTCGGCGATTACCACGAGGTGCTCGGCGAACGACTGAAATCTCTGACTTCCTTCCTGGACCAGCTGGGAGGCCCTGGCACGCGGTCCCTCTGGTATGTGGACACCGGGCCGCTGCTGGAGCGGGACCTGGCCCAACGGGCCGGACTGGGCTTTGTGGGCAAGCACACCAACCTCATCAGCCGCCGACTGGGCAATTGGATTTTCCTCGCCGAAATCATCACCACGCTGGAGCTCGAACCGGATGCGCCGGAGAAAAATCATTGCGGCAGCTGCACCCGCTGCCTGACCGCCTGCCCGACCCACGCCATCACCGCGCCCTTCCAATTGGACGCGCGCCGCTGCATCTCCTACCTCACGATTGAACTCAAGGGCGCGATTCCGGTTGAGTTGCGCCCCGCCATCGGCAACCGGATCTACGGATGCGACGATTGTCTGGCGGCGTGTCCATGGAACCGGTTTGCGAGAGAAGGCAGCCTGATGAAAGCGCATGCGCGGGAAGATTTGCGGACGCCGGATTTAATCGAGCTGCTGCGACTGGACGAGGCCGGGTTCAAATCGCGCTTTGCGGGATCACCGATACGGCGGACCAAGCGGCGCGGCTTATTGCGGAACGTGTGTGTGGCATTGGGGAACAGCGGCGATCCGGGTGCCCTGCCCGACCTGGAGCGTGCGACGTGCGACAGCGAACCCTTGGTGGCGGAGCACGCTCGCTGGGCGATCGAAAGGATACGGCATCTTCAGAACCAGTCAGCCGATTGAACCGGAACCCTGGAGTGGAAATAAACCGCCAAGGCGCCAAGGACGCCAAGTTCCAAAAAACGGAATTATTCCGGTAAGGCCTGAAGCGTTTCGGCGGTCATCGCCTGCGGGCGGGCGCCCAGGCTGGCGCGGATGGCTTTGATGTCCTCGGCTGTCACTTCCCCGGCCTTGTTGCCCCAGGAACCACGGATGTACGTCAGGACATTGGCCAAATCCGCGTCCGACAGGGCCATGCCCATCGCCGCCATGGCCATATTCCAATCTTTGCCGGCAACTTTGATCGGCCCGTTGATCCCCGCCAGCGGAATATGCGCGAGCCGGTTGAAGCCCCGGGTGATGACATATTCCGATCCGGCCAACTGGGGAGCCTGGCCGGCTTTGCCGATCCCGTCGTTGCCGTGGCAAGTGCCGCAGACGGATTCATAGGATTTCTTGCCCGCCGCCAACGCCGCCGCCGCCCCGGATTTGGGCTGATACGCATCCAGCTGCGCCGCGTTGTCGAAGGGCGCGTACACCTGACGATCGAACCAGCCGCTGTGATGGTCGAAATAAATCCCGCCCAGATACAGCAGCGTCAGCAGCACAACGAGTGTCCACATGGGGAGGTGCGACCGAGCCGCAGTGGGTTCAGTGCCGGACTTGGGAGAAGAGTTTTCGTCGCTCATGGTTTGAGAGGGGCAGGCGGCGTAAAGGGCGCGTTGTACAGCGGCACATCGGTGTGCAGACTCATCAAATACGCCACGAGCTGCTGCGCCTCGGGCTTGGGCACGACCTCATATCCGACAGCGGGCGCGAATTCCGCCGGCAAATTCAGCGCGTCCGGAGAAGGAACCGCACCAATCTTGCGGGTTTCAAACAGGTAGCGGAAGGGAGGCATCACCGATCCTTTGACCAGGCTGCGCGGGGCGTACAGATGTTGAAGCTGCCAGTTCGGGTCCGGCAGGCGCCGACCCACATCAGCTAAGTCGGGCCCTACGCGGAGGGATCCTAGGGCAACGGGATAATCATAAAGAAAATCCTCCGCCACACTGTGGCGCAGGCCCCAGCCGCGGGCGATGTCGCTGCCCGTGGCGCGAATACGGGTTTCCACTTTGCCGCCAGCCGCCGCGATTCGGTCCGAGGCACTCAGGGCCGACCCTTCGTCAAGCCCGGTCAATTTCAGCGTGGCCAGCAGATTGGAGACAGCGGACGGATTTTTACCCGCCGCCAGCAGCACCACATCGCACGCCACGCCGTCCTGCTGGACCTGTTCGGTATGGCACGCGGCGCAGCCATTGGCGCGGTACACCTGCAGGCCCTGCGCCGCCGTTCCGGGACGGGCGAGCGGATAGACGTCGGTGGAATTGAGCACGGGAACCTGACGCGCGCCGCCCAGCTGCATCTGGGGTGCCAGCACCAGTGCGCCCCAGGAAAGCAGCAGCACGGTGGCCACCGACAAAAATATGACAAACCCATTTTTCATGCTTTCACCCCGGTCTTTCCCAGGGGCGCCAGCGCGGCGCCCACCACCGTTTTAATCACAGACAGATGCCAGAGAAACAGAAGCGTCAGCAGGTTCAGGGCGAACAGCAGGTTGGCCAGCAGCATCAGCAGCAGGCCCATCGTGCTGGTCCGCAGAAAGGGCAGCATCGCCCGGGTGGAATCATCAAAGGCCGCTCCGGCATCGTGAAGCTTTATCCCCTGAAGCAAGCCGCCCGCAGCCAGCGAAACCACCAGGAGGAAAATCCCCAGCATGGAGCACCAGTGCTGCAGCCGGATGAGCCGCGGGAAAGCGAAGTCCCTGCCCACCGCGCGCGGCAGGATATAATAAATCGCGCCAAACAGGGTGATGCAGAGGAACCCGTAGAGATGCAACTGCGTCTGCGCCGCACTAAACCAAGTGAACTGTGTGATGCGGCTGACCTGGGGACAGGCGCCGGCGACCAGCAGGAGGGCGGACAGGAGGAAGGCGACAAAGCCGAATTTAATCATGCAATACGAGCCGCCCTTGCAGGTCTGCACTGCCCCGCCCATGACGGTTTTCCAGCCGATGACTGCGATGGCCAGAATGGGAACAATCAGCAGCAGCGAATTCAGCGCGCTCAGGGCCGGCATCCAGGCCGGCAGCGGGGCTCCGGCGGGGATGCCGCTCAGCGATCCGAAAAGCAGCAGCGTCCAAAAGGCAAACAGCGCGTAGAAATAGCTGTGCAACGGCCGGCCGCTGAACTTGGGCAGGAAATAAAACGCCGCTCCCAGCCCGATCAGGCTCGTCCAGAGGAAGACCAGATTCCCGCCGTACCACCAGGCCACCGCCGACTGCACCACGCCCCGCACCGGGGCGCCGATGAGAAGAAGTTGGGCGACAGAATAAATCCAGGGGAACACAAACAGAGCCGCGACAAAAAACCAATGAGACGGGAACAGTCCCCCAGCCCGGCGTCCGGTGAAATTCATGAATGCCCAGAGCGCGAGCAGCAGATAGGCCACGAACAGCAGCGCGGCGGCGCCTCGGGGAAATTCCAGCCAAGTAAACCCAGTGCTTTCACCAGCCAAAATCCCAACCACTCCGGCAAGCACTCCTAAATGCCAGAGATGCGCCGCGACCACGGGGACAATGCCCCCGCGCAACGGCACCTGCCCGAGCCGGGCGAAAATCCATAGCAGGACACCCAGCCCGGCCGGAATACAAAATCCATAGAGCAGCGCGTCATCGGCGGCGGGCTGGACACGGCCATAGGTCAGAAACGGGATATCGCCGAACTTGCCCGGCATGTGAAAGGAGAGCGAGGCAAGCACAGCCAGGGCCGAGCTGACGACGAGCCAGAGGGCGGCGCCGCTGAACAGCGCGAGCAGCGGCACGCGGCAGGAGGCGTCAATGTTTGTAGTGGAAGGGGATTCGTTCACGGTCATTCAAAGGCGCTGGGTTGGGGCGCGGTTTTCGGCAGGGGCGCCGCGGCCTTAGCGGCGCGGGCCAGCAGATCGGCCCGGGCGGCGGCCGGATTCCGGGCGGCATTTTCCGAAAGCTGCAGAGCCGTCGCAATCGGCAGGCGCACGATGCCGCGGGCCTGGTCCACCCAGCCCGGGGTTGTCAGCGCGATTGCCTCGGCGGTGCGGATCTCGACCAGGGCTTTGGTACGGACGGCGGCGCGGTCGGCGTCAATCGCCGGCACGGCCATGAAAAGCGGGATGACCAGGACGAGGGCGCCGCCGAAAAGACAGGCGGCCACGAACAGGACGCCGAAATACCAGACGGGTTTCTCGGGGATTTCAGAATTCATGAACGGCCTCCGTGGATGGGTGCGGTTGCGGGGGGATTCTCCTCTTCCGGGAGAGAAATGCCCATGGCCTCGAGCAGGCGCGGATCTTTTTGCGGGTACGGCGGATGACTCCGGAACTGGCGCAGGAACACCCAGCTGAGGAATCCCCCCATGAACGCCAGGCAGGCGAAGGGGATCCAGAGCGATGCGAGCGGGAAATGATACTGGGGCATGGCCGGCAACACATTGTAAGCCAGATCAGCGAACTGCATCAGCCACGCCCAGAGGCAGACCGGAACCATGACCTTCAAAGACGTCTTCACCTTGACCGGAAGCATCACGAAGAACGGCAGGAAGAATTTCCCGAAGATCAGGATCAGGCTCAAGCACCACCACGAGCGGTTCTCGCGGATGAGGTACCAGAAGGTCTCCTCCGGCATGTTGGCGTTCCACACTACGAAGTACTGGGCGAACTCGTTATAGGCGGAAAAGATGGTGAAGGCGAAAAACAGAACCCCGATAAAATAGAAATAATTTTCCTTCAGCAGCCCCGCCAGAATCCTCTGCCGCTGCAACAGAACCGCAATGACATAGACCGTCGCCAAAGCGATCCACGCGCAGCCCGAGAAAAAATAGACGCCGTAAATGGCCGAGAAGAACTGGTATTGGACCGATTGCATCCAGAGTACCGACGCGCCCGTCAGCGTGGCGGCATAGGCCACAATGCCCCAGCCGGAATGGAACCGCATCCGATGCGTGCAGAGCGCGTCGCCGGTGACATCCTGGCGCAACGACCAGTAACGCAGGCGCGAGGACAGCAGCCACCACACCGCGAAGAACAATCCGGACACCACGGCAAAGCCGGCCCGGGTGAACACCGGCCAGCGGGCGCGGATGAGTTCATCGGTGGGCGGCAGGGTCAGCCAGTGATAGATCTGGGGCGCCAGCAGCAGGACGGGTACGAACAGGAGGGCCAGCCACGGGAAGAGCAGCGAGGCCAGGTGCTCGCAAAAGCGGCGGATGCCCACCGACCAGCCCGCATCGGTCAGATGATGGACCATCACCAGGAACAGCGCACCCAGCGCCAAGCTCAAATAAAAGAGGAAGGACAGCAGCCAGGAAAGGCCGAATTCCTTGGGGCTGACCCCTGCCCCGACCAGCGCGGCCACGCCGCCGGCGATCATGAGAACTGCGGGCAGCCGGGACCAGCGGGATAAATCCAGCGGCGGCGGCAGATGAGATTTTTCGTTGTGCGATCCCATATTATTTTTTCAGGGCGGCCCGCTGCTCCGCCGAAAGTTCCTCCGGCATGCCGAGCCGGCTCAGCTGCAGGGCGCGCGTGTAAGCGACAATCGCCCAGCGATCCTCCGCGGCCACCATCGGACCGTAGGCGCCCATCAGGCCCTTGCCGTGGGTAATGGTGTTAAAGATTTCCCCATCGGTCATTTCCACCAGACGCTGATCATGCAGGTTGGCCACGGCGGGCATGACCCCGATTTTCTTGGTGATGCCATTCCCGTCGCCCAGAGCCCCGTGACAGGGAGCGCAGGAGATATCGTACTGAGTGCGTCCGCGACCGAGAAAGGCCGCGTCCACGGTCATGGGATTGGTTTCCACAAAATTGGTGGAGCCGGTGGCGCGACCGGTGTTAAACGCGACGTCCTGATAGGCATAGACCGCGCCCTCCGCGGTGGCCACCGGGGCGCTGCGCACCACGGTTCCTTCAGGAGGAAGCTGGGAGCTGAGGCCGTTGGCGAAAAACCCGTTGGGCTGGGCCGGGCGGAGCTTTGCCTGGCGGTCCATGTCGGGGAACACTTCCAGCGGCGGCTTGCGGGACAGGTGGCCGGGCAATCCGACCAGTCCAAACACCGCCGCGGTGATCGCGACGAATACCAGGATGAAATAAAGCAGGTAGCGCATCAGTCCTCGATGGTTTCAATGTGCGCGCCGCCGAGGGACTCGAGCAGCTGGCGGGTGGCGGTTGGGGAAAATTT
Organism: uncultured Verrucomicrobia subdivision 3 bacterium; assembly: GCA_903835255.1. Classification (GTDB taxonomy): domain Bacteria; phylum Verrucomicrobiota; class Verrucomicrobiia; order Limisphaerales; family UBA11358; genus UBA11358. The sequence goes on from CAILMI010000068.1 coordinate 84,061, forward strand.
CGGGTCGGTCGATCCAATCAGCAGCACAAACCGGTCGCGGGAGACCAGCTCAAAGCGGCGGCCGGCAAACAGCGGATGATGGAAGCGGGGCAGCTCGTTAAAGGCGAACATGCCGATCAGAGCGCCCACGGCGGCGCCCATGATCATCATGATGTAGGCGGGCACGAAGGTCATCGGCACGCTGAACATGGGCTTGCCGCCGACGAGCAGCGGATAATCAAACGCATTGGCAAACCAGATCAAGCCCACCACCGAGACGAATGCCCCGGCGCCCATCATCAGCGACACCCAGCCGACCAGGGAATTTTTGAGGCCCATCACCCGGTCCATGCCGTGAATAGGAAAAGGGGTGAACACATCCCAGCGCGAGTAGCCGGCATCGCGGACTTTTTCAGCCGCGGACAGGAGGGCGGCGGGCGTTTCGAATTCAGCGAGGATTCCGTAGGGTTTCTTGCTCATGAGCGTCCTCCCTTTGCCCCGCCGAGCGGGTGATGCGGATTTCCCTGGGGCGTGGCGCCCTTCACTTCCGAGATGGCAATGAACGGCAGGAACTTGATGAACAGCAGATACAGCATGAAGAACGCGCCGAGCGATCCCGCATACAGAGCCACGTCCCAGCGCGTGGGCAGATAGACGCCCCAGTTGGCGGGAAGGAAGTCCTGATAGAGGGAGCCGACCACGATGACGAAGCGTTCGGTAAACATGCCGAGGTTGATCAGCAGGCCGATGACGAAGAGCGCCTTCATATTGGCCCGGATTTTCTTGAACCAGAGCAATTGGGTGACACCCACATTGACGCCGATCAGGATCCAGCCCAGGAACCAGTAGGTGTGGCCGAACAGGCGGTGGCCGAACACCCAGCGCTCATAGGGATCGTTGCTGTACCAGGCGATAAAGAATTCCATCGAGTAGATGTAGGCAATGATCAGGCCGCTCACCAGCGCGAGCTTGGCCACCTTGTCCATGTGCGACAGGGTGATGACGTTTTCCAGGCGCAGCCATTTGCGCAGCGGGATGAGAATCACCAGGATCATGCCGAAGCCGCAAAACACCGCGCCGATGACGAAGTAGAGCGGAAAAATTGTGGCGTGCCATCCGGCGAGCTGCGAGGTGCAAAAATCCAAGCCGACGATGGAGCTCACGGTAAACACCAGCAGCGTGCACAGGCCGCACAGCACCACATACGCCTTTTCATAATGATGCCAGTGCCGGGCGGAACCCGTCCACCCCATCGCCGCCAAGCTCAGGATGAACTTGCGCGGGCGCGTCGTGGCCCGGTCGCGCAGCACCGCCAAATCCGGGATCATGCCCATGAACCAGAACAGCATGGAAACCACCAGATAGGTGTTCACGGCAAACACGTCCCACATCAGCGGGGACCGGAATTGAGGCCAAAGCCCGTTGGAATTGGGGATCGGAAACATGAACCAGTCGAACCAGGCGCGGCCGACGTGGATGGCCGGATACAGCCCCGCCATCATCACGGAAAAAACCGTCATGGCCTCCGCCGCCCGGCCGATGGTCGTGCGCCAGTGCTGCCGGGTCAGGAACAGGAGGGCCGAAATCAAGGTGCCCGCATGCGCCACGCCCACCCACCAGATGAAGCTCACGATGTCCAGGCCCCACATCACCGGATGGTTGTTTCCCCAGACGCCGACGCCGGCGGAAACTTGGTAGACCAGCGCCACCGGCAGGAGGACTGTTGCGCAAAACGCCGCCGGGATAAACAGGATCCACCACCAGCGCGGAATCTTGCCCTCAGCAAACTGCGAGAGCTGATCGGTCAGCGCGCCCAATCTGCGATTGTTTTCAACCACGGGGGCGCGGCGGAGTTCCGCCGGCGGCGCCAACGGCTTCAGGTCTTCCGGAATGACGGTGGATTCAGCCATTAGCTGTGCCCTTTCGCGGCCGCTTCGTGCGCGGGCTCCGATTCAAACAGTTTTCCATGGTGCTGCTCAAACTCCTCGTAGCTGTAGGGCCGGTCATAGTAATCCGGCATGGCTTTATTCGGATTACGGATGCGCGCCAGATAGGTCGTGCGCGGCTTGGTCAACAGATTGCCGAGCACGGAATAATTGCGCTCGAGCTCTTTCAGCTTGGAAACCGCGCTGTCCGGATCGCTGACATCCCCGAAAACAATCGCCTGCGCCGGGCACGCCTGCTGGCAAGCGGTCTTGGGAATGTTGCCGGCAACCTCGGTCAAACGCACATCCCCGGAAGCGCCCGCCTTAACTTTCTGCGCAATCTTGGACTGCTCAATGCGCTGGGTGCAGTAGGTGCACTTTTCCATCACGCCGCGCATGCGGACGGTCACGTCCGGGTTCTTGGCCATCTTGATCAGGTCCCACTCTTCCTGCTCGCGCATCCCGCTCTCGGGGTTTTTCCACCAGCGCAGCATGTCCCATTCACCGCCGGTTTTGTGCAGCAGCGGCGTGGAATACATCGTGCCCTTGAGCTCGGTCAGGGGGCGCTTGTTGTAGTCGAGATAATTGAAGCGACGGACCTTGTACGGACAGTTGTTCGAGCAATACCGCGTGCCGATGCAGCGGTTGTAAGCCATCACGTTGAGGCCTTCCTGATCGTGGACGGTGGCGTTCACCGGGCAGACGTTTTCGCACGGGGCCGACTCGCAATGCTGGCAGAGCATCGGCTGGTTCACCGCCTGGACGTCGTCGATCCATTCCGCGTACTGCTGATCCTTGTCCGCCTGGTTCTCATCTGCGCGGGGATCGAAGAAAATCGGATTCTTTTCGCGCGAGGGCGCCGCCGTGTAATAGCGGTGGATGTTCATCCAGTGCATCTCGCGGCCCCGGCTCACCTGGTCTTTGCCGACGATCGGGATATTGTTCTCGCTCTGACAGGCCAGCACACAGGTGCCGCACCCGACGCACGCGCTTAAATCAATGGCCATGCCCCACTGATGCAGGGCGGTCTTCTTGGCCTCATCCAGCGGATTGGGATAGAGCGAGGCGACCACCGGCGGCTCCTTGCCCTGCATCCGCTTCGCAAAATCCTTATGCTCCTCGTATTGCTCGAGGTTGGCTTCGCGCACGGCGGGCCGGCCTTCCATGGACCAATGGCTCTGCGTGGTCGCCAGCTCGTGGGTGTCGCCGGTCTTTTTAATCGTGGCGCCCGACTCAATGTGTTTCCCACTGAAAATGGAATAGGCGTTGAATCCCACACCGGTGCCCACGCGCCCTGCCCTCGTGCGGCCGTACCCCAGCGCCAAGCCCAGCGAATAATCCGCCATGCCCGGCTGCGTCCAGATCGGACCGATCACGCTCCGCCCGTTCAAAGTCACTTCCACCAAATCCCCGTTCTTCACGTCCAGGGCGCGCGCGGTCTTGCGACTGACCAGCACCGCGTTATCCCAAGTCAGCTTGGTGATGGGCTCCGGCAGTTCCTGCATCCAGCCATTGTTCACGAAGCGCCCGTCATCCATCTTGGCATCGCGATAGAAAATAACTTCCAGGCTGCTCGCAGAAGGGGCGCCCACTTTGGCCACCTTGGGAACGGACATGGACCGATCGGCCGGGAGCGTCACCGCTGCAGAACCGGAGCCTTCGGCAAATCCGTTGAATAAAAACTGCTTCCAGCTCTCATCTGAACCGCCAAAGGTGGCCCGGACAATGTCGTGGGGATTGGTCTGAGATTCCCCACCCAGACGCGCAAGAAATTCCAGCTCGGTTAAGCCGCCGAACAACGGCTGGATCAGCGGCTGGACCGGCACCACCGTGCCATCGCTGGTGGCGGCATCGCCCCAGGACTCGAGATAATGGGTGGCCGGAAAATTCCAGGTGGACTTCTCCGCCGTCTCATCTGGGTGGTAACCGAGGCGGACAATCGTTTTGGCCTTGAGCGACCCATTCAAATGGTAAGCCGGGTTCCCGCCCAGAATCACGAGCGTGTCCGCCGTGTCCTTTTGCTCTTTTTCAAATTCCCGCAGGTCCGACGCGCCAGCATCCGTGGCCGGAAGCAAGGTCAGGGTGCTGCCAAGGGCGCCGAGTGAGCTATTGATTTGATGGGCAATCAGGTGAACTTCGATCGGCTGATTTTGGCCGACGACCACCAGCGCTTTCCGGGAATGATCCCTAAGATCCTTTGCGCATTCGGAAATCCACTTGGGATCCACGCCCTCGGGGACAGAAATAGGAGAACCCGAGAGCGCCGCAGAAATCGCCGCCGCCACTTCGCCCACGCCGCCAGCGGGCAGACGGAGCCGATGATCGGCGCTGGCGCCGGTGAGCGTGAACAGCGATTCCACCGCGTAGAGGCGATTCATGCCGCCGTTCTCGGCCTTGCGGCCCTGGGCAAATCCGGCGATGTGGCGGTGGGCATCGTCTTCGGCGCCGATGAAATCACAGTCGAGCGACAGGATGACCTTCGCCTGATCGTAGTGGAACAGCGGCCGCACCGGCTGGCCGAAGGCTTGGGAGGCGGCGCGCTGCGAGAGGCTGGAATCAATCGCATCGCAAGTGTACCAGCGGGCCTGGGGAAATTTATCGGCGATGATTTTCTGCAGGCGCGCCCGCGAGGGGGACGTGCTGCTTTCGGCGAGGAAGGAGAGCCCTGCGCCCTGATTTGCAGCGAATTTCTTCGAGAGATCTTCAAGGAGCTGCAGCGCCTCATCGCGAGGGACGATCTTGCCATCGCGGGTAAAATGCCGGGAGCGGTCCGGATCGTACAGGTCCAGGATGGAGGCCTGGGCATAGCGGTCGGTGCTGCCATTGCTGCCGGGATAGAGCGCATTGCCCTCCACCTTGACCGGGCGACCTTCGTAGGATTTGGCCACCAGCGGAATAGCGCCGCGGCGGGTCGGCATGGACGTCGCGTAAAATTCCGGTTTTCCGTTAATGTAATTGGACGGCTGCTGGCCAAACGGCTCCAGCTTTTCCTCGGGTCGGCGGCAGCCCGAACCCATCACGCCAAGGCCCGCCAGCATCATGGAGGCGGACATGATCTTGACGAAATGCCGGCGAGAAACGGGATCGGTCAGTTCGCTGGCGCCCTCGGGGAACTCGCGCTGCAGCCACTGCTGGAACTCCGGAGCGTCGGACAATTCATCCAGACTGCGCCAGTAACGGCGTCCGGTGGCGGACGGGGATGAAGGATTTAAATCAGTTTTCATCGGTGACAGGCGGAGCAGCTTTGGAGCGATTCCACGCGCCAATCATGGACAAACTTCTTTCCGTTGGCCGCTTGAAGCGCTGCGGATTCCGCGGCGTTGGTGCTCCATTGCCAGCCCAAATCGGTGACCTTGTCGGGCGGGCGGATAGCGGCGGCGGGATTCCGGTGGCAATCCAAGCAGAAACTCATGCTGAAGGACTTGGCGTGGCGGACTTCATCCATCTGATCAATGCGCCCGTGGCACTCCACGCAGCTGAAACCGCGCGCGACGTGCACGGAATGGTTGAAATAAACGTAATCCGGCACGATGTGGACCTGCACCCAGGGAATGGGCTTGCCGGTGGCCGCGCTGTCGCGGACAAGCGCCAAGCGCGGGTCATCTTTCAGCACCTGGCTATGACAATTCATGCAGGTGGAGGCGGACGGGATATTTGCCATCCAAGACTTTTCCACGGTGCTATGGCAGTAGCGGCAATCCATGCCCAACTGTCCGGCGTGAATGGCGTGGGAAAACGGCACGGGCTGCACGGGCTGATAGCCCACGCGCGTGTTCTTGGGGGTGCAATAAAGTGTCACGCCCGCCGCCACCACCCCGCCCACCAGCGCCAGGCCGATGGGAAGCAGGAACGGTATTTGATTGGTCCACTTCGGGAAAATCACGATTTCGCAAAATCACCCGCCGGATCTTCCGGCAAGCGCGGACAAATCTTTAATCATCCGCGCCCCCCGCGCAAGAAAGTTTGTGAAAAATTTCACGTGTCCCCTCTTCCCCCGCACCAGAAACCGCCCAGCGTCCTAGCCCCGAGCCGCGGCGGCTCCCGGGCGCTGACTTCCAAGGCAGCCCCCAGAAGAGCGGCCGCCACACCTCAAGAAATATTAAAACGAGTTCGCGCCCGCGTGGATCGGGGCAAGGGATTGAACCTTGCCCCTCGAAACCGGACGGGCGACTTTCCCGCATCCGGCTTTCCAGTCTGTGAGTCCTTTTGCGAGAGGGAGCGGCGCTTCGCCTCGTCCCCAAGGATGCCAGCCAGACTTTTGGTTTTCGCCAAATCCGATGCGCTCGGGCAGTTCCACCGTTGATGACCCCTTAAAGTCACTCTCGGCGGCGTGTCGTCGAAGGCACCGCATCTTTCAACCCATTCCCCATCTGAAAAATTACCGCGCAAGATCAGAGCGAATATGACAATGAAATTGCGACGCCTTCAACCCTCTTTTATTTAAGTTGAACTCCGGCTGCGTTGACCTAGCTTCACTGATATGCGCCAATCGTCGCTCGTAAATCGGAACACTCAAAACCAATCCCTGATCTCCTGGGTCGAATCCCAGATCCAGCTCTGCCAGCCGGACCAAGTCCACTGGTGCGACGGCTCGGAGGCGGAGCGGGCGGCGCTGACGGAGCAGGCTGTGGCCCAGGGGATTCTCGTGCGATTGAATCAGGAGAAGCTCCCCGGCTGTTATTATCATCGCTCCAAA
>CAILMI010000069.1 GCA_903835255.1 uncultured Verrucomicrobia subdivision 3 bacterium
CCTGGGCTGGGTCCCCTATGCCAAGGACTTTGACCTGCAGGGGCTGAAGGATTATCCCCCTGAAAAGTTCGACCGCGTCCAAAACATCAATTATGATGACTGGCGCCGCGAGCTGCTCCAGCAGGATGAGCTGTTCATGAAAATCTACAGCCATCTCCCCAAGGAACTCATCTTCCAGCGCGAACTGCTCGTAGCGCGCCTTTGAAAATGTCGCTGTAGCGCCAGACTCGCCCTTGCTTTAACCCATGACGGCGATTTCAAAAGCACCCCGGTGGTTTTGCGGCGGGCACTTTTTTTATCCGGCCATGCTCACAGCCATTGCCGATGCTAAATCTGCCATCGAGCTGGAGACTTATATTTTTACCGACGACCGTATCGGGAACCAATTCTTGCAGGCACTGGCGGAAGCCGCCCGACGCGGGGTGCGCGTCCGGGTATTGGTGGATGCCTACGGATCGCTGCTCTTGCCGGATAATTTTTTCGCCCCGCTGACCGCGTGCGGCGGCGATGTCGAGTTCTTCAACCCGCTCCAGTTCGATTGCTTCGGCGTGCGCAATCACCGGAAGCTGCTCCTGTGCGACGGCATGACCCTCTTCATCGGCGGGGCAAATATTGCCGAGGAGTACGACGGGGATGGCGTCGCACGGGGATGGTTCGACACCGTGACCCGGATTGAAGATGCGCCGATGGCGAGGCGGTTGCTGGAGGAATTCGACCGGCTTTTTTCGCATGCCGACTTTGGCCCCGCTCGGCTCCGGAAACTCCGCGCGTTCCGCCCGCTGAGGCGGAACGGCGAGTCGCCGGGATTGTTCGCCGTAAATCCCGGGCGCCGGGCGGGTAGTTTTCAGCGTGCTCTCCAGGAAGCGCTGGCCACCTCTCCATCGGCCGATCTGATGACGCCTTATTTCCTGCCCCGCCGGCATCTGCGGAAACTCATGCGGGATATGGTGAAGCGCGGCGGACGCGTCCGGCTCATTTTACCGGGCCCCTGCGACGTCCCCCTCGCCCGCCGGGCGGGGCTCATTTATTATCAGGGACTGCTTCGGGCCGGCGTGGAGATTTACGAATATCAGCCGCAAATCCTCCACGCCAAACTCTACCGCGTCGGGGGAACGGTTTTTGCCGGCTCCTCCAATCTGGACGTGCGCAGCTTGAAATTGAACTACGAATGGATGGCGGGGTTCACGGACCCGGAAAGCCTGAAACAGGTTAAATCTATTTTTGAAGAAGCCCTGCGCCATTCCCGTCGCATCACGCTGGGAGAATTTCGCCGGTCACAAACCCTCTGGCAGCGCTGGGGGAACCGCTGGGCGCATTTTCTTCTAACGCGGATTGACCCGCTGGTGGCGCTGCCCTGAATCCGAACGCTGAAGTGGGGCATCGCTCTGCGATACCCCGCGCCGTATCCGGCGTCGAAGGGACTTTTACGGGCGTACGTTCCGTTACTCTTCCTGACGCCCTCTGAATGCGGGGGAGGTCAGTGCAGCGCGCTGACCCTACCACGCGGTGCAAACTCCGAAGTGAGCAAGGCCGGGGACCCCAGCGCCTCCTCTCCCCAGCCCTCTCCTCCATTTTCATGGAAGAGAGGGAGTGAAGGCAGCGGCGCCTTGCCGTTGCATTTCCATCTTAATTTCAGAATGGAGATTTAAATTAAAACGTTCACCCGCCGAATGAGGCGGACCAAGCTCAGGTTCTCTCCCTCGCCCCGCGAAGCATGAGCGGGGAGAGGGCCGGGGAGAGGGGACCGTTTTTTGGTCCCTACTTTGATTGGCGCGCCTCTATTTCGGAGTTTGGGTTGAACCCAGTCCCGGCGGGGCTGTTCACCCCAGTAAACTTCTGGCTTTCGCCAATGATTCCTCCAGCTTGGCTGCATCCTTGCCGCCGCCGCGGGCGCTGTCGGGCTTGCCGCCGCCTTTGCCGCCCACGATGGGGGCGATGGCCGAAATAATTTTCCCGGCTTGGACTCTGGCCGTAAAGTCGGGGGAAACAGCAGCCACCAGGGCCACGCTTCCATGAGCGGCTCCGCCCAGAACCACAACGCCTTGGAACCGTGAGCGCAACGAGTCAACCACCCCCTGCAGAAAATCCCCGTCCACCCCGCCGACATTGTGAATGATGGCCGGGACGCCGTTGATAGACCGGACCTGTTCGAGCAGATTGCTCGCCACATTCGAGGCTTCCCGCGCCGTGGCCGTTCGCAGGGACTTCTCAATCTCTTTCTGATGTGCGAGCAGGGAATCCATTTTCTTTTCAACCTCGTCCATGGGCGAGTTGATTTTTCCCGCGAGGCTGCGCAAGAGCTGGAGCTGGGCATGGGCCATGCCATAGGCTTCCATCCCCGCCACCGCCTCGATGCGCCGCACCCCGGCGGCAATGGCGCTCTCGCCCACAATCCGGAACAGGCCGATCTCGCCCGTCGCGCGCGTGTGCGTGCCCCCGCACAGCTCCATGGAATACCCATCCAGCTTCCCTGCCCCGCCTCCGATTTGGACCACCCGGACGGTGTCCCCATACTTGTCACCGAAAAACTGCATCACATCCGCGCGGCTCTTGACATCCGCATGCGCGACTTCCGTCCACGAGACCCGCGCGTTTTCCAGAATCCGCTCGTTGACCAGACGCTCGATATCGGCGACCTGCCCGGCCGTGAGCGGCGCGCTGTTGAAATCGAAAGTCAACTTATCGGGACCCACAAATGAGCCCTTCTGAGAGGCCTCGCGGCTGGCCACCTCATGCAATGCCCAGTGCAGCAAATGCGTGACCGTATGGTGCCGCTGAATGGCATCGCGGCGCGCTTTCTCCACTGCCAGAGCGACACTTGCCCCCACCGCCGGAGCATCGCCCCCTTCCACAAAATGTAAAAATGTGTTGCCGGATTTCTGGGTGTTGCTGATGCGCCAGAGCTGTCCGCTCCCGGCCAGCTCGCCGGTGTCTCCCACCTGCCCGCCCATCTCCGCGTAGCACGCGCTGGTGTCAAGGATGACCGCCGTCTTGTCTTTCAGCGAGACGACCTCCAGCACCTTGGCTTGGACCGCTAGATCTTCGTAGCCGATAAACTTCGTGGGGAGGGTGGTCTCGATTTGCGACAGGGAGATGACCTCTTTTTTCTGGGCCGCCCGCGCGCGCACCCGCTGTTCCTCCATCCACTTCTCAAACCCATCCTTGTCCACGGTCCACCCGCGTTCGCGCGCCATCAACTCGGTGAGATCAAGCGGAAAGCCGTAGGTATCGTAAAGCTTGAAGGCGAATTCGCCCGTGATGCGCGTCGAACGCCCCGAGGCCGAAGCCACCTCGTCATTGAACAGCGCTATCCCCTTGTCCAATGTCTTATTGAACGCCTCCTCCTCCCGCTGAATCACCTCCTGCACGTGTTTTTTTCGGGCGCGAATCTCAGGAAAGACGCCCCCCATTGTCTCGGACAGAACCTCGGTCAGCTTGTAGAAGAACGGCTCCCGGAATCCGAGCGTGCGCCCGTAGCGCACGGCGCGGCGCAGAATGCGGCGGAGGACGTAGTTGCGGTCGTTGTTGCCGGGCTGAATGCCGTCGGCAATCGCAAAGGAAAGCGTGCGAATATGGTCCCCAATAACCCGGAAGGCTACGTCCACCCTCTCCTGCTCGGTATCGCCCGCGCTGCCGGATTGGGGCAGGGTGGAGCCGTATTTCAGGCCGCTCATTTTTTCGAGGACGTCGAAGATCGGCCGGAAGATATCCGTTTCGTAGTTCGAAATTCGGGCATTGGCAAAGTCCGTGAGATTTTTGGTGCCCTGCAGGATGCTGGCCACCCGCTCAAAGCCCATGCCTGTGTCCACATGGCGCGCGGGCAGCGCCGTGAAAGTGCCATCCGAATTGGCGTTGAACTGGATGAAGACGAGGTTCCAAATCTCGATGCACTCGGCAGAGCCCCGGTTGACCAGCGCACCCCGGGTGTCGCCGGCGGGCGTGAGATCCACATGCAGCTCGGAGCACGGGCCGCACGGGCCGGTCTCTCCCATCATCCAGAAATTGTCCTTCTTATTTCCATTGACGATGTGCACGGAGGGATCCAGGCCCACGCTGCGAAATTTTTCGGCCCAAAAATCCCAGGCTTCCTGGTCGAACTCGCTCGGATCATTTTTGGCTTTATCGGGCGAATAGACGGTGGCATAGAGCCGCTGCGGAGGAAATTTCCAGACTTCAATCACCAGCTCCCACGCCCACGCGATCGCTTCTTTCTTGAAATAATCGCCAAAGCTCCAGTTGCCGAGCATCTCGAAAAAAGTGTGGTGATAGGTGTCCAGGCCCACATCGTCGAGATCGTTGTGCTTGCCGCCCGCCCGGATGCACTTCTGAGTGTCCGCCGCCCGACCCGGCGTGTAAGGGCAGCGGGTCTGGCCGAGAAAGATGGGCACGAACTGGTTCATCCCCGCATTGGTGAACAGCAGGTTGGGGCTGTCGGGCATAAGGCTCGACGAGGGGACGATGGCGTGCTGCTTGGCTTTAAAAAAATCAAGGAACGACTGGCGGATTTGTGAACTCGTCATCATATCAGCCTTCAATTATGGAAAACCCAACAGCCCAAGGCGAGTGGTAAGTTCAGTCGAATAAAGCTTTTAAAAAATTTAATTTTTAATAAATTACGGCTGCCGTTTTAAAAAAAACTAAATCCATCATGAGCACTCCACATTCCACCTCCAAATTCACACTCCACACCCGATTGTCCCACCTGCTGACCCGTCACGGAGCAACGCTGGCGCTTTTGGCCCTGGTCAGCGTTTTCCTGACCGGCTGCTTCACCGGCTTGGACGGCAGCGGCTCCATCCCCTCCGCAAGCGGCATTCCCGGACAGAAAGCCTCCTTTGAAGTGCACTACAAAAATACCGGCACCAGCACTAATAATATCTCCAGTCCGACTAATTTTATCGCCCGAGGGCGCGCGGAACTCTATGACCGCAGCTGCACCAACGCCTTTTTCCCAAAAGGCGTTCAGATCCAATCCGGCCCGTACGGTATTCTTTGGGGAGGCTCGTTTGACAATTCAACCTTTACCAATTTTGCTGGTTTGGCTTTCAATGTGAATTCTAATGACAGTCTCTCCATTTCCGCCGCCCCCTGCACCTTTAAGAACACGACCAACAGCCCGGGAACGCTCGTCTGCATTGCCATCCAAGGCGGAAAAGTCAAAGGCTCGGAGAAAAAATCCAATCCGGATGCCATCATCTGGGTTGCCTATCCGTATTCCTGCGTTACAACCAACCAAGAGCAGACTCTTGTCAATTTAGCTTATACAGGCTATTATACTTTCCTGGACTTCGCGGGCGAATTTGGTGACGTTGGGTATTTCACGGACGAAGCGGTTTATATCAATGGCGGCATTTTGTCCGGGGGCTGTTCCAAAGGAGAAAAAAGCGTCAGCGGGATCAACATTTATCCGATTTCTAACTCCAACTGCAACTCTAGCAGGCGGGATTAAATGAATTGCCTTTAATTCATCCCCGAGCCGCTAACATTGCACGGGGGGTGATTTGATTACACGGCCAGTCATCTTCGGATGGCTGGCCGTTTTCTTTTGAATCCACCAAACTTAAATTCAATCCATCAATCCAAGTTGATTAGAGCCGTTCTTGGCAACGGCAGGACAGATAGGGCGCGCGCCCCGGACGCGTCATGTCGGTCAGCTCGCTCGCGTGGATTGACTAAGGCGGTGGGTCGAAGACGACCCGCCCTGCCCGCCGATGTCTTAAGGTTAATTTTAATCCTGATTCCACGGGAAACCCGTTCCGCGCGCCGAACCTTCCTTAGGCTAAGTTGCCGACCCGTGACAGATAGGAGGGAGGAAATCAAACCGGTCGGGCTGCCAGATACTTCCGCCGGGCCCTGACGGCGACGGTGGAGGAGTTCAGGTTTGATCCGGGTACCCGGACCGCACAAAATTCCGGATCAGGGAAAGCTCCGCCTCGCCCTGAATGGTGTGGACTTTCTGGAATTCCCGCCAGTCCACGCTGAGTCCGGCAGCACGAAGCGGCGCAATCTGCGGGCGGACTTTTTCGATGGGAATAAGCGGATCTTCCGTGCCGTGGGTCAGCAGCAGACGCTGTTGGAGGGCGTGGGCGGAGGGATTTTTGACCAGAGATTCCAAGTCGAAAACCCAGCCGCTGATGCCCACCAACCCCGCAAACCGGTGCGGATAGCGCAGCCCCACGTCCACCGTCATCAGGCAGCCCTGGGAAAACCCGCCCAGCGTGATCTGCTCCGTCGGAAAACCCTGGGCACGCAAATCGTCGAGCAATTGAAAGAGCAGCCCTCGGCTGCGCACCACGCCGGGCGCAATGTCGTCGGGATAATCAAACCACGAATAGCCCCCGTAATACGCGTCGGGCGCATTGACCAGCATATGATTCAGCCACGGGAACCCCATCGCCTGCGGCCACCAGCGGTAGCCCTCCAGGCTGTCCCCGAGCCCGTGCAACATCACCATCAATCGCCGGGAAGTGCGGTCGGCGGCGGGAATCCATTCGGTGCGCAAAGGCGTCATGGCGTGGATGCAGGGGTTCGGGCTTTTTGGGCTTCCGCCTCGCACCAGTCGAGCAGTTCCTGGCGTTGCCGCTCGGAAATCTGCGCCTCGGGATGGAGCAGCGTGTATTTTTTGGGCGGCATTTCGCGATAGTCAAGCACCTCGCTGATGCGGTCGAATTTTTTGGCGGCCCGCTCGGGCGCGGACGGCCAGTCGGAGAAATTGAGATGCTCGCGGCCCTCCCTCACATCCGCGACCACCAGCCATGAGGACGGCGCCACGCGGCTGTACCACGGCCATTGTGTCTCATGGGAATGACAGTCGTAACAGGCGGCCCGCAGCACGGCGGCGATGGCCGGCGATGGCGGAGCAACCGTCAGCAGATCCCTCGCCGCCGGGGGATTGGTGCGCACCGGATTGGTGAACTGCAACAGCCCAAGCGCGGCAATCGAGGCCGCCAGAAACAATGCGATTTTTCTCTTCATGAAACTGGACTCACAGCACGGGGAACAAATCGCGTGCGACGCAATGTTGTTTTCAGGCCCCAGGCGCCGCTAGCTCCAGAGCCGACCGTCACGGGATGATTACCCGGCGCACGCGGAGAGAAAGCGCTCGGCATCGATCGCCGCCGCGCATCCCGCGCCGGCCGCGGTGATGGCCTGCCGATACACATGATCCGAGCAATCGCCCGCCACAAAAACGCCGGAGACATTGGTCATCGTGCCGGCTTTGGGAAGGATGAACCCGTTCGTATCCGTGTCAATTGAACCCTTGAACACCTGGGTGTTCGGGCTATGACCCACGGCAATGAACACGCCAGCGCAGTCCAGGACGGACTCGGCGCCAGTTTTAAGATTCTTCAATTTCACGCCCGTCACCTTGTCCTGTTTCACGTCGAGGATTTCAGTCACGGCGGAATCCCAGATCGGTTTGATCTTGGGATTAGCCAGAGTTCTGTCGGCCATGATTTTGGAGGCGCGCAAACTATCGCGGCGATGGATCAGGTAAACCATCGAGCCGAAGCGGGTCAGATACATCGCCTCCTCGCACGCGGAATCGCCCCCGCCCACCACAACCAGCGGCTGATTGCGGAACACGGGCAGCGCGCCGTCGCAGGTGGCGCAATAGGTCACGCCCTTGGTCTCCAACAAATCCTCACCGGGCACGTCCAGATGCTTGTGGCTGGAGCCGGTGGCGATGATGACTGTCTGGGCCTCGACTTTTTCGCCATCCACAGTGAGCGCGAACGGGCTCTTCGAAAAATCAACCGCTTCCACCAGGCCAAAGTTGGCGCGCGCGCCAAAGCGTTCGGCCTGCTTTTGCATGCGGGTCATGAGTTCGTAGCCGTCCACCCCCTCGGGAAAGCCGGGGAAATTCTCCACGATGCTGGTGGTGGTGAGCAGTCCGCCGGGCTGTTTCCCCAGGAGGACGAGCGGTTTCAAATTGGCGCGCGCGGTGTAAACGGCCGCCGTCCACCCCGCACACCCGGATCCGATAATGACAACTTTTTCCATATAAGAACCCCAAGGTAGCGGGCGGGAGGACGAGTGGCAAGTGCCTGAAAAGAAGCCTTGTTTCAGACCGATATATTCTGACGTATCGTGCCCGTAAAGCCTTCAGCAAACGAAGTGAGGATTGGATATGGATCGATTTACCCAAGGACCGGCCACCGGCCTTGCTGGTTGGCAGTGAGTTAGGGTTCCCATTGCCTGGGGCGGCATCCGTGCCGGGCAATGAAGCTTTAAGCGTAAAAGAGCTAAAACTAAAGCCCCCTCACACAACGGAACCCAAAGTAGGCGTTGGCCGCGTTCGGATTGCTGGTACCGCGAACGGCGCACCGCGAGCTGTAGGCGTAGCTGCCCCAACTGCCGCCGCGCAACACACGGGTGCCCGATCCAGACCCCGCTCCCGTTGGATTGTTTGTGGTCGGCTGACCATACGGCGTCCCATACCAGTCCCAGCACCACTGCCAAAGATTCCCTGCCATGTCGTATAAGCCGTAGCCATTCGGCGCAAATGAACCCACCGCACTCGTCGCCGGACTCGTGCCTCCGACACTCCCAATCGCATTATAGCCACCCGGTCCCAAATCATAGCTTAAACTGCCGTAAGATAAGTAGTTGGCCTGGCTTTGGCTGATTGTATCCCCCCACGGAAACCGTTTTCCACTCAATCCTCCCCGCGCCGCCTTCTCCCACTCCGCTTCCGTCGGCAACCGATACCCATTCGCCGCCAGATTTTGATAAACAGTCACCTCGCCATTCGTATAAATTTGAGTCAGCCCCGCATCCGTGTAATACACCGGCACCAATCCCGCCAGCTGCGACCGCGCATTGCACCATTTGACACAATCAAACCAGTCCACCGTCTGCACTGGCTGATTCGTGGCGCTATTCTTGCCCGCACCCGCATTTGTCAAGCTGTAGCCATGAGCAGTAGCGTAGGCGTTTATGTTCGTCCATTGCCCGTAGCTCACGAAATTAATATCCATGTAAAATGCCGATACAAACACATTCGTCGGCTTCGCATCCGTAATATCCGAATCGTTAATGCTGTTCCCCATCGTGAACGATCCCGCCGGGATCAGCGTCATGCCATTGGTCGTGGTGTCAATCGGCACCCCACGAACCCGATAAAACATCGGCACGCTGGCCGTTATCGCGCTGTTGGTCGCTACAGTAATGGACGATAAATTGTCCCAATTTGTGTACCACGGACCGGAAAGCGATGATGCCCATTCAACCGTTGCCGTGGTACCCGGCTGCAGACCGGAACAAGTTAGCACCCCATTTTGACTCAATGAGCTGATGACAGGCGCTTGAGCTCTAACCTGACTCACGCCTGCAACGACAACCAACCCGAGGCACAGGAAACGTAAAAGGAGTTTCATAATATAAAAAACAGGAATTTGTTGCCGGAAATTCTACTGGATAATCTGGCTTTGCATAGGGAAATCCCCTCACCCTATCGAAGCATCGGGGGCCAGGGTTTCGAAGGGCGTGGTCAGCACCCGCTCGCGCAGGCGCACCCAGTCCTCTGGCTTCGGATCGGGCGCACTGAATAACGCGGACAGTTCTTCCTGCAACATCGGTCGCAGTTTGATGGCTTCTTCGACGAGGCTGATGATTAACGCAATGGTGGCGGGGCTCATATTTTAATCCGAATTCCAAAGGGGCTATGCTCTCGGAGTCCGTCGGCAGATCCCCAGCGCCTCCCCTCCCTGACCTCCCCCATTTCGGGGTTCACTCGATTTCAGGGCGCTCCCGGGAATCAGGGCAGGACCGCAGAGATCATTTCCGGGGGAACGCGCTGACCCCGGACAACCACCCCGATTTTTTTGGCGAGCACAAAACGGACTTCGCCGGCGCTGACCTTCTTATCGAGTTTCAGGGCGGCAAAGAGTTTTTTGCGCTGGACCGGATTCAACCGGAGACTCACCGGCAGACCCGCACGCACGAAGAGCTGCTCAATGCGCTGCACCTCGGCGGCAGAAAGCCCGAGGAGATTTTGCGACAGCCGGGCGGCGGCAACCTGACCGATGGCAATCGCCTCGCCGTGCAAATATTTTCCATATCCAGAACTGTTTTCGATGGCATGGCCCAGGGTATGGCCAAAATTCAAAATCGCCCGCAGGCCGCCCTCGGTCTCGTCCTCGCCGACCACCGCGGCCTTGATCTGGCAGCAGCGCGCGACCACATCCGCAAGGGTGGCGGGATGACGCCGGAGCAACAGGGGCAGCGCGCGCTCGAGGCGGGCAAAGAGCCGGGCATCAGAGATGATCCCGTATTTGATGACCTCGGCCAGCCCGGAAATGTATTCCCGCTTGGGCAGGGTTTTCAGCGTGTCCAGATCGCAGAGCACCAGCCGGGGCTGATAAAACGAACCCACCAGATTCTTGCCAGCTTTGAGGTTCACGCCGGTCTTGCCGCCCACAGAGCTGTCCACCTGCGCCAGCAGCGTGGTGGGCACCTGAACAAAGGGGATCCCCCGCAAATAAGTCGCCGCCACAAAACCCGCCAGGTCGCCGACCACCCCGCCGCCCAATGCGACCAGGAACGAACTCCGCTCCAGCCGATGCGCCGCCAACTGGTCGTAACAGCGTTCCACGATGGCCAGCCGCTTGGATTTTTCGCCGGCAGGCACTGTGATGAGCACCGGATCAAACCCTGAAGAAGAAAGGGATCGGAGCGCCGCCTTCGCAAAATGGCGGCCGACATTGGCGTCGGTAACAACCGCGCACCGGCGGCCAAGGCCCAGGCGCGCGCAGTCCGCGCCGAGCCGCGACAATAAACCGGCCCCAATCTGGATGCGATAACTGCGGCGGCCGAGCGAAACTTGAACGATGCGCATAGACGAAGGATAAACAGACGCGGGCGCGTGTCAAAAAATGAAATTCAGCCCAAGCATCCAAGCGCTTCTCCGTTTCCAGAAACCGCTACCGTGCGGCATCACCGGATTGCCCTGTCCCACCCCTGAGGGGCAAGATCCTGTTTCTGAATTCGGGATGAAAGCGACGGCCCATGACTGAGACACGAATTACACGAATTAACGGGAATTAGCGAATTGTGCCAAAAATATGCTTTGATCCGTTTACGTGGGTAGGGCGGGCAGTCCTCTGCCCGCCACGATTGCCAACCCGCGCGTCTTGGTTTACCCACGACGGCGCGCACGGAGTGGCACGCCCTACCGCCACCACGCACCAGCGGGTCGCTGGACCCCATTATCAAGACAAAGACTGAGACACAAATTACACGAATTAACGCGAATTAGGGAATTGTGCCAAAAACATGCTTTGACCCGTTTACGTGGGTAGGGCAGGCAGTCCCCTGCCCGCCGCGGTTGCCACCCCACGTCACCTTATGCCCCTGGACGGCGCGCACGGAGTGACGCGCCCTACCGACGGCTCAACGATATGTCGTTCAAACTTTTCCAGCGTGCGCCAGATCAGCCCGCGCAGCCAACGTTGCGGCAGGCCCTCCGTGAGCGGATACACCGGCGTAATGCGGTTGA
>CAILMI010000070.1 GCA_903835255.1 uncultured Verrucomicrobia subdivision 3 bacterium
ATGCTTTTTATTCGCGGCTTGCTCCGCGCGAACTTCAGAGTTATTTAGTTTTTGTGAGTTCATACGTTGGCAGGTGTAGCGCTTCGACGCTCACCTGCCAACAACTCATGTCATCTACCTGCTACTGAAGCGAGCCTTTGCGGAAAATGGTAGGTGCAGCGCGCTGCGCTGTACCCGTCGACGAGCGCAGCGTCGGCGACGGAAAGTAACCAGGTGAGGCGCGGTGCCTTACCTCATTCGGTCCGCCCTCCCGGGCGGGGGCATCGCAGCGCGATGCCCCTACCTGCTACTGGAGCGAGCCTTTGCGGCAAATGGGAGGTGCAGCGCTGCTGCGCTCGGCGACTGGGACGGCGGCGCAGCGCGCCATCCCCTAACCCATTTAGGCGTTCGGGTGTCCGAGCGAGAGGACCGCGCCCAATCAAGTTGGATTTCTGGGATGGATTTCTGCGGGCGCCGCATGGGCGCGGCACCTGGTCGCCGGTGAGCGGGCTTACTGTTTGGTCTGGGGCTCCGCCTCGATAATTTTTTTCTTTTCCAGCTTCTCCAGCTTGGGCGCGATGACCACACGGCAATAGCCCTGGCTGGAATTATTGTCGTAGTAAGTCTGATGATAGTCCTCAGCCCGGTAAAACTTCTTGAGCGGCACGATTTCGGTAACGATGGGGTCGCGGAAGCCCTTTTGAGCTTCGAGCTTGGATTTTTCCGCGAACAGTTTTTGCTTCTCATTCCGGTAAAGAATAATGGAGCGATAGGACGTGCCCACGTCGGCTCCCTGGCGGTTCAGGGTAGTGGGGTCATGGGCCTCCCAGAAGGCTTCCAGCAGCTTTGCGTAGGAGATTTTAGCGGGGTCAAACTCGATCTCCGCGACTTCGGCGTGGCCGGTGGTCTCGGTGCAGACCTCGCGGTAGGTCGGGTTTTCCGTGGTGCCGCCGGCATAGCCGCTGGTCACCGAGAGGACGCCGGGCAGGCGCTCAAAGACCGCCTCCACGCACCAAAAACAACCCCCGCCCAGGTCGGCGATTTCAGTTTTGGCAGGGGCAGGCGTTTGGGATTCGGCGGCATTCATGGGAGTTGGGGTTGTGGGTGAGGGAGGTTCGGCGCGGGAACAGGAGAGGGCCATCGCGCCTGCGGTAAGAAACAATGTTAATATAGGTTTCATTTAAATCCGTCTGACTCCGGTTGGTCCAGGTGTTCGCCCGGCGGCAGGTTGGCGAAGCTTTCAAAATGCTCCGGACGCAGCGGCTCAGAGATGGCATGCTCGGCACTGAACCATTTCCCGAGGTCCACCGCCTTGCAGCGAGATGAACAGAAAGGCCCGTATTTTTCGGAAAACCAGTCGCCCGCTTTTTTGCAGGTCGGGCATTTCACTGTCGACGCCGGTCTGTTGGGTTTGGTTTCCACTCGGTTTGAGGTCGTGGGCCTGAATGCTGCCAAAGCGCGCGCTTTTTTAATCGTGCGCCATCAGCGCACGTTTTTTGGGCAGCAATGAAATGTAATCTTCTAGGATGACAATGGTCTCGTTCAGCATGGCATCCGGTGCCAGTGCCGGTTTTTTGGCGACGGCGGCGGCGCTGGGGGACGGGGCATTGGTGGTGGCGGCAAGTGTGTTGGTTTTTTCGGAGGCGGGCGGCGGCAGTCCGGGCAGAAGGGAATTGGCCACGGTGATTTCATGAGTTTTCATACCGGTCTGCTTGCGCGCCTCCCGTTCCTGGTCGCGCGCTTTCTGCCGGGCCTGATTGACCTGACGCTCCTTGATTTGCTCGCGTTCGTTCAGCGACGCAGTTTTATCCGCCTGCATTTTCTGAAACTGCTGGATGTCCTGTTGGATATAAGCAAAGTCCTGATTGGTGGCGACCCGCGCTGCGGAATTCTGCCGCAAATTGGCCAGATAAGGTTGCACCCGGTTCAGCTGGTCGTATTTGACGCTGGGAATCGTGTCCCATATCAGCGGGTTTTCCAGCGCGGCCTCGCCAATGTCAGGCGAATAGTTCAAGACATCCGGGAGAAGGATGTCGGGCATCACGCCCTTGAGCTGAGTGGAGGCGCCGCTGACACGGTAGAATTTGCGGATGGTGATTTTAAGTGTTCCGGGATCGTTGGTGGCGTTGGGGAGAAAGGGGCGGAGCGGATTCAGGTTTTGCACCGTGCCTTTGCCGTGGGTGGAGACGTCGCCCACAATGACCGCGCGCCCGTAATCCTGCAGGGCGGCTGCAGCGATTTCGGCAGCGGAGGCGCTGAAGCGGTTGATCATGACAGCCAGCGGCCCGTCGTACTGCACGGTGGAATCCGTATCGGAGTCCACGGTCACCTTGCCGTCGGGCGAGCGGGCCAGAACAACCGGTCCGTCCTTGATGAACAGGCCAGTGAATTTGATGGCTTCCTCCAGCGATCCGCCGGGGTTGCTCCGCAAATCCAGGATGATCCCATCCACCTTTTCCTGCTCCAGTTTTTTCACGAGCTTGGCGACATCAGTCGTGGTGCTTTTGGCGGAATGGTTCGAGCTGCCGGGCAGGTCAATGGTGGCGTAAAACGAGGGCAGGTCGATAACGCCGATCCGGCGGGTGCCGCCGCGGGCGTCGGGTAGTTCGATGAGTTTGGCCTTGGCCTCCTGGTCTTCGAGCTTGATTTCATCCCGAGTGAGCGTCACCACGCGGCGCTTCGCCCGGTCCTCTGCGGGGCTGATGGTGAGCCGGACTTCCGTACCTTTGGCTCCCCGGATGAGCTGGACGACTTTGCCGAGCTCCCGGTCCACCACATCTACCGGCGCATTGGTGCCTTGGGCCACGGCGAGGATGCGGTCCTTTTCCTGCAGCTGCCCGCTCTTGTCGGCAGGCCCCCCGTGCAGCACGCGGCTGATGGTGCAATAGCCGTCGTCCTCAGAAAGTTGCGCGCCAATGCCAAAGAGGGACAAGCTCATATTGATAGAGAAATCCTGCGCGTGTTCCGTGTTGAAATAATCCGTGTGCGGGTCGTAGGCGTGGCCCAGCGCGTTGAGATAGGCCTGCAGGACGTCGGTGCTATCCCAGTTGGTGGCCCGGTGGAAGTTCCAGCGGTAATGCCGCGCCAGGGTTTCCGCAATTTCCGTGGGCGCCGTTTTAGGCAGGGGAATGACGGCCTCGTTGGTCGCGGACAGTTCGCGGCTCAATTTTTCCTGCAAGAACTGGTAGCGCAGCTGTTGGCGCCAGAGTCGCTGGGCCTCGTCCAGATTCTTGGGATACGGCGCCTGCCGGCGGTCGTTCGTAATCCGGTCGCTGCCGGAGAACTTGAATTTCTCCTGTTTTAAAAGGGTTTCCACATAGGCGTTGTGCTGGCGAAGGCGCTCCACGAACCGCTGGTAAATTTCAAACGCGGGCGTGAGGTCGGAGACGCCCTTGGGGGTGACGGTGAGCTTATCCAGATTGGTGCGGTAATGGGCAAAGGAGTCGATGTCCGACTGCAGGAAATTCTCGCGGCGCGGATCCAGCGCCGCGAGATAGCCGTCCAGAAACCGTTCGGAACTCTCACGGTCCAGTGGCTGCTGTGAATAATGGAACTCCTCCAGGAGTCGGGCGGTGACATAAGCGATGCGGGCGTCGTTGGGGCCAGGGGTGAGCGGGGCGGGCCCTTTTGGCGCGGCGGCGGGATTGGCGATGAGGCTGCTAATGAGGCTGGCCAGCAGGAGGCCCGACACGAAAATAGCGCGCGCTTTAAAATTGAAATGCAACATGATGATTTTGAAAACTTCGACAGAACATAGCGCAATCTGTTCAGTAAGGAAAACAATTTGATGAGCCCCACCCAGAACATGAGCGCAGAGGGTAAATCATCCTATTAAGGGGAGATTTACCTTAAATCCATGAAACCCTATTAGGGTTATGGGCTCATAACTTTCTACAAAAAAACATTGACCCAAACTTTAAGTAATTGCTAAATTTTTGAGTCTTTTTTTAAAAAAACATTTTTGGCGCATCCTTATTTTCCCACCCATGATTGCAGCCAATAAAACCGAGTTTATTATCCCCACTCCGTTCCGTTTTTGGCTGCGGAATTTTTTGCCGGCTGGACGTCGAGGCCAGCGCGTTCTTCTCCAGCGCGTTTTTCGCTGGATCCCGGCACGGAGCTTCGGGCCGCTGCTGATAGGGGCCCTGCTTATGGCGATGACTCCGTTGTCTCAGGCTCAGTGGCAGACCCAGTCCCTGTCGCTGACCAACGGCTGGAATGCTGTTTTCCTGCATGTGGACGCCTCTTACGATGTGCTGGACCAGCAGATTGGAGCGGACACCAACAATTCCATCCAGGAAATTTGGCGGTGGAACCCCCCTTCCCTATCGCAGTTGACCGATACGCCACTGGATCCCACCGCGGGCACGGAATGGACCAGCTGGGTGCGCGGGGGAAATAACAACGCCCTGCAGCGGGTTAGCGGCAACCGGGCATATCTGGTCCGTGTCAGCGCCGGCGCGAATGGTTACACCTGGAATCTGATGGGGCAGCCCGTGGCACCCTTGACGGACTGGACGGTTTCCGGGCTGAACCTGATTGGTTTCCCCACGGTGCCGGTCGCGCCCCCTAAATTTGATGCGTTTCTAGCGCAAGCGCCCGAACTTCAATCGGCCGTGCCGGAAATTTATTGGTACAAGGGCGGCGACCTGGGGCTTTACAATCCGGCGCTGTTGCCCTCGCCTTTGTTTCGGCTCACCCCGGTCAAGCGCGGGCAGGCCTATTGGATACGCTCGGGCACGGTGTTCAACCGCTATTTTGGCCCCTTTGAAGTGATGCTGGGCGGCGATACCGGCGTGCAATTTAAGGACAACTTGAGCACGCGCACCTTTCGCCTAAAAAATCTGACCACCAACAACATGAGCGTGACCCTGCGGCTCGTGGGTTCCGAGGCGCCGCCTTCCGGCCAAAGTAATATCGTGTCCGTGCCTCCCTTGCTGGTCCGGGGATCCATTAATCTATCGAATCTCACTTACAGCCATACCGAGCTGCCAGCGGGCGGCACGCTTACCTACGGGCTGGCCGCGCGGGGGTTGGCCGGGTCGGAAATGGAAGTGGTGCTAGGCCTCAATCGTTACGCCATCACTAGTAATCCGGGGACACTGCTGGCGGGAATTCTGCGTTTTACCGATTCATTAGGCTATTCGCAGGTGGACGTCCCCGTCAGCGCCGTGGCTGGATCCCGGGCCGGACTCTGGGGCGGCAATGCCAGCATCACCCAAGTGGGCCAGTATCTTAAGACTTACGCCGTCAATGAAAACGGATCCTACCAATATGCCGTTGTCACTAACACCACCTACACCACCAACGCCGCCGTGTTGAGCGCCACCAATCTTTCCGTCTACAGTAATTTTTCCTCCAATACGGCGGCCGATTATTTCAACGTCAGCAATCAGGTGGTCAATGTCTATTCCAGCACCAATCCCGTGGCCATCACCAACGCCGGGGTATTGGGGACCAACACCACGCACACCATCGGCCTGACCACAAACACGGTCGTCACCACCACCGCCACTAATTTTTATTATTCGGGCAGCACGCTGGTCTGGCAATACAGCGCGTCCACCAATATTTCGAGCAGCGCGTCCACCAACTCGCTCCAGACCGTGGTCGCCTATAGCCTGACCGGCATCGCCAGCAATAATACCCCGGTCCGCGTCACCAATCTGATCGTCACCGCCACGTATCAGACCAACACCCTGACTACGAACGGAATCTTTTTGGATCCGGTCACCACGTTTGCCGTCTCCGGCCCCGTCAGCAGCACAAACACGTCCATCATCACCAATCTGGCTTATTGGGTGGTCAGCACGAATTACAATAACTTCACCGTTACCAGCACGTCCTCTGGGAATGCCACAAATTATTGGGTCACAAACCGCACCGGGAGTTTAACTGTCGTCACCAATGCCTATCCGACTTCCCAGCCGGTTTATGTCGTCACCAATGGAGCGTCCTGGATGGTGGTCTATATGATCACCAACCAGATGGCAGGCGTGAGCACTACCATCACGACCTTGCAAACCAATACCTACCAGATCACCAATCTGTTCACGGTCTCTGGTGCTGTGACCAATGCCACCGGCAGCACCACCAATCTGGCAACCAGCAACAGGGGGGCATCGATCACGAATGGCCCGAACAGCGCGCTCTCTACGAATATCACTTTTAGCTATTACACCCAGCCCACCAATGTGGTGACGGCCACGGTCACCTACACCACCAACTCCAGTTACGCCGTCAGCGGGATCAATACCAATCTCGGCGACCTGCCCTTCCCTGCCCCCCTGCGTCTCCTGATTCACAATCCAAACTCGGGCGGGGCTGTTCTCCTGCAGCAGGTCTATTACGGCCTGGACGGCGACACCAATTTCGTGATTACCCCCGATGAGTCCCTGCTGCATCCGGGCTACCTAGAGAGTGCCCGGAGGATGACCGCCGTCCACCTGCCGTGGTCTCCCACCAACAAGACTTGGTTGTTTAACGGCCTGCTGGGACCGAATCAAACCCGGACCGCCACCGTGACGACCGCCTACGATGACCAGGTGTCCAACCCCTTCCTGCACACCTTCCACCCGGACCATGACAATCTGGATGCCACCTTTAAAAAGGCGCTGGCGCCGGGCGCGGAATCCTACACTCTCCGCCGGGACATCCGCCTGACAGTCAACGCGCCGGGGAACGATTTTTCCAGCCTGGTATCCGCAGGCCTCACCTTCAACGGCGTCTATGCCGAGACCGTCACGGTTGAGGGCTTGGGCGGCGCGAGCCGCACCTTTCGCATGGCCGGCACTTTCAGCCTGAACCGGCTGAGCGACACTCCTATTCTCACCCGGGCGCCATGAACATTCTACCCCTTCTCAAACTAATGACCTGCGGTACGACGGCCTTAACCGGCGAAGGAAAGCCGTTCGATCGATTTAACGGAACCGTAAAAACGTCAGCCTCTCCACACACTTTAAAACCCCTATGAAATCAAAAAACACCCTCACGTTTAAAGATGCCGCGCGCCACGTGCTTGGCGCGCTGGTTCTGGCCCTGGCTCTCCCGGGTGCGGCGCCCCGGGCACTAGCTCAGGCCACGTTCAATCCCCCCGAGCGCATGACGTATCAGGGCTACCTGACCGACGCCAACGGCTTCCCGCTGGCCACCAATGCGCCCAAAAACTACGACATTGTCTTTAGCATTTACAATGACGCCAACGCGGGAACCCTGCTTTGGAACGAGCAGCAGACCGTGACGGTGGATCGGGGTAATTTCAGCGTGCTATTGGGTGAGGGCACATCCTCCAGCCAATCCCTTCATGGCGACCTTTCAACCCTCTTCACCAACAGCACGGCCTCCGATCGCTGGGTCGCCATCACCGTCAAAGGCATCGGCTCAGGCGGCGCGGATGCCTCCATTGTTCCGCGCCTCCGTCTGCTCTCCACGCCCTACGCCTTTCTGGCCAAGCGCGCCCGGGAAGTGGATGGCACCGCACTGACCACCGGCACCATCCCGGATGCGAGGCTCAGCGCCAACGTGGCCTTGCGCAACACCAACAACTCTTTTGCCGCCAGCCAATTTATCAATGCCAACCTGACGGTGGATGGCGTCCTGCAATCCACCACCCTGACCAACACCGGCAATGCCTATATCACAGCATTGCGCACGACCAACTTGACGGTGACGGGATCGGCGAACGTTTCGGGCGCGCTCTCAACGGGGTCCGCAACCGTCACGAACGCCCTTTCGGCAGGGTCGGCAACCGTCTCCGGCGCCCTGTCCACGGGGTCCGCAACCGTCTCCGGCGCCCTGTCCACGGGGTCCGCAACCGTCTCCGGCGCCCTGTCCACGGGGTCCGCAACCGTCTCTGGTGCCCTGTCAGCGGGGTCATCAACGATCACGTATGCAAACGTGACCGGGTCGGAGCTTTTTTATAATAATGTTGCTATCTGGGGAAAAAACACTGCTGGCGGCAATGAGCCCGCATTTTGGCCTCGAGCTGAGAATGGAACCTATATCAATTACGGCACCAGTGGGTTTTGTATTCGAAATAATTCGTCTGTAACGACTCTTTACATGTCCAGCAGTGGGTATGTTCAGATAGGCGGCGCCCCAGCAGATGCCGTTCTCAATGTTGGAGGCGTCACAAGAACTTTTACGTCTTATGGGCGGCTTAGCACCTCCTCGGTGACGACTGGAAATTTTGCCCGCACCGACGTGCCGCTCGCCATTCACGCTTGGGGACATATCCTCGCCACCGAATTTGACGTTGACTCGGATGTCCGGATTAAAACCGATCTGCACCCAACGGATTCCGCCCAAGATTTGGACATCCTGATGGAGATCCAGATCACTGACTTTCGATTCAAGGACACGGTCGCCAACAGCGCTGCACCGCAGAAGAAGGTGATTGCGCAGCAGGTGGAGACGGTTTTCCCCCAGGCGGTGAACCAGCACAAGGGAGTGGTGCCGGATATTTATACCAATGCGGAGGTCAGGGACGGATGGGTGCAGCTGGCCACAGATCTCAAGCCAGGCGAGCGGGTGCGCCTGATCACTCCCGACGCCGACTCGACCGAGGATGTGCTGGAAGTGCGCGCCGACTCCTTCCGCACGACATTGAAACCGGGCGCTGAGAAAGCCTTCGTGTACGGCCGGGAAGTGCCTGATTTTCATGATGTGGACTACGATGCCATTGCCATGCTCAACGTCTCCGCCACCCAGCAGATCAAGCGGGAAAAAGACGAGGAGATTCAAAGTTTACAGGCGGAAAATACCCGGCTCCGGCAAGAACTGGCAGCCCTCCAGCAGTCGGTGGAGGCACGGCTCACGGCCATTGAGCAGCACCTGACTCCGGCGCCGCAGACGTCCCTGCCGCCGATGGCGAACCCCTCTAAATAAGCCCTTTAAAATAGCATTCATGCAATCAGCCACGGCAGACAGCGCTGCGCGCCTTCGAGAAAAAGAGAATACCTCCTGGGGCCGATCCTTTAAGGACACGCCCCGCAGGGCCACTCTTCGTTCATTATGAATCGACACTTCCCTCTTGTGGGGCTGATCATCGGCCTGCTGGCATGGGCCGGCGCGTTGCGCGCCCAGTCATTGCCGCTAGCTCTCGATCAGTTGAGTGTTCAGTGGAACTACCAGTCCACGCGCGGGGTCCCTATTTCTTCCGTGAGCAACTCGCCCGCGGGCTCCGATGGCCGCCAGCCGCTGACCAATTCTTCCTTAGGATCTTTATTGGTGCCCACTACAAATCAATTTAGATACTTTCAGTCCCTGGGCGGCGTGCCGGGCCTCACATCCAATAACTGGCTGTCTGCCAGCAATTCAGTTTACCTCAAGGGCACCAATGCTTTTTCAGGAATCGTGGCCAATCAAATGTATCTGCCGTGCGCCCGGGAAGGCACGAACGTGCTGATGGTATTGCGCCGGGGCCAAATCGCCTCCCCCTACTTTTCCCGTCTATCCACCCTGGACTTTGGCAGCGTGATTTCCGTGCCGGTAACGGATTTGAACGGGATTTCCTTGAGCAATTCCCCGGCCGATTACTGGCAGTCAAAACCTTACCTGGCTACCTACACCAATGGTTTTTACTACAGCGAATCGGCCCAAATAGTATATGCCATCCAGAGCGGTCCGCTGATGATGCAATGGCTCACAAAAGCGTACACCAGCACGCAGCCGTCTGATTTCTCCACCAACGCTTCCGCCTATTACCTCAAAGATGGAAACTACTACCGCGTTTACACCGCCAGCTATGTGGTGTCTGGGTCCACGGCGCAAACGCCCCGGAAGATGTATTGGACTGAAAACAGCTTCAGCACGATGGGAAAGCCGATCTCAGTTCCCAGCGGGCGCATTGGGGCGGTGAAAGTGGTTCATAACACGGTCTTCCCAGAAACCGTGGCGACCCCTTATGTCGCTCCCGGCGAGTACGTCAAGCCCGGTGCCTATGAGAAAAAGCAAACTCTCTGGTACGATGCCACAACCCACCAGATTTATGCCTACAATGTCGAAGGCCGGGTGCTGGTGGAATTGATTGACTTGTCTGGAAAGCAGCTGGGCATTGAAATCGTGGATGTTTACAAGCGGGCGAACCCGGAGGATGTCACGATCGAACTGGGCGAGGTGGTCACCCCGCCCGCCCCCGGTACCGTGGACACCCTGGCCGCAGGCCCGATTCCCAATGAGAACGGCACCACGTATGTTCTGCAGCAGTATTCCGGCTCGGAACTCACCCTTTATGCCACGCGAGAGACGGTGAATGAGAACGATTATTTTGTTTATTGGATGGAAACCGGCGTGGCCGGGTTGCAATGGCCCGCTTCATTGGGCCGGTATCGTTTCCGCTGGCCCACGGATCCCGCCCGCTACAGTCATTACCTCCGCCCCCAAGTGAGCACCGAGGAGGAGGCGAAGCTAACGGCAGTTCCGCTGCCGACCGCCAATGTGCCCACCCTCGATTATCAAGATTTCTTGGACCATCCTCGCGGAGGATTGACGGAGACTTACGCCTATTACACTTTTCTGGATCCGTGGCATCCCCTGCACCGCGCCCTCTTGCACTATTCATCGGGCAACACGGTGCGCTTTGAACGGGTGCTGTCCTGGCTGGACGGCAACCTCAAGGCGGGCGCCTACTCCGACAATTATACCGGCAACCCCGTGGCCGCCGGATTGGACGGATGGAATCCCACCAATCAAACCCTGAACATTCCTGACAGCCTGAGCACGCCGCGGGTGGTGAACGCCACGGCAAATGTGGGGCAGCGCCTCAATGCCCCGTCCGGTGAAACGGGCAACAGCGGGACGGCGTATCTGGCCGGGCACATTAATCCCCTGGCGGGCATCTCATATAATCCGGGCGCGTATGAGGATCCCCTGACGGCGGGGTTTGAGGTCGCCAACAAAAGCTCGATCATTCCCGTCAATGCCATTCCAGGGAACAACATTTTGGAAGTCTGGTGGTTCCGGTCCAACGGGGCGAACACCAACCAGGGCTTTGCCACGGTTTACTGGCCATCCGCCCTCGGCCGTTACACCGTTCAATGGCCCACGGACAGCCGCGAAATCGTCTTAGCCAGCAAGCTGGGCAGCGGCACACTGCTCTACCCGGAAAATCTGGGGACCCTCTACAGCCAGAACACCCGGGGCGAGACCGGCTACAATCCCAATGAGGAGCATGCCATTATAGATGCCGGCACGGTGTACGCCACCCGGGACGACCTGAACCTGACCAACGCAGCCACCTATTCATCCGCCCCCTTCGTGTTGCTTCAATACGCCGACACGGACGGGCGTCCTTCTATGTCCCTCTTCAAAGTTTTGCGGGAAAAACCCTCAGCGGGATATGTCTTTGATTATCTCATTGAAGCCGGACAGAAACTGCAACCGCCCATGCCCTTGCCCCTGCTGGGTCAGCCGGTGGAAGGCAGCGGGGATGCAGCGACCAATTACAACACGGAATTTGCGGCGGGATCCGGCGACTGGCCCAGCGGCTGGAACCCGGCTACGAGTCCGGCGGGCCCTTTTAAAAACTACGACCACTTTACCTATGAAGACCGGAAACATAGTTACTGGGCCTACCGCGGTCCCCATGCGGGGTGGCCCGCACTGCGTGCAGGAACTTATGTGAACGGCACCACCAATTTCAATAATTTGTCCAACGCAGTGGCTGTTATCAACCAGCCCTTTGCCCTAACGCTGCACGCCTCGCGTCCGGCCGAGAATCTGGCGCTGACGAGCCTCTCAGCCCTGCCCCCGGGGTTGGCGATCAATGGATTGTCCCTGACGGGGACTCCAACCAATGCGGCCACCAATACGATTCGGCTTGTGATCAGCGATCTCTATGACGGCAGCCGCGTCAGCAATACGCTGGTGCTCCAAGTGCGGGCCAGTGGATCGATTGTGGCGCAGGGCCCGCTCATGATTCAAAGCACCAATTTCTACACCGGCAGCATTGTCACTTTTTCGAACCGGGCCCCTTGCCTAGCGGTGTCGGCCAACCCCTCGAACAGCTTTGCCATGCAGTATTATTATCGCACCGAGGAGAGCTTTGCTTGGCCGGGGCTGGCTAACCCGCCCGCTGTCGGCAGCATCGTGCCCTATCTGAGGCCGCTGGACGGCACCGGGACCTACGTGGGGGATCCCTCGGAGAAGGGCATCGGCGCCCTAAAAATTGTGTACCGACCGGTCTGGCCGGTGAGCGACGGCGGACAGCCGCTGCTGAGCATGCCCTACGGTCAGACCCTGGTGAAGCCGGTGGACGGATTGCCCGGCGTTGGCGATTGGAAGACCGCCCAGGTGCTCTATCAGCAATCCATCGCCGCCAATATCAATAGCACCAACGGCGCCTCGGTGGTGTTGTATGACCCGACCCGGGAAAAAACCGCACCGCTCACCAATTACGATCTAGCCGCCTTACCTACCAGCGTGCGCACGGAGACCTATCAAGGTAAGGTGTATTTTCCCAACCTCCCGCCCCATCTGGCCAAGCGTTTCTATTTTGACCCCAACCGCGGCGGCAAAGGCAGCCTGGTGCTCAAGGGGGAATTCAAGGATGAAACCGTGGGACAGGATTACCTGCTGCTGAACGTGCTGCGGGGCTCCGATTTGACGAATGCCTGGGACGTGTGTCCGTCCACCGACGCCGCGAACCGGCCGAAATGGGTAGCCGCCATCAATGGTCTGGCCACACAGGTCGAGACATTTCACGAAAACCCGGCTGTGCCGGGGACCTATGTTGCCGATGCCGGCCAGACGGTGTCGGTGGGCGTGGGGAATCTGGCTGAGATCACGAGCGACAATGTGGCCAAGGATTCCTGCGCCCTGAGCGCCACCGGCCCAGGCAGCGGTTATATCACGCTGATTGAGTCGGGCGGCAATGCGTTTACGCAGCCCGGCGATCCTGTGGCGCTGCATATCCTGAAGGTGGGCGGATCACTGTATTCCGGGGAAATTAAAGTGATTCCCGCCGAGAATCCGCTCAGCGAGCTGATCAGCTTCCAGCACACGCCCGATTTAGCGGGACGCTTTACGGAGTATGAATATCAGTGGAAAATAGCTGCGCCGGTAGATGGGCTGCCGCCCTCCAAGGACGCCACCATGTCCGCCTATCGGTCGCTGACGCCCATCGCCCCGAATCTGCCGCGTTACACGCTGGGCGGGGCAGGCATCGAGGTGCTAGGCGATAATTACCTGACCCTGCGCTACCGGCCCATCAATCCGGCGCACCCGTTTTATAGCCCGGCCACATCCGACACGGCCACCAACTGGTCAGCGTGGACGGAGCCGCAGCTGGCCGAGGGCTGGATCAAGCGCGTGGTGGCGGGAATCAACCCCTTCAACCAGCGCACCAAGGACCTGATCAACAACCCGGTGAACACCGATTCGAGCATCCTCACCCAAGCCGGGCACCGCTGGGAGGGCGATGTGTCCCTGAATCTGGATACTCTCAACAACTATGGCCTGATCGAGATTTACGAGACCGTGCTGCGGCGCGGCCGCATGCTGAGCATCGATAGCGGATATAACTACGGCCCTGCCAATGACGCCCTGCTGCTGGCGGCGGGCTACTTGAATGACCTCTACATGATGGTGGGCAATGAGGCCTGGGCAGATGCCGCCAACCCCACCATTGGCATCGGAACGGCAGACCGGACCTATGGCAGCATCGCCACCGCCCTATTTGCCTTCAAGGGACAGGAGCCATCCCTTCTTGAGGAGGAACTGGCCTTGATCCGAGGCAGGCCCGATTCCCTGCTGCCCGGGGTGGAGACCGCGCCGGTCTACAATCGGCTGGTCTGGAATTACACGCGCGGCATCGACGCCGGCGAGGTCATCTACGCCCTGAACTACAACATCCTCGACCAGAACTACGACGGCGTGGTCAACGCGGAGGATGCTGCCCGCCTCTTCCCCATGGGACATGGCGATGCCTACGGCCATTACCTGACCGCGCTCAAGGGCTATTACTCACTGCTGCTCAATCCTAATTTTGACTGGGTGCCGCGTTCGGAATCCGTGAGCGTGCTGGGCCAGCCGGTGTCGGTGGACTATCAGGACGAACGCAAGTTTGCCGCGGCAGCGGCAGCGGCGGGCCGGGCCGGGCGCCAGATTTTCGACCTGACCTGGCGCAAGGATTACCAGCCGGACCACACGACCGGCTGGGGCAATTTCCGGACAGTTCAGGTCAATGCCCAGCGGAGCTACACCGACCTCACCGAAGCCACCGTGCATCCGGCCCGATACTGGGCTCTGGATCACTGGGCCAGCCGCATCGGCCAAGGTCAGCTGCTGAACTGGCTGGTGGGCAACGCCATTGTTCCTGACCACGACCCGAATCCTGACCACGCCGGCAGCATTCAACAGATCGACCGCAGCACTGTGCCGGAACTGATTGAGCTAGCCACTCAGCTGCGCGATCTGCAGACAGCCATGGACAATGCGGAAGGCGGACTGACGCCGCTGGGATTGCCCTCCGGAAGCGTGGCGCTGGACATCGATCCCAACCAAGTGGTGGGCGGCGCCAATGGAACCCATTTCGAGCAGATCTACACCCGGGCCAAGGCGACCCTGAATAATGCGGTGGCCGCCTTTGACGATGCCAAGAATGTCACCCAGCTGATGCGTTCCGAGCAGGATTCCCTGGCCGGAGTGCGGGCGAGCCTGCTCAGCCAGGAACAGGCGTTCACCAACCAGCTCATTGAACTCTACGGCACCCCTTATACCGACGACATTGGGCCCGGCAAAACTTACAAGCAGGGCTATGCCGGACCAGACTTGATCCACTATCCGTATACCGACACACCCCAGCTCACATTCCCAGGGCTTCTCACCAACACCGAGCCGCAGACGTTCCGTTTGGATATTCAGGACTTTAATAAAAAATACGAATCCGGCGATAAGCATGACTTCGGGTTCTATGTGACCGCCGAAAACTTTGCGACGGCCAACCTGCCTGACTATTCATTAAATATTAAAAAAATTGATCTTATCAGCATTAAGAACTACTTCGAAAGCCAGCAATGGTTTGAACATCATTCCACGGGTTCGAGCTATCTCGAAAATACTCAGTACATACGTTTCACATTGGATTCTTCCGGAGACTTTTTAAAACCGATAAGCTGGGTTGGAAGGCGCGCCTCGCCCGGTAAAATCCAAAAAGCTATTGCACGAATCCAGCTGGCCAGAAACTCCGCTTTGGGAGCGCTCTCTGGTCACGAGGCGTTGAAGAGAAAACTGGACCGATCCATTGATTATTTCAAATCGGTTTTGGAAAAAGATTTTTGGTTAATCAATTTCAATAAAGAAGAAGCCATACTCAAAATTTTATTAAACAATTATTTATTAGCATCAGAAATGGGAAAAGAAACACTCACAATTGCAACTGAAACTGCTAAAGATCAAATTGATGTTGCTAAGGAAGGAATTCCAGACAGCACAGTGGTGGGCACTTCATCTGGTGGCGATCTAACATCCCCTGCTGCGGCATCATTAGAAGAGGCTAAAAAAGACATAGGTATATTTCAAAAAACAGCGATATTCTTAAAAAATTTTTCAACGGCAACATTTAAAAATTCACTGGAAGGTTACACCGCCATCCGTGCAGCTTTTTTCGATCAGCCCATTATTTACAATACTATACACAAGCAGCAGGTGCTGGAATTAGATGCAACGCTAGTGGAACTCCAGCAGACG
Organism: uncultured Verrucomicrobia subdivision 3 bacterium; assembly: GCA_903835255.1. Classification (GTDB taxonomy): domain Bacteria; phylum Verrucomicrobiota; class Verrucomicrobiia; order Limisphaerales; family UBA11358; genus UBA11358. The sequence goes on from CAILMI010000070.1 coordinate 15,667, forward strand.
CTCTACACCGTCAACCATAAACTGCAGGAGCTGGATCAGGCCCAGAACGATTACCGCGCTTTGGCAGCCGAGGGCGACCGCCTTATAGCGGTGCGCCAAGTGGAGCGGCAGAGGGTGTCGGCCATCATCCAGGGCTACCGCAGCCGCGACGCCGCTTTCCGTGTGTTTCGCAACGAGAAGCTGGAGCGCTACAAGACGCTCTTCGACTTGGCGGCCCGCTACTCGTTACTGGCGGCAAACGCCTATGACTATGAAACAGGCCTGCTCAACTCCGATGCCGGGCGCAGCTTCATCAACCGCATCATCAGCGCGCGCGCCCTGGGAGTGATCCAGAATGGCGAGCCGCAATACGCGGGCAGCAGCACCGGCGATCCCGGCCTTTCCAGCGCGCTGGCGGAGATGAAAGCCGACTGGGATGTGCTCAAGGGCCGGCTGGGCTTCAACAACCCGGACGCCTATGGCACCACCGCCTCGCTCCGCACCGAGAAGTTCCGCATCCTACCCACCACCAACGGCAATTCCAACTGGCAGGATGTCCTGCAACAGGCCCGCAAGACGGACATCCTCTCGGACCCGGATGTGGCGCGCTATTGCATGCAGATTGATCCCAAGGATGGCACGCCTGTTCCTGGCATTGTGCTGGAATTCAGCACCACCATTGCCGATGGCTACAACCTGTTTGGCAACCCGGGGACGGCTGGCGATCATGCATTCAACTCCGCCTCCTTCGCCACCAAGATTTTCGCCGCCGGCGTCGCGCTGGAAGGGTATCACGGCATGGATGCGCCCTCCGCCAATAGCAGCAGCGGGGGCGCCTCGCCCTCGGACCCCAACTCCTGGTACCTGGACACCCTGGGGCTCATGGCCACCCCCTACGTCTACCTCATTCCTGTCGGCGAGGATTCCATGCGCAGTCCGCCTCTGGGTGATGCCAGCACGATTCGCAGCTGGAATGTCCTGGATATTGCGGTCCCGATGCCCTTCAACATCAGCGCGTCCATCCTTTCCAGCGGCGGCTTTTATCAGTCGGCGGACTCCCTGAGCGAGCCGATTTTCACCGTGCGCAAACATCAGTCTTTCCGGCCCGTGCCGAGCGCCTCCTGCTTCAGCACCAGCCTTTACACCCAGACCGGCGGCCTGCAGCGCTCCCAATACACCAACAACCGGCTCATCGGCCGCTCCGCCTGGAACAGCCATTGGAAACTGGTCATCCCGGGTAAAAATCTCCTGAACAACCCGGATGAGGGCCTGGAGCGCTTCATCAAGACGGTCACGGACATCAAACTCCATTTTGTGACCTACTCCTATTCCGGCAACTGAACCCTTGGCCGCATCCGATTTCCCTATGAGAACCTGCTTACATTTTTCAGCCTGGGGGTTGCCCGCTTTGGCGGCGGCCGCCCTGCTGTGCCCCGACGCCGGGCTGGCATTCCCGCCCGCCCCGTCCCACCGCATCTATGGCACGGTGCGCAATGAATACGGGGAGCCCCTCACCCAGACTACCGCGCAGATTCTTTTCACCAGCAGCTCCGGCGTGCAGATCACCGGGAACATTGATCCCGCCCTTGAACCCGGTGTGAACTATCAGCTGACCGTGGCGATTGACTCCGGCACCGCAGCCGATGCCTACAAGCCGACCGCCCTGAAGCCGGCGGCCCCGTTTCGCATCCAGGTCAAGATTGGCTCCGCCATCTATCTTCCCCTTCAGATGACAGGGAACTACGCCACCCTGGGGGAGCCAGCCAAGAGCACCCGCATCGACCTGACCCTGGGCGAAGATGCCGACGGGGACGGAATCCCCGATGCTTGGCAGCGGCTTTTAAAAAGCATTTTGGGCAATAACGCCAAGACGGGCCCCAACGACGATGCAGACGGGGACGGCATCAGCAATTTGAATGAGTATCTCGCCGGCACCTACGCTTTTGACCCTGCAGACGGATTCAAGCTGGACATCTTGGTGGGGGCGAGCGGCCGGCCGGAGGTGGAGTTCACAGTCGTCAACCCGAGAACCTATACCTTATACAGCTCGTCCGATATGAAGACATGGATCCCGGTGAATTTTACGGTTCCCGCCGATGGAACGGATGCCGCCCTCCGCCAAAATTATGTGGCAACGGACATTCGCCCGCTGCGGGTGGCCCCCGCAGCACCCTCCCTTTCTGAAACCGGGCCGGTGTTCTACAAGGTTCTGGTCCAATAATCTGGCCGGGCTTCATGATTCCCTCCCGTCACCCCTCGTTGGAAGCCCTCCGGCGAAGGCGTTTTTTTTGGGGACTCACGCTGCTGGCGCTGGCCGTATTAATCCTATTTTGGGCGCTGCGCCGCCCGCCGGCTTCCCTGCAGCAGCCCCTTGAAATGGCGCAGTCCAAAATGGAGCAGCGGGCAGGATTATGGTTTGTGCCCGGACAAAGCAATGCCTTCACCGGGCTGCTGATTGACAGTTACGACGACGGCTCCCGGCGCTCCTGTTCAACGGTTTCCAATGGGCGGTTGGAGGGGCTGTCATCCGGATTTTACACGAATGGACAGCAGCAGGTGGAAGAATATTTTTCCAACGGGACCTCCCACGGCATCAGGCTTAAATGGCATCCCAACGGGCGGAAGTTATCCGAGGTCAAGATCGTCCACGGCAAGCTGGAGGGCGTCTTCCGGCGCTGGGATGAACAGGGCGCCCTGGTGGAAGAGATGGAGATGAGCGAGGGCGAACCCGACGGGCTCTCCCGCTCCTATTATCCGAGCGGGTTTGTGAGGGTTGAAGCCCATTTACGGTCGGGGAAACTTCTGGACCGGCAGGAATGGAAAGATCGCGAACATGCCGCAACCCATAATGCCCCTGATTCTCCCGAAACTTCCCGCCCAACTCCCTAGCCGGATGAGAATTCAGCGCATCAGAACGCCGGGAACATTGCCCCCTTCCCTGCCCCCGTTTGCAGGCTTCCGCCGGGGCTGCCGGTTTTCCCGGGCAGGTTTCTTTTACTTTCTGGCCCTGCTGCTCTTGTTGGGAATAACCAAGGCCACAGCGGACACGGTCACCGGCTGGGGTGACAACAGCGGCGGCCAGATCGACATGCCCGCAACCTTAAGCAACGCGGTGTCCGTCGCGGCCGGCTATCAACACACCGTCGCCCTGCGGACGGATGGAACGGTGGCGGCGTGGGGCGCCAATGGCAGCGGACAGACCAATGTGCCTCCGGGACTGACCACTGCGACGGCCATTGCCGCGGGGTTTCAATTCACAGCCGCCCTGCGCTCCAGCGGAACAGTGGTGGCCTGGGGCGAGAATGCTGATGGCCAAACAAACGTGCCCCCCGGATTGACCAACTGCATCGCCCTTGCGGCGGGATATTTCCACACCGTGGCATTGCGGGGAAATGGAACCGTGGCAGCGTGGGGCTTCAACGGCTACGGACAGACGAATGTGCCGGGCGCCTTGACCAATGCCATCGCCGTCGCTGCGGGAGGCAATCACACCGCAGCGCTGCGCTCCAACGGGACGGTTCTGGCCTGGGGGCTCAATACGAGCGGTCAGACAAATGCGCCGGCCGGATTGACCAATGCCATCGCCATCGCCGCGGGCGAATCCCACACGGTGGCCC